>CADACW010000130.1 GCA_902786565.1 uncultured Prevotellaceae bacterium | reverse complement strand
CACCATCTCGACCACGGGCTCGCCCTCGTGAACGGTCTTCTCCTTGCCGTCCTGTCCGATGATGGTCAGTTCGCCCTGTATCAGTATGCCGTAGTTCATCACGGGATGGTGGTGCCAGCCCAGCTTCTGGCCGGCGGGGAAGACGTACTTGACGGCTACCAGCTCGGGACGTCCCTTCAGGTAGTCGGGCAGCTCGACGCCGTCCCAACTCTGCGACGTGCGAATCAGTTCGGTGTGCTCAACCTTGGCGGCTGCTCCCTTGCCGGCGCCGGCCGTCGAGCTGGTCTTACACGAGGTCATCACAATGGCGCCGCTGATGGTAAGGGTGGCGGCGAGCACCCATTGCATAATCTTTCTCATTTCCTTTTTTTATTTGTTTTATTGGGTTAACTTACTAATCAGAAAAATTCGTCTCGTCTTTTCATCTGCCTATACTCGTTCGTTGTTCTCCTCCGTACCCGAAACCACGTTCTGCCCTCTGCCGGACAGGAATGCCCGGACATTGTCGGTGGCTACGGCGATGAGCCGCTGGCGGGCCTCAAGGGTGGCCCAGGCTATGTGGGGGGTGATGAAGGCATTGGGGCACGTCATGAGTGGTGAACCGCTGCGCGGCGGCTCCTCGGTCAGCACGTCGGCACAGTAGGCTGCCAGCCGTCCTTGCGAGAGAGCCTCGGCGGTAGCACACTCGTCCACCAGCGGGCCGCGCCCGGTATTGATGAGTATGGCCGAGGGCTTCATCATGGCCAGCGTCTCGGCATTCACCAGATGGCGGGTGTCGGCGGTCAGCGGACAGTGCAGCGAGAGTACGTCGCTCAGGCTGAACAGCTCGCTGAGTGCAGCCTTGCCGACGCCCGGCGGCGGCAGTTGGCCGGCGGACTTGCTGGTGCTGGCGACGACGTGCATGCCGAACCCTTGCGCGATGCGGGCTACCTGCTGTCCGATGTGGCCCAGGCCAACGATGCCGAAGGTCTTGCCACTGAGCTCGGTCAGCGGACTGTCCCAGAAGCAGAAGTCGGTGCTGGTGCTCCACCGGCCCTGGCGCACCTGCCGCGCATAGTGCTCAGCGCGGTTGGTTACGGTCAGCAGGTGGGCAAACACCATCTGGGCCACGCTGTCCGTGCTGTAGGCCGGCACGTTGGTACGACGATGCCTCGCTGGCTGGCTGCCGCTATGTCGACGACGTTGTAGCCCGTGGCCAGCACGCCGATGTATTTCAGCCGCGGCAGCCGCTCCACTTCCTGACGTCCCAGGCACACCTTGTTGGTCAGCACGATGTCGGCATCGAGGCAGCGCGTGACGGTATCGGCCGCAGCGGTGCGGTCGTACACCGTCACGCTGCCCAGCCGTTCCAGTTCTGCCCACGACAAGTCGCCGGGGTTGGCAGTGAAGGCATCAAGGATAACGATATTCATCTATTTATACAGATAGCGTTTGATGGTGCGCTTGGCAGTCTTCTATCAGCTCATTGATGTCGACAGCGTTCAGCTTCATGATGTTGCTGATGTTATCCTCCGTGAGTCCCAACTCGCGTGCCTCGTTGTAGTCGGGGTATACGAGGGCGACCAGCTCGCCGGGCTTGCGCTGGATGACGATACTCTCCTGAACCATGAGCATGTTGTTCAGACTGTGCTCAATCTCTTCGGGATAGATGTTCTGGCCGTTGGGGCCGAGGAGCATGTTCTTCTTGCGGCCCTTGATGTACAGGTAGCCATTGGCGTCGATGACACCATTAGTAGCCTCCGGGTTCTTGAAATAGCCCAACATGGTGTTGGTGCCACGCGTGAGTATCTCGCCGGGAATGTTCGCCGGGTCGCTGCTGTCTATGCGAATTTCCATGCCTGCCACCTTTCGGCCGCACGAGCCGGGATGACGCTTCTTGTCGAAGAGAATGGTGATGAGCGGAGCGCACTCGGTGGCTCCGTAGGCCTCGGCCAGCGGAATGTGGACGGCAAGTAGCTGCTGGGCAACAGTAGGATTGATGGCGGCGCCGCCGGTAATGATGTACTTGACCCTCCCGCCAAAGGCCTTGATGAGCTTGTGGTGCAAGTATTGGCGCAGGACATAGCCTAAGACGGGCCATTTGACAGCCTTTTCCATACCTGACTTCTTGATGATGGGCCGGATGGTCTGCTTGGTCAACTTCTCGATGACCAACGGAACGGCCATGAATCGGACAGGGCGCAGGTGAGGACGGTGGGCGAGGGGGGCTGCTTGAGGAAGGTGACATGACATCCGCGCAAGAACGGACATATCAGCTCGAGTGTCAGTCCGTACATGTGGGCCAGGGGCAGTATGGACAGGTGGGGCGTACCGGGCTTCATCAACTTGCCGAAATCCTTCTGGAATCCGTCGTAGTTGCCTAAGAAGGCACGGTATGGAAGGACGACACCCTTGGAATTGCCCGTCGTACCGCTTGTATAGTTGATCATGGCCATGTCCTCAGGCGATGACTCTGGCGTGTAGTTGATGTCCTCGGGCTTGAACTTCAGCGACACTGGAGCCCGGAGATTGTCGATGATGTATCGCTGCTCAAGCAGGGGCATGCTGCCGTCATCCAGCGTCTGCGAGATAGTGCGTGATGCAAACAACAGCCTGGACTCGCTATGGGTGATGATGTTTTGAATCTGAGCAGGCGTGAACGTGGTGAGGATGGGCACTGACACCGCCCCGTATGTAGTGACAGCCATAAAGGCGATAGCCCAGCGGGCACTGCCCTCGCCGCAGAGTGCCACACGGTCACCACGCTCTATGCCATATTGTCGGAACAGATTGTGGCAATAGCTGATGGCATGGGCTACTTCGGCATAGGTGAAAGAGTCACCCTGGTAGTCGGAAAGTGCTTTCGACTGCCACTGGTTGCGGATACGCTGCTGTATCAGATGGATAAGTGACGGCTGCATGGCATGATGATGTTGTCGTTAACGATTGAGCGCATAATAGAAATTTGACCTATCACCAGTGTCAGAATAGTAGCCGTCAGATACGAACGAAATGATTTGTTTACTATGTAACTTTTGCGCTCAATTATTTTGCTAGACATCAG
>CADACW010000129.1 GCA_902786565.1 uncultured Prevotellaceae bacterium | reverse complement strand
GTGGGTCACCATGACGATGGTGCGGCCGTCCTCGCGGTTCAGGCGGTGGAGCAGTTCCATGATCTCCGCACCCATCTTCGAGTCGAGGTTACCCGTTGGTTCGTCGGCCAGCAGGATTTCGGGGTTGCCGATGATAGCTCGGGCGATGGCCACGCGCTGGCACTGTCCGCCGGAGAGCTGCGTGGGGCGGTGCTTCATGCGGTGGGAGAGGCCGACGCGCTCGATGACCTCCTTGGCCAGTCGGATGCGCTCGCCGCTGCGCACACCCCGGTAGATGAGCGGCAGCTGCACGTTGTCGAGGACGTTGAGCGTCGGGATGAGGTGGAACGACTGGAAGACGAAGCCTAACGTCTTGTTGCGCAGTTCGGCCAGGCGGTTGTCGCTCATCTTCGGGTTAATCACCTGTCCGCACAGTTCAATCTGTCCACTCGTCGGTTCGTCAAGCAGTCCCATGATGTTGAGCAGCGTCGACTTGCCGCAGCCCGACGGCCCCATGATGCTGAGGAACTCGCCCTTGCGCACTTCGAGGTTTACATTCTCCAACGCCTGTGTCTCCACTTCGTCGGTACGGTAGATCTTGTTGATCCCATTCAGTTTGATTACTGTTTCCATTGTTCTTTTGTTTTTATTGTTAATGATTTGTTGTTTCGTATCCTACTCCTCCCTTAGCGCCTCGGTAATCCTTGCGCGGACTATCTTCACAGCGGGGATGGTAGTGCCGATGAGGACGGTACACAGTATAATGATGTACACGATGGCAGAAATGATGAGGAAGTGTAGCGGCTTGTCGGCTACCCAAGTGGGGTCGGGCTGCGTGCCGGGCTGGTGGGGGCTGATGCACAGTTCGCCGAGGCCCAGCTTCACGTAGTTGAGGTAAAGCACGCAGGCGATGAACATGCTGACGGTGGCCATCACCCAGCCCTCGGCAAGGAACATCAGCATGACGCGCCGACGGGTGGCGCCGAAGGCCCGCATGATGCCCGACTCCTCCGTGCGCCGCTTGGTCTGCATCCAGAAGGTGCCGATGACGCCGAGGCACAGGTTGACGAGGAAGAACAGGGCGGTGGCTATCTGGAGGTTGAAGTCGTAGGACAAGGTGGGCGCGGCAAACTGATTCTTGCTGGAGCCGATGTCGTCGTAGGCGGTGAAGGAAGCCACGGCATAGTGGTCGCTGGCATAATTCCAGGGGTTCAGGTTCTGCTCCTCGGCGAAGCGGCCCGGGTTGACGCCAGGCTTCAGACGGAGGACGACGAGGTTCTGCGAAGCATCATAACGAATGGTGCCGTTGTTACTGTAAACCGCCCAGGTGTTATAGTCTTTCTCTGAGACGTGGACGTCGTTCACCACGGCAACGATGGGCTGGCCCCAATCTACGTCTACGAAGCTGGCGGCTTTCAGTTCCTTGTTGATGGCCGCCTCGGCCGAACCGAAGAAATGCTCGGCCAGTGACTGGCTGATAATCCACCCTTTTTCAGTGTCTGACAACTCCCTTGACGTCTTGCAGCCTGCTATAGGCTGGATGCCGTAGGTCTCGAAGAAGTGCTCGTCCTGCGAATAGCAGATATCGTAGGCCAGAACCGTGTCGTTCTGCCAGGCATAGCGTAGCTTACTGGCATAGCCGCTGCCTCCAAACAGATCGGTGCGTGCCAGTAAGCCCATCACGGGGTCGGCGATGCTGGCCTGTTCCACGCCGTCGATGGCCAGCAACTGGCGCTTGATGGCGTTGGCCTCCTCCAGGTATTGCGCTTCCCGTTTCCAGTATTGATTATCGCGTTCCTCCTGTGTCATACTCTCGTCCGCCATCTCGTACGGCTGCGTGGACAGGATGGGTCGAGCTGCGTCCAGGCCACGAAGCAGACGACAATGAGTTCGAGGAAGAGCCACACGTTATTCGTGCGCTGGCTCCAGAGGTTGTTCAGTATCTTTCTCATGTTACTTCTTCTCGTTCATTGATTCTACAATAGGGTTACGGAGGCTGAGCCACGCCGGAATAAGGGCCGCCATTAGGTTGAGCACGATGCACACGGCCAAGCCGATGACGAAGATGAGGGGAGAAAAGAGCATTTCGCCGTCCACCGTCGGCTCGGGCAATGTGAAGGCGGTGTTGCCCACGGCGAAGAACAGCCACGAACGGAACACATAGAGCAGCAGCCATGTTATGACCAGGCCCACGAAGCCGCCACAGAGCGTGAGCACCAGGTTCTCAGCGATGACCTGCGTGAGCAGCGTCCGTCGCTTGGCACCGAAAGCCTTGCGTACACCCATCTCGGCCACCCTGCGTCGCATCCGGGCCGCCACGAGTCCGCTCAGGTTGAGCGCAGGCACCAACAGCAGGACGAACACCTTCGGGAAGAGCGACTTGAAGATGCTGCTCCAGGAATGGGCCACGCCGTCCCCCGACATCTTCATCTGGGCATGGGGCAGCAAGGTACCGATTATGGAGTAATCATACTCCTTGTCACTGACGCTACGCTTGCGGGCTATCTCTGCAAGTTCCTTTTCCAAGTCTTTTATGGTGCAGCCTTCCTTCAATACGACAATCACGCGTTCGGCTTCCTGATCAAGGGCCAAGAACAACTGGCCGAAGCTCTCTTCCATGATGGACGACGTGGGTTCTATCACGCCCACGATGCGGATGATGTAACCGTAGTTGAGAGTCTTTCCCACAGGGTCAACATCCTTGCCAAAAGCCTGTTCGGCAATGTCGCGGCTGATGACGGCGGGCACGGCAGCGTGCGCCTTGTAGTAACTGTCGTTCAGGCACTCCTCCTGCGTAAAAGGTCGGCCATAGACAAAGCGGAACTGATAGACCTTGAAGAAGTTCGCATCGACCATGCGCGTCACCACAGGCACCAGCTTGTGGTTGTCGCACTTCAGGTATTGCCTGTCGCTCGAGTAGCGGCTGCCGTTGACGGTGGCGCTGACCACCTCGGCGCTTTTCAGCGTATAGAGCCACTCCTTCACCTGGGTTGCCGTGTAATTCGTGGGCTCCCACCTGAGCGTGTCGTTCACTGCCCGCTTGGCCATTCCCTTGACATACACCGTCCGGCTGCGGTTCACCTCTGGCGCGATG
>CADACW010000128.1 GCA_902786565.1 uncultured Prevotellaceae bacterium | reverse complement strand
ACGCCCTTCCTCGACATCATGGCCAACCCGGGATACTACTGGCGCAAGACCAAGGTGGACCTGCGCAAACAGTACAGCCTGCGGGAACTGTACGACGCCCTCGAAACGAGCACCCCTGACGAGAAGGACTCTGAATACGTCAACCGCATGTCCAGCAGGGCGGTCAACACCATGATGCTGTTCATCAGTACCGTCCAGATTATCATCGTCGCCGGCTTCTGGCTCGTCACCCTGCTCGTGCTGTGGCTGCTGTACCGCTACACCCGGCTGAAGCGCTACATGGCCAAGAGGAAACTCTCCATCATCTCGCTGCTCATTGGCACCATCGCCTACTACCTTATACTGGGACTCTCCGAGGACGGCGTCGAGTACATCATGGTGCTGCTCTTCCCGCCCGTACTGCTCGTCATTGCCGTGTGGCAGCTGTGCTGCTGCTACTGGGTCGCCGGAAAGGCCACCTCCATCGACAGCACGTTGGGATGGGTGTCGCTGGCTGTCTATCTCGCAGCCTTCCTCTTCGCCTTCTTCGGCTACACCTTCGTGGCCATGCTCATACTCGTCTGGTGGTACTTCCTGCTGGCCGTGTGGCTCACCGTCGTCTGCATCGTCGACCTGCTGAACCGCTACAAGGAACGGTGGCTGGACAAGCGCGTGGCCAACCTGCGCAACCGCATCACCTACGTCTCGGGCGAAGACCGCGAGTCGCTGCTCTTCGGAGCCACCTGGTTCTACGACTTCATCCGCCAGGTGGCCGTGCCTGCCATGATGCTGCTCTCGCTGCCGCTGTGCGCACGCCAGTCGCTGAGCGTGTTCGACTTCGACGACCTGTTTGTCCGTTTCTACGAGAACCCCTTCATCCAGCTCGTCGACTCCAGCGGCGCCGAAACCCTGCGCATATCGAGCGGCAGCATCGTCTATCTGTCCATACTCTTCTTCCTGCTGCGCTACCTCAGCCGCGCCATCCACGCCATCTGGCAGTACCTCCGCTACACGGCATTCATGCGAAAGCACAACCGCACCACCATCCGCGCCAACGAAATCAACCTGTCGCTGGGCAACAGCATCATCAGCGTGCTGCTCTGGATGGGATTTGCCGTCATCGTAGTCACCGTGTGGAACATCCCCACCGGTTCGCTCGGACTCATTGCCGGAGGACTCTCGGCTGGTATCGGTCTGGCACTGAAGGACACCATCAACAACTTCATCTATGGCATCCAGCTCATGAGCGGACGACTCAGGGTCGGCGACTGGATTGAGTGCGAAGGCGTCAGGGGAAGAGTGACCGCCATCAACTACCAGTGCGTGCAGGCAGAGACCATCGAGGGCACCGAGATGTCGTTCCTCAACTCGTCGCTCTTCGGCAAGAACTTCAACAACCTCACCCGCAACCATTCCTACGAACTCACCGTCATCACCGTCGGCGTGGCCTATGGCACGGACATACCGCATGTGCGCAAGGTGCTGGTGGAGGGCATGCAGAAGATGCGCACCAAGGACCGCTACGGCCGCGACATCGTAGACCCCAAGTACGGCTTCAATGTGGTGGTCGGCAACATGAGCGACAGCGCCGTCGACATCAACGTGAAGCAATACGTGCTGGTGGCCGAGCGCATCGGCTACGTGAGGCATCACCATCCCCTTCCCACAGTGCGATGTACACCTGACCACCGACACCACGGAGCCATCCCCAGCCGCCCTTTAAAGACACAGTATCTTTTTAAGTCGCACACGGTGCCAGGCACGCTGTGACATTTGCAACGTCATGCCACCTTCAATAAGTCAAGTATAGAATACACCCTCGTCATGTTTTCGAAGGTGAAGTACTGGTCATCCAGCACCATCCATTTCTCGCGTTCTTTTACCGGCATCCGTTGAATGTCGGGGAAGAACGAAACGGGAACAATCAACTCACGTCCGTCTGTCAGGCGTACCAACATCTTACCGCGACGGGCCGTAAAGTTCAGGTCTTTAATACCTAATGTTACTCCTTTAATCTTACACATATCTTTGTCCTCCTTTTAGTTTATTTCTCAATGTCTATTGCAATGGTCTTCTCGCCGTTGAATGTCTTCGTAATCTGGTCGTTGATGAACTTCCAGTGGCGATTAATGGCGGCAACCAACATCTCATTGTCCTTGGCAGACAACTTAGACTCTGCTATCTCCACGCATTGCTCGCCATTCTTCTCTATCCAGATTTTTGCGAGCGAATACTGGTGGCGCATTCCCCTTTTGAATACATGCACATGGCGGCGGTTGTCGTTCACGTCAAGTGAAATCGCGACCAAGATAAACATCCTTAGAAATGCTAACTGCCCCATAATCATTGTCATTTCTCTGCAAAGATACGAATTAGCGAGGAAAGAACCAAAGAAAACTCGTTTTTTTTAGTCTAACTCGTTTTTTTTAGTCTTTCGATTGGAAGAATCTTCTCGCAAAGCGGAAGTACTCAGCAGAACCGTCATGTCACACGGTGCCAGGCACGCTGTGACACGATGTTCATTTCCCGAAAATCGATTTTGACCAAAATGACCATGACCACTTTGACCACCACGTTGTCACACGGTGACAGGCACGCTGTGACAAGGCACGCTGTGACACGAAAATGTTAATGGATTAACATTTCTTTATTTTTTTTTTTTGATATTAACACGGAACGTTGTACCTTTGTGGCCAAAATTGACAGACAGAATCTATTTTTAATAACAATCCAAAAACAAACAAAACAAAAATGGGAAAGACTTTAAGATTACTATGGCTCATGGCCCTGCCGATGATGCTGGGCCTGAGCGCGTGTACCGACAAGGACGACACAGCGGGCGGCGAGAACGTAGAGAACGTGGAGACGCCCGACGAGACGCAGCCCACGGAGGACCAGCTGGCCGTCAAGGTGACTGAAGACTTGCCGTCGGCCGTGCTGGGCGACTTCGGCGAAGGATCGACGGGTGCCGCCCTGGTGAAGCGTCTGCCAGTAGTGACGAACGGGATTGGCCCCGACACGAAGATGGTGCTGGTGCCGGGCTCGATGTTCGACGGCAACGGCATGAGTGCTGACGACATAGACGCCCTGGTGCGCCTGTCGTTAGAGGGCGGCTACCTGGCCATTGAGCGTCCCACAGCACAGCAATTGTTTAATTTCGGCGTACTGTATGCCGCCAAGCTGATAGAGCTGCAGCAACTGCAGTATGAGGAGACGTTCGACCTGAGCAGTGAGACGGCAGCGGCCGCTGCCGCCCGCTCGCAGATGCTGGAGCGATTCCAGACGCGACAGGCCAACATCCAGCAGATGGCCACGACGCGCGCCGCCGGTGACAACCTGAACGACGTGGTGGCCGAGATGATTATCTACGGCCCGACGGACTATTTCATGCAGCAGCCGTTCATGGACGAGATGACGGCCTACGTACACACCGGAGACGGCGAGGGCAATACGACGAACGCCGAAGCCGTCACCACCAAGCAGGAGCGCACCGCCTACATTAGCGGCACGCTGGCCGATGCTGCTGCCGATTGGCTGAACGCCAGCGTGGCGAAGCACCAGGGGTCCGCTCCACGCCGCGCCATGCACCGCGCCGGCGGCAGTGCCATCAACGACATCATGGATGCCAGCGAGGAGTTCACCTACAACGAGGCCATCGACTGGAGATACGCAAATAACAAAACTTATCATTACACCGACCGCGTGAACATGATTGTGCGCACGTGGGGTGTCCACAACATGGAGTCGAACAAGGACTACTACTACCTGAAGCAGAACGTCACCCTCAAAATGGGCAATGAGAAGGGATGGATGATTTTCTATCCAACAAATGAAGAACATTGGTATGGTGCAACGAACTATGGCGACTATGACAACTGGTATGGCTCGTTCCTCTCTCAGTACATCACGTCGATTAATCTCACGGGCAGCGGCAGCATCCGATTGGAAGCCTCCAAGCCGGACACCGACAACAATACGTCGTCAACCAGCGTCAATATCGGCTCGTCATCTTCGCATTCGACGACAAACGGCATTTCATGGAACAACACCTATTCATGGGGCACCACCAATGGCACGTCGTTCTCGATGAGCTTGTCGCAGACGAGCAAGGATCTGCATGGTGTGAAAAACACGAGTGGCAATCAGGTGACGTGGACGTATAAGGGCACGCTGCCACAATTCTCGCAACCAAAGGAGGGTAGTTCTTGGTACTACAGGCACCAGACGGCAGCCGACATCCTGACGAACGACTGCGACATTGCCAACGAGGTCTGCTGGTCGGTAGCCAATCCGTCAGGACAATACACTTTCAGCATCACCTCGCAGCCCCAGACCGCCGCACTGCTATTCTCATATAAATCGGGTAGCAAGGGTAATCGCCCCAGCAAATATGAATACACCACGACGCAGACCTCCAACCATTCGCAGCAGCTGATACAGCCGAACCGCGCCATGCAGACATGGCGCATGAGCATCACCGTGGACGAGTGGGAGGGTGCAGAGGTGGCCGGAGCCCGCGAGTACCTACAGAACGAAGTGCGCAAGCAGTTCCCCGACATCTATGCCGACGTGTTCCAGGTTGCCGACAAGTCGGCATCGTCGCTGGATGCCATCAGTGCCGTCATCAACTACTCGAAGAAGGTCTACGGCAACACAGCCAACATGGAAGCGCTGGAAAGCTTGGCCAAATCGAAAGGTGTCAAGAAATTCAGCATCCACTGGCGCAATGACAATGGCGTACAGGCGAAGGACCCGTTTACTGTTGTTCTGCCTGACGCTCCTGTCGCTCCTGAAGACCCGTCTCCTGAAGCCCCAATACCTGTTGCTCAAGTCGTGTTTTGCAGAGAAAGTGGAACGCTATACTTTGTCAAGACAACTCCGTTGAGCGAAGGTGAAA
>CADACW010000127.1 GCA_902786565.1 uncultured Prevotellaceae bacterium | reverse complement strand
TCCGTGGCCTGCAACCAAAGAAGAGCTAATAGATTATGCCATCCGCTCAGGAGCTCCCCTTGAAGTATTAGAGAACCTGCAAGAGATAGAAGACGAAGGTGATGTCTATGAAAGCATTGAAGACATCTGGCCCGACTATCCCACCAAGGAAGACTTCCTGTTCAACGAGGATGAGTATTAAGAAGGCATCTTAGAAAAAAGCCCTGGCATCATGTTGGTGCCAGGGCTTTTTTGCTAACGAATGTCGATGTCTAAGCCTTCGTCACTTTGAGGGAAGACCAACCCGTCGTCTGTCAGATTGCTATCCAGCGATTCATACAGACTGGTACAGATAATGCCACTGCTTTTCAGCTCGAGTACTACAACGTCAGGTTTTATATATTGTTTTTTCATATTCTTTTCTGTTTGAGAAATTACCATTCTTTATCAATAATCACTTAACCACGACTACTTGTCCATTGTGGATGTAGAGACCCTTTGACAATTTACTATTTGAAATCTGACGGCCCTGCAAGTCGTACCAGCGGTTGGCTCTGTTGTTGCCTTTTTCTTGTTCGATGGTGACGATGCCAGTAACGGTGTCTCCGTCGAAGTTCATCTCGAAGGAACGTACTTGGCTGGCAATGCTGGTGTCGACCTTGAAAATGGCGCGGAAGGCATTGACGGTCTTGTCGGCACTGGGCCAGTAGAGCTTGTTATCTGCGCCAAGGTAGAGGCTGCCCTTGTCGCCGCCAGTGAGCACTACGGGGTCATAGTTGCCGATGAACTCCACCTTGCCGTCCTCACTGACAAGTTTTGTCTCGTCGGGGTCATCGTTGTAGATGGTGAATTCGTTGAAGACAGGACTTTCTATATCAGAGCCTGTTGTCCACTTCACCAGATAAGGTACGCCGGCCTCTATCCAGTCGGTCTCTTCGAAGTAGAGCACACCAGTAGAGGCATCATAGCCGGTCTTCTTGTCGCCATACGTACCCTCCACATCCAGCGTCATCACCGTGGCGCCTTCAAGCGGTGTGCCGGTGAAGCTGTAGATGTCAAATGGCAGACAAAGCGTGTTCCACTTGCCGTCCTTGTAGAGTGTGCGACCGTTGAGCTCAACGTTGACAGGACATAAAATGTTGTCGCTGATGGCTTCGGTGTTGGCGCTGGCGTTCTGGAGGGTGAGGTCATCGACGACGTCATAGCTGTCGGTGAAGACATAGCTGTGACCGTCCACGTTGGTGTAGTTGCAGGTAGCGTTGTAACGCGTGCCGATGATGACTTCCACCTCTTGGTCATCTACCGTCATCGTCTCCGTCAGGTATTCCGTGGTGATTTCCATGTTATTCGAGGAGCCCGATGTCTCCGATGCAACGGTCTCACCTTTGTGTTGGATGGTTACCGTTGCCTGTGCGCCACCGGCAGTCCTTATCCATGTCCATGAGGTCGTATAGACTTTGGCGAAACGGGCGTAGAGCACACAGTTCTTACCAGCCTCAGCAGTTAACAGTGTTTGCGGTTCAACGAGGCCGTTCGGTGTGTGACACCATTTGTTTTTATTCTCTTCAGTAGGATCCTTCTCCCAGCCCTTGAACTCGTAGCCCTCGGGCGCTTCGCAGGCAGGCATAGTGAACTGCTTGCCGGCTCCTACGATTTTCAGAATGCCATCTGCGTAAGTATTCTCTGTTGTTCCAGGATTATGGATGCCGATCTGTACAATTGAATTCTTGCCACAGACGCAGGTCTCGCCGTAGTGACTTTCCTTCCATGTGGCGTTGCAGTAACGGCAATGCTTGGTGTGGGTATTATCGTCGTCGATGGTGTAGTATATAGCTGCTGTGTGGTCGCTGCCGTTGCCGTCGCCAGGTGCCTCGTGGGGGCAGGCCTCCACCTTGACCCATGTGCGATACTGGCAGGCAGCCTCGCGCTCGGCGTTGGTGAATACGCGTTCAGGGGTGGCGTTGAGATTGAAATTGCCATTTGACAGTCGATTTGCCGTGCCGCCCGTAACCTTCAGGTTGTCGGCAAAGGAGATGGTGCCCTTGTCCTTGCCTCTGTAGCCGCCGATGGCTGAGCATTTCTCACCACCGCGTGCTTCTACCGTGCCACCGTAGTTGCCACCGTCGGCGCCGCCAATGCCGCAACCATCTTTTCCGCCGATAGCAATGACATGGCCGCCCCAGATATTCACTGTGCCGCCGTAGCCGTCCCATCCGCCGCCGCCGATGCCGGCACCATGCGAGCATGATTGCCAATCTCCATCAATCATAGATACCACGGTACCGCCATAGATGTTTATCGGTCCACCCTGATTGGCTTTCATGCCGCCGCCAATGCCAGCACCGGAATAGTTGTCGCTAAAGACGTGAGTTTCGACAATACCACCGAAGATTGTCACCTCGCTGTTGATGCCGATGCCCCACTCAAGACCGCCACCGATGGCAGCACCTAATCCGCCTTGGTAGACTTTGACCGTTCCGCTGTGTACATAGAGGCTGCCCATAGGACCATCTTCGGAACTGCCGATGCCTGCTGCTGTGTGATAAACGCCGTGGGTAGTTGTATAGGAACCATTGCCATATTTTCTTTTACCGGCTTTTTTAGTATACTCTTTATGATTCTCCACGATGAGTTTGCCCGAGCTTTGGTCGGACACGTCGTGAATGTGAAGCTTGTAGCCGTCTTTCAGCTTCACGTGTACGCAGTTGAGCTCAGCGCCGTTCGAGAGGATGAGGTGTACGTCGTTGCCAGTGATGTTGAGCACCTTGTACTGCGTATGGGATTTCACCACGTAGTAGCCGTTGCCGAGGGCTATCCAGTCGTTCTCGTGCTCGCCGCTGAGCACGGTGGCATCCTTTGTGTCGGTGGTGGTCACCACCTGTTTGTTTTTTGCGTCCCATGAGCGCACACGGAACGTCACGTTTTCGCCCTGCGCTTCGAGAACTGTCAGCAGGGACAAACACCAAATAATAAAGAAAAATTTAATCTTCATAACGATCTTTTGTTTAACAATTCTTTTTTCTGGGGGTGCAAAATTACACAATATTTTGGAATGTACCAAAGATATTCCACAAAATTGAAAAAAGCAGTTCAAAGGCAAGTCTTGAAATCTTCATTATTTCATTTTCGTAATTAAATTTTTATTTGCATTTTGATAATGATATTTCTTGGTCGTATGTTGAAGGAATACAAAGATTCTGAGAGGGAGCCAAAAGAGGTGTAGCGGTAGTTTGTTTCGTCAGGGAGATTGGTGGCGGCAAGAGCTATGTCAAATCGTTTGGAAAGGAGCCAGCGGACAGAGGCGTCGAGGAAAGTGATGCTGGCGGTCTGGTCGGTGGAGAAACGCGTGTAGTAGTGTTCTATGCCGAAAGCAATATGCCACTGATCGGTAGGAAGAAACGTAACTGACAGGTTTTGGCGTAAAGTGCTGTGATTGCTGGAAACCAAATTGCCCCTGCTACCGGGATGTTTGTAGCAAGCGTATAACTAGGAACATAATCCTATCTTATTCGTAGGCATATACTAGCCCGAACTTCTCGTGCAGCTTCCGAAGAGTGCCGTCGGATTTCATCTGACGGATGACATTGTTCACTATCTGCAAGAGATCCTCCTGCTCCTTCTGCATGAGGACGCCAATTTCACCATGAGTAAATGGAGCGTTCAGTAGTGGGGCTGCGAGTCGGCTATCGGTTTGGACATAATAGGGAGCCTCTGTAATCTCCGTTATCATCACGTCGGCTGCACCTTCAGCAATAGCAAAACTGGAAGATTGCTAGAGGATGGGAAAAACTACATCTTGTGTGGTCAGTCCCAATAACCCTGCGGCCTCCAACGAGGACTACTTATTTGACTGCTTAATCGCTAAATAAAACTAAAACTTTATAGAAGTGTGAGTT
>CADACW010000126.1 GCA_902786565.1 uncultured Prevotellaceae bacterium | reverse complement strand
TGACAACATGGCCACTCATATCTTGGAACTGTAAGTTGGGGCGATGATTGACTTTGACGCTATCTGGCGGTTTCAGGACGAGGTGAGGACGGTGGTGAATGCCTGCCTCGGTGACTGCATTTGGAACCTGAATTACAACCCTGCCCGTCAATGTATTTAACTGGAGTTGGAACGGCATCTTGATGACGAGGAACAAGAACTGTTGTCGAGCCAGCTCACCCTTCCAGCGGACTACGATGGAGAGAGTGACAACGGGTCGATGTTCGTGATTTATCCCTGGTAAGTCGGCATAGGAGATAAAAAACAAGAGATTTTTCTTATTTTTCTACCATCTTAGCAAAAAGGATGTCGTTTTGGTAAAATGGTCCGGCTTCTTCGCTGGTGGCTTCCAGCAGGAAGGTGACTGGGCGGAACCCGTCATTGCATGTGACCACGGCAATGCCGTCGCGATTGGTCCAGTCGTCGCCGTAGAATTTCTTCACACCCGAAGAGAGCGCAAACACATATTGGTTCATTGTGCGCCAAGCGCAGTCGCACATACCCTTTGGGCAGGTGTTCGTGGCATAGAACACGTCGCCAGCCTTCAGCACCCCACAAGGCTTCAGCTGTGGGTTGCCATACTTCTTCACCAGGTCTTCGCGCAAAGAAGTGTCTAGCACGGTAATCTTTACTATAAGTCAGCTTAATACCAGTCATGCTTCTCATTACGGTTCAGTGCCGCTATATCTGCCATTTCCTCATCCGTCAGCACGAAATCAAATATGTCGATATTTTCAGCGATATGGGCAGGATTGCTGCTACCTGGGATGGCCACCACGCGGCGCTGATAGTGCCAGCGCAGGATGACCTGCACCAATGACTTGCCATGCGCCTCGGCGATGCGTTCCAGAACCGGGTCGCTCAACAGTTCCTTCTGATATCCACGGCCTCCTAATGGATACCAGGCCTGAATGACAATGCCTTGCTCATGGATGTAGTCCACTACCTCGGTATCTTGATAATAAGGATGAATCTCGTTCTGCACCAGCACGGGCTTGATGGTGACTTGCGGCAGAAACCGTTTCAATTCGTCGATATAGAAGCAGGAGATTCCTAAAGAGTGGATTTTCCCTGTCTCGACCTGCTTCTCCATCGCCTTGTAGGCTTTCACGTCGTTGTCGCCCGGATGATGGAGCAGCATGATGTCCACATAGTCGATGTTGATTTTGTCGATGCGTTCTTGTATGGCCTGCTCTGGATTGGCATATTGGGAGCCAGGATAAATCTTAGTGATGACCGTCACATCCTCACGCTTGCAGATACCATCGCGGATAGCCTGGCGCACGGCACGCCCCACCTCCTCCTCATTGCCATACATGTAAGCAGTGTCAATGAGCCTGTAACCGTTCTTCAGGGCTGTATATACGGAATTGAAACAGGTCTCGTTGTGCAGTGAATAGGTGCCTATTCCGAAGGCTGCCATCCTGAGTCCGTTGTTGAGCATAATCGTAGGTGCTAAATGCTGTTCGTTCTTGTCAAAGGTGATACTGTCCACTGTCGTTACGTCTATCTGCTCTGTCCACCCGTCGTCATAGTGTACTCGCATACACTGGGCGTGGGTGAACAGAGTGGCTGCCATCAGTGCGAAGGTGCAAAGTCTTCGAATGTGAGTCATGTCAGCAGAGGATTAGTATTACCTTTTCACTTCAGATTCTTATTGAAGAAGTCTGCGAGTTTATCCCATGGAATGAGGTTCTTCGGTTCGCCTTTGCCGACCAATTCGGTATACCCGCCATCATAGAGGTCGCAATGGGTAGCTCCGGGAATGATGAGCAGCTCCTTGTTCTCCGGATTGGGATTGGGCTTGCCCACGACGTTGTATCCCTCGGCCTTGCCTTCCACCATATACTTATAGGCAGCCTCGCCGAAGTAGCGGGAATGGGCTTTCTCGCCGTGCATGACGAGGACGGCCGAGCGAATCTCGTTGATATAATAGAGGAAACGGGCGTTGGCGAAAGCCTGCGTGCCTATGGTGCGCCAGCCGTCGTTGGAGTTTCCGCTGCGCTTGTGGTAGCCACGAGCAGTGATGTAGTAGTCGTAGTAGTCTTTCACAAACTGAGGAGCATCTGCAGGCAGCGGGTTCACCACTCCGCCGGCCATCGCCATGGGGTCGGCGAGACGCTGCTTTGCCATGGCCTCACGGGCAGCATGGCGCGACTCCTCCTTGTCCTCGCTGTCGAAGTAGCCATTGCCACTGACGCGGGTCATGTCGTACATGGTGCTTGCGATGGTAGCCTTGATGCGTGTGTCGGCTGCGGCAGCATTGAGGGCAATGCCTCCCCATCCGCAGATTCCGATGATGCCTATCTTCGCGGAATCCACATTCTCCTGTCTCGACAGGAAATCAACAGCTGCCATGAAGTCCTCGGTGTTGATGTCGGGCGATGCCGTGCGGCGGGGTTCGCCACTGCTCTCACCCGTGTAAGAGGGGTCGAAGGCCAGGGCTACAAAGCCGCGTTCGGCCATGCGCATTGCGTAGAGTCCGCTCGACTGCTCCTTGCAGGCTCCAAACGGGCCGCTGACAGCGATGGCGGCCAGCTTGCCCTGAGCA
>CADACW010000125.1 GCA_902786565.1 uncultured Prevotellaceae bacterium | reverse complement strand
CCAATTCTAAATACAATAGACGAATTCCAATATTCCTAATTTATAGTATGACTATTGTATTCTTTATAATAGCTGTTGTATGCATTTCGTTATTAAAGCATTTTATTCTTGACCCTTATCATCTTGAGGGCATACTTGTCACATGAAGAATTCACATACTTGGCCTCGCCCACGGCCTTTCCTCTAAAGGGAGGATAGTTCTTCTGTCCCGTCTGTCTTCAAAATACAGCTCCGCTGCCTTGCTCCGCTGTAGGGGATTACTTCAGCGCTCTGACTCCCCTTTGTGGGGCCGCAGCCACGCCGGTGGCTGCTCTGAAGACCCCAGTCGCCCCCGCCCCTCCGAAGGAGGGGAGTGCGCACCAGCGTTGAAGGAAGGCTGCGATTAAGCGAGAGAAGAACGATGCTCGCATCTGTTTTTCCGAGCGTGAGCAGACTCGACCGAAGGTCCAGGCCTTCGGCCTTTTTCTCCATAAAGGCACGAAAAACTGTCACTCCTACAACTATTAGACTCTTTTCTTACATCGAACTCACGTTAAACTATTTTAATTTAGTCCTTCCTTTTCACAGGGACTTGGATTTTTTTAATACCTTTGTAACTCTATAAACCCAAAAAATTCACATACCATATGAAATACCATAAATCTCTGGTCTTCATGATTCTCCTCCTGCTGTGTTGCAGGATGTCAGCTCAGCAGTTGTGCAGCAACATCGTGAAAGTGCCGTTCTGCGTCACTGATACTGGACAGCCGACACCCATCAAGTGGGGCATGGACACAGCCTGGGATGACGAGGGTAACGTGTTGCGTGGCATCAATTTCATCGGTGCCGACCGTCTCACCTACGGCCGGGTCTCCTTCCAGGTGATGGACCCTGTGAATGCTGATGGCACATTGTCTGCCCGGCAGCAGAAGTTTTTGCAGTCGCGATTGCAGCATATCGCACTGAGCAAGCCCACGGGCATTCTACTCAACAGCGACCCCGTAGACATTAACGTGGACATCTTCACCCACCACCCCGAACAGTGGTACAAGGTCATCAAGGCAACGGTGAAATATGTGCAAGACTACGGACTGAACGTGGTCTCTATCGCTCCCTTCAACGAGCCGGATGTGACGGCGAGCAATCAAGGAACGAAGGACGACTTCAAGGCTGTGGCCAAACTGCTGAAGGAAGATCCCGAGCTTGCCGGCATACGCATTTGCGCCGGCAACACCTGCAACAACGATGGCGCCATGGAATGGTATCAGCACATGAAGCCATACGTCGATGAAGGGAACACGCACCAGCTGGCCGGCGATTTCGACCACTATGCCGATTTCTATACTACGGTGAAAGCCGACGGCAACGTGGCTACGAACGACGAGCTGCACAACGTGATGGAAGGCATCGTGGGCGCACAATACGGTTTGGAGAATGGCATCTGGTGGGGAACGGTTGGACCTACACGAGGCGACTTCTGTCTGGCCACCAGCCCTGGCGGGATGCGCCTGGGCTATGGCGAGAATCGCGCTGCATGGACTGGGGCTGCTGTCTACAGGATGCCCGACGGCCGCATCAAGGCATTTGCAGGCGCCAGCGAGCGACAGGCCTCACCATGCACCTATGAACTGGTAAGTACAGACAAAGCGGTGTATTTCGACGGCTATGGCCCCGCTTACACCTACCCCGTCTCCCTGCCCGGTGGCTACCGTTATGGCGACAAGCACCAGCAAAGTGCCGAGCGCAGCATACAGATATGCCAAGGTGAGGACGTGCCTCTCTGTCCGCTGACAGGCAGCAACTACATCATCGTCAACAAGAAAAGTCAGAAGGTGCTGACAATTCTGTCAGGCTCCACAGCTAATTCGGCAACCGTAGGCCAGTACGAAAACAAGGGCTATGCCTACCAGCAATGGACGCTAGAAGCCCTAAAGGACAATGGAGGCGACCTCACGGGGTACTATATCCACAGCCTGCGCAATGCGAACATGAACCTCGAGACTGCGGGCTTTCAGGTGAAACCCGGTGCCACGGTGAGCGTCTATCCCGTGACAAAGGCAGAGAACCAGCGC
>CADACW010000124.1 GCA_902786565.1 uncultured Prevotellaceae bacterium | reverse complement strand
TACGCCCTGATGGTCAATGACGCTCTGTGCACTTGCACTGAGGTCTGCCCACACCGTGTCCAGCGCATCTTCTATGCCAGCAATCTCGTCCATCGTCACCGGGGCACCGGCATCACCCTCTACACAGCAGATGCCTTTGCACTTCTCATAGTCACAGCAGAAGCACTCTGTCAGTATCTCTGATGAAATCAGCACACCGCCGACTTCCATGATGGGAGGAACTTTATTCATTGTATTTTTACCTTTGAACATAGTCTCCGGCCTTTGGACGCTCTGACCTTGGCCAAAGAACTTGACGATTACCACTGAATGGGAGAGATGCCGTTTTCTTGCAAATATGCATTACAGCGCGAGAACTGATGCTGGCCGAACCAGCCGCCACGATTGGCAGAGAGCGGAGACGGGTGAACAGACTCCAGTACGAGATTCTTCGTCTTGTCAATCATATATGCCTTGCCTCGCGCGTAGCCGCCCCACAGCATATAGACCAGATGCTCCCGTTCGGTAGCCAAAGCACGGATGGCCGCATCAGTAAACTGTTGCCAGCCCAGTGTCGAATGGCTGTTGGCCTGATGGGCACGTACGGTCAGCGTGGCATTGAGCAGCAATACCCCCTGTTCGGCCCAGCGCGTCAGATTACCTGTCTGAGGAATGGGCGTGCCCAGATCATCCTGAATCTCCTTGAAGATATTTTGCAGAGACGGTGGAAACTGCACCCCGTCCTGCACCGAGAAACTCAGGCCGTGAGCCTGCCCCGGCTCATGGTAAGGGTCTTGTCCGATGATGACCACCTTCACCTGGTCAAAGGGACACAAGTTGAAAGCATTGAAGATGAGTTTCCCCGGTGGGAAACAAATTCCTTGCAGATGTTCCTTCCACGAGGTCTCTATTTGTACATTTGACATAACTTTTCTGGTTTTGCTTGCAAAAGTACAAAAAAAATAGTATCTTTGCAAGCAAAATGTTTTAAATCATACATCTATGAGGTTATTCAAGAGCAAAGACAAGGGCCCCTATCCCAAATCTTTTGCCAAACGACTCACCAGACGCATCATGGTGACACTGTTCATCACCATGAGTGTCGTTTCACTCATCATCTACGGCATTGCCTGGATTATAGTCATGGGCAATGCCGTCGTGCTGAGCGATTCCATACTAACCAACAAGTTGCAGCCCACCGAGAAGAAACTGACGGAGGTTTACACCGCTGCGGTCAACACCGTGCCCGACATTGAGAACAGTCTGAACCGCCCGGACCGTCTGCGCAGCATCATGAAGCACATCGTGGAGCTCAATCCCAGCGTGCGCAGCTGCGGCCTGAGCTTCCGCGAGAACTACTACGCCGACAAGGGCCGCTGGTTCTGCCCGTATGCCATCCGGAGCGACAGCAACAGCACCGTGGTCAACACGCAGACGCTGGACGGCAAGACCAACGACTACCTCAGGGCCGAATGGTTCCAGAAGGCACTGAAGTCGAAGGAGGGGCACTGGTCGAAACCCTTCTTCACGGGCCAGCACAAGGACACTGCCTTGGTGGCCTACCTCATTCCTATCCGCGACGGGCGCGACAGCACGGTTGCGGTGCTGGGTGTCGACGTGCTGATGAGCCAGTTGTTCCCGTCCGCCAGCATTGAGAACTACTCAGACTCTGCCGGCAAGTGGGCTGCCGAGAAGGAAATCTACTTCTTCGCCATTGACTCGACTGGAACCTATCTGCGCCACCCCGACCGGACGCGTGTGGTCCGGAAAAACATCTTCGACTACGCCACAGACAGCACAACGGCCTACGGCAGGCTGGCAAATGCCATGACAGCCAGCGGCAAGAAGGGTAAATACATCAGTACGGACGACGACGAGCTGATGGTGGAGGGCGAAGAGGTGTATGTCAGCTACGAGCCCGTGGAGCACACCCCGTGGACGATGGCGCTGGTCATCCCGCGCTTCTTCATCAACGTCTTCACCTGGATATTGGGCGGCTTCCTCCTGTTCTTCATCCTCTTGGGTCTCATCGTCGTCTACTTTGCCGGCCGGCGGGGCATCAAAAAAGTGTCGAAGCCCCTCAATCAGCTGGCTGCGTCGGCTGACGAGGTGGCCAAGGGACACTTCGACACGCCGCTGCCCCTGATGAAGCACCGCGACGAGATTCACCAGCTGCGCGACTCGTTTGAAAATATGCAACATTCGCTCACCAAGTACATCGAGGAGCTGAAAACCACCACGGCACAGAAAGCGTCCATCGAGAGCGAACTCAACATTGCCCACGACATCCAGATGTCCATGCTGCCCAAGACATTTCCACCCTATCCGGAGCGCACCGACATCGACATCTACGGTTCACTGACCCCGGCAAAGGGCGTCGGCGGCGATTTGTTCGACTTTCACATCCGCGACGAGAAACTGTTCTTCTGCATCGGCGACGTGTCGGGCAAAGGTGTCCCCGCCTCGCTCTACATGGCGGTCACACGGTCGTTGTTCCGCAACGTGTCCACCTACGCTTCCCGGCCATCCGACATTGTGAAGGCCCTGAACAACGCGCAGGCCGAAGGCAATGACACCAACATGTTTGTCACGCTCTTCGTCGGCGTGCTGGACCTTCCAAGCGGACTGCTCACCTACTGCAACGCCGGCCACGACGCTCCGCTGCTGGTCGGCCACGGCGTGGGCTTGGTGCCGTGCGATGCTAATCTGCCCATCGGTGTCTTTGCCGACTTCAACTTCACGCAACAGGAGCTTCTCATAGACCCCGGAACCACCATTTTCCTCTTTACCGACGGTCTGAACGAGGCCGAGAACACGGAGCACGCCCAGTTTGGCGACGAGCGCATCTGGGACACGGCAACAAGCGTGCTGTCCGAAGGCAGGCACCAGCCCCGGAGCATCATTGAGGCCATGACAAACCAGGTACACCGGTTTGTGGGCGATGCCGAACAGAGTGACGACCTGACCATGTTAGCCATACAATATAAAGATAATAATAAGGTAAAAAAGTAAAAGACA
>CADACW010000123.1 GCA_902786565.1 uncultured Prevotellaceae bacterium | reverse complement strand
CAAATGTCGATTTATGCCCTGAAACGTTTGAATCTCTCAAAACATCTGATAGTATCGGCATTTGAAGGGTGTCTCATCCTGCAAAATGAGCTATTGGTCTAAAATCAGAGGTAAAGGCAATTAGTACAAGTGCAAAAAGAGGGGCTAAAGCGTTATATTTGGGCAGCTGCGCACGCCGGCTCCGCCCGTTCTTGTAAAGCGGCGGAGGGGCGGGGACTTCCGGGCTGATGGGGTGTTGTCAATATTTTTTATACGGCATACGGATAGGGGCCTCCGGGCGGACTCAGAGATAAGTGCCACTTATCTGGGAGATAAGTGCCTTTTATCTCCGAGATAAGTGGCACTTATCTCTAAGGGGGGTAATTGCCGGGTTTCGGAAATGGTAAGAAAATTTACTTTCCGGAACCTATCTTTTCTTGGGAACGAGCGTCTTTTTGCCGTTGCCAACCACGAGGCCGGTGGCCGACTGGGGGCTGACACGCTGGCCTTTCAGGTTGTAGACTGCCGACGACGGTGCGGCATCCTTCACCATCGCGTTCACGGCGGTGGTATTGGGGACGGCCTTCAGCTGTATGTAGTCAATGTCGGGCATCCAGTTCGTCGGGTTCGAGAGGCGGATGGTGTTGCAGCCCTCCTCCAGGTCAATGCTGATGGTGCGCGTGGCCACCTTGTCCCACCCACCTGAGTTCACCGAGATGGTCTTCACATTCCGACCGTTCACGCCGACGGTGATGCTGCGGCTCACGCCGCTGATGTAGGCAATGGTGAGCTGATATTCGCCGCCGGCGGTGCTGTAGACGTTGCGCCACTGCAGGTCGTTCTGCTCGCTGCAGCCCAGCCATCCAGCCTTCAGGCCCGCCGAGCAGTAGGAGGCATACTCGTAGATGCCAGTCTTCTCAGTCTGGTTGTTCTTCAGTTCCTGATAGGTGCTGATATAGGCCGTCTCGGCCTCGTAGCGGGTGCGCTCCAGTCGGGTTTCGGCCTCGGCCACATAGATGCGGGTGCCGTGGGCGGGGACGGTCACGGTATAGCTCTCGGCAAACTGCCCCAGGTCTTTCTTCAGGAACACGTCGCGCAGAGCCACGCTGCCGGCCAGGTCCAGGTCGGCAAAGTCCACCTTCACGCTCTTGCCGGCGTCGTTGGGATTGTAGATGGCGAAGGCGCGCTTGTTGCCGTTCAGCCGCTCCACGTCCTTCACCATCACGTAGCAGCCGTTGACCAGTGCGGCCACGTATGCCTGCTGGTAGAGCGTGTCCTGATTGAGGGCGACGAGCTCCGTGTTCTTCAGCAGGTTGAGGGTGGTCAACTTGATGTTGGTCAGATTGCAGCCGATGAGCAGCGGCGAGTTCATGATGCACCACATGCCGAAATGCGTCTTGTCCTCCTCGGTGGTCATCGATCGGCCCACCTCGAGCATGTCCATATCGTTGTAGTGCCCGCGTGAGGAATAGGCTGAGAGATAGAGGTTTTCGGCCAGTATGCCCTTGACGGAGGCCCAGCCGTCGTAGATGTCGCCCGTGGTCCGCCAGGAGAAGGCGGCGCCGTCAATCCACGTGCCGGGATAGGCCCAGCGGCAGGCATTCATGCGCACATCGGTGCGGCCGGTGTTCTTGATGGCCTGGGCGATGGCGGTGTAGCGCTGACGCTCGTCGAGCACCAGGTGGTCTTCGTTGTGATAGTAGGAACCGCCGCAGAAGTCTACCTTGATGAAGTCGAAGCCGCAGTCCTTGAAGAAGAAGTTGGCATCCTGCTGGTCGTGCTCATAGAGTCCGACGCCCTTGCCGGTGACGTCGCCATTGAACATGCTGCCGCAGGTGTTGCGCCCGGCATCGCTGTAGATGCCCGCCTTCAGCCCCTTCTGGTGGATATAGTCGACCACGGGTTTCAGGCCGTTGGGGAATCGGGTGGAGTGGATGAGCAGATGGCCGTCGGCCTGGTCGCGCCCGCCGAAATAGCCGTCGTCGATGTTGATGTGGTCGTAGCCCACGGCCAGCAGGCCTTTTGAGACCATGGCGTTGGCCTGGCTCTTGATGACCGCCTCGCTGATGTTTACTCCGAATGTGTTCCACGAGCTCCACCCCATAGTGGGCCCGTCCTGAGCCATCAGGCTCGTCTGCATCAAGGTGACGCAGCACAATGTCAACAGTTTCTTCATAGTGTGTTTTTTAATCAAAGTTACGAAAAGTCGAGAGCAAAACAAAAGAATTCATTCTTTTTTTTGCCGAGACGGAGTAACTTCGCGCTTGGAAAGCGCAAAGTTACGAAAAAAGGTTGTAAAGAACAACGGTTTTTGGAAGATTAACGCAATTCGGCCTGTAATAAAGGCAATACGAGGAAGAACGGGGAAGTTCAAATTTGGACTAAAAGCAAATTGGGGGGGGATTGGTGAAGGAGTTAGGTTGCCAAATCGTAACCCAGGAAACGGGTTTCTGAGGAGGGTAAAACTTCCTAAAACGACAACGCGAATTGGGGCAAAATGGCGCACCTTTCACCGCCCGTTTCTTATTCCGCAAACTGCTACATTTTGCATAGCGATGGATGCCAAAAGAAATAGTAGTTTTGCAGCCAGAATTAAAAACGGAGTAAGAAACATGAGAAGTACTTTTAACATTCTGTTCTATGTGAACAAGAGTAAGGAGAAG
>CADACW010000122.1 GCA_902786565.1 uncultured Prevotellaceae bacterium | reverse complement strand
GCCGGACAACGCGTCGATAAATCCTATCGTTCCATCGTCGTCAAGAAAGGCAGCAAACTGCTTGTCAAATGACGGCGCAGAGCGCATCGGCTAAAGAGACTCACGTATTTTTTTCACCACGGATTACACGAATGACACGGATTCTTCATTCTTCACTAAAACTCCCCACTCAAAACTCCAAGGCGTTCAAGGCTTGGGGCACTTGCTTCAACGAGCTTGACCTCGATGCTATCCGTCTGCTGAAGCCAGAGGAACAGGAGAAGATTATGCACGACATCGGCAAGCGCGTCGTCATCTGCGGCAACACCAACAACGAGGCTCGTGAACTTAGTATTCCCGTGGGCAATCGTTACCTCACCGCAACTCTTGCCGCCCATTCGTTCAATACATTTGTAGAAAAATAGAGCGAAAATGAAAAGACTATTTTTATTAATGCTATTAGGGCTGACACTTACAGTGCAGGCCCAAAACAAACAAAAGTTCGCCGGCTACCTTTTCGCCTATTTCGAGGGAGGGGGCGATCAGAACCTGATGGAGCAGTTGCGCTTCGCGGTGAGCGAGGACGCACAGAACTGGTATGCGCTGAACGGGAACAGGCCCATTATAGCCAGTGACAGCATCAGCGAGAGCGGTGGCATACGCGACCCGCATATCCTGCGCGGTGAGGATGGCTACTACTATATCGTGGCGACAGACATGCATACCTACGACCCGAAACAGGGCTGGGGCGCAAATCCGGGCATTGTGCTGCTGAAATCGAAGGACCTAGTGAACTGGATGCATGCTAAGATCAACCTCGCGAAGGACTGGAGCAAGAACTTTGGTGATGCCTACTGGGTATGGGCGCCGCAGACCATCTACGACCGCAAGGCCCGGAAGTACATGATCTACTTCACGCTGCAGCGTAACGACCGCAAGACACTCATCACCTACTACGCCTACGCAAACAAGGACTTCACGGCTTTCGAGAGCGAACCAAAGGTGCTATTCTCCGCCAAGTACGGTTCGATAGACAACGACATCATCTACCGCAACGGCGAGTATCACCTCTTCTACAAGGGCAACACGAAGGACGAGAACGGCAAGGAAATAAAGAACGGCATCCAACAGGCAACGTCGAAAAAATTGACGGGACCGTATAAGGAGGATTTTGAGTATTTGGATGCATACGCTGGCACGAGGACACATGTGGAGGGCAGCGGAGTGTTCCAGCTGAACAACAGCGAGGATTGGATTTTGATGTACGACCTCTACAGTTCTGGTCGCTATGAATTCCAGCGGTCGAAGGACCTGAAGACGTTTACAAAAGAACCAGAGTCCTTCCGCAAGGACTTCTTTCCCCGTCACGGCACAGTGATGTCGGTGACGGCAGACGAACTGGAACGCCTGCAGCAGAAATGGGGCTATGTGTTGAAGCATGAGTTCGAGAGCACGGGCAACCCCATCATCCGTGACAAACATACTGCTGACCCCGCCGTATTGGTGGAGGGCGACACCCTCTGGCTCTTTGCAGGACACGATGCCGCTGGCAATCAGTCGGGCTACGTGATGAAAGACTGGTTGCTCTACTCCACCACCGACATGAAGCACTGGACAGAATATCCCTCGCCCCTGCGCGTCGACGACTTCAAGTGGGCCGACAGCCATCAGGCCTACGCCGGACACGTGGCACGCGGTAAGGACGGACGCTACTACTGGTACGTCTCCACCAACTGGTGTGGCATCGGCGTGGCCGTTAGCGACAAAATTACCGGACCGTACAAAGACGCACTCGGGAAGCCCTTGCTCACCAACAAGGATTGCTTCGCCTCGAAACACAGTTGGGCGTGCATCGATCCCGCTATCCTCATCGACGATGACGGCACACCGTATATCATCTGGGGTAACAAAGAGTGCTACTACGCCAAGCTGAAGGACAATATGACGGAGATTGACGGCGAGATTCATCGCATCGATGTACCAAACTTCACCGAGGCTCCGTGGATGCATAAATATAATGGCAAGTATTATCTGACCTACGCCAGTGAGTGGCCCGAAAAGATTGCATACGCCGTAGCCGACCACATCGGCGGCCCATATACCCCCATGGGCATCATTAGCGAGATTGCCGGCAACTCCAACACCACCCATCCTGCCATCATCAAATTCCGTGATAGATGGCTCTTCTTCTCCCACAACGGCGGTCTGCCTGATGGCACTAGTTACAGTCGTAGTATCATTGCCGAGCCTATGAGCTACGACGCCGAAGGGAGCATCCGCAGCATTCCCGCTACCACCGAAGGCATGCAGGCTTGCACCTTAAAAAGAGAATAACGGCACGATCGTCGTCAGCCGGGAGTTCAACGAAGCCGGATCGGTTCTCCCTGCCGGCCAGGGGGTGCTCCTGAAAGCCGAACCTGG
>CADACW010000121.1 GCA_902786565.1 uncultured Prevotellaceae bacterium | reverse complement strand
ACGCTGAGCACGTCGGAGAGATGACGGTAGTTCTTAAACTCGGTGCTGGCATGCACGAGGAGTGCGTACTGATCAGTGAGTGGCGCGTAGTCGATGCCTACATCCTGGTCCTGCGCCTGCTCGCCGAAGCGCTGCTGGGCGACGTTCTCGTCGTAGAGGTATTTCCAGGCCACGGTAGCATCGCCGGTGCGGTGGTTGCCCTTCGAGCTGAAATAGCGGATATTGTTGATTTTGCCACCCAGGATTTGCCAGTGGACGTAGGTAGTTCCGGCAGCGGCGGCACAGCTCTCGGCATCGAAGGCGATGTTGCCCGAGGCACCGCGGAACTGCGGCACCTGACCCTTGTCGAGCGACTGCAGGTAGAGCGCCATGGGAGAGGCGTCCCAGACGGTGGCGCTCAGGCTGGCGTCGGCGTTGGGGAAAGTGAGGTCGTAGATGGCCTGGTTGAAGGCGATGTTCCGCTCGACGTTTTCTTCCGGCTCAGCTTTGTCTTTGTGCTCCACAGCCTGCTTATGGCAGGCGAGGCCGGCCAGCAGGAGGCCGTCGTAGAACTTGCACTCCTCGAAGGTGGGCTTGACGCCGAACTTACGCTCGTAGCTCATCTCGAAACCCGTGGTGGGGTCAGCGTATGGCGAGAAGCCCTGGTATTCCTCCAGGATGGCGCGCTGTCGCTCGGTGAGGTTGGTGACCTCCTCCTGGCTGAAGTCGCTCAAGGCGAACCAGGTGCGGCGCCACGCCTCAATCTGGGGGGCATGCTCGTCGAACACGGGGTCGTCGGCAGGTGTGTCTTCGGGCAAATCGTAATATTTACGGTATTCGTAGTCATCGATGTACCACTCGCGGCGCATGGCAACCACCTTGACCAGTTGGTCGAGGCTTTCGACAACGCAGAAAGAGTTGAGGAAGAGTGCCGTCAGGTCATCAAGCGGTTTGTTGATAATGGTCTTCATCTGCTTGACGAGGTCGTCGTCGGAGGTGTACTGCCCGTTGTCTGCGATATGGATGCCCAGGTTCTCGGCCTGGAAGGGTGCCCAGTCGAAGAAGGTCTTGCCATAGACATTGTCAGGCGTCATGACGTCGGCCGTGGGCGTTACAAAACTGGTAAATTGTTGCATGAGGGTGGCATAGGCCGTCATCATGACCTCGGTGAAGGCCACGTCGCTCTCGGTGAGCGACCAGAGGAAGGGGCGCACGTCGTGCGTGCCGCTCTTCGTGGGCACGGCGTAGCGGCGGATGACCTCCTCGCTGGTGGCGGTCGGGGCGATGAGGGGCTTCTCGGTTATCTGGCACGTGCGGGCGAAGACATCGAGGCTGCTGCTGTTGAACGGACCGACGATGGCTACCACGCTGGTGTCGTTGGCGAGTTCCGTGCTCAGTGCGTCGAGATTATAGGACAGCTCGTCGTACCACTCGAGCTTCAGGCGCACGCAGACATCGCCGGAGAGCTGGGCCTCCTTGAAGTTGTCGAGGAACCACTGGGCTGTGCGCTCCAGCTGTGCCTTGGTCATGGCATTGCGGTTGGGATAGACCACCGCCACCTTCTTGTCCACCCACTTGTGCTGCGTCTGAACGACAATCTTGTCATCTTCTTGTCGGCATGCTGACAAGAAGAATGTAAAAATGATAAAATGTAAGAATGTAATAATGAGGAGGCTGGCTTTTTGCATTTTTACATTTTTAAATTGTTTAATTGTTCTCATACGCTTCCTCCTTTCTTATGGCATCCTCGTGAATCTGCTGGCGCAGGGTCTCAGTGATATACTTATTATATTCTTCTGAATAATAGTCATCAAGATGGAGCGACACACTGGTGTAGCCTTCTTTCAATCCCAATACTTGATGCTTGGGCATGCCCTCGGGCGAGAGCCACTGGCTGATGCAAAGTCCTACGGCGCGGTCGACGTGCTTGAGGATGGACATGTTGCAGTTAAAGGAGAATCTATCGACGTCGATTCCCACATAACTGTTACCCATCAAGTCGCAAAGATACATGATAGTGTAGCCCGCACCGCCGCAGATAGGGATAATGGTGCCCCAGGTATCGTTGATGAGGTTGATGGCCGTAGAGTCGGCAATGTTGTAGCCCTCGCCAGAGTGCTCGGCCAGATAGAAGGTTTCGAGGTGCCTTTCCCATTCCGTTTCATACTCTTCGTACTCCACGCGGTAATAGTTGTTGTAGAAACCATCGCTGAAGCCCTTGGCAGCCCCGACCACCGTCAGGTCCTCAGGATTAGAGACAATCAGTTTAGCTTGTTCGTTCAGGGCAGGCCTAATGGCGCCAGCCTCGTACATGGCCCCGTAATAGGGCAGAGCAGGTCGGCGTTGGGATTGCTGTCGAAGAGGTGGCTGTTCTGGCGGATGTAGTCGTCGTAGCCCGCCGCGCAGACGATGAACAGGCGGCGCACGGAGTCGTTCAGGGTCTGGCTCACCGTCTGGAACATGCTCTGCAGGTAGCCGCGGCCCTCCTCGTAGCTCGTCGGCGAGAGCTGCATGGTGCGCAGGCCGTACTTGGCTGCCGCCTCCTCCACGCCTTGGTAGATCAGGTCGTTGTACGAGCGGTCGCCCAGGGCGTCCTTACCATAAATCACTGTGACGAGCGGTGCCGTGGAGGCCTTCGGCTCGTCAGGATCGGGCTGGGAGCGGTCGCCCAGGGCGTCCTTACCATAAATCACTGTGACGAGCGGTGCCGTGGAGGCCTTCGGCTCGTCAGGATCGGGCTGGTAAATCGTGTCGCCGTCCTTCGTACATGCGGCGAACATCAGCACTGACAGAAGTGCTATGATCCATCTTTTCATCATGACGATCTTGCTTTAGTTTTAAGTAATACGCCACAAAGATACGAATAATTTAGTTAATAACCGTTACCACCCCCTTAAAAATACTTAAATTCTTTCCAACCGACCCAAATGCCTCCATCGTGCCCGCTCACAGCCCCCAAAAACAATCATGGCGAGCCGTGATGACTCGCCATTGATATTGTATGCAAATAAGGAAATGCGTTACAGCAGTTCCTTGGCGCGTTCTAAGGCTAAGGTGATGTGAGAACAGATGTTCTTCTCACCCAGGAGGGTATCGAAGCGGGC
>CADACW010000120.1 GCA_902786565.1 uncultured Prevotellaceae bacterium | reverse complement strand
CCAATCATGTCTTCAATTCTCGTCGAGTGATTGTTGTTGTAGATCACGTCGGAGCGGTCGAAGACATCCTGAGTGATACATCCCGGCTCAAGTATCTCAAAGACTACGCGGGTGTCACTCCAAGGTGTGAGGTTGACTGACCTCACGCCATACACGATGGGGTGTCCTACCACGGTGCGACTTGGCTGCCCGTTGGCATCCTCGCGTACTTGCAGGTTGCACTCCTCGATGGGGATGAATCTTGTCTGTTTCATATTCTCGTTGTACATTTGAAAATGTTATCTACTTATCGGGCGTTTTAGCGTCCGTGGGCGTCCGTGGTTTACTGCGCGATGCACGCGGATTTCGCGCTTCTTTCTCTGTTGCTGAATCTCGCGCTCCAGGGCGTCGATTTCCTCTTTTGTCGGGTTCGGTGTCATAAGCCTCTATTTTTGCCGTTAAAAACTTGATTACTAATGAAGGTAGTGGCTTGATTACTAATGAAGCAGGGTGCTTGATTAGTAATGAAGGTTTTAGCCATCTTCCGAGCCACCTTTTTCGCCCTCTCCCACGGTGTAGTTGCCGGGCTTCAGCTGGGTGCTCGCGTCGCTCTTGGCGATGAGAGCCTTCAGCGTCATGAGGTTGGCCGATGCCATTGGCACGTCGCCATCCTCCACGGCTGGCATGTCGAAGTCGCGGCGGGCTTCGTTCACGGTGCAGAGTCCTGCCTGCATCTTCAGCTGAGCCACCTTCGCACGGCGTTCGGGATCCATCACCATCAGCGGGTCTTCGCAGATGTGGATGTCGCGGGTGCCGTAGTCCTTGAAGCCTATCAGTTTGCGGGCAATCTCCTTCTCGTTGCGGTTCTTCAGCGGCAGGATGGTACGGGTGTGGAACTCCATCGTGGCGTTCTGATAGTCGTTGTAGTGGCTGTTGGTATCGAGCATCAAGAGCGGACGGGGTACGCCCCAATAGCGGGCCACGTCGTCGTAGGTGATGCCCAGTTGCTCCAGCATCTGCATGTCCTGTGCGGTCATCGAGAGGTTCTGGAACGAGCGGGCCACGTCGTCGTAGGTGATGCCCAGTTGCTCCAGCATCTGCATGTCCTGTGCGGTCATCGAGAGGTTCTGGAACGATTCGAGGCCGTGCATCGACACGATGTCGTGACCTGAGTAGAACTTCTTCTGCATCTCATGGGCTGACTTGCTCATCTCGCCAGGATTCAGATTGCCGAAGGCGAAAGTGCCTGTGTTTGGCGGTGGTGTTTTCTCGCTGATGATACCCTTGATTCGACCGCCCTTTGCCGCCGTGTCGAGAGCCTGCGAGCGCAGGGTACGGTTCAGCGTCAGAGCCTCGAAAGCATAGAGCAATGTCGATTTGCCCCAGCCGTTAGGATAGCGGAAGTTGTTCGGGAAGTGGAGCACGTCCGAGGTCGGCACGTTCACCTCCGTCACGTAGCCATGATCCGTGAGGTACACGATGCTGGCATAGGTGGCGGTGTTGATGTTGTAACCACAACTCTTCACGAGCCACAAGTGGAGCGGGAAACCGAACTCGTCGCGCTCGATATACACGAAGCCGTTGCCCGTCAGCGTGCGGTTCAGCTCCACGAGGTTCCACAGGTCGGGAGCCGTCATGATGGGGTTCGCTTCCTCCTGCAACAGATAGTTGATGCGCTTGCCAAGTCCGCGCATATCCTGTACGAAGTTGCCGCCCTCGAAGTCCTTCTTTCGGTATTGCACCGGCATCACGCCCATCGTGTCGCCACGCAGCGTCACGGCACGATAAACCGCCGACACGGAACAAGCCGCCTCCGGGCTTCGCGTCGCCACGATGCGCTCCATGTAGTCGCCACCCTCCACCTTCGGAGGTTCGGGTGGCATGGTGCTCGATGGCACACCGGGCACGGATGCCTCGCGCACCATGATGGCGTTCTCAGGCGTTGCCGCTTTGAAAAGATTACTGAAAAAACTCATATCTTACTTGCTTTTACTATTCGTGCGTTTTGTGGTTTTGGGTTTACTCGCAGCCTTTCCTGCCTTTTTCGGCTTCACACCCAAGATTTCCTCTTTCTCAGGTGTGCGCTCGTTAAACCTGAAGAAATGATTAGCAGCGTTCTTCTCTTTCTCGATGATGCGCTCATCGTGAATGGCGGGCCAACTTCGGCTCACCTTCTGTGCAAACTCCTCGGCAGTCTTCGTGAAGTGATGGTCTATCCAAGCCACCTCGCGGCTACCCGTGCCCACGCTGCACTGCGGAGCCTTGCCGCCGTTAGGATTCACTACCTCCAGGGCTGGATGGTGGGGCATGTGTGGGTCTCTGTCAAACGACAGCCCCTCAATGCCGCCGCGCACAAACGACTTCACAAACTGCGACTCAGGCTTCAGTTCCTCGGCTGGCTGTGTGAATCGCTCTTGCACTGGGCGGTCGTCATAGTGCACCAATCCGTTGTCGGTCATCATGCGCCATGAGAAAGCTACCACGTCAGCCTCTATGGTATTCAGCACGTCAGGTAGTGGCATTTCGCTCTGCACAAACTCGTCGATGTCAATGAATCCCATCCAGTCAAACTCGCTGCCGTGTTCGCGGTAGCACTCGTCGTAAGCCTCGCACTGAGTGTTGCCGTCGCGGTCGCGCCAGTCCATAATCACCACCTGCGGATCATCGCCAATCACGTCACGCGGTTTCTCGTCGTTGCCGTGACCGTTGTCGTAGATGAAGAACTTCTCCACGCCCAAGCCCTTGTGCCACTCTATCCACTCACGCAGGTAGCGGTTCTCGTTGCGCACGATGGCACACACGGCCACCTTGCCGTTCTTGCAACCTTCCGGCTCCCACAGCTTGCGGTGCTGCTTCAACCACTCAGACTGTGCCTTCAGGTCGTTGTTGCGCCATGATCCACTTCCGAAGTGCTCCAACAGCTCGCGAATGTCAACATGTCTGCCCCTGAGTGCAGGCTTGGTTTTTACGATGTCCTCGAACATCACGCTGCCTGTGTCATACCAGTTGTTGCGGTTCTGCCTACCACCTGCCAACAGTCCGTAGGTGCGCTCAGGGTCGAAGTACCTGGCACCGTGCTTTGTCAGCAGCGGCACGTTCATGTAGCAAAGCATCGGACACACCCGACCGATTCCGAAGGGGTTCTGCGGCTGGTGCAGTTGGTTGTGACCCACGCTGGCGTAATCTTCCATCCACAGGTGGTCGATGCTTGCCTTCAGCAGTACGTCGCTCTCCACGAGTACAAATCCGTCTGGCAGCAGTTCCCACAACTTCTGAACGGTCATCATGTGCCTTGCACTACCGAAATCACAGCCTTTGGCGCATCCGATGCTGCGGTCACGATGGGGGTAGGCTTCCATCATGGCATCAAGATTCAATATTTCTCCCTTGGTGTTATCCATCACCTCCACGCCAGGCATCTGGATGCGGAAAGGTCGTGTGTCTGAATTGTCGAATACGACGACGCGATAATTCCTGCCGCCGTGCTTCCTGATACTCAGGATGCAAGCCTCCGTCAGCTCCGGGGTGTTGAAATGAATGATTGCGATGGTTTTCTGTTTTGCCATGTTCTCGCGTCGGTTTGCGTTCCACGTCTCGGCAATGATCTGATACGTCTTGTCCTGATACTTCACTCGACTGCGCTCGTTGAAGCACGTCGTATATCCCATGCGGACGATCTTGACGGCATAGGCATCGAGGCTTCCGGCATTCATGGCCGACTTGCCGCGCTGATAATCGACATTGGCGTGAAGACAGCCTACGGGCTCCCACTCGATGCCAGCCGAGTCGAGACCGAACTTGCCCGCCACCGCCTCCTTGCGGTTGAGCGGCTGGATGATGTCATGAAGAAATCCTGCACTGTACCCCATAGCCTATTCGTTTTGTCGGTTGATGATTTCGTCACAGTCTTCCTTCGCCTTGGCGATGGCCTCACGGAACTTCTGACAGATGTACGTCGTCGGCTGCTGGATGAAGGCATAGCGGTTGTAGAGTGCGGCCATGTTCCTGCGCTGCGTGTCGTAGGCTTCGATGAGTTCATCCGTCGGGTCGGTAATCTCGCCAAAGTCGAAATCGAACTCCGTCTGCACCACGGTGAGTTTGTCGATGAGTCCGTCGCGCTCCACCTGGATAGGTTTGCCACCCGTCAGCACCATGTAGTTCTTCAGCAGAAGGTCGAAG
>CADACW010000119.1 GCA_902786565.1 uncultured Prevotellaceae bacterium | reverse complement strand
TTTTTTTCTTTTATTTCCGAGATGCAGCCTATCTTCGATATTATCAATGATAGTGCAAAGATAGCGATAAACAACTAACAATTCTTAAAATTAACATACTTTCACGCGAAAGACCACAGATGTTACCAGTTTCTATCCCCATTTATAATTATATTTGCCAAATAAAACGTAGTAAAATGAACATTGGAGAGAAAACGAAAGCGGCATTGCTGGTGATAGCGGGCGTCGTGTGCGGCCTCGGCGGATTATTTATGTATCTGCTCAGGGCGCATACATATTTTGTGGGTGATGACCCGTCGGCCTGCGTCAACTGCCACATCATGACACCTTACTACGCTACGTGGAGCCACTCCTCACACGGACGAATCGACCATCAATCGAACGGTGCCACCTGTAACGACTGTCATGTGCCCCATCAGAACCTAGCCGTCTATTATGGATTCAAGGCGGTTGACGGTCTGAAGCATACGGCTTATTTCGTGGGCCACATGGAGCATCAGGCCATCAAGGCTGAGACGCTGACTGGTCAGGTGGTAATGGACAATTGTATCCGCTGCCACACCCAATTGAATACGGAGTTTGTAAAGACGGGCCGCATGGGTTATATGACGCAGCAAGCCCAGGGCGGCAAGGTGTGCTGGGACTGCCATCGCAACGTGCCCCACGGCGGCATGAACTCACTGATGGCGACCCCCAATGCCGAGGGCGTTACACCACTACCTCCGTCGCCAGTACCAGAGTGGCTGCAAGGAATGGTAAAAAAGTAAAAAGGTAAAAAAGTAAAAAACGAAATATTATGGCAAAGCAATTGAAGAAATGGCAAGGTTGGATTCTCTTCGGAGGATCGATGGCAGTGGTCTTTATCCTAGGACTGCTCGTTTCGTCGCTGATGGAGCGCAGAGCCGAGGTGGCCAGTGTGTTTAACAACAAGCGCACCGTGTTTGAGGATGAAATCATCGCTCAGAATGAGAAGTTCAAGGCCGACTATCCCCGCGAATACGAGACTTGGGCAATGACGGAGGATACGACCTTCAAGTCGAAGTACAACTCGTCGCAAGAGGTGGATGTGCTCGAACAGCGTCCTGAGATGGTGGTGCTGTGGGCTGGCTATGCTTTCTCGCGTCACTATAACACGCCTCGCGGCCATAAGCACGCCTTAGAGGATATGCGTAAGATTCTGCGCACAGGTAATCCTGGCATTACGGTGAAGACAGCCGATGGTCGCGACTCTATCGCTGTTGACATGCAGCCCGCTACGTGTTGGACTTGTAAAGGTCCGGATGTGCCTCGCATGATGCGCGAACTGGGTAATGGTAAGGACCAGTTCTCTCCCGCCAACTTCTACGCCAAGAAGTGGAGTGAGTTGGGTGCCGAGGAAGTTAACACCGTTGGTTGCTCCGACTGTCACGATGCCCGCACGATGGATCTGCGTCCTGCCCGTCCTGCCCTCTACGAGGCATTTGCCCGTCGCGGTCTGAACGTGAAGAACGCTACCCATCAGGAGATGCGTTCGCTGGTATGCGCCCAGTGCCATGTGGAGTACTACTTCATCAAGCCCAACGACGAGAAGAATCCCGGCAAGGCTAACTACTTGGTATTCCCCCACGACAAGGGTTTGACCTGCGAGGCTGCCGAGGAATACTACGACTCTATTGGCTTCTACGACTATATCCATCCGCTGTCGGGTACCAAGATTCTGAAGGCTCAGCATCCTGGTTGGGAGATGTCGCAGCATGGCATTCACGCTCAGCGTGGCGTATCGTGTGCCGACTGCCACATGCCTTACAAGCAGGAAGGTGGCGTGAAGTTCAGCGATCACCAGATTCAGTCGCCATTGGCTAAGATTGATCGCACCTGCCAGACTTGTCACCGTCAGGATGCCGAGGTTCTGCGCCAGAACGTTTACGACCGTCAGGAGAAGTGTAACGAGGTTCGCAACCGTGCCGAACAGGAGTTGGCTCGTGCCCACTTCGAGGCTAAGTTCATCATCGATAAGGGTGCTACCGAGGCTGAAATGGCTCCTATCCAGGCCCTGCTGCGCAAGAGTCAGTGGCGTTGGGACTATGCCATCGCCTCGCATGGTGCCACCTTCCACGCGCCGCAGGAGGTTACCCGCTTGCTCTCGCACTCGGTTGACTATGCCCAGCAGGCCCGCTTGCTCATTGCTCGCGTAGCTGCCAAGCACGGACATATAGGAGATATCCCTGTGCCCGATTATAGTACCAAGGCCAAGGCTCAGGCAGCCATCGGACTGGACATGCAGAAGTTGAACGCCAATAAACAGCGTTTCCTGCAGGAGATTGAACCCAAGTGGATTGAGGAAGCCAAGAAGAACGGTAAACTCATCGAACTTTGATCGTTACATTATCCGTACACAATCCACAAAAATCATTAAATCCCAAAGCAAGTTGATAATGCTTTGGGATTTATTTCGTATATTTGCCAAGAATTACAAACCAACAACAAAATGAGATTATGATGAAGATAAACGCATTGCTGATGAACGCAGCCGATAACGTAGTGACCACGGTCGAAGAAATCGCCAAGGGAGAGGATGTCTGCTACATAGATGGCAGCGCATGTGTCACGCTGAAAGCCGAGGAGGATATCCCCTACTGCCATAAGGTGGCTCTGAAGGATCTGCCGGAAGGTGGCGAGGTGATTAAATATGGCGAGAGTCTGGGACGGCTCGTA
>CADACW010000118.1 GCA_902786565.1 uncultured Prevotellaceae bacterium | reverse complement strand
TTGTTTCGCCGTGGCTCCGATGGCCAGGGTGACGAATTGAATCTGTGGTGTTAGAACTGTTGTTGCCATATCTTCTTGCGTTTAATCGCTGCAAAGATACGACTATTTCCCCAAATATCCAAGGATATCCGAGATTATTATCCGTTTGTGTCAGTAAGTCAAAGAGCGCGCGTAGTCGGCAGGACGGGTGCTTGGGGCATTTTACCCAAGCACCCGTCCCCATGACTATCAAAAAGCGAGGACGGGGCGAACGCGATAATCGTCGTACCTGCGGTTCTTATAGTTGTGGCTCCAGTAGAAACCGCAATCACCAACCGGACCCGCAGCGTCGACGTACAGACCTAAGGCGCCCTCGTCGGAAGACTCGGAACTCGACCAGTAACAGAGGTGGGGTATCATGCTGTCGTAGTTGCCAGAGCCAGCCTTTTTGAAGGCGGCTTCCCAATTGTCAACAGCAGTGTGGCTGGTGTCAAACCAATCCCACCATTTACTAATATCACTCGCCTTCAGTCCGCCAAGGCCCGTCATCATCTTCACCCACTGCTGTGCCGAGGGCAGGAACCAGCCCGTGGTGCCTGCAGGAGCCGGCAGCCCTTTATAGTTCTTTGCTGCCGCCGCGGCAGGATATTTGTCGGCATCGGCGGTCAGCGTTGCCGTGTTCCTGTAGCCGCTCACGTTCGTCGTGCGCATCAGCCCTGCCAGATTCGTCACCTCCTGCCCTGGGAATTTCGAAACATACTCCCAACTCCATGGCACAGCGCTTGCTGCATTCTTCAGGCAGAGCACGAGGCCGTGTCCGCCGCCGTTGCCCTTCTCGACAATTTCGTCGTCATCTGTCGTTATCCAGTTGTCAAGGTAGGCTATCACGCCGATGGGCGTCTTGCCCGGCTCAAGCGTCTTGCTGTAGGTGCCGTCGCTGTAGTAGAGGTCACCGAGGGCTGGTTCGCCATCGTCACCTCCTCCCCCAGAGCCTCCTCCGCCAGTGCCTCCTCCCCCGTAGTTCGGGTCATAGTTGCCGCTGCTGCCGGAGCCGTCGTCGGGATACTTGAAGATTTGCCATTGCGGGCCGATGTCGAAGTAGGTGCGCCAGTCGGCTATCTGGTAGCCGAAGACCTTGAGCACGGCTCCTATCTCGCCGCCGACGCCCGCCTTGCCCTCGATGGAGGCATTGATGCGGTCGTCGCCCATCTGGTAGCTCAGCTTGCCAGTGATGTTCACCTGCGGGCCTATGTTGAACGTGGGGCCGCCGATTTTCTCAATGACGATGTCGCAGCCGAAGAAGAGCCCCACGCCGGCATTGAGTTCCAGTTCCGCCTTCGGGTTGATGAAACTGAACTCGTCCTTCACCTTCTCACCATCGGCGATGCCGCTCAGGCTGCCGTTGCTGTACCGAAAGCCGGCCTTGAACTTGGTGGCGATGTCGTACTGCACGCCGAGGTAGGCATTGCCCTTGAGCGTCGAGGTGAACTTCAGGTAGACGCTCGGGTCGATGTCGACGGTCAGGGGCACGGGGCCGAGCATGAAGGTAAAGCCGACGCCTGAGAACTGGAAGAGCCTGATGCGCTGCTTGTCCTCAGGCAGGGTGATGGTCTTGGAGAATCCGATGCGCGCCTGGGGATTGACGTCAAGGTAGCCTTCGACGTAGGTCTCCAGGTAGTCGAGCACGGGCACGAATGCCGTCTCGATGCTGCCGTGGGAGTCGATGTTGAGCGTGTAGTCGAGGTTGAACTCGATGGGGCAGCGCAGGCGCAGGGTGATGGTGTCGCCAGGCTGTTCGCCGCAGTTGAACTTCACGTCGCTGGAAATCGTGGTCTTCGACTTCAGCAGGCTCCAATTGTTGTGGGGGTCCCAGTCGTACGACGTTGCATCAACAATGGCATCCCAGGCATCCTCGAAGGTATCCACAATGTCGTCCCAAAGGTCGCTGAACCAACTGTTCGCGCCGTCGGTCTTGCCGTTGAACATATCCTCGATGGTGATGGTGCGCCTGCCCGCCTGGCTCAGGTCGAGGTCTGCGGAGTTGGCGCCGCTGTTGGGCTTGGTGCACAGGGTGATGGCTGCGGGGTGGATCACGTTGTTGTCGTCCACGTACTTGTCAGCCTCGGGGTCGCCCATCGATGCCCTCGTCAGTCCGCCTCGGGTCACCATGCGGCCGGGGTTGTAGTAGAGGTGGGTGTTGAGTTGCACCTCCTGGCCGTTGATTACCTCGGCCACGGACGAGCGCACCACCTTCAGCACGTAGCGGTCGCCCACGAGCCGCTGCTCCGTGGCGCGGCGCAGGTAGGAGCGGTGCTGCTGGTCATCCCAGATACCCATGGGGCGGTTCACGAAGTTGGTGATGACCTTCTTGTCGGCCAGGGCCTTGCTGATGCTCAACTCGGTGGTGTCGGCATTGTGGGTCACGTCGTTCGGGGTCAGGAAGTCGGTGTACACCAGTCCGATGGGCTGGCCCAGCGGGTCGTTCTCACCGGCGATGATCACGTTCGGGTCGTTCTTCGGCGAGTCGTCGTCGGACGAGCATGCCGTGAACACGGCTGTCGTGGCCAGCATCGCGGCCATCATCAGCAGGGAAAGGAAGCGGTTCTTTCTCATTGTCGTTTAGTTTAGATTGTTAGACATATTATAATTGTTACACATCGTTTGTTATTAACTCACATTATCATCTATTCATATCGTCCGCCGCGCCCGTCGGCTCGCCGACACAAAACGGATTCCGCCGGGGCTGCGCTGCGGCAGTCTCGGCGGATAAAAATTCTCGGTGGGTGGGGATGGGATGTATCTCTATGAGGAGCAACCCTTATATGCTGAGTCTCATGTCAGT
>CADACW010000117.1 GCA_902786565.1 uncultured Prevotellaceae bacterium | reverse complement strand
ACCAGATAAAATAGCAAGCAATTATAGTTTATATGACTTTGATAGTTCTTCGAAACACGATATTCAAAATGATAAATATCTGGCAACATCATGTCTGGATAGATATGCAGAAGAGGCTTGCCTCTGTCCACTCAATAATAGGGAGGGGTAGCCTAATACCCTATCTCCACTTCGTTTGATTGGAGGCTTCCACTTCAAGGCAAGCCTGTCGTAGATGCTATTTCTAATTCTGCGAACACAAGTCGGCTCTCTTTCCCTACTGTCAATCATAACGCTTGCCATAGAGATAGCTTTCTACGTGTACTTCAAGTGGATAGTGTAAGACATGATGGAAGTACAACGGGAGCCGGGGCAACTGCGCCTCGGCTCTCGAAGTTAATAGAGGGTTGGTCATGCAAGCATGGCCAGTCGTGTAACTTGCAAATGACCGAGTGTCAAAAGCGCCTCAGAACGTATAACCGTTCACGCTGTCCCAGTCGGGGTCGGCGGTGAGGCGGATGGTGCCGTCGGACGAGCCACCGCTGCCGCCGCTACCGAAAAAACTGCCGGTGTAGCGGGTTACCTGGTTGCGGCTGACGGGGACGTTCTCGAAGACCTTCTCCTTGATGATGTTGTCGTTCTGGTCGAGGGCGGTGACGGTAAGCTTGGTCAGCACGTCGTCTTCGGTATGGGGCAGGGTGAAGATTTCGTAGATGCCGTCGTCGCTGACAGGACGTATTTCCGTCTGCTTCGAGTTCACGCAGCCGTAGCCGTCCTTCGGGCTGAACGTGCTGGAACCGCCGAGGTAGTAGAACTTCATCTTGGCGACGTTCGCTGGCATTTCATCGTCGGTCAGCACCAGGCGGAACATGGCGACGGCGCGGGTCAGCGTGAGGTCATAGGACTGCACCTCGGAGGTCACAACCAGGTCGCCGAAGTAATAGAACGTGTCGGTCACTTTATTGTTGGGGAAGGTCACCTTCTCCGTCGAGGTGATGGTGGCCGAGCCTTCACAGTTGTGGGCGATGACTACCAATTGGTACGTCCCGGCGGCAAGTGTCAGGGCGACAGTGCCGTAGCCTGCATCGCTCTCCTTTTGCGCCACGGTCTTGACCTTCGTGCCGTCAGCGTCGAAGATGGCGATGTTCAGGCGCGAGCACAGTTCCGTGATGTCGGTGGCGGCGCGAGTTCCCCTCGCCCTTTGGAGAGGGGTTAGGGGTGAGGTTTCATATTGTGTGAAATGCAGAATGACGTTGGCATCCTGCGTCGAAACGATATCCTCTTCGCTGAGTATGGGCTTCTCGCACGCTGTCATGAGCAGGGCGAGCGCAAAAAACAGAATCTTCTTCATAATGGTTCAGTCTTTAGTGATGGATACTACGGCGACGGGACGTAGGCGATAGCTGTCCGTCGTATTGGCGGTGGGCCAGGCAGTCTCTGCAGCACCGAGGGTACGGTAGCCGAGGCCGTCGTTGCTCTTGCGGTAGAGGTACTTTTGGCCAGCAAGCGATGCATCGTCGGCCAGGAGCTTTGCCTCCACGAGCTGCATCTGCGCCTTGGTGGGTACGGCCCAGTCGCTGATGCCTACTGCGCCGAGGGCGGCAAGGGCGGCATCGGCATTCCCGGTGGTCGTTGCTGCCTGCTCGTTGGGCGAGAGCAGCGTCAGCTCTGCCGACTCGCCGCCATCATCCACCGTCACGGCCAGCACGTAGCAGCCCTGGTAGGTGTCACCGACGGCGGGGAAGTCCGACGAGGGTTCAGACGGTTCGCTCGGGTCGGATGGCTCATTGGGCTCCGAAGGCTCGGAAGTAGAAGAACCGCTTTCATCGAAGGTGAAGCTGATAGTTCTTTCTCCTAACCACGTGGCTCCGGTGATGGTGCCGGTGAGGTTCACGCCCACGGCCTCAGTGTAGGTGCCGTCGATGTTGATCCTGTAGCCTGCCTCCAGTTGGTCGCTGCACGAATAGGTGTAGGTCTTTGTGGCGCCGCCAATGGTGATGTTTACCGAGACGCTGGCGGGCTGAGAGCTGGGAGGTAGCAAATGGACGCTCGTGTTATTCGTCCACGTGCGGTTGTCCTCCTGCTTGGTCAGGGCGATGGTGCTGCTGGCATTCGTTGTGCTATACGTCCCACTCACACACAGCGACTGCCACAGCGGGGCGATGGTGACGCTGACAGCTGTTGCCGCCGTGGGCACCTTTTTGATTTCGACGCTCTGGATGAGCATCGTCTTGCGAGTCATGCCGAGGGTGACGGTGTTCGTGCCACCATCGACGAGCGTGGCCGTGGCCGAGGCCGTCATCAGGTCGCCGTGACTATGACCATCCTTTAGCATGATGGGTGACGTACTTGTCCCCTCGCTCTGGGTCGGCAGCACGTAGTCCGAAGAAGAGGCGCCCCCGATGGCATAGACCGTGTACGTCCCCTCCACCAGCGGGATGTTCAGCGTCTGCCCCTCGTCGCCGATGGTCTGCACCGCCCGGTATTCTTCGCCGCTGAACACATACACCGTCACGGGGTACGCCACCGTCGCCTCTTCTCCCGCCGAACCGCCGGAGCGTGTCCGCACCTGCAGCACGGAGTTCGTTACTTGACCCGCCGGAGCGACATCCGCGATGCCCTCGTCGAGTCCTTTCTCACACGCCGTCAGCAGCACCGCCGCCAACGGCCAGAACAAAACTTTTCTGTTCATCATTTTAATAGAATTTAATTGTTTTCTGGGACTATTCCCATCCTCAATATAACGCTTCTCTTGACAGATTGAACAGTATTCTGCACAGAAATCGTATTAATATCTTCCCCAAATGCGGTTTTTTGAATTATTTTTAGACCGATTAAAGAAACACCCATCCTCTACGGTGAGGACGCACGACGCTTCGAGGCGCGCATGAAGGAGCGCCGCCGCATTTCGGCTGAAGAAAGAGCACGCATCAATGCCGACTATGAGTTGGTGTTAGGTATGCTGAAACGTGGTGAAGAACTCAAACAGCAGCGACATGCAGCAACAGTCTGATACATCAACCTCCGCGATGATTGTCGTCAAGCTGGAGGAACAGGACAGCGTAAAGTCGTTCGATTGTGGGGATGATGACCTAAATGACTTTATCCTCCACGAAAGCCCGCTTTACCGCAAGGAGAAACTGGCCGTGACTTATGTGCTGAAAGAGGCTGACGACTTGGCCAATGAACATATCAAAGCGTTCTTCAGCCTCTCCAACGACCGCATATCCATTTCTGACTTCGACAGCAAGACAAAGTACAACCGCTTCAGCCGTCGCTTCAACAACCACAAGCGGCTGAAGAGTTATCCCGCAGCCAAGATAGGTCGTTTGGCCGTACATGCCTCAGCAAAAGGTATGAATATCGGAAGTACGTTGCTCAATTTCATCAAGCGCTACTTCACAGCCGACAACAAGACCGGCTGCCGCTTCATCACCGTCGATGCCTATGCCGCAGCCATACCCTTCTACCTCCGCAATGGCTTCGTGCCACTCAACGAAGAGG
>CADACW010000116.1 GCA_902786565.1 uncultured Prevotellaceae bacterium | reverse complement strand
CCTCCGTCAACTCCAATATTTTTGGCTTTCCCATATCTAACTATAGAACGGGAATATCCAATATTTGTTTCGTATAAACTAATTTTGTTCACTTACTTAGCAATTTAATTTTCAATATAATTTTCAATCTTCCGTTTTCAATCTTCCATTTTCAAGCGGTTCACCTCTTCCTGCCACGGCGTGAGCTGCTCCTGCTGGTAGAACAGGGGGCCGTCGATCTGGTGTACCACCACGTCGCTGGCGTTGTAGAGCTGGGTGCTGTTGGCGTTGCTGACATTCTGGATCCAGTACTCGCGGCCAATGAGATTGCAGTTGTCGCCCTTCACCACATGGCGCACGTTCTTCAGCTGGTCCTCTACGGTCAGTTGCTCGTCGTCAGCGTTCACGGTGACGTAATAGAAACGATTGTTCAGGGGATTGAGCGTCGAAGTCTCGTACTTGACGCTGTCTTTGGGCTCGCCGCCGATGAAGACCGAGTTGTCCTGAATGTGGTACTTCAGGAAGTTCAGGATGCGGTCGGCCACGATGGAGCGTGCCTGCTTGAGCAGGGCGGCGTCGCCTCCGAACTGCTCGGCCGAGAGGTTCTCATAGTCGGTCCAGTCGGGCAGCAGGCCCTCGTCGTGCAGGCGCTGCAGCGAGGCGTCGTCGGGCACGTAGACGGTGTAGTTGTAGGCATCGAAGAGCGAGCAGTTGTAGTCGGCACAGGTGTAGCTGCTCATCTTGGCCTTGAGCAGCGTGTTGGCGGCACCGCCGTTGAGCAGCAGGTCGAAGAAGCGGGTGCAGCCCTCGCGCCCGTTGAGGATGCTGTAGAGCGAGCGGCGGCTGGTCAGCGGGACGGTCTGCTCGACCACATAGCTCTTGCCATTGCCAGAGCGGGTCTGGTCGTAGATGGTGGTCACGGTCACGGGCTGACCCTGCTCTATCTGCAGGCCGCCGGCAATGGTCATCTGGCCCTCCTGCCCGGCATGCTCCACGCGAACCACGCTGCCGCCCTTGGTGCAGTAGTAGGTGTGGCCATCTTCAATGTTGCCCACGATGATGAGGTTGTCAAGCAGGTCGCGCAGACGGTTCTGCACCTGTGCGTCGGAGGCGTCGTTCAGCTCCTTGCCGTCGCTCACTATCTGCTGGCTGGCCAGGTCGTAGTTGTAGCGGTGGGCACGCACGGTCTTACGGTCGGTGTCGTAGTAGAACTCATATAATATAGAGGTGGAGCTGCCGTAGGTGCAGGGGTCCACGTAGCGCAGCATGGCGTTGTTGGTGGGTATGATGAAGCTGTAGTAGGAGTCCATCGAGTTGAGGTAGGGCTCGAAATCCAGATTCTCGATGGCCCAGTAGATGACGTTCATGGTCTGCTCGTTGATGAGCGCGGGAAACGACACGGAGGAGTAGCTGGCGGGGGTGAACACGCGGTTGGTGAGGTAGACCACGCCGTTGCAGCCCATAAAGCAGCTGTCCACATGCTCGCGGGTGATGCCGATGGGCACCTTGGTGGTGTTGTCGACAATGTTCTTGAACTTTGACGGGACGGTCTCGGTGAACGACCGGATGAGGTTGATGTCGAGCATCTTGACCAGCACCTTCATGGGCACGCGCTCCCAGCTGCCGTACATGTCCTGGAGGGGCTTGCCGTCGTGGTTCCACCAGAAGTCGAGGGCGTCGTTGTGGGGCACGAGCACGGCGCCGGCATCGTAGTGCAGGTCGCGGCCGCCGGTGTTGGTGTACATATACTGGCTCCACCCGGGGTCGAAGGCCAGGTGGGCGTCTACTATCTGCCCGTCGGGGGCGGTGGTCAGTTCGCCGCCCTGCGACACGCCGTACTGCGCGGTGTTGCTGGTCGACGAGAAGTATTTCAGGGTGAACACAGAGTCTTCGTTGTTGTACAGACGGTTGTACTCCTTGGTGGCCGCATCGTCGTAGTAGGGGGCGCAGAAGCGGTCAAGCAGCGAGGCGAAACGCGACATGTTGGCATGCTGGTGAATGATTTCGGCCATATTGTCGGCAGCCGTGGCCAGACCGTCCACCTTCTGTATGTAGCCGTTCTTGCAGGTGATGTCGGTCTCGGTCAGCTTCTTGCCGTTGACCCAGGCCTCCTGGGCGGAGGTGGCAGCGCCGTTGGTAAGGATGCTCAGGTCCTCGCTGGTGATGTTGTTGCGGCGCATAAAGACGGGCAGAAAGTGAATCATGGGCTTCGACGTGTTGTCGCGCAGCAGCACAATGCCGTCGCGGTGGTCCTTGTAGGGGGCCCAGAACTCGGTGTTGGGCATCTGCCAAGGATAGCAGCGGGCCACGGAGTCGAAGACAGAGGCGGCCGTCTCGCGGCGCATGCACTGGCCCTGCAGCGGCGGGTTGCCACTGACGTTGCTCAACAGCTCGACAAGATAGGCATTGTTCACCATCGCACTGTTGAAGAGCAGCTTCTTCTGGGCAAGGGTCAGGCCGTCATAGCCTGTGACACCCCACGAGTTGCGGCAGAAAAAGGCATCGTAGGTGGCATCGTCGGCCACGAAGAGCGTCTTGCTGCCTGTCTTGCTGAGCACCTCACGCTGGCCCAAATCGTCGATGAGCCGCAGTGTGTACTGATAGTGGCCGTCATCCTGAAGCCGCTCATAGATGCTGTTGCCCAGCCAGGACGGTTCGTCCATCAGTTCGTCTTTCTCACTGCACGAGGTGAAGACCGCGCTTGTGCCTATCTGAAAAAGCAGTAACGACAAGGCGACCATCCACCGGCTTTGTAGCTTCCTAACTGCCACATTTTCCGTGTTATTATGATTCATTTGTTTTTTTTATAGTTTTAGTAGCACCTGCAATTGTGAAGCAAAATTACTCATTTTTCCCAAACCATCAATATAAATTAAGAAATATTATACTTTTTCGTCGCATCGCCCTTCCCAATATCAGAAGGGAAACCGCCACCCCCCCAAAACTCTTCGCGGATATTTCAGGCATAGCCCCCAGGACAACGAAAAAATTCCCACCATGGGAACAAAATATTCCCACCGCGGGAAATCGAGTAGGAGGTAAACACTAATCGTAGGTGTTTATCTCCTACTTTCGTGTTTACCGACCTCTCACACCACCGTACGTGCCGTTCGGCATACGG
>CADACW010000115.1 GCA_902786565.1 uncultured Prevotellaceae bacterium | reverse complement strand
CAACGAGACACTTTCCGTCACGACGGGCGACGTCACCAGCAACGTCGGCCTCAACGGCGAGGTCTATCCCACCTTGGCCGCGGGCTGGAACTGGTGGACGCCGACCAAGGCGATGACGCTTGGGCAACTCGAGGAGGCCCTTGGCGGCAACGCCGTCCTCATCAACACGCAAGGCGATGGCTTCGCCCGCTATGACAACGGCCAGTGGAGCGGCACGTTGACGGAGATTGCCGCAGGCCAGATGTACAAGATCGAGGCCACGTCGTCCGTCAGCCTCACCATGAGCGGCACGCCCGCTACAGGTGTCAGCCTGACCATCCTGCCCGGCTACAACTGGTTCGGCTACACGGGAAGCCAGTCAAAAACGATTGCCGCAGCTTTCAGTGGATTTGCGCCTACCAACGGTGATACCGTCACCGACAAAGTGGGCAATACAGCCACTTACAACAACGGCTGGAGTGGCTCGCTCACGACCTTTGAGCCTGGCCATGGCTACGTTTACCACTCAAAAGCAACGCAAAGCAGAACATTGACATTCTAACCCAAGAAACACGAAATAACAATCACACTATGAAGAAAGGCATCATCCTTAGCATCTTTATGGCCATCGGCTTCGGCCTCTCAGCCCAGCAGGCCGCGCCACAATGGCATAACATCCTTGGCGGTCAGCCCGAGAGCTACCGCACCCAGCTCATCAGCAGCTCTGAAAGCAGTATCCAGGTCAACGTGCAGGTGCCCGGTTTCTACACCGCCTCCGTCACCACGCCGAGAGGTGAGGCACAAGTCATCACCTTGCCCAAGGCCGTCAGCACTGCCCATGCCGGCGAACCCGACATGCCCATGACAGGCATCCCCGTGCTCATCGGCGACAAAGCCCGCATGAGCATCCGCGTCGTTGACGCCCAGTATAGGGACTTCGAAGGCATCGAGGTGGCCCCGTCGAAGGGCGATTTCCCCCGCACCATTAACCCCGAGGACGTGCCTTACACCTACGGCGAATGCTACAGTCAAGACGCCTTCTTTCCAGCCAGCAACATAGGCCTTTATGAGCCTTACATCATCCGTGACTTCCGTGGACAGAACATGGTGGTCTATCCCTTCGCCTATAACCCTGCCACCAAGACCCTCCGCGTCTACTACAACATGACGGTGGAGATGTATAAGGTGGATGATAACGGCAGCAACACCATTGAGAGCCGCCGCAGCAACGTCGTAAGGATGGACCCCGACTTCAAGAGCGTCTACCAGCGTCACTTCATCAACTACGAAGCCTCGATGAACCGTTACACGGCCCTCGACGAGGAAGGCGACCTGCTCATCATCTGCTACGACAACTTCATCAGCTCGATGACCGATTTCGTCAACTGGAAGAAGACCCGTGGTGTGAACACCACCATCGTGGGAACCAGCACCGCTGGCAGCACCTACTCGGCCATTAAGACCTATATCCAGAATCAATACAATGCCAACAACAACATCACCCATGTGCTGCTCGTCGGCGACGTGGCCCAGATTCCTGGATATACCTATTCTGGTGGAGGCTCATCCTATAGTGGCAAGGGTGATAACGCCTACGGGCAAATTGTCGGTAGCGACTATTACAATGATGTCTTCATCGGCCGTTTCTCAGCCAGCACTGCAGCCCGTGTGACCACGCAATGCAACCGCGTCATCACCTATGAGCGCGACCTCACTACTTCTGCCTCATGGCTCCAAGTAGGTCAAGGTATTGCAAAAAAAGAGGGCGGTTCTGGCCATAATGGTGAAGATGATTACCAGCACATGGATGTTATTCGAACTGACTTGTTGAACTATGGTTATTCTCCCGTCTATCAACGCTATGCCAACCTCTCAGGGTATACTGCCACTGCGGCACAAATCTCTGCTGATATCAATAGCGGTGTCGGCATCATCAACTACTGCAACCACGGTGCAGAGACGATGTGGGGTGTTGCCAGTTATAGCGTTTCGCACGTCAATGCCTTGACCAACGAGAACAAGTTGCCCTTCATCTGGTCGGTGGCCTGTCTCGTCGGTAAGTACGATTATAGCAGCGACTGTTTCGCCGAGGCATGGATGAATGCCACCAATAACAGCAATCCCACTGGTGCCATCGGCACCTTGATGTCGTACATCAGCCAGCCTTGGATCCCACCCATGTGGGCCCAGGACGAGTGCGTCGATATTTTGGCAGGACTCTCCAGCTCGGGTGGTACAAAACACACTTGGGGTGGTGTCTCCATTAACGGCCTCTTTGGTATCTTTGATAACTATGGTACTGATCAATCCGCCGTGGGTACCTATCAGGCTTGGATCCTCTACGGCGACCCGAGTATGCTGATTCGCACCAAGACCCCGCAGTCCATGACGGTCACCCACACGGGTAGCATTGCCCCGGGTGCAACCTCTTATGCCGTCACTGTCAGCAACGGCAGTGGGGCAGTGGCCACCATCACCGATGCCGATCACAACATTTTGGGCAAGGCTACTGTGAGCGGCACCACGGCTAACATCAGCATCAACGGCACTTTGACTCCCAACACCGAACTCACGCTCTGCGTGTATGGCTTCGATAAAGTGACTTACCTTGGCACGATCAGTGTTGTAGGCGGCACTAAATACACCATTACCGCAACAGCCAGTCCTAGCGACGGCGGCACGGTAAGCGGCGCAGGCCAGTATTACGGCAACACGAGCTGCACCTTGACGGCGACGCCCGCTGCCCACTACGACTTCACCAACTGGAAGAAGGGCAGCAGCGTGGTGAGCACTGACCCGACTTATACCTTCACCGTGACGGAGAACGCCAGCTACACGGCCAACTTCGTCGCCCTGCAGCCCCACAGCGTGACCTGCAACCCCGTCGAGAACGGCAGCATCGGCGCCAATCCGACCACGGCCTACAAGAACGAGACCGTCACCCTGAGCGCCACGCCGGCGTCGGGCTACTTCTTCTCGGCTTGGGACGTGAGGGACGCCAACAACAACAGCATCGCGGTGACCGGCAACCAGTTCACCATGCCCGACAGCGACGTCACCGTCAGTGCCACCTTCGTCACGGGCTGCACCATCACCGTGGCCGAGGTGGAACACGGCACCGT
>CADACW010000114.1 GCA_902786565.1 uncultured Prevotellaceae bacterium | reverse complement strand
CAGACCGAAGTAGAGGCTGATGGCCTGCATGGCCACCTGCTCGGTTTCGGTGAGGAAGCGCGCCTGTGCCTCGCGGTAGCGCAGTGGTTCTATGCGGCGGTTCCACTTTAGGTGGTTCACGCCGAAGAGGGGCTGCGAGAGGGTTACGGCCACGGGCAGCGACATGAACTGATTTCCCGACCCGCCGTTGCCCGACTGGTGCAGATAGTCGAGCGACGACTCCACCGAGAGCGTGCCGCCCGTGGGCCACAGCTTCTGCGTGATGTGCAGTGCCCCGTTCAGTCCGAGGTAGTTGTTGCGCACGCGACAGCGACACCTCCGGCAGCAAGTCGGCCCGGTAGCTGCGCCACTGCCAGTAGGCCGACCGCAGTTCGCCCAGGGCCACGGCTGCGTCGATGCTCTGCCGACGCGCCATCGCGATGCAGTCGTCGAGGGAGAGGCGCAGGGTGTCCGTCTGTGCCGAGACGCTCAGTGAGCCGAATGTGGCGATAAATAGAATCATTGCTTTCATAACACCCTATATGATACAAAAAGGATGCCAAACCACTAAACGCCTGATAATCAGCAGTGGGTCAGAAAGCAAGTGTCCATAAGTGGACAGTCGGGTGTCCGGAAATGGACAGTAGGAAGTATGATTCAGTTTTTTATTTGAACAGTTCTTCTGCAGTCACTGCAGACTTAACTATATCAGAATGGATGTTTCGCTCAATCGGATTGACGGTCACAAATGTCAGATGAAACCTCTTGTCGGAATGAACATGCTCCAATGCATCGAGACGTTTTTGCAGTTTCTCTGCGTAAGACTTCGTGATGGCATAGTCCGACTTTGAATACTTCATCTCGCAGACATTGACCACATCGTCGGCACGGTCGATTAGCAAATCTATCTGCATACCGTCAGTATCATTGTCACCACTGACTACCAGCGACGACTCATGAGAAGTCACGCCGGCTATCTGCAAGGCCATCTTAATCTGCTGGATATGCTGTAGACAGACCTCCTCGAAGGCGATTCCCCTCCACGACGTTATCTCGCTTTCCTTCATGTGGTTCATCCAGTAGTCACGTTCTGTAACTGCCTTTCCCTCCTTGAAATGCAGCCAGAACCAGCAGAAGCAGTCCGTAAGTTTGTAGTATTCCTCATTGTTGGCACTGCCGTATGGCACATATTTCGTCACGAAGTCACTCGCGATAAGCGCCTTCAGCATCTTGGTGAAATCGCCATTGGGATTGATGTCAGTCCTGCGGGCTATCTCGTCACGACGGTAACCGGCATGGCGCTTACTCAGGCAACGGATTATCTTCATGCAGTCTTCGGCATTGTCGAAAACCGATTTGAACAACCGCTCAAATTCGTCACCGAGTTTTGCCTTTGGATTGAAGAACAAAGCGTCGATGTTCTGCGCCAGACTGAGCGATGGGTTGAAGCAGTCGAGATAGAAAGGTATGCCACCGAGAATCATATATGCCTGAATGATGTTGTAGCGCGACAAGTCGATTTTCCTGCTCGTGAAGAACTGCTCACACTCCAACAGCGTAAACGGCGACAATTTCATCTCGCAAGTCAGACGCCCATACAGGCCACCTTTGTTATTGATGATATTGTCAAGCATCCACGATGTTGCGGAACCGCAAACCACCAGGCACAGGTTGTGACGGCTGCATGCCCATCCGTTCCAAAATGATTCCAGGGCCGTCAGGAAACCAGAACGCGGCGTGTCCATCCAAGGCAGTTCGTCGATGAACACCACCTGTCGCGAACCGTTGTCAAGCCGTTCAAGCAATTGCTCCAGCAGGAAGAAGGCCTCCATCCATGACTTTGGCTGGGCGATTCCCTCCAGTCCATGACGGATTAATGAGAAATGAAAGTTCTGGAGCTGGGCCTTCAGCGAAACCTTACGCTTGCGGTCATACGGTGAAAGGCCTGTATGATGGAACACCATACCATCGCCCAGCACTTCGTTTATCAAGAACGTTTTGCCCACACGACGGCGACCATAAACTGCTATGAACTCCGCCCTGCCACTCTCATAGCGACGGGTCAACTCTGCAATCTCCTGTTTCCTGCCAATGATTGTACACATAACCTATTCTCGTCCACGCATGCTTTTGCGTGCAAAGGTACGAATAATAATCGAAACCAACAAAGAATTAAATGTTAAAATTGGAATAAAACGGCGTTTATTTCGCTAAACCTATCCTGCTTTACGTGGCTTTAGCGAAATAAACGCTGTTTTGTGAACTGCCGTGTATTACTCATGATGCAGTGCTTCTACGGGACGTTTATACATGGCAATGAACGTAGGCACGACCATGCCGAGGGTGACGATGGCGAGGAGCAGGAGATACTGGATGGCGCAGACGATGAGGAAGTGCAGCCAGAAGGTCGACACCCAGTCGGTTTCGCGCAGGGAGGTGGCACGGATGTTGCCGTCGGCAAGGCCGATGTTGACGGCGAACTGCAGCCAGATAAGCTGGCCCACGATGCAGGCCAGGAGCGTCAGCAGCGCACCCTCGCCCCAGACCATCCAGAAGATGTGGCGGCGCTTGGCCCCGAAACTGCGCATGATGCCGATGTCCTCCGTGCGCTTGCGGATTTGCAGCCAGAAGGTGCCGAGCGTGCCGAGCACGACGTTCAGTGCGAAGAGCAGGCCGAGCGTGCTGAGGAGGGTGATGATGATGTATTGGTCGGAGAGGTAGTCGTTTTTGTCCTGATAATCATTGAAGGTCTTTAGCTGGGCAAAGGCGTAGGTGCCGTTGTTGGCTTTGTCTTTGTATTTGGCTATGAACTCTTCGGCATCGGCCTCAGGCTTCAGGCGGATGAGCATCTTGGGCGTGTTGCTCGATAAGGCAGTAACAGGAGAGAACGCCACATAATAGTGGCGCTCACCGGGAGCGGGCTTCACGTCCTCTACTACGCCGAAGACGGTGTGGTGCGTCACGAACTCCACGTCTTTGCTGTCAGGGCCGGGCTTGTACTGGATTTCCACCAGTTTGCGACCTTCGGCCTCGTCGGTGCCGAAGAGTTGGAGCGCGAGGCTGCGGGTGATGACGATGCCGTCGGTGGGTATGTCGCGGGAAAGAGCCTCCACTGACGGACTGCCCTCGACGGCGGTGATCCCCAACGTCTCGAAATAGCTCTCGTTCAGGCAGAAGGTTTCCGTGTATGCTGAGCAGGTCTTGGTGGTGTCGGTCTCCGGTGCCAAGGCGTGAGGGTTCCACATACCCAGGCCGTCGCCGACGAATTGATGTGTGAGGCATACCGACTGCACTTCGGGCAGGGCACGTACCTCGTCGCGGAAGGCATAGAGGCTCGACATTACTTTGAGGGCTTCGCGCTCAAAGGGTTTCAGCCGGGCGGTGTCGGTGTATGCTTCGGCTTCAGCGGTTGTGCTCTCGGTGGTGAGCGGCGTTATTCTTCCCGTCTGTCCCACGAGCAGGTGCTCCTTCTCAAACTCACCGTCGGCATGGCAGAAGTAATT
>CADACW010000113.1 GCA_902786565.1 uncultured Prevotellaceae bacterium | reverse complement strand
AGAACTCTTTCTTAATGCCTCAGCAGGCGCTTTGCCTGTTTAGCGGATGCAAAGGTACGCACTTTTTCAATACCAACAAACTTTTTACCGCTTTTTTTGAAAAGAAAATGCAAGTTTTTCCAATTAGTTTACAAACTGCGCTCTTTACACCTTTTTATATAATATATAGGGGCCCGATTTTGGGGATTTTTGGCTTTTTGGGCGCGTCGGAATAGAGGTGCTTGATTCGGCCCAAAAGAGAAAAGTGGAAAATCTTTTGGTGGTTTGAATCAAAAGCACTAACTTTGCAGCACTAATTTCTTAAAACTATGAATAAGAGAATGCAAAAATCTGCTCTGTTTGCCGCCATCGGCACAGTAGTGCTGACCCTTTGCGCCTGCGAGCCCAAGCAGCCGGCACCCGCCAGTTTCGAACTTCCTGCCGTGGAAGACATTGTGATGTACCAGGTGAACCCCCGCGTGTTTGCCCCCGACAACTCGCTGAACGCCGTGGCGCAGCGCATTGACAGCATCCGCGACCTGGGCGTGAACGTGATGTGGGTCATGCCCATCTACCCCATCGGCCACGAGAAAGGCAAGAACTCGCCCTACTGCATCAGCAACTATACGGCTGTGGCCCCCGAATTTGGCACCATCGACGACTTCCGCCATCTGGTGGAGGTGTGCCACGCCCACGGCATGGGCATCATACTGGACTGGGTGGCCAACCACACGGCTTGGGACCACCCCTGGCTGAAGGCCCATCCCGACTGGTACAGCCACGATGCCGAGACCGACACCATCATCCATCCGCGCCCTTATGACTGGCTCGACGTGGCCGACCTGAACTACGACAACGACAGCCTGCGCCAGGCCATGGCCGACGCCATGCTGTTCTGGGTGAAGGAAGTGGGCATCGACGGTTTCCGCTGCGACGTGGCCGACGAGGTGCCCGCCGACTTCTGGCAGATGGCCATCGGCCGTCTGCGTCAGGCTGCCGCCCCGCGCCGCATCGTGATGCTGGCCGAGGGCAAGCGGCGAGAGACCTTCACCGTGGGAGGCTTCGACATGAACTACGCCTGGGACTTCAAGGACTCACTGCTACACGTGTTCCAGACGGGTGCACCGGCCTCGCACCTGATCGACGCCGACCGGCTGGAGTACGACAGCCTGCCGGCCGGCAAGGTGAAACTGCGCTTCACCACCAACCACGACGAGTCGGTGGGCGGCACGCCCGTGGAGCGCTTCGGCGGTCTGCGTGGCTCGATGGCCGCCTATGTGGCCACGGTGTTCCTGCACGGCGGCGCACTGGTCTACGGCTCGCAGGAGGTGGGCTACCCCTCGCCCATCAACTTCTTCGGCTACGTGCCCGTAGACTGGAGGGAAAATCCCGACATTTACAAGGAGTACAAGCACCTGCTCGGCCTGTACAATTCGGAGCCCGCACTGCGCAAGGGGCGTCTGACCCACTACCCCTCCGACGATGTGCTGGCATTTGAGAAGAGCGATGCCGACGACCGCTTCCTGGTGCTCGTCAATGTGCGCAACACGCCTGTAGAGGCCGCCATCCCCGCATCGTGGGCCGGCCAGAAGGTGGACGACGAGATGAGCGGTGCCGACGCGGTGCTGAAGGAGACGCTGCAGCTGGCCCCCTACGAGTACCGCATCCTGGAGCTGGACGATTAAGGGCGATTTCTGCGCAAAACGGCGGTTTCTGCGCATATAGCTAAAGGATTTGCGGGGTAGCAAAGGGGAATATTTGCGAAAAAATGTGTAATTTTGCACATACTATGACAGGAGCAGATATTCTCATTGCAGCTATTATCATTGTGCTTGTGGTGTCATTCATCATCACAATGGTGGTACTGAACAACAGCGCAAAGCGGATTATCGCCACCAACACGAAGTTGGTGGCGGACCAGAACACGCTGCTGGAGCAGAACAAGATGCACAGTGACGAACTGGAAAAACGAATCAACGAACTGGAGGAGCAGCTGAAGTGCCAAGCTACCGACAAGGTGACGCTGCTGCGCGAACAGACACGCCAGCACCGCGAACACATCGAGATGACGGCCGATATGACCGATGAAGAGCTGATGATGTGGATAGACGAGAAAATGGATGAAACCCGCCTCTTCACTGACACCAACCTGACGCTGAAGACGATGGCCAAAGCCCTCGGACTGACGCAACGGCGACTCGGCGGCCTGTTCAGAAACAACGAGAAATACAGCAGCCTCGGCGATTACATCAACGAGAAGCGGTTCCTCTTAGCCTGCCGGCTGTTGCGCGAGGAGCCCCATTGGACCATCGAGGCCGTAGGCAGAGAGGCCGGTTTCGGCGGTCGACGCACTTTCCAGACCGAGGTGAAGCGCCGTCTGGGCATCACCCCCTTGCAATACAGGCAGTGTGCAGACAGCATCTTTTCACCAAAAGAAGCTGAAAAACAAACAGATACCGCTTCAGATTAGCACCCTCCGCTGTGCCCAGCCATAGATGATGATGACCGCGATGGTGGGAATCTCCATTGGCAGATTGGCCAGACCGCTCTCAGGACCAATCAGCAGGAACGAGACGACGGGGATGATGCTGGAAATCAGGATGTAAAGTGCCATCCAGATGCCCACCTGACGGAGCCGCCCACGATAATTGTAGGCTATGGCACAGCCAAAGGGCAGGTAAATCAGCATCAGCGACACGGCAACGGGCAAGCCCAGCACCATTATCAGCGAGGGGAACAGCAGGGGGACGAAGCCAGCAATGTTCAGTGCAATGACTATCCACCAGGCCACCGTCATGGGCCTGTAGAGCTGCTTCATTCCCCGCATCAGCCCATAGTACATCACCAGCGGCCCAAAGGTCTGAACGACGGCCATGGCCCACGAGGCGTGTCCTTCCATCCAGTGCATCAGCGGCCCCCAGTTGAAGGCTGCTTGCAGAAGATAGCAGACGAATGACACCTCGACGAGCCAGCGGGGCAGGCCGCTGTCAAGGTGATTAACATGGTATTTGCTCTCGATGCTTTCCGCCCTCTCAATGGCGTCACAGTTCTGTCCGTTTGTTTCCATAACTGCAAAGGTAGTCATTATTTTTAGAATATCACCAATATTATTACCACAAATGAACACTTAGTAAATGGAAGCACCCCGCTTTTAGGCATTATTAACTTTTACGCGCCGCCTGGTAACTACTCAGTTCACCACCTGGCCCTGCCCTGAGCGAAACGGGAAATAACATTTTTCATCCCTCCGCTACAGATTCGCCCGAAAATAGTTACCTTTG
>CADACW010000112.1 GCA_902786565.1 uncultured Prevotellaceae bacterium | reverse complement strand
AGCGGTTGTGCTCTCGGTGGTGAGCGGCGTTATTCTTCCCGTCTGTCCCACGAGCAGGTGCTCCTTCTCAAACTCACCGTCGGCATGGCAGAAGTAATTACTATATGTCCAAACGGTGATGTTGTCAATCAGGTAGAAACTGAGGACGGCGATGAGGGCGATTTCTACGAATACGAAGCCGTTCTGGCGGCGGTGTGCCCAAAAATTCTTGAGTATCATGGGGCGTTATCTTTTCTGGTTGAGAGATTCGACGATAGGTTTGCGCAGCGAGTGCCAGGCGGGCAGCAGGGCGGCCATAAGGTTGAGCAGCACACAGCAGAGGAAGACGATGAGGAAGAGCGTCGGTGTGAAGAACATCTGGAACTGCATACCCGTGTCCACGACGCTCTGGTCTGACGAGACGAACATCTGCAAGAAAATCTTGTTGTCGCTGATGGCGGCTACGAAGAGGGCCGACAGCAGCCAGCCGACGATGCCGCCAAGGAACGTCAGCACCAGATTTTCACCGATGACCTCGCGGAGCAGCGTGCGGCGCTTACCGCCGAAGGCCTTGCGGATGCCCATCTCGGCGCGGCGTGCTTCCATGCGGTTTGAGACAAGGCCGCTCAGATTGATGGCCGGCAGCAGCAGGAATAGCAGCATCAGCAGCGCGGGCGGCATCAGATTCATCGCCTGGTCGGCCAGGCCCTGCTCGCCGTCGTCGGGGCGGAAGAAGTTGATCTTATGGAAGAAGTGCGTCCGCGCATCCACCGCCCATTCCGTCTTTTCGCCCAACTGCGAACTGATGACGGCGCCATATTGCTGACGCAGTGGCTCCAGCTCTTTGAGGAAGTCTTTCAGTGTAAATCCTTCGCGGAGTAAGATTTGGGCGCGGAGGTTACCATCATAGGTCACATCCACGTAGTTGTCACCATGGCGCAAGGGATTGCGATTGTTGGGGTATAAATCCATGCCTTCGACCATGTACGGCAGGTAGATGTCGGCCGTAGCATTCTCTAAGAACGCGCTCACCGCCTTGACCACGCCCACGACGTGGAAAGGATGGCTGTTGACTCTGATTGTACCGCCTGTGGACGTGCCCGTCTGTGCAGCCACTTTGTCGGTGATGACACACACGCATTCACCCTCGTCAGACTCTTTCTTGGAGAATGGCCGCCCGTCGATGAAGTCGAGATCATAGATGCGGAAGAAGTCGTGGTCGGTGGCAATGGCCGAGGCTCGTGGGGCTTCATACGGCACCTGTCTCAGTTGCTCTTCGCCCTCGATAGTGTAATTGTTCTGCATGGCGGGTATGATGCCCGTCGCCGCCTCCACGCACGCCATCCGGCGGTAGCAAGAGTCGAGTGCCACCGACGAATGCCCTTGATGATAGGGAACATCATCAGACTTCTCAACGGGAAGGAATCGGCTGTAAACGTAGAGTGTGCGTGAGCGGTTCACCTCCGGCGGGATGTCCGCCAACAGCATATTGAACACGATGGCAATGACCATCGCCGAGGCAATGGCCACCGCTGTGCCCGCTATGTAGATGGCGGAGAAGAGCTTGTCCTCGCGGATGAGGGCAAGGGCGTGAAGCCCCACCCCCAGCCCCATTCCCGCTGACGCGCCCGCTCGACCTCTGGTCGCTTGCAAGGCAAGAACCCGTAGCCTTTCCCGCAGGGGGGAGGGGAGTATATAGTTATTTAAAATGGATAATATGTTCATATATTATTCGTTTGATAATCTGTTCTTGAATGTAACCACTCCCCTCCCCACCGCGGGAGGGGCTGGGGGTGGGGCTTTTTACTGTATCTGCCGTCCGTCGAGGAACTTGATGATACGGTCGGTCTGTGCGGCCTGCTTCTCGTTGTGGGTCACCATGACGATGGTGCGGCCGTCCTCCTTGTTCAGTTTGTGCAGCAGTTCCATGATTTCGGCACCCATCTTCGAGTCGAGGTTACCCGTTGGCTCGTCGGCCAACAGGATTTCGGGGTTGCCGATGATAGCTCGGGCGATGGCCACGCGCTGGCACTGTCCGCCGGAGAGCTGCGTGGGGCGGTGCTTCATGCGGTGGCTGAGGCCGACGCGGTCGATGACCTCCTTCGCCAGACGGATGCGCTCGCTGCTGCGCACACCGCGGTAGATGAGCGGCAGCTGCACGTTGTCAATCACGTTGAGCGTCGGGATGAGGTGGAACGACTGGAAGACGAAGCCCAACGTCTTGTTGCGCAGTTCGGCCAGTCGGTTGTCCGAGAGTTTCGGGTCGATGCGCGTGCCGCACAGCTCAATCTCGCCACTCGTCGGTTCGTCGAGCAGTCCCATGATGTTCAGCAGTGTCGACTTGCCGCAGCCTGACGGTCCCATGATGCTCAGGAACTCGCCCTTGCGCACTTCGAGGTTCACATTCTCCAACGCCTGTGTCTCCACTTCGTCGGTACGGTAGATCTTGTTGATGCCTGTAAGGCGAATGACAGCCTCACCCCCAGCCCCTCTCGCGGGGGAGAGGGGAGTGGTTAGTTCTTGACCTTCAACATTCATTACATTCTGTTCGTTCACTTTCTTTTCCATTTCTTTTCTTGTTTTTATTGTTTATACTATTTCGTTTGTTCTTGTAAAACTATATACTCCCCTCCCCCCCGCGGGAAAGGCTACGGGTTCTTGCCTTGCAAGCGACCAGAGGTCGAGCGGGCGCGTCAGCGGGAATGGGGTCGGGGGTGGGGCTATTCCTCCCTTAGCGCCTCGGTAATCCTTGCCCCGACTATCTTCACTGCGGGGATGGCGGTGCCGATGAGGACGGTGCATAATATAATAAGGTAGACGGCGGCGGAGATGATGAGGAAGTGTAGCGACTTGTCGGCCACCCATGTGGGGTCGGGCTGCGTGCCGGGCTGGTGGGGGCTGATGCACAGTTCGCCGAGGCCCAGCTTCACGTAGTTGAGGTAGAGCACGCAGGCGATGAACATGCTGACGGTGGCCATCACCCAGCCCTCGGCGAGGCACATCAGCATGACGCGCCGCTTGGTAGCCCCGAAGGCCCGCATGATGCCCGACTCCTCGGTGCGCCGCTTGGTCTGCATCCAGAAGGTGCCGATGACGCCGAGGCACAGGTTGATGAGGAAGAACAGGGCGGTGGCTATCTGGAGGTTGAAGTCGTAGGACAAGGTGGGCGCGGCAAACTGATTCTTCGCGGAGCCGATATCGTCGTAGGCGGTGAAGGAAGCCACGGCATAGTGGTCGCTTGCGTAATTCCAGGGGTTCATGTTCTGCTCCTCAGCGAAGCGACGCGGGTTGACGCCGGGCTTCAGGCGGAGAATGACGAGGTTCTGCGAAGCATCATAACGAATGGTGCCGTTGTTACTGTATTGGTGCCAGTCGACGCCTACGTAACTGGCGGCCTTTAGTTCCTTGTTGATAGCAGCCTCTGCCGAACCGAAGAAATGCTCGGCCAGTGACTGACTGACAATCCACCCTTCATCAGTGTCTGACAACTCCCTCGACGTGGCGCAGCCCGCTATCGGCTGGATGCCGTAGGTCTCAAAAAAGTGTTCGTCCTTTGAGTAGCAGATGTTGTATGCAAGAACCGTGTCGTTCTGCCAAGCATAGCGTAGCATACTGGCATAGCCGCTGCCTCCAAACAGGTCGGTGCGTGCATACAATCCCATCGCGGGGTCGGCAATGCTCGCCTGCTCCACACCGTCGATGGCCAGCAGTTGGCGCTTGATGACGTTGGCCTCCTCCACGTATTGCGCTTCCCGTTTCATGTATTGGTTATTGATTTCCTCCTGCGTCATACTCTCGTCAGCCATCTCGTATGGCTGTGTGGACAGGATGTTGGCCACTACCATTCTTTCGCCCTCAATGCCCGAGGGCAGACTGCGGTAGTAGAGCCGCACGATGATGGGGTCGAGTTGCGTCCAGGCCACGAAGCAGACAACGATGAGTTCGAGGAAGAGCCACACGTTATTCGTGCGCTGGCTCCAGAGGTTGTTCAGTATCTTTCTCATGATTATTTCTTCTCGTTCATTGATTCAACAATAGGGTTACGGAGGCTGAGCCACGCTGGAATAAGAGCCGCCATCAGGTTGAGCACGATGCACACGGCCAAGCCGATGACGAAGATGAGGGGCGAGAACAGCATTTCGCCGTCCACCGTCGGTTCAGGCAATGTGAAGGCGGTGTTGCCGACGGCGAAGAACAGCCACGAACGGAACACGTAGAGCAGCAGCCATGTAATGACCAGTCCCACGAAGCCGCCACAGAGCGTGAGCACCAGGTTTTCAGCGATGACCTGCGTGAGCAGCGTGCGCCGCTTGGCACCGAAAGCCTTACGCACACCCATCTCGGCCACCCGGCGCCGCATACGGGCCGCCACAAGTCCGCTCAGGTTGAGCGCAGGCACTAACAGCAGGACGAACACCTTCGGGAAGAGCGACCAGAAGATGGCCGACCAGCAATGTAGGCCCCCGTCGCCACCCATCTTCAATTGCGTGTGGGGCAGCACAGTGCCGATTATGAAGTAGTCCCACTCCTTATCACTGACGCTGCGCTTGTGGGCTATCTCTGCAAGTTCCTTTTCCAAGTCCTGCACGGTGCAGCCTTCCTTCAATACGACTATCACGTGTTCGGTTTCCCAGTCAAGGGCTAAGAACAACTGGCCGAAGCTCTCTTCCATGATGGACGATGTGGGCTCTATCACGCCTACGATGCGAATGAGGTAACCGTAGTTGAGCGTCTTTCCCACAGGGTCAACATCCTTACCAAAAGCCTGTTCGGCAATGTCGCGACTGATGACGGCGGGCACGGCAGCGTGCGCCTTGTAGTAATTGTCGTTCAGGCACTCCTCCTGCGTAAAGGGCCGGCCATAGACAAAGCGGAACTGATAGACCTTGAAGAAGTTGGCATCGACCATGCGCGTCACCACAGGCACCAGCTTGTGGTTGTCGCACTTCAGGTATTGCCTGTCGCTCGAGTAGCGGCTGCCGTTGACGGTGGCACTGACCACCTCGGCGCTTTTCAGCGTATAGAGCCACTCCTTCACCTGGGTTGCCGTGTAACTCGCTTGCTCCCACTTGAGCGTGTCGTTCACAGCCCGCTTCACCATTCCCTTGACATACACCGTCCGGCTGCGGTTCACCTCCGGCGCGATGTCGGCCAGCTTCGCGTAATACACTACGGCCATCACCATCGTAAAGGCAATGGCCAAAGCCGTGCCTAAGATGTAGATGCCGGAGAAAAGCTTTTCCTCGCGCATCATAGCGAGGGCTTGTCGTAAATGTCTCATATTTGTTGCCAATAACGTTTTGCCATTATCCTAACAATTTCCGTGCCAAAAACGTAACTCGCTGATAATGAGCAATGGCACGAAAAGCAACTGTCCATTTTCGGACACTCTGCTGTTCGGAAATGGACAGTTGGGAACAATTCGTAGCTTTTAGTGAGAGAGTCGAGGGGAGAGGCCCTGCTCCTCCGCC
>CADACW010000111.1 GCA_902786565.1 uncultured Prevotellaceae bacterium | reverse complement strand
GGCGTAGAGGTTGATGCTCTGGCGGTTGGCGCGGGCCGAGGCCACGGCGTAGTCGGCCTCCATCTGGCGACGGCGCATGGTGGTGGCGAGGGCGTTGTTGTGGAGGGCGTGGGCAAGGACGTCCTCGTAGTCGAGATGGAGACCCAAGGCCGACGCTTCGGGAACGGTGGCGGCGATGGGGGCTTCCACATCGAGGAATGAGCGGAGGGCGAACTGGCGGGCCTGCCGGTTGCTCTCGCTGTTGGTCAGAGCGCTGCGGGCGGTGAGTACGTCGAGGCGCAGTTGTAGCACGTCGTTCTCGCTGATGGTGCCCATACGGCGCTTGGCCTGCGCCACCTCATAGAGTTTCTCTGCGGTCTGCAGATTCTGCCGGGCAATGTTCACCTGTTCGCCGGCCAGCAGCAGACCGAAATAGAGGCTGATGGCCTGCATGGCCACCTGCTCAGTCTCGGTGAGGAATCGCGCCTGTGCCTCACGGTAGCGCAGCGGCTCTATGCGACGGTTCCACTTCAGGTGGTTTACGCTGAAGAGCGGCTGCGAGAGGGTGACGGCCACGGGCAGCGACATGAACTGATTGCCCGACCCGCCGCTGCCTGACTGCTGCAGATAGTCGAGCGACGACTCCACGCTGAGCGTGCCGCCCGTGGGCCACAGTTTCTGCGTGATGTTCACCGCGCCGTCCAGTCCGAGGTAGTCGTTGCGCACGAACGACAGTGAGCCGTCGGCCTGCTGATACGAGCTGTAGCGCTTGTTCCACGACGGTGCCGTGCCCGACAGCGACACCTCTGGCAGCAGGTCGGCCCGGTAGCTGCGCCACTGCCAGTAGGCCGACCGCAGTTCGCCCAGGGCCAAGGCTGCGTCGATGCTCTGGCGGCGCGCCATCGCGATGCAGTCGTCGAGGGAGAGACGCAGCGTGTCAGTCTGTGCCGAGACGGCGAGGGGCAACCAAGCGAGGAAGAACGCGAAAACTCTATTCATGATGTAAGGCTTCGACGGGGCGTTTGTACATGGCGCGGAACGTGGGGACAACCATGCCGAGGGTGACGATGGCGAGGAGCAGGAGGTACTGGATGGCGCAGACGATGAGGAAGTGCAGCCAGAAGGTGTTTACCCAGTCCGTTTCCTGACCAGTGCCGCTCATAGTGAAGCCGTGAGCGAGGCCAACGTTCATGGCGAACTGGAGCCAGATGATTTGTCCGATGACGGCGGCAATAAACGTCAACAGCGCGGCTTCGCGCCAGAGCATCCAGAAGATGTTGCGGCGTTTAGCCCCGAAGCTACGCATAATGCCGATGTCCTCTGTGCGTTTGCGGATTTGCAGCCAGAAGGTGCCGAGTGTGCCAAGTATGACGTTGAGCAAGAGCAGGGCAATGAAGATGCCAATGACGGAAAGTTCAATACCTATGTCGCGCGAGTAGAGATCTCTGGCATAGTCGGCGTAGGAGCCGACAAGTGCAAGGCTGTAATTGCCAGTCTGGAGTTCCAACTGCGCGCCCTTCTGGCTTATGCGGGCAATGAAAGTAGCGACATCGGCCTCGGGACGCAAGCGGATGAGCATCCGCTCATTGGTAGTGGACAGGGCGGTGCGGGGGGTGAGGATGATGTAGCTGTAGCGCTCATGGGGGCGCAGGCGAAAGTCCTCGACAACACCTGCGACGGTATGGTGGGCAACGACTTTTCGGCCTTGGGCCAAGGCGGGGTCGCTGTAGTCATACTCCACGAGGCGGCGGCCTACGGCCTGGTCAGTGCCGAAGAGGGCAAGAGCCATAGAGCGGGTGATGACGGCACCGTCCTCTGGGCAGTCTTTGCTGAGAACATCGGCGGCGGGGCTGCCCTCGACGGGCGTAAGGCCGAGGGTCTCAAAGAACTGCTCACCGAGGATGAAATAGTTCTTGTAAGCACCGCAGAAGCGGGTGGTGTCGGCATCAGCACAGTAGGAGGAGAGGCGGTAGCCGCCGAAGCTGTCGATGAAACCGGCGGACTGTACCTCATGGAGGTCGCGGGCGCGGTCGCGGAGGGCGTAGAGGTTGGCGATGTACTGGAGGGCAATGCGCTCGTCGGGGGTAAGGCGGGCGGTGTCGGCTTCCGTCAAGCCATTGGGAAGGGATGCAGGCAGGTCAATGGGTTTGGCGTTGTTGGAGAACCCCACCGCTCCCACCAGTAGATGGTCGCGCTCGAAGTCGCCGGCGGGGCGGCATAGATAGGTGTCGTAGGCCGTGACGACGAAGTTGTCGAGGAAGAAGAAACTGAGCAGGGCGACGAGAGCTATCTCCACTACTATCCATGCGTTCTGCTTGCGGTGAGCCCAAAAGTTTTTTATTGTCTGGTTCATCTTTTCTGATTTAGCGATTCGACGATAGATTTGCGGAGTGAGTGCCAAGCGGGCAGCAGGGCGGCCATGAGGTTAAGCACGACGCAGCACGCGAAGGCTACGAGGAAGAGCGTAGGCGTGAAGAACATCCGGAAGTCGAGACCCATGTCGATGCTCACCCGACTGAGGCCATGGAACATGCTATGAACAAACTCGCTCTCGCTGATTGCGGTGATGAAGAGCCACGACAGCAGCCAGCCGGCGATGCCGCCGAGGAGCGTGAGCACAAGGTTCTCGTGGATGACCTCGTTGAGCAGTGTGCGCTGCTTGGCGCCAAAGGCCTTGCGGATGCCCATCTCGGCGCGGCGGGCTTCCATGCGATTGCTCATCAGTCCACTCAGGTTGATGGCGGGCAGCAACAGGAACAGCAGCATCAGCAGCGCGGGCGGTGTCAGTTCCTTAGCCTTCATGGCAAGGTCCTGGCCATCGCTGTGGTTGAAGAAGTTCAACGTTTTAAAGAAGTGCGTATCGGCATCTATCCGCCACTCGCCCCAGTCCTTGCCCAGCCGCGCATTCATCACGGCATTGTACTGTCGACGCAGCGGCTCTATCTCATCGAGAAAGTCCTGACGGCTGTAGCCCTCGCGCAGCAGTAGTCGCACGTTGAGCTGGCCAGAGTAACTGACCTGGTCGATACAATGGTCTGGATCCGAATAATCGCCGACTTTCACTGAGTAGGGTACATAGATGTCGGCTGTGGCATTCTCCATCAGCGAACTCACCGTTTTGACCACACCGACAACACGGAAAGAGTGGGAGCCGCTGCTATCGTCGATACTCACATGCGTGGCATCACCTATCCGCTCGGCCACCTTGTCAGTGATGACACATACACGCTCGCCTTGGCGGAACTCCTTCTCAGAGAAGGGGCGCCCGCTGAGGAAGTCGAGGTCGTATAAACGGAAAAAACTGGGGTCGGTACGCAGGGCATAAGCGGCTGTTTTATGCTGCTGTGCCTCGTCGTCGACAATCAGGAAGGCTTCCGTGACGCCCGTGGCGGACTCCACGCACTTCAGCTGTCGGAAACAAGAGTCGAGGGCGGCCGTGGAGTAGCGCATGTCGAAACTGCGGCCA
>CADACW010000110.1 GCA_902786565.1 uncultured Prevotellaceae bacterium | reverse complement strand
GGAGAATATTACGAAACGCTCTACACGATACAGGGTGCTATGTTATCTACCGATAAGATATGGGTCGATTACTTCTGGCCCCACTTCCTCGTGGTATCCGCCATCGTGTACATCGTTATACTGTGTACCGTCCTCATCGGCACTGCCATTCCCGCCGTGAAGATAGTCCGCGCAAGGATTACCAATGCACTAAGAGATGAATGATATGAGATATTTCAGACAGGCCCTCGCCCTGATGCGCGAGGAGAAGCTCTACTCAGCAATGTATATCAGCCGTGGCCTTCGTGATGCTCATAGCCGAAGTGTATTACGTGAAGGTGGCCGACATTGCGCCGGAGGTACACCGCAGCACGACGTACTATCTGTATGGATACGGTATGAAGAACGAACCTTCACGTTTAGGGAACATCGTACACGATGACTTCCGTGACCTGTTCCAAAAGATGAAGACGCCGGAGTGCGTAACAGCCGTCACGAATTTCTGGGACTATAACTTGTTCTCCATGAAACTCGCCGACGGCATCCACGACCGCACCGTGAGAATGAAGATGACCGAGCCGGGATTCTTCCACTTCTATCAGTACCGTTTCATCGAGGGAGCGCCTTTCACGCAGGATGACTTCTACAATGGGCGGCAGCAGGTGGTCGTGACCGAGGAGATTGCGAAAATGGTAGCCAAAGGCAATGCTGTCGGCTCTACCATCAGCATCAACAATTCCGACTTCCGCATCTGCGGCGTGGTCGAGACGCCAAGCGAGCTGACGGAGCGTTGCGTGGCCGACGTGTGGTGGCCGTACACCGCCAAGGAATGGTTAGACACTCAGAACGAAAACTTCCACGATGTGCCAGTAATGGTCTATTTCAGCGTGCCAGCCGACCGTCGCGATGCCTTCAGGCAAGAGCTGAAGGAGGTGGAGGTGCGCTATAACTCCCTGCATAAAGACAATCCTGTTGACATGTTCGCGCGGCTCTACACGCACTATGCCTGGATAGGCAGGGAACTCAACGACCTGTTCAATGGCTGGGACAGCAACCCGCTTTGGTACATCGTGCCCTCCGTCCTGTTTCTGCTGTTTGTGCCTGCAGTAAACCTGAGCGGCATGGTTGCCAGCCGTATGGAGCGCCGTCTGCCCGAGATGGCTGTGCGCAAGGCGTTTGGTGCCAAGCGGCGCACACTGCTGTGGCAGGTCGTCGTGGAGAACCTTTTGCTGACGCTCATCGGCGGCATCGTGGGGCTGTGCATTGCATGGCTGTGCCTCTATGGCTGGCGCGACTGGGTGTTCGTCATCTTCGCCTACGGAGCCACGACATATAACGCTGTGCCTATCCTTAAAGGCGAAATGTTCTTTGGCCCCGCCATCTTCGCCATCGCCCTGCTCGTCTGCTGCGTGCTTAACGTATTAGCGGCGACGCTGCCCGCGTGGCTCAGCCTCAGACGACCGATTGTAGAATCCATGATGATTAAGAAATGAAACAGCTCAAAGAAATATTCGGACGCAAGACGTCCATCTGGCTCGCCCTCGAACTCATGCTCGTCACCTTCGCTTGCTGGTGGGCATTTGACCCTGTCATTGTCGCAACCTACGTCGCCGGAATGCCGATGGGCTACGATGCCGACCGCATCGTGAAGTTCGAAGTGGCCAGTTCCAGTAATCTTAAAGAACAGAAATGGGAAGATATTGTTGACGAGGAGAGTGTCTTGCTTCAGAAGGTGCAGGAGATGGACGGTGTGGAGATGGCCTATGCGGCTAGTTCAACGCCCATAGGATTCGGCACCGTGTCGATGCCCAAATACTTCTACCATGACGGCGACTCCGTTCAATGCTTTTGCTTTGGCTTTAACAAGGACTCGCAGATGTTCGAGGTCTATGGCATTCAGTCGCTGACACCCGATGTGCCGACAAGTGAACTGTCACACGACTGCGAAGAGTACAATACCATCATCCTGACGCGCTCTGTGGCGATGAAGCTCTTCGGAACCATCGACGTGGCTGGACGGAAGTTGCTTGCAAGCCAACTGAACTTTGACGGCGTCGAGCCGGAATGGGTAAAAGACAAATACTACTCCATCCGCGCCGTTGTAGAGGATGTGCGCTTTTTCGGGTACGACCGCGAATGTACTAATGCTTTTATCTGTACTAACAGCCTTCCCGTCGCCGTGCCCATCATGGCGCGGCTCCGTGAGGGTGTCAATGCGTCGCAGTTCGTACAGGCCCACGAACAGGAGGTGCAGCGCGACTTGGTGACGGAGCATTGTTACGTCCGTCAGATGGAGGCACTCAGCAAGGTGCAGGACAAACTGGTGAAGGATGGGCACTTAGGCCGTCAGACGCGCCGCAACCTACTTGTTGCCGCCTTTTTCGCCATCAACCTCGCCTTTGGTGTCTTCGGTACTTTGCTCATGTACACACGCCAGCGGCGAGAGGAGGCCGGCGTTCGCCGCGCTTTCGGTGCAACTCGCTGGAGCATCTTCTGGGGCTTCATCCGCGAGGCGTGGCTGCTCACCACCGTCAGCGTCCTGCTGGGCTGCATCATCTACTTCCAGTTTGCCGTCAGCCGAGGACTATATGACAATTTCTCAAGCCCCGACTCCGCCATCCACCTCTGGTTCGATGACTTCGGCACCCACTTCCTCGTGGTCTCTGCCATCGTCTACCTTATTATATTATGCGCCGTGCTCATCGCCACCGCCATCCCGGCGTGGAGCATCTGCAGGAGCGAAATAACGGAAGCACTGAGGGATGAGTAAAGTAAGCCTTAGTCTGATGGACGTTAAATAACCTGAAAAACAAGAGGAAAAACGCAAATAATGCTTTATTAATGAATTTGTTACAATCGTTTTATGTAATTTTGTAATGAAATTCCGAAATTGCATAGACCATGAGTAACTCTTTCATTAACAGAGAGCTGGGGAAAACCCTTCTTGAAGCCTCCTCCTATTTCCCAGTGCTGTGCGTCACTGGCCCACGACAGTCTGGAAAAAGTACGCTGGTAAACCATCTGTTTCCACCGTATCGGCAGTTTTCGCTTGAAGACCTCGATGTTCGTGCAGCTGCAATGAGCGACCCGCGAGGATTTCTTGACCAGACTTCTGAAGGCATGATTATTGATGAGGTGCAGCGCGTTCCTGAGTTGCTTTCATATATTCAGGGGATCGTGGACAAGCAGCCCAACCGCCGTTTCGTATTGTCTGGCAGTTCTAACTTTGCGTTGCTGCGGAGTGTCACCCAGTCGCTGGCAGGCCGTGTGGGAATGTTTGAGTTGCTGCCAATGGCTTTCAGTGAGGTTCGTGGCATGATGGAAGGCTATTCTCTCGACGAAATCCTTTTCAACGGTCTTTACCCGGCTATCTGCTCTAAGAAAAATGCTGCCCGCTTCCTCTACCCAAGCTACATAAAGACCTATCTGGAGCGTGATGTCCGCGACTTGCTTCAAGTGCGCAACCTCATGCAGTTCAACACTTTCATACGCCTGTGTGCCAGTCGTATCGGATCTCTCTTTAATGCGTCGGAGCTGGCGGGCGAGGTCGGCGTGGACTCCAAGACAATCACGGCGTGGTTGTCTATCCTTCAGGCGTCGTACATCATTTTCCTCTTGCCTCCCTACTTCTCCAACACTCGCAAGAGGTTGGTAAAATCGCCAAAGCTCTATTTCTGCGACACGGGATTAGCGTGTTATCTGCTGGACATCGAATCGCCGGAACAGCTGGCACGCGACAAGATGCGCGGCCCTCTCTTCGAAAACTTTGTGGTGATGGAAGCATTGAAACACCGATTCAACGCTGGACGAGAGAGCAACCTCTTCTTCTATCGTGACTCCAACAAGAACGAGATAGACCTTCTGCTGCTCACCCAACAGAGGATTGACGGCTACCAAATCAAGTCATCGTCCACCTTCCACCCCGATTTCACATCCAAACTGGTAAAGATGTGTGAATACGTGGCGGGCGACATCGGGCGTAGGGCTGTCATCT
>CADACW010000109.1:3912-8108 GCA_902786565.1 uncultured Prevotellaceae bacterium | reverse complement strand
CACTTATCTCGGAGATAAGTGCCTTTTATCTCGGAGATAAGTGGCACTTATCTCTAAGGGGGGTATTTCGGCCGTTTGAAAAAAAACGACAAAGCAGCTTCTTTACCCCTCAACTCCTTAGCCTGAATTATTCACGGCAATTAAACTGAATGACGCTAAGTCTTTCTTTTTCACGCGAATTACCATGAATTAACCACAAATTATTAATAAACAAAAAATTAATGATTTATTCGTGGTAAATTTATGGTAATTCGCGCTTTACAAAAAGAAATACATTTTCTATGAATAATTCAGGCTAGAGAATTTAAGAGTTTGGACGGTTCTTTCTCAGCGTCTGCTCCGAGGTGATGCCAAGTTTGGACGACCCTTTCCGTTGAATGTGAGTGAGCTGTTACCAACTTTAAAAAGAACGGACTTGCCCATGGCTTAGGCTGGCCCGCTCGTCACCAGCATCTGGCAGTGGCGGCAGTCGAAGACGAGGCGGAAGCGGCGGCCGTCGGACAGGCTCAGGTAGAGCGGCTCTTTCCAGGAGGGCTGGCGCCCGCCGTGCCTGACGCAGCCGCCCAGTTCGTAGCGCAGACAGTGGCGACAGCGCATCAGCACCTTCTCGCCCTTTGGCTCCTCTTGCTCAAAGGCCGGCGCTGTGGCAATGCCATAGCGCTGATAGAATGCGGCAGCCAGGTGGTTGGCCACATTGTACATATAGGGTAGATAGGTGCTGTCTGGCAGGGTGTCGGCTTCGCTATCCTGCTGGCTTTCATACTGCTGTGCCGCGGCCTTGGCGCCAAGGGCCTCCACGGCCTTGCGCCGCAACTCGGAGAGACGGCTGGCGGGTATGAAGAGCCCGAAGTCGGCGGGGATGCTCACCTCTTTGCACTCGTATGGCGTGTTGCCCAGTTTCTGCAGCTCGCGGACTATGTAGTCGTGCTGCGGCTTCTGCGCCTCCTGATGAGGGGCCTCGATGGTGGCCACGGCCTGCTGCCGCCCGTTGTCCACCGTCAGCCGGAAACCGCCGTCAGAGGCTTCCAGCGCCATCGTCACCGCAATTTTCCTCACGCTGCTGGGCTTCTCCAGCAGCCGTTCCATCGCCTGGTCGTTGCTGCGGTAGAGCGGGGTGCCGGGCCGCAACTGTTGCAGGGCGTCGCTGCCCGTCGTGCTGGCGAAGAGGCGGTTGCCCTCCACGCGATTCACGCGGAAGCCCCGTAACTGCTGGTCGCTGTCGAAGAAGCAGAGGCCGTCGCCGTTGCTGAAGGCGGCAGTGCCCGCCACCACTATTGAGAGTTGAGAGACCGACTTCACCCGCCCCACCATCTGGCCGATGGCCTTCGGTGTGTCAAACGAGGCGATGCCCTGTTGCCGTCCGTTCAGGAAATAGGTGGTGTAGCCACGGTTGAAAGTCCTGTTCAGGTCGGGCGTGAAGGTGTAGGTGCAGCGGCCCATCGACGCCCGCTCGTACTGTTTGGGATGGCGGTCGGCGAGCTGGTTGAGCAGGGTGCTGTAGGCGGCGGTCACGTTTTTCACGTAGGCCACCTCTTTCAGCCGGCCTTCAATCTTCAGCGAGCAGGCCCCGGCCTCAATCAGTTCCTTCAGGTGTGCACTCTGGTTCAAGTCCTTCAGCGAGAGCAGGTGGCGCTGGTGCACCAGTTCGCGGCCCGTGCTGTCTGTCAGGTCGAATTTCATCCGGCAGAACTGCGCGCACTCGCCCCTGTTGGCGCTGCGCTGGAAGCAGTGCTGCGAAGCATAGCACAGGCCGCTGTAGCTCACACACAGCGCACCGTGGACAAACACCTCCAACTCCACGTCCGGCACCTGCCGGTGAATCTCTGCAATCTCGTCGACCGACAGCTCTCTGGCCAGCACCACCCGTTTGGCGCCCTGCGCCGCCAGCCATTCCACCTTCTCGGCCGTGCGGTTGTCGGTCTGCGTCGAGGCGTGGATGGTCAGGCCCGCCTCCTTCGCCAGCTGCATCACCCCCATGTCCTGCACCAGCACGGCATCTATGCCGCAACGGGCCAGTTGCTCCAGCAGTTGGCGCGTCTGTGCCAGTTCGCTGTCGAAGACGATGGTGTTGACGGTGGCATAGACCTTTGCCCCAAACTGGTGGGCATATTCGCAGAGTTGGCCTATGTCGTCCATGCTGTTGCCTGCCGCCGCCCTGGCGCCAAACCGCTCCGGGCCTATGTAGACCGCGTCGGCCCCGTGGTCGATGGCCGCCCGCCCGCAGGCCAGGTTCTTGGCGGGGGCCAGAAGTTCTATTTGTCGCATATCGCCTTTTTTCTTTCTTGCAAGTTGCAAAAATAGCAAAATGGGGGGAATTGGCCAAATAATATCCCCTTTTTCTTGCCAGTTTCAAATAAAATGGCTACCTTTGGCCCCAACAGAACTGGCAATATGAACGATTTCAAGGTTATCAACGACCCCGTGTTCGGGTTCATCAAGATTCCACACGGGCTGCTCTACGACATTGTGCGCCACCCCCTCTTCCAGCGGCTGGGGCGCATCAACCAGCTGGGACTGGCCTATGTGGTCTATCCCGGCGCCCACCATACGCGCTTCCAGCACTCGCTGGGCGCCTTCCACCTGATGAGCGAGGCCATCCTGTCGCTACGCCAGAAGGGCCACTTCATCTTCGACTCCGAGGAGGAGGCCGTCGAGGCGGCCATCCTGCTGCACGACATCGGCCACGGCCCCTTCTCACACGTGCTGGAGAACATCCTCATCCCCGGCATCTCCCACGAGGACATCTCGCTGCTGATGATGGAGCAGATCAACCGCGACCTCGGACAGCGGCTCAACCTGGCCGTCAGCATCTTCAAGGACCAGTATCACAAGCGCTTCCTCCACCAGCTCATCTCCAGCCAGCTCGACATGGACCGGCTGGACTATCTGCGCCGCGATTCCTTCTTCACCGGCGTCACCGAGGGCAACATCGGCTCGGCGCGCATCATCAAGATGCTCAATGTGGTGGACGACAAGCTGGTGGTGGAGCAGAAAGGCATCTACTCGCTGGAGAACTATCTGACCACCCGCCGGCTGATGTACTGGCAGGTCTATCTGCACAAGACTGCCGTGGCCTGCGAGAAGGTGCTCGTCAACATGCTGTTGCGTGCCAAGCAGCTGGCCCGACAGGGGCAGGAGGTGCACGCCTCGCCGGCCCTCTCCTATTTCATCCGCAACGACGTGAACGCCAAGTGGTTCGAGGCCCATCCAGAGGCCCTGCTGATGTACGAAGAGCTGGACGACAGCGACATCTGGAGCGCCATGAAGGCGTGGCGGCACCACCCCGACCGCATACTGGCCACCCTGGCCGCCGACATGCTGGACCGCAACATCTTCAAGGTCGAGGTCCACGAGGAGCCCGTCGGGCAGGAGCGCATAGACCAACTGCTCGACGACATTGCCGCCCGCATGGGCATTGACCGCCAGGATGCCCACTACCTGATGAGCCTGAACACCATCCAGAAGGATATGTATTCGGTTGACGATGACTCCATCGGCATCCTCTACAAAGACGGCACCATCAAGGACATTGCCGAGGCGTCGGAGATACTCAACGTCCAGCTCCTCTCCCGCAAGGTGCGCAAATACTATCTCTGCTACCAGCGCTTCGTTGGAAGTTAAGAATTGAGAGTTTAGGATTTTCCCTTCTACATGATATGGAAGAATGAGGGCGTGCCCCTCATCGGCAGCACGCCCCCCGTCAAGAAATTATAAAACAAAAGCATTTCGGAGCACGCCCCCCGTCAAGAAATTATAAAACAAAAGCATTTCGGCATCATTCTGTCTTCAACCCTCGTTATTTTGTCTTTGACACCCACTTGCGGCCCTGACCGATGTAGAGGCCGGGGCGGGAGGGACGGGCCTGCGGCGTGACCCTTGCGCCGTCCAGACGGTAGACGGGCCAGGCCGACGGCGGCTCCTGCAGCAGGGGGAGCGGCTGGACACCGGAGGTGAGCAGCAGCTCCCTCAGCCCCTCAACGGCACCCCCGAGCCACGCCTCGCGGCGAGAGAACCAGCTGCGGGCCTGCGCCACGCCGTAGGCTACCGATGCCATCGGCGCCACGTGGACGCGCTCCAGGCTGCGGCTGCGCTCCAATGCCCGGTAGCCGTCGGAGAGCAGGAACGAGTCGAGACGCGCCTCCATCTGCGCGAAGAGCCACGCACCCACCTCGTCCCACTTCCTGACGTAGGCCGCG
>CADACW010000109.1:0-3888 GCA_902786565.1 uncultured Prevotellaceae bacterium | reverse complement strand
TTGCCCATCTTTATCTTCGACCCGCTGTCGTACCACGTCAGGAACAGGTTCGAGCCTGCGGCGTCGCTGTTGCCCAGGATGTCGTGGGCCAGCAGCCAGGCGGCAAACGACTCCACGTCGATGTGCTCGTCGTAGGTGCCCGTCTTGGTGGACTGCTCCCAGGCCGAGAGGCGCTTCTGCGCGTAGTCCAGCTGCTCCTGTGTGGCATCGTCGGGGTCGGGGTAGAGCAGGGTGTAGCGGCAGTTCGACGCCGTGCTTTTCACATAGACCTCCTCCTTCTTCCACCAGAAGGGGTCGTCCTCCACGATGAAGCCCTCCTCCTTGCTCACGTCCAGCCGGCAGCCGGGGTTGCGCTTCACCGACTCGCAGAGGATGTAGGTGCCCCGGTAGTCGCCGTTGAAGAGCAGGTTGACATAGCGGTAGGCCGGCGTCCACTGCAGGCCCGCCAAGCGGCTCACCGCCATGCCCGTCATCAGGTTGAGTGTCGAGCCGTCCAGCAGCACCCATTCCTTGTCCTTGTACCGGTCTCCGTCGCCGCGGGCCAGCATGTCCGCCTTCTTCTGGAGTTTCAGCTTGAAGGGGTGCTTGCGACGGAAGGCACTGTTGTTGCCGCGCATCTTGATGGTCATCCCGCTCACGTCTTTCTCCCATGGGCCGCTGTCGTAGAGCGTGTCGCCCCGCTCCGTCACCACCACGCGCCCCGGCACCTTCGGTCTCCACCGCCACCATGGGCAGCCCCGTGGCTCTGAGCGAGTCCAGGAGCGTGTCTGCCGACGCGGCGCAGAAAGGCATCCCCGCAATGAGCAGGGATGCCAACAGGCCTGCAGTCGTCTGTTGACGGGATGCCTTCATCGCATCATCACCTTTACCGTCTGTCCGCCCACGTTCACCACGGCCACCTGTCCGGCCTTCTGGCCTGTCTGCAGGGTCACGGCGTGCCCGTCGGCCTTCCCCTCGGCGAGCAGTCGGCCGGCGGCATCGCAGACGCTGACAGGCATGCCCTCGCGCAGGCCGCCCACGGTGAGACGGCCGCCGCGGGCCTGCACCAGCACGGGCGACGGCTGCACAGGGGCGATGCCCTGCCAGGCCCCTTCCCTGGCCATCGGGCGCAGCTCCAGGTCGAGTATGGCCAGCGTGGCCATCACCGGCTCGCTGTCGCTATAGCTGGCCTTGCGGGCTGTCACCTTGATGTCGTAGACGCCCGTCAGGCTCAAGCTGCCGCCACGGTGCGTGCCCACGTCGGCGCAGGCTATCTGGCAGATGCACTCGGCACCCTCCGTCGCGCACTCCATCTTCAGCTCCAGGCCCTCCAGCGTCACAAGGGCATGGAACAGGCTCCACGGCTCCACCGAGGCGTAGTTGTTGTATGCCTCGACGGGCACGTGCAGCGTGCCATACTCCAGCGTCATCGTGAAGAAGGCATCCCCGCCACACTCGGGCAGCTCCGTGCCCAGGCAGTAGACGTCGCGCAGCAGCAGGCAGTCGCTGAAGGCACTGCGCCCGACCTCCCTGACGCTGGCGGGGATCTCCACCTCCGTCACGTCGGTGCTCGTCGAGAAGGCATAGTCGCCGATGCGTGTCACCGTGTAGGTGCTGCCCTCGTGGTCCACGCTGGCGGGGATGGCCACCCTGCCGCTGACGGTGTAGCCGAACTCGTTCACCACTTCGGCGGTCAGAGCGTTGTAGTAAAGGCCGCCAATCTTCACGCTCTCTGCGCCGGCCATCGCCGGCAGGAGCATCATCATGCCCCAAAGTAGAATCTTTTTCATAGTCGTTTGGTTTTTTGTAGGAAATAAAATCTTCTTCAAAGTCGTTTGTTTTTTGTAGTATGTTTCGCTGTTCCTATATGTAAAATGAGGAAATAGCAAAAATACTGCACGAAATCGAACTCTTTTAACGTTTTTTGTTATTGTTCAACATACAAACAACTACCATGACATTTTTTCCTGTTTTGCCGGATTTGCTAATCCAGCAGAACGGGGAAACGGAGGTCGGGTTGCGCCTGCTAATCTTTATCAAGGAGAGCCGAAAATTTTCAACGCAAATCCAACCATTAGCTGGCTGTCCTTTAATTCCACGTCATCACTGCTATTCATCACAACTTTGTTCAGAGGTTGAGACGGTAGCCCAGGGTGAGTTGTAGCATGTGGTCGTGGTCATCGGTCCAGAACTCTTTGCCCCCCCAATATGAAACGTAGTTCTCATCGTATGACCAGTGGTTTTTCTTCAGACTGTAGTAGTAACGGAGGTCGGCCACCCATCGGCGGTACTCATAACTGAGGCTGACGGGGAGATACCAGTGGACGGCATCGAAGTGATATTTCACAGTTCTTTTGCCTGAGGGTGAATTCAAGGGCAAGTCCACCTCCGCCTTGTTGGTGTGGAGGTTAAGTCCCATCTGAATACCAGTACGCAGCGACAGCCACGGCCAGATTCTCACGCCCACAAGCAGCGGGAAACACAGACGGCCTGTGGAAACGGTGTAGGAATCCTTGCGGTCATTTGCACTTGAACTGGACGGCATGGAAAACCTTTGCAGCACGTAGTCTGCACCCAGCGACATGTTCACCTTGGGTGCCAGTTCGCAGCCCAGTTCCGCGCCTGCCGTGAGTCCCAAGGCTTTGTCTCCAGTCTCTACTGGCAAATCTTTGACCACATACTTGGCCATCCACAGATTCGCCCCCACGTGCGGCGTCACGCTCCAACGGCCCGCCGCCTCGTTATCTCCTTGCGCCCTGCCCACCATCGCTACCAGCAGGAGCAGAGCTAACAGATTCATTCGTCTTTTCATAAATGTAGCATAGGTAAACAAAAATGATATTTAATAATACAATCCAGAAACAATTCCTGAAGAAAAAATTCGAGAACCAAGACAAAATACCTTGAAGATAGTCCTTATGATATGGCCATATCCTATCAAGTATTTTTTTTTCGAAACTATTCATTACTTTAATACTTTCTGTTGTCGTATTTGCATACATTAGGCCACTACGTCTTTCTTTTTGTTTACTCATATTTGTTGTTACTCCAGTCAGAAATATTGACACGCCTTCCTGATTACTTTCGGTATAAAAAGACACATAGCAATCTATGTCGTAGAGATAAGCATAACGAACTTTGTATCCATTTGCATACCAGTTCTTCCATTTGTCAAGACCTTGTAGCATAGTATCTCTTTTCACCAAATTATCGTATAATGCAAGAAACTCTTGCGGAGCAATGTCTTTTAAAATATAAATCTGGTAATTGTGAGGTTTTTCCCAGTTATCTCTTAAAAAGTTAAAGATAGAGAAAGAAACAATCAGAAATGATATGAGCAGACTTTTTTTAAAAGTAATTACTTTGGACATACTACTTGTTCTTAATCAAAGTGTATTTGTATAACGACAAAGGAGCGAACAGCATATATGCAGACTTTGCCCAGAATCTTTTATTTTCCAAATCTGATGGAGAGTGATAATAGCTGTAAGCACTTCGCAAAGCCAGAAGAGCATCTTCTTTCCATACCTTGCAATTTAACAGGACACCTGATGCACCAACAACGCATCCCCGCCACACTCGGGCAGCTCCGTGCCCAGGCAGTAGACGTCGCGCAGCAGCAGGCAGTCGCCGAAGGCACTGCGCCCGACCTCCTTGACGCTGGCGGGGATCTCGACCTCCGTCACGTCGGTGCTCGTCGAGAAGGCGTAGTCGCCGATGCGTGTCACCGCGTAGGCATTGCCCTCGTGGTCCACGCTGGCGGGGATGACGACTCTGCCGCTGACGGTGTAGCCGAACCCGTTCACCACCTCGGCGGTCATAGCCTCGCCATCGAGGTTGTAGTAAAGGCCGCCAATCTTCACGCTCTCTGCGCCGGCCATCGCCGGCAGGAGCATCATCATGCCCCAA
>CADACW010000108.1 GCA_902786565.1 uncultured Prevotellaceae bacterium | reverse complement strand
AGGCACCGTCCGCGCCTCTGCCGACGGGCCCGACCTCATGGCAGGCGCCCAGATCGACTACGACGCCTCGACACTCTCCGCTGCCGACGTCCTGCGTATCCTTATGGGGCAGCGCAGCGACAAGCTGCCTGTGGTCATCCCGCCCGATGCTGGCAACAATGTACTTTTCTATTGGAGCGGACACGGCCGCAACCAGAACCACGGCGGCGCCAGGGAATTCCAGTGGCGCGAGGAGGCTCACCATCATGGTCTCACCGCCCAGCTGCTGTATGAGACCGTCAACATGATGAAGCGCGACAAGAGCTATCGCAAGCTGCTCATTGTGGGCGAGCCTTGCTATGGCGAGTGCGTGGTCACCGACCTCGAGGGCATCCCGGGTGTGCTTGCCATTACCGGCGCCAACGAGCAGGAGCAGTCTTGGGCTGACAACTGGAACCCCGCCGGTTTCTGGATGAGCGACCGCTTCACGCAGAACTTCGTGACGGCCATCAGCGAGAATCCCGACATCACTTACCGCGATCTCTATCTATATTGTGCCCAGCACACACTTGGTTCCCATGCCCGTATCATCAATGCCGACCCCACTTCGGCAACCTCTACCATACAGGCCCCGCAGAGTTTGTGAAGAAATAAGAGTTAAGTTATAGAAGATATGAAAAAGTTATTTTTTATTCTTTCAGTCGCCCTGCTCACGCTTACAGCTTGCAGCAGCGACAGCAACGACAGCAAGTTTGAAGATCAGAAGGAACAGCTGACCAAGGAGAAACTTTACGGTATCTGGGCCACCGACTATCCCAAAAGCGGGAACGAAGATGGCATGATATGGGACCGCGTCATCGAGGTCTATCTGTTCCGTGGCGACGGCACTGGCTACTATGAGTGCTATGGCCTTTATGGCAACGAGTTCGTCGGTGCCGAGATGGTTCGAGGCGATGGTGACTTCCATTTCACGATCAGCGGCAACACCGCCACTATGATAGACGACGCAACAGGCGAGGAGTGGTCGATCGTCTATGAAGACGGCAAGTTTACCGACCCCGAGCTCTTCGTCTTCCAGAAGGCGACAACGGAGCAGCAGAGGCTCATCGAACAGTTGTATGGCGACTTTCAGGCTTCGAACTCGGGCAGCGAGAGTTTCCTTTGCATCATAGCGACTTTCCTGCTGCCAGCGCAGCAGGTCTGGGCAGATTACGTCACCGATGTGGTTGTGATAGGCCATGATAGTGAAAAACAAATAGGGTACCTTTACGACAACTACAAGGGGGCGGGGTGGATATGCCTCGACAGGGACCTGAACGACGGTGCCGGCGGTCACTACATCTATCTGGTGTACAAGACGAACAAGAGTCCGCAAAACAGCGGCACGCCCATCACAGACTTATACCTCAGGGTTAGCACGACCAACGATTCTCCCGCCAGTCTCGTCCACAACGGCCGCACCTATTACAAGGCAGGCGCTGATGGCGACAGCAGATTCATCTCTAGTGGTGGCGACCTGAACTGCGAGGCAGACGGCGCCTGGATTCACCTCTATTACACCAAGGACAATTGTAAGCCTAATCACCTCGTCACCGAAATCACCGTTGACGGTAACAAGGATGGCGCCGTGAGAAGGAATAACGAAGCTGATGCCTGCGACCTCAACACAAGCGCAGGCGGCAGCGATATCTTTTTGCATGCCAAGACGGAATATGACTTCTGGGATGCTCACAGAGCCAGCTCGTTCAGCCACGTTGATGGCAACACCATCTATATCGAGAGCGAGGAAGAATTAGCCTTGATGGGGTATAACGTGCAAAACGGCACTCAATACCAAGGTAAGACGATTATCTTGAACCGCGACCTGGACTTGTCGGCTTACGCTTGGAATCCTCCGGGCTATGAATACTACCGCGAAGTGCCCAACTCTACAATTGGCTGGACTACTTGGTGGACCCGTGTCGGGTTTAGAGGCAATCTCGACGGATGTGGACATACCATCCGTGGACTCTATGTGGACAAATCTGGTAATGACGCTGGCCTTTTTGCCTGTATTGTGGGCGATAATGGTCGTAGCAATTGGATTAAGAATTTGAATATTGTCGATGCCAACGTAAAGGGCACTGACCACGTTGGCATTTTGGCGGGATATGGCTATTATGAGTTTACCATTGAAAATGTGGTGACCCAAGGCAAGGTTTCCGGTCGTAATGATGTTGGCGGCATCATCGGATACGGTGACGGTGAAGCTTTTGATTGGGAAGAAGTCTATATTGGAGTTGACCTCGTGAACTGTGCGTATCTTGGTGGCTCACAGGTATGCCCCATCTATGGCAATCTCAAAAGACCACGGATGACAAATTATTATAATAACTATTATGCAAACTATACTCCAACCGGCAACCCTAATGTGATCCGCCTCAGTACAGTAAAACATGACACCCCACCAGAAGGCATCAACATCAGCATCAACTATTCTGACTGCTATTGGTATAACGGCGTTCCTTATTGCAAGCCCGGATCGAAGGTGGAATACACCGCGAGCGTCAATACGATCGGCTACGACCTTATCGGCACGTCGCTAAATGGTGAGAAGAATGGACTCAGTCATAGTTTCAAGGTTGCTGAAGGTACAGACTACTCCATCAACGTAGAGTACGAAGCGACGGGCATTACCGGCAGTGGCACCGAAGCCGACCCCTATATGCTGACAGCCGACAAGCAGTGGACCCGGCTCATCAATATGTACAACCAAGGGCGGACCTATGAAGCATACTTCAAGCTCGGTGCCGATATCAACATATCAGCCCCGATGCCGTTCTTCGAGGGCACCTTCGATGGCGACGGCCACACGATGAACGTCAATCTGACCGCCAACGATTCTCACTGCGCGCCATTCACTGAATCATGGTCTTCCACGTTCAAGAATCTGCACGTGACGGGCACCATCACTACCGACAAGACATTCAGCGGGGGGCTTTTGGGTTGGATTAATCAGGTCAGCATCATCAACTGTCGCAGCAGCGTCAACATTCTCAGCAGCGTCAACGGCATCGGTGGTCACGGCGGCTTCGTTGGCAGCTTAGACGGAAAACATACTAGTGTCAGCTTCGACGGTTGCCTCTTCGACGGCAAGATACTTTCGGTGGGCGATGCAAACACCACCGGTTGTGGCGGCTTCGTGGGCGAAAAGAGCAACCGCGGCAATCTCACCATCACCAACTGCATCTACGCCCCTGCCGAACTGGCTGACGGCGAGAAGGAGGCGACCAACAACAGCGCCACGCTGGTACGCTACAACAATGGCTCTTCCGCCAGCATCAGCAACTGCGGCTACAGCCGTCCGTTAGGCATGGTTCAGGGTGTCAGCAGCGCCGACACCAAGTCTGAGGGTCTCGGTGAAGCCGTAGAAACCTATAGTGTCAGCGGCATCACGTCCTACGAGTTAGGCTTGGAGTATAACGGATGGTGGTACAAGAAGATTTTCGCTTTGGAACTCGCAGACAACGCCCCCAACAGCAGCCTGATCAGTGAGACTGCCGACCTATACAGCGGACATCCAGTAAATGCAACGATCCTGGGCCGCACGTTCTACATCGATAACAACTGGAACACCATCTGCCTGCCCTTCGACGTGACGCTGGCAGACTCGCCCCTCGGCGGCGCCGAAGCACGCACCCTGACCGGGGCTACGCTCAATGATGGCACGCTGACGCTGAACTTCAGCGAGCCCGTGGAGAAGCTCACCGCCGGCACACCTTATATTATTAAGTTGGATAAGAAGGCGATAAGCAGCATCTACATCATTTGGTCAACCGAAGACTGGGATGCCTTTGCCGACTCGGTGAACAAAGGTGTTGACTTCTCCGAAATGACTGTGAATCTGGGGGCTGACATCACCGTATCGACTACAGTGGGTACACAAGATCATCCTTTTAGTGGCACCTTCGACGGCAATGGCCACACTTTGACCTTCAACTCAACCACCAGCGATCGGTTCTGGGCACCGTTCTATTACGTCAGAGATGCCACCATCAAGAACCTGCACACCACGGGCACCGTCACCGCTAACCATGATTATGTTTCAGGACTTGTGGGTACCAACAAGGGACCAGTCACTATCAGCAACTGCCGCGTCAGCGTTGACTTCGTGGCTGACAAGGGTACTTTCATTGGCGCTTTTATAGGTGCTCTTGCTGATTTCTTTGCAACCATCAGAAATAGCCGCTTCGACGGCAGTTTCACCAACAAATCCGGTATTCTGAATTGTGGAGGTTTTGTAGCAAACCCGCTTATAGACGTGACCCAATACTTTAACTGCCTGAACAAGCCTAAGAATGTAGAAGGTGACAACATCAATCTTTTCCCATTTGGCACATCGACTTTGGGAGCAGCAACTACGGACTGCTACACATCCACTGAGTTCCCTGTAAAAGCTGAACAGGGTACACCTATCGGTGATATGACCAATGAGCAGTTGGCTGCCGCCCTCGGCGACGGCTGGGAGGTGAAGGACGGCGAGGTACTACCCGTTAAGGAAGTAAGCTACGATGGTAACACCATCTTCGGTATTACTTTCAATGACGTGAACCTCACCGCCACGAATCCCATCAACATCACACCGGGACTTAATACTGGCACCGATGGCGACTGCAGCGTCACCTTCATAGGCACCTACGACCCTGTGGAGATTGGCGAAGAGGGCGACAACACCAAGCTCTACTTCAGCAATGACAACACCCTCTACTGGCCCAATGGCGCCATGACCATCAACCCCTTCCACGCCTACTTCCAGCTGAACACCACAGCCGCCCTTGCCAGGGCGTATAAGTTGAGCTTCGGCGGCGATGATGATGAAACGACGGGCATTCTAAGAGTTGTTCTTGACAATCCAAGCAACCAAGGTCGGATGTCAGACGATGCCTGGTACACGCTCGACGGCCGCAAGCTCGACGGCAAACCCAC
>CADACW010000107.1 GCA_902786565.1 uncultured Prevotellaceae bacterium | reverse complement strand
AAATGTCGATTTATGCCCTGAAACGTTTGAATCTCTCAAAACATCTGATAGTATCGGCATTTGAAGGGTGTCTCATCCTGCAAAATGAGCTATTGGTCGAAAAGGACACCAAGGGCGAGTATCGGCGCATTGGCGAGATTCACGGCTTCACCATCCTGATGTGCAGTGAACCGCTTGACAAGGACGGGCTGGGAATGTTCCAAAACAAGTTCTGCGTGGAGGGCAACTTCAAGTATAAGTACAACAACGGCTTTATCGCTCTATCTGACCCGATAGCCGCAGCAAGAAACTTCATCAACTCATTAGAGCGAATACCTCAGACTATCGAGCAATACAAGGAAAAGAATGCTGTACTTTCTAGGGATATTCCACTCTTGAAGGAAATTGCAAATAAGCAGTGGAAGAAAGAAGATGAACTGAAAGGATTGAAGTCCGAACTGGCTGCACTTGACCGAAAGATTCAGTTGGAGTTGGCCGAGGATAAGGAACCTGGGCAAAAGGTAAGCAGTGGGAATTGTGGTTTAGAAAACACTCGGGTTAAGGAAACACCCAGTAAAGAAGCAAAATCTTCAGGATATCACATTTGACAGTTACAACGAGTGCCGGGGCGCAGTTGCCTCGGCTCTCAAAGTTAAGAGATGGATTGGACGGTCAGAACGTGTAGCCGTTCACGCTGTCCCAATCGGGATCGGCGGTGAGGCGGAAGGTGCCGTCGCTTTGCTGGCCGCTGCCGCCGCTACCGAAAAAAATGCCCGTATAGCGGGTAATCTGGTTGCGGGTGACGGGGACATTCTCGAACGTGTGCTCCTTCACGGTGTTGTCGTTTGCATCGAGGGCGGTCACGGTGAGGCGTGTCAGCACGTCGTCTTCGGTGTGCGGCAGGGTGTAGATGTCGAAAGCAGTCACGCCATCGGCTACTGCGCGGATTTCAGTCTGCTTCGAGTTCACGCAACCATATCCCGATGAGGGGCTGAAGGTCGAGGAACCGCCCACATAGTAGAACTTGAACTTTGCAACATTAGCGGGCATTTCCTCGTCGGTCAGCACGAGGCGGAACATGGCTACGGCACGGGTGAGCGTGAGGTCGTAGGACTGCTGGCTGTCGCTGACCACGAGGTCGCCATAATAATAGAAGGTGTCAGTTACCTTGTTGTTTGGGAAGGTGACTTTCTCTTCTGAGGTGATAGTGGCCGAGCCTTCGCCGCTGTGAGCTATGACGACCAACTGATACGTGCCGGCGGCGAGTGTCAGAGCAACGGTGCCAAACGAAGCATCGTCCTCCTTTTGGGCAATGGTCTTCACCTTGGTTCCGTCCTGAAACAGGGCGATGTTCAGTCGGGTGCAAAAATCGGTGATGTCGGTGGCGACACGGGTGGCAGAACCACCGCCCACGCTGAACGGCTGCAGCTCAAACAGACTAATGCGCAGAATGACGTTGGCGTCGGCGGCAGAACCGCTGACCATACTGCTGTCCTCAATGTCGAGGATGGGTTTCTCACACGCAGCTGTCAATAGTGCGAGAGCGAATAATAATACCTTTTTCATAGTTGTTCCTTATTCTTTGCTTATGGAGATAGTTACTACGGGCCGGATGTATGCAGCGTTATTGTTAGGATTGCTTACATTGGCGTTCAGCATACGCATTTGCTTCACGGTCCCGCTATCGTCAAAGAGATAGCAGGCATTGTCTTCGATGCCGAGGTCGGCGTGGGCGGCTTGCAAAAGCGACACCTCGCCACGTGTCATAGCGCGCCAGTCGCTGAAGCCATCAATTCCTGCGCCTGCCGCGAGATCTTGCAGAACGTCAATCGCCATCATCGTATTGCCCACGCTACTGCGCTCGTTGGGCGACAGCAGAGTTAGTTCCGCCGACTCGCCGTCGTCGGCTATCTGCGAAGCCAGTACATAGCAATTCTGATAGGTGTCGCCAGCCTGCGGGAAACTCCCATCCCCTGCAGTGGAGGGGTTACTGTCATCGCTGTTACCTCCGGCAGTACCACTGGCTGCACTGCTTCCGCTCTCGTCAAAGTCGAAGCGGATTGTGCGTTCGCCCTTCCACTCAGTTCCCTCGATGGTGCCGCTCAGCGTCACGCCGACGGCCTCGGTGTACGTTCCCTCGATGTTGATTTTGTAGTCCTCCTCCAGTTCGTCGCTGGTCTGGTAGGTATAGCTACGCGTACCTGTCGCTGTGGTGATGCGCACGGTGATGCTGGCTGGCGACGATGATGGCGGCAGCAGAAAGGCCGTCGTCGCTGACTGCCATGTGCGCCCGTCGCCTTGCTTTTCCAGGTTCAGTGCGTAAGCACCATCCGTTCCACTGTAATTACCGCCCACAGTGACCGACTGCCAGAGTGGGCTGATGGTCAGCGATACAGCCGTGGCCGCCATGGGAATCTTCCTCAGCACCACGTTTTGCAGCATCATCACCCGCCGCTCCATACCCAGAGTCACGGTGTTTGCCTCGCCGTCTTCCAACGTCACACTGGCTTTGGCCGTCATCAGGTCTCCATGACCCTTACCCTCACGCGGCATAATCGCTGAAGTCGTCAAAGCATCCGCAGCTGACGGCAGTACATAGTCCTCAGCTGATGCCCCGCCGACGGCATAAACCATGTACGCTCCTTCCGTCAGTTCGATGTTTAGCGTCTGCCCCTCGTCGCCGATGATCTGCGCCGCCCGGCACTCGTTCCCTTGGAACACATACACCGTCACAGGGTATGCCACTGTAGCTCCTTCTGAGACAGAGCCGCTCGCACGTGTCCTTACTTGCAGTAGGGAGTTCTTCACTTGCCCGATGCCCTGCGACATACCGTCATCCGCAACATCGAGCGTTTTCTCACACGCTGTCAGTCCCAGCACCGCCAGGATTGACATCAGCAATGATAGTTGTTTCATTGTTGTAATTGAATTTAATGTTGTTTTGGGACTATTCCCATCCTATTAAGATAGCGGAATAACGCCAAAAACACAACCAAAATCAAGTTAAATTAGGGTTAAAGTCCAATTGGGGGGATTTTTTTATAGAAAAAGTTGTAACTTTGCAGACGTTTTTTATGAACAAGAAGACGTTATACCTATTATATATGTCTGTCGTAACGGGCTGCACGGGCGGCGGCACGAGCGGGAAGCGGGTGCCGCAGGCTGGCGACACGCTCTATACTGAGGAGCGCGCCATGGCCATCTACGACTCTCTGCCCGAGCGGGCTCTGCTGATTCTTGACTCGGCGGAAGTGGTGGGCAACATGACCGACTATCGCGCCGGCCTCTTCCGGGCAAAGGTGCTCAGCAAGTCGACCGCCATGCAGCAGCAGGACTCGGCTGTCATCATCTGTGAGGCCCTGCTACGCCACGACGAGGCCCAGCGTAACATCGTTTTCCGCGGGGATGTGCTGGAGTTGCTGGTGAACGCATCGCGTATGCGCCACGACTATGAGGAGATGGTACGCTGGACCACGGAACTGGCTCAGCTGCTGCGCGGGCAGGGGCTGGCGACCGAAGCCCTGCGCACCGATGCCGACCTCGGGCTGGCCATGACACACATCGGACAGGTGGATGAGGGCTTGGCAAAGATTGACAATGCCATCCAGCGGCTCGGCATGACGACGAAGTTCAATGAATTGGATGCCTGGCTTATCGCCGTGAAGCGAAAGATCAACGTGCTGCAGGAGCAGGAAATGGGCTATGACGAGATGATTGCTTTGGCAAGCCAGATTCAGCAACGGCTCGATGACTTTGCCGCCCATCCTGACGACTACCACGACGGCACCTACCGTGAGCCGCCTAAGGAGGACATCCCCGCCTACCATGATTTCTACTATGCCCAGGCCTGTGCCTACAAGGCTGCCGCCTACACTGCCCAAGGCAACCGTGCTGCCGCTCAGCGCGAGATCGGCGCTTTCCGCCAATACCCATACAGCCACAGCCTCGATGGCCGCATGATGATAGCACAGACGCTGGCCCGTTTGGGCGACTACGCGACGATGCTTGCCACCTACGACGATTTCGAGCGTTACATGGTGTCAGAGGGCGACACCCTGAACGGTGCCCGTGTCGAGATTCTCCGTGGACGAGCAGAGGCAGCCAATGCTTTCGGCCACACGACCCAGGCCTACGACTATATGAACCGCTATGACGAGTTGAAGAGCCAACTCAGCGACAATCTCCAGCGCAGCAAGGCCCATCTCTACGCCGCCCGTTACCACACACTTGAATTGGAAACTGCCTTGCATCAAGAACGGGTCATCCACATGAAGAATCTTCTCGTCAACGTTATTATCGGCATGGTTCTTTTCTTCGTCGTCGTGGCTGCCGTCTATCTCTACCGGCAACGCCGCCTGCTCAGCGAGAAGAACTATATCTTGGTGTCAAAGATTGAGGATGCCCAGGAGTACAAACGGCTATACCAGTCGCTGAAGGCGCAGAAGAACGGCGGCACGGCAAGATCCGACGACGACACGACAGATGATGCCACTCGCCTCGAAGCGATGACCGACGTGGAACTGTTCGACTACATCAGCGAAGTTATCCGCCACGAGCAACTTTTCCTTCATCCCGTCTGCGACCGTCAGATGATGGTAGAGCGTTTCCACCTGTCAGAGAAGCGCATCGGTGCCGCCTTCTCGAAGGGCAGTCCCTACGGTAACGTATCCAACTTCGTGCGCAATGCCCGCCTGGAGTATGCCTGCCAGTTGCTGCGCAAGAGTCCTACCATGCCCATCGCCGATGTCGCCGCCGCCTCCGGCTTCCCGTCCTATCCCCGTTTTGCCATGGATTTCAAGGCTGCCTATTCCATTTCCCCAACGGAATATCGCCGCCAATCGCGGACGTAACCCCCATCTCTTTTTTGTGAATCACAAATTGCGCATTTGTGAATATTGTGTATATCAATTCGTTCCTGTGGATATACCAATTTGTGCAGGCTTTTCGCGCGTCGAATTAAATTAAATAGGTAATTTTGCACGCAAATAAGCAAAGAAATGACAGACTACACAACAGAACTTCTACACATTTCCAGTTACGTGATAGGCATCCTTGCAGGCGCTCTCCTTCTTGCGATAGTGCAGCTTTTTTACTATCGTAGGAAGTTGAGCAAGGTAAGTAAGAGAGAGGACGATTTCAAGCCTTCCGAATCTGAAAATCTTTTTGGAGAATATGCGACTCCCATCAAAGAAACCGACGACATAGGCGGAGCCAACTTCAATGATGAGGGTCCCAGCGAGGACGTTGCGGGAGAACCAGAGACGGAGGATGCAAGTGCCCAAACAGAGGAAACAAGTGCCCAAACAGAGAGTGCAAGTCCAAAAGCGGGGACGGAAGATCCCGATGCTGAGGCAGCAGAGCACCAAGCCCAGAGTGAAGCGGATGACAAAGGCGGAGATTGCCGAGGAACGGCTGTATAAGAACATCACCTCCACCATAGTCAAAGAGCAGTTATACCTGAAGCCGAGCTTCGGACGCACCGACATCGTTGAGCGGTTTAACATTTCCGCCCACCGCGCCGGCATGATTTTCTCCAAGCGTCAGACCTCCATCCCCGAATTTGTGCGCAACTGCCGGTTGGATCATGCCTGCCAGCAGATGAAGGACGAGCCGTTGGCAAACCTGTCGGACATTGCCACAGCCTCGGGCTTCAGCTTTGTTAGTTCGTTCATGCGCGACTTCAAGAATCGCTACGGCATGACACCAGCCCGTTTCCGCGAGACCCTTCAATCAAATGAATCCGCAACAGAATGACGCCGATGAAACTGAACCACCATACCCGCGTGAGCATCCTGGTCATCGTCGTGGCCGCCGTGCTGTTGGAACTGAATACCGTCGTGGACTTCGTTTCTACGCGTCGCAGTTTCAACGAGCAACTCACCGTGAAGGCACAGCGCGACCTGAACGAGAGCCACCGCATCGCCCGCATCAAGGAGGAGGTGGAAAACGCCGTGGCCGCTGCCCTGCCCGAGATTGAGCGCCAGGCCGACGAGGTTGACATCGACACGCTGCGGCAGGTGCTGAGGCAGTTGTCGCTCAGCCAGCCCCAGATTGTGGGGGTGACGGTTGGCTTCGTGCCGGGGAAGGCTGCCCACGGGGCTGTTGGTGGGGCTGCGATTAAATCGCAGCAGGCGGGACAGGATGCAACGGGCGGCGAGGGGCTTTTCGGGCTTTACCTCTATGAAAATGGCGACGACATGAGCGGCGACAAGTCCATGCGACTGGTGGAGCAGCGGCTCGACATCGACTACACCCAGCGGCCCTGGTATGCCCGCGCCCTCCAGAGCGACGGCTACTGGAGCGAACCTTACGAGGGCCGTTACACTTTCCTTCTGATGTGTAGTTATTCGCTGCCTGTGCGCAATGCCGCAGGGCAGACGGTGGCCGTGCTGGCCGCCGACGTGCCGCTGCGTGAACTGTCGCAGATGGCCGCACAGTTTTATGACAACCAGCAGCGGGCGGCTCTGCGCAACGGTCTGCTTCATCTGCTTGGGCTGCTCTTGCTGGGCTTCATCGTGGTGCGCGCCGTGGCCCATCTGCGGCGGTTGCAGGCCGTGAACGCCGAGAAGGAGCGCATTGCTGGCGAACTGCGCGTGGCCCACGACATACAGCAGTCCATGATTCCCAAGACGTTTCCTGGTTTCCCCGAGCGCGACGACGTTGAGTTATACGCCACACTGACACCGGCCCGCGAGGTCGGCGGCGATTTCTACGACTTCCTCATCCGCGGCGACCAGCTTTTCTTCTGTATCGGTGATGTCACGGGCAAGGGTGTGCCCGCCGCACTGCTGATGACGGTGATGCGGTCGCTGTTCAGGACAGAGGCGGGGAGGGCAGCCGAGAATGGCGGGGCTGACGGTAGTGGGGCTGCGACACTGTCGCAGCATACAGGACAGGCGGCGGCCATCGTGGCGCGAATGAATGCGCTGCTGTGCGAGGAGCAGAGCAGCGGCTACTTCGTGACGATGTTCGTGGGGGTACTCCATTTGACGACGGGCGCGCTGGACTACTGCAACGCCGGACACGAGCAGCCCACCTTAGGAGGCGATCCGCTCGACATCAAGCACAACCTGCCCGTGGGCGCGCTGTCCACGTGGCACTACGAGGGGCAGCAGGCGCGGCTCCATGCCGGCGACACCCTCTTCCTCTATACCGACGGACTGAACGAGGCCCGCGACCGCCACGAGCGCCCTCTCTCTCGTCGCCGCGTGCTGAAACAGGCCCGCCAGTCGTCGGCCCTCTCGCCCCGCCAACTGGTGGAGCTGATGAGCTGCGATGCGCAGCGCCACGTCGGCAGTGCCGAGCAGAGCGACGACATCACGCTCATGGCCATCCGCTGGCATGGCGGCAACACGCTCACGCTGCGCACCGACGGCGGCGACCTCCACCAGTTGGAGGCTTTCGTCGAGGCTGTCGGCAGCCGGGCGCGTCTTTCCGACCACGAGACGCCGCGTTTGCGCTTGGCCGTCGAAGAGGCCGTGACCAACGTCATCCGTTACGCCCATGCCACCAGCATCCGGCTCGACAGCGAGGTGCGCGATGGTGTGTTGCACGTCACCCTTACCGACGACGGCCAGCCCTTCGACCCCACCCAGGCCCCTGATGTCGATACCACCGTGCCTGCCGACCAGCGGGTGGAGGGCGGCCTCGGCATTCTCTTCATGCGGCGCATGAGCGACGCACTGACCTATCGCCGCGAGGGAGAGCGAAACGTGCTGACGATCAAGAAGAAAATCTCGATATAAAGATATAAAACAATGAAGATAACGATTACAGAACAGGAAGGCCGGATGGTGGCAGTTCTCGCCGGAGGACTCGACACCGTGGCCAGCAACCAGGCGGAGCGCGACCTTGCCCCGCTGTTCGAGCGCACCGACTGCGACGTGACCATCGACTGCAGCGAACTCCGCTACATCTCGTCCAGCGGTCTGCGGCTGTTGCTCAACATCTATAAGCACGTCAACGGCCACGGCCATCGCGCCGCCCTCAGAGGGCTGGACCCCGCAGGGGAGTTGTACGAGGCACTGGAGTTGGCGGGCTTCTTCCAATTGTTTGCAAAGGAGTAAGCGATGATGGAGAACGACGAGTTGGAACAGTTGCGAGCCGAGAACGCCCGTCTGGGTGCCGAGAACGCCCGGCTCCTCGAGGAGAACCAGCGGTTGGTGAGCCGCAACCTCGAGCTGAGCGAGCGGCTCGACGTGTGGTACGACACGCGGATGCGGGTGCAACTGCTGAAGGAACTGATGCTGGCCGACCGTCGCCGCATGGCCCGTGCCGACCAGAAGGACGACCTTGAACTGCTGGCCCTCATCGAGGCCCGCGTGGAGAAGGAGAAGCCCCACCTACGACCCGACTTCGATGCCGAGGCGCTGGCTCGTCTGCTCGACGTGACCCCGCTGCGCCTCTCGCGCCTGTTCCGCAACAACACGCCCCACCACACGCCCGAGGACTACATCGACTTCCGGCGCGTCATCAGCGCGATGGAACTGATGCGGCGCCAGCCCAACTACAGCGTGGCCGCCGTGGCGCAGGACGTGGGCTTCAGTAGCATCCGCACCCTGCAGCGCCGCATGCAGCAGGCCATCGGAATGACGCCGGTGGAGTTCCGTCTGCTGATAGAGCCGAAGCCCGATGCGCCTCCACAGCCTGGAGGAGGCTGAAAAGTGGCGGACGAGGCGACAGCCGTGAGGCAAGAATCGCGCTTTTTGTCGCATTTTCGGCCGAGTGCGCCACAAGTTGGTGCAGAAAGTGGCCCGCCGCCCGCACAGCCTTCACCGCGAAGCGGTAATTTTGCAGACCGAAAGCGGGACAGGAAGCAGCAGGATGACAGAATCCCGTGACAACGTTACAACGTAATAACGAGACGACGTGACAACGAGACAACGTAATAACGAGATAATAAAGTAACAAATATATATGTGTAAAATGAAGAAAAAACTGATTAACTTTTGGCTCTTGGCCGCCCTCATGTGCGGCCTCGCCGTGAGCGTCACCTCCTGCAAGGACGATGACGACAACAACAAGAGTGAAGAACAACAGCAGCAGGAGCAGGAGAAGCGTGCTTCGAAGTTCTGGAGCGTCGTGGGACAACTCGTCTCCAGCGACGACTACGCCGCCGACTACGAAGACAAGACCTTCGAGCCTGTCTATGGCATCGCCGACGCCACTAACGAGACGACGCGCATCGTAGAGACCAACGACATGCAGACGGCTGCCCGCCGCTTCAGCGACCTGGTGGGCGCCGCCATCGACGAGAACACGCCCTCGTACACCTACTCCGACCCCGAGGTGGGCACACTGACCTACACCCGCGGCGGCACAGCCGACGACTGGGCAACCGTTGATGTCAGTATCAAGCAGGTGCCGCGTCTGCGCAAGATCATCTACCGCGAGGGCGGCGAGGGCACCAACGCCTCGTTTGCGGGCAAGGCCTGGTATCGTTTCGGCGACGTGGTGAGCCGCACGCTCGACAACGGCAAAGTGGAGTACTGGATCTGCGTGCGCCCCGCCTTCGGCCCCGAGAAGAAGGGCGACTCCCACTGGGTGTGCCTGAACTATCTG
>CADACW010000106.1 GCA_902786565.1 uncultured Prevotellaceae bacterium | reverse complement strand
AAGTTCGACTGCACGAAGATGGGCTCCAGCACAGACAACTACATCCAGTTCTTCGACAACGACGGCAAGTACCGCTGGGTCGTCCGCCACGCCACGGGCAAAGAACTGAACGGCGGCTCGCAGCCCGCCCCCACGTCCCAGTTGCAGGGTCCTGGCGTAAAGGACTTTTACCGCTATTATGAGGACTACAAAGCCGAGTGGTACACGAGAGACGTCAATGGCGGCACCGGCCCCGAGATTACGGCGAGTTCCAACAACGTGAACAATGCCCCCAACGACTTGACCGGTGTCTTCCAGATAGGCGACGTGCTGCAGTGCGTCGAGGACGGCACCAAGTGGTTCTGCATGTTGGGCAAGCCCGAGAACACTACCATTCCCTTCAAGGACAAGGAGGCCACCTTCGTCTCGTTCGACATCCCCGAGTCGGGCGGCGTGAAGGCCCAGGGCCTGCCCAGCGAGGCTGAGTTGCCCGAATACGCCTTCAGCTTCCTCGAGTTCCTCTTTCAGATAAGCGACTGCAAAACCGACAGATACCATCTTGACCTGTATGCCAACGGCAATCTGGGTTCCCCCTTAGAGCATATCAAGCGCTATGCCGGCATCGACATCCACGACCTCTACGTCTATGTCGACAGCGTGTGGAACTTCAAGGACCATAAAAAGAAAGATGTCGCCAGCGAGTCCGGCAACGTCATCACCAACATGGCCTACGACGACGGCTCTGCCGACCACCAGGCCGTGGCCCGCCTCATAACTGACTATACCCAGTGCGGCAGCGGGCGTACCTACTGCTATGGCACCACCGCCGACGGCAAGTCTTACAAATTCGAGGACTGGCACTTCTATATCTTCAAGCACTACGAGTACTTCGACGCCTCGCGCCAGACACCCTTCCCCACGGGCTGGAACGAAGTGGGTGGCACGGCCTGGCAGTGGCTCTGGCCCGTCAGCAACACGAAGATCACCCTTCAGGACCTCACCAATCAGGCCATTGTCACGCGCTACGCTGCCGCCGACAAGTGGGCGTGCCTGCCCATGCAGACCGACAAGAATCCTAACACCGAGCGGCGCACACCGCGCACACAGGCCGAGACGAGCGTCAAGCCCGCCGACTTCTTCTACAAGGACGGCCGTTTTGCCACCGCCAAGCGCAGCCTATGGAACGAGCCCGTACTCTTCATGCGCATGGCCAAGATTGTGGACCCGGGTCATCGCCAACTCAACCTCGAATCGACCGACGGCCGCCATTTCCGCGTCATACACATGCAGACCGAAAAGGGGTTGTACAGCCAGAACATCTCATCGACCTGGGCTATACCCGCTTCTGCCGACCGCGTGAAAGGCTTCTATATAGACAACGTGCCGACCCCGCTGCCCGAGTTTGAATTCTAAACGAAAAAATCAATTATATATATATAAATAATGTTTATCAACATGAACAGGAAGATTATGAACCTTTGGCTGATGGCCGCGCTGGTGTGCGGCCTCAGCATGAGCGTCACCTCCTGCAAGGACGATGACGACAACCCCGGCGGCGAGCCCGAAACGGAAGAGCAGGCCGCCACAGTGTCTAAATTCTGGAGCGTCGTGGGACAACTCGTCTCTACCGACGACTACACCGTCGATTACGAGGACAAGACCTTCGAGCCTGTCTATGGCATCGCCGACGCCACTAACGAGACGACGCGCATCGTCGAGACCAACGACATGCGCACGGCGGCCAGCTGCTTCGCCGACCTGGTGGGCGCCGCCATCGACGAGAACACGCCCTCGTACACCTACTCTGACCCCGAGGTGGGCACGCTGACCTACACGCGCGGCGGCACGGCCGAGGACTGGGCCACGGTGGATGTGAGCATCAAGCAGTTGCCGCGCCTGCGGAAGATCATCTACCGCGTGGGCGGCGAGGGCACCAACGCCTCGTTCCGGGAAAAGGCCTGGTACCGCTTCGGCGACGTGGTGAGCCGCCAGAACCAGGACGGGCAGACGGAGTACTGGATCTGCGTGCGCCCCGCCTTCGGCCCCGAGAAGAAGAGCGACTCGCACTGGGTGTGCCTCAACACGGTGCCCCAGAAGAACCTGTTCCACGTCAACGGCAGCAACGGCACGCAGTACTACGTGCCCACGGGCGTGGGCACCAACACCAAGCGCATGCAGGACCTGGCCGAGATGCTCTACGCCATGGTCTATCCCGAGAAGTGGTATGAGACAGCCACGAACAACCACACCGACGGCCTCATCTCTTTCAGCGGCGTGCCCATCTTCACCGACTTCACCAAGGCCAACCTGATGTACCACAACCAGCACTTCTGGAAGCGCGTGACCGAGGGGTGGATGAAGAAGGGAATTGCCGACAAGGCCCTGAACACCAAATTAGAAAACCTGGCCGACCGCATCGAGCAGGAGGGCATCACGCTGCTCTACGAGGGCTACTCGTGGTGGAGCAAGACGTCGTGGAACTGCAAACTCTACCAGGCCAGCTACACCAACGGCACGGCCTACGACGAGAAGAACCTTCACCACGCCGTGTACACCAAGCCCGAGAAGAACATGAAGAGCATCAAGTTCGACTGCCGCACGATGGGCGACGAGATGTCGAACTACCAGGACTTCTTCGGCGACACGAAGTTGCGCTGGGTCATCCGCCACGCCACGGGCAAGGAACTGAACGGCGGCTCGCAGCCCGCCCCCACGTCGCGTCTGCAGGGTGGATGCAAGGATGAGTACCGCTACTACGATGAGTATCCTGACCAGGCTGAGAAGAGCGGCCCCAAGGGCAACGACGACATCGGCCCGGAGGTGGCCGACCCGTTCTCCAACGAGCCGCAGGACATCCCCGCCAAGGTGGGCGCCCTGGTGGGCCTCGACGGCAAGTTCTACGAGAACAAGGCCAAGTGCGATGCTGCCGGCACGCAGCCCGTCGCCATGGTGGTCTATCTCTCCGCCGACGGCCACCGCGTGGAGAAGGGCAAGCCCTGGACGGGCCTGGCCCTGGCACTGAGCGACGAGGCCAGTGCCGACGGCAGCGGGCAGTTCCAGTGGACGGTTGGCGACAATAGGACCACCTCCGACCTCTGCACCACAGTCGCAAGCGGCGGCCACCGCACCGACGAAGGCAATAGCGGCGATTTGGAAACCGACTACCGCTCGTTCGTGCTCGACGGCTGGGCTATGACCAAGCGCATGGTGCAGCACGACTGTTTCAACCACAGCCACCCCGCTGCCGAAGCCGCCTGGAGCACAGCAAACCGCCCCGCAGGCTTCAGCGAGTGGTTCATGCCGTCTATAGGCCAATGGATTCTTGCCCTCAAGGGTATGGGCTACGAGCGGCAGTACACCAGCAGCTATTTGTTTGGCAGCAACAACTACACGTGGAACTTCAAAAACAACGGTAAATGGCTCTGGGAGGAGGCCGGTGTGACGGAGGCAGCCCTGAAGTCAGGCTATGCCACCTCTACCCAGCACAATGGTTTTTCCAACTCAGTATATGTTTTCAATGGCGGAAGGAGTTTCACTAACAAGCAAAAAAACTATTCCGAATTCCGTGTGCGCCGGATGATAGCCTTTGGCGATGGCGCCACCATCGACCCACAGACCTTCCCGCAGCCCATCGACCCACGCCCAGGAGCCATCCTCACTGAATATGGCTACTTCTTTGCCAACATGGACGACCTCAAGTTCTATTTCAAGGAATCGGATGCAAAAGCCATGGTGGTCTATTACAGCAAGACGAAGCGCGTGGAGGAAGGATTGTCCTACAACGGCCTGGCCATCGGCCTGAAGGACTATCTCGCCTCTGAGTGGTGTACCTACAAGAATGCGGCCAGCCATGAGTGTACCATCGCCGTGAGCGGTGCCGCCGACTATGCCAAGGCTATCGCCGGAGGTACTATCTGCGAACTCCTGGAACATGACAAAGACGGCCATGAACATCCCGCAGCAAGACGCTCGAGAGAAAACAGTAGCAACATCAGCATTGGCTTCCTGCCCTCCGCCGGGCAGTGGATCCTGGCCAAGCAGGGCATGGGCTACACGTGGAGCACCGACGGCATGGGCCACTTCAACACGGCGGGCAAGTGGCTGTGGCCCGAGGCCGGGCTGGCTCAGTATGCCACCGCCGACGTGGCCGAGTACTGGACCTGCACCGAGCAGAAGGACGGCAACACCTACAAGGTGCTGGCCGTGAGCCCCAACGGCGTGACTTTCAAGTTGCACGACAAGACCGACAAACTGCTCGTGCGCCCCTTCTTCGCCTTCGGGCACTGGGGCACCGAGGACTGACCCTGCGGCTCGCTACGGACGGATAAATCTCGAAATAACGAAAAATCGAAATAACGAAATAACAAATATATAATAATGAGAACAATGAAAAAACTGATGAACCTTTGGCTCCTGGCCGCGCTGGTGTGCGGCCTCGGCCTGAGCGTCACCTCCTGCAAGGACGATGACGACGACAACAAGAGTGAAGAACAACAGCAGCAGGAACAGGAGGAACGTGCCTCTAAGTTCTGG
>CADACW010000105.1 GCA_902786565.1 uncultured Prevotellaceae bacterium | reverse complement strand
TTTCGCTTGTGTCTACCGATTCAGTACGACTACAAAACTACTGTCTACTGTTTCCGATAATGAAGAGAAAAAGTGTCTAGTGAAATCAGTATAAGTCAGTTTGTAATGGGGCAACTGAAAAATTCCCACGGTGGGAACGATTTATTCCCACGGTGGGAATGTTTTGTTCCCACGGCGGGAATATTTTATTCCCACGGTGGGAATTTTTGGGGGCTTCGGTTTTCGCCAGGGTTTACTGGGAGGTTTGACAGGCGGGGATAAGGGGCAAGAAAGGGGCGGGGGGGGGCGGAATTAATTCTGATTTCTGCGCAAAACGCTGGTTTCGGCGCAATAAGTTTGGCGATTTAGCAATAATCAAACACCATATTATAATAAAAAGGTGTAACTTTGCAGCAAACTATCATGCCGAGGGAGCCTCGGCCGCATAAATAACAACACATAGAAGCAATGAAAAAGAAAAATGCAATCGCATTGGTGCTGGGAATGATGATGACTCTTCCCGCCAGTGCCCAATGGACCAACTATGACACCCAGAGCACCATCCGTGGCGTGTTTGGCCTGGCCAATGCGGCCTTGGAGTCGGCAGAACGGAAGAAAGAGATGGAAATCCTGGCCCGCCAGAAAGTGGAGTTCGAGCAGAGCTTCCAGGACGCCATGACCGAGGCCAAGGCTGCCGAGGGGTCGGAAAACTGGGAGGAAGCCTTGGGGAAATATGAGGAGGCCGCCAAACTGAACTGCAAGTACAGCTACACCGAGCAGCGCACCATATCGCAGAAAATCACCAGCCTCTACGCCAAGGCAGGCCGTGAGGACGACGGCCCCAGCATCCTGCACAACGCCGAGGTGACGCTGGCCGACTACTCCGCCTACCGCTATGTGCGGGAGAATCCTGTCTTCGTGAACAAGAAGAACGCCAACGGTGTGAAAATACTGCGGGTGGCCTGCTCCAACAGCGAGACACGTGTGGAGATGGAGGTTGAGGCCTATTCCGCAAACCTGCCTGTCTATATCAAGGGGGCGGCCTACATCAAGGGCAACAAGGGTGGCAAGCTGGGGCTGGCCAGCGTTCAGAACGTGACGATGGCACCGGCCAAGACCTTCATTCCGTGGCCCTACCAGAAGCTGCGCTTCGCCCTCATCTTCCCTGCCCTGCCCGAGGAAGCCAAGGAGTTTGAGCTCATAGAGCCTTCCACCACCTGGCAGTTCAAGGAAATCAAGTGTAAATAACCTTAACCTTAACGATAACCTTAACGTTACGCTGACGCTCCTTTAACGCTGACGCTACAAATTCTAACAACAAATGAGTAAGAATATTTTAGGGATGCTGGCCGTTGCGCTGACCTTCGGTGTGATGCTTGCCGGCTGCAAGAGTGACGACAATTCAGAGAAAACCAACGAGCCTGTCACACCACAAGAGACGACGGACATGCCGGCACTGAAGCTGGACTTTGAGTCGCTGGCCGACTGGTACTTGGCCGCAGTCAAGAAGTGCCATCCGCAGATGCAGAAGGTGTGGGACAGCAGTGCCAACCCTGCAGACTTCAACCTGCTGCTGGTCAAAGAAACGAAGGACAAGGTGTATCTCATCACCCCGGAAGGGAAGCAGGAGGTGAAGCAGTCGGAATGGACTGACGGCTTCCGCACGGTCATAGAAAACTTGGATGCCTTCCACCACATCAGATTAGGCGATAAGCGCTGCACCATGATACTGTGCTCGATTCAGCGATTCGAGAAGATGGACCAGGCACTGGTCATGATGGGCCACAAACCGATGTCGGACCTTGAGAAAGTCGGTGAAAACCTTGCATTGTTCTATCACGAAGCCTTCCATCAATATGTCCAAGACGGTGACTCGCGCTGGACGTCGGACAAGACGGCCTACAACCGCGACAACTCCTACCCCATCGTCTATGAGCCGCGCATCTACCGCAAGCTGGCCCTGTTTGCCCTGAAGAAAGCCTGGGAAGACCCCAGCCAGAAGGCAACGCAGTATGCCCGTGCAAAATACTGGACGCAGAAATACGAATCGGCCTATGCCGAAGAGGCACAGGGCATCAAGTCGACCGACATCACTGAGTCCACCGCCGAGTATTTCGGACGCGCACTCGTTCATAGTGTCGTCCCGCAATACCCTCAACTGCACGACATAGACACCATCAACCTGTCATCCGATTTAGACGGTGAAAGCTACATGATGGCAATTGTCATCAATCTGCTGTTCCGCGACGGTCGCCAGGCAGAAGCCATCTCCACCATAACATCAGGCAAGGTGACGCCCATCAACATCCTTCTGAAGGACGTGGCCGCACCAGCCAACTATGATGAAAGCCAGGACGCTGCCGACATGGCCACCATCCGCGCAGCCATGGACAAGGCCTTCGGCCCCGAAAGCCCCCTCCTCCAGCCCGTAGCGCAACTGACCGCACAGCACAGGGGCGGGGAGAATGTCTATCTGGTAGTCAAATCCAATGATGGCTACATCGGCAATGACGGCTCCTTCACTTTGTCAGAGTTCAAGGGTCTTTCGTGTGACATTAACATGCAAACCGTTGGGGATGGCTATGAACTTTCGGGCATTACCATATTGGAGTGGCGGAGCTATCTCATCATACCCATCCAGACCGCTGACAACCTGACGCTGACAAACGAAAAGCCAGTGGCGGCACATCCCTCCAAAGTCTATGAAATCACCTGCGACCTGACAGCCACGCTCACAGCCGTGAGCGGTGTAGAGGGGCTCACCGTGACGGCGCTGCCGGCGAAAGTGGAGCGAGGCAAGGACAAGCTCGGCAACATCTACTTCGTCCTGACAGACAGCACCGGCCAAGACGACCCGGAGCTGGCCCCCTACCTGGCGACACTCCAGGAATGGCTGGCCGGAAGCACGGTGACAGCAGAGGCCGTCGAGGCTTTCGGCGGTGTGGACCGTTGCTTTGCCGCCGAGCCGATTCCCGACAACGTTTGGGCGCGGATGCAGGACAAGACCTACAAGGAGAACCCGCACATCGGTCGTGACGACCTGCGCCACATACGCGCCTTACACTGGGACTACGACAGCCAGATACACGTGGGCGAAATGATCTGCAACCAGCTGATAGCCGACCGCGTGGCCAACATCCTGCGCCAGCTGTACGATGCGCAATACCCCATCCAGCTGATGGTGCTCCCCGACGAATTTGATGCCGACGACGAGATGCAGATGCGAGCCAACAACTCGTCGTGCTTCTGCTACCGTGCCATCGCCGGCACCACCAAGCTCTCGAAGCACGCACGGGGCCTGGCCGTGGACATCAACACCCTCTACAACCCCTACTACAAAGACCGTGAAGACGGCACTCGCTATGTGCAGCCCGCCACTGCCGTGGAGTATTGCGACCGCACGCTGACGTTCCCCTACAAGATAGACCATGACGACCTGTGCTTCAAGCTCTTCACCGAGGCAGGCTTTGAGTGGGGTGGCGACTGGACCTCCTGCAAGGACTTCCAGCATTTTGAACTTATCGAATAAACGCTTTGTATTATTATTTCAAGCAATTATTAACAAATCAAATCAAACAAAAAACAATGAAAAAGAATCTTTACCGGATGTTTGCCGCCATCCTCTTCTGCGGCGCAATGACCACAGTGTTCACTTCTTGCAGCAAGGACGACGACGACAACAACGGCGGCACGCCCTCCGGCCAACAGGGTGGTGAGAACAACCAGCCCACCAAGCGTGACGTTGAGCTGAACTTCATTGCCCAGAAGAAGTCGCTGCAGTACTTCGAGTACGATTTCAAGTATGTCGATGCCAAAGGCAATACCAAGACCATTGACATTGACGAGAACACGGCAAGTGCTTCTATAGGCACGTTGGCACAGTTCCCCGTTTACACACAAATGATCAGCGCATTGACTGACGTTGAAGCTTACGCCGACTTGGCCAATCCGTTCATCTATCGCGTCACGCTGAAAGACCAGCCTGTGGGTGAGACCATCAGCTACACCACGACCTGTCACGTGAAGGAAAATGCAACCATCACTGAGACCCTGCAATATGCCACGCCTGGAGTGCTTGCTGTCAGCGTCGCTGACAACATCGCATATTCCCCCTTCAGCATCAGGACTTGGAAGATTACTCCCGACCGCTGGTCAGCATACGTTGAAACCGTAGAAGGGAAAACCGTCTCGCAGGCCACCTTCGAATTTGAAGTAAAATAAACAGCCAACCATCACAGCAAACCCCTGCTATTGACTTTTAGTAGCAGGGGTTTGTTGAAAATATGAGCAAGAATCATCAGAGACTATTGGGCCTGCTGTTGGCATCTGAATTCTCTCGCTCTGTCTTGCACTGGCGAGTCTTCGCCTCCCACTACAACACAGCACATCTCCGAGCGTGAGCGCTGTTCTTCAGCAAGCAATGCGATAATTGAAAAAGTTCTACATCCACAAGAGGGAGGGTAAAGCGGACTCAGAGATAAGTGCCACTTATCTCCGAGATAAGTGCCTTTTATCTCCGAGATAAGTGGCACTTATCTCTTAGGGGGGTATAACGGTAGTTTTGAAAACGCTGACAAAATTATTACATTCCCTTAAATCTGGGAAAATAACAAACCAAAGCAAATTCCCACTTCCTGCCAGCAGACAAACCGAAATGGGGGCGTGCCCCTCATCGGCAGCACGCCCCCCGTCAAGAAATTATAAAACAAAAGCATTTCGGCATCATTCTGTCTTCAACCCTCGTTATTTTGTCTTTG
>CADACW010000104.1 GCA_902786565.1 uncultured Prevotellaceae bacterium | reverse complement strand
GAGCAGGAGGGCCTCAACCTGCTCTACGAGGGCTACCAGTGGTGGTTCAAGACGTCGTGGAACTGCAAGCTCTGGCAGGCCAGTTACACCAACGGCACGTAGAACGACGAGAAGAACCTGCACCACGCCGAATACAAGGACATCAGCAAGAACATGAAGGAGATTCCGTTCGACTGCCGCGAGATGGGGGCTTTGAAACAAAACTACAATAAGTTCTTCGACAACGACGGCAAGTACCGCTGGGTCATCCGCCACGCCACTGGCGCCGACCTGAACGGCGGCTCGCAGCCCGCCCCCACGTCGCCGCTGCAGGGCAAGGGCGTGAAGCAGCGCTACCGCTACTACGACTACTACGGAGGCGAGTGGACGAAGACAGGCCCCGACGGCAAGAGCGGCAAGCCCGAGGTGACGGAAGCGCCTGTTGATGCGCTCGAAAACCCGACCGTTGGCTGCATTCTGGCCGCCGACGGCAAGTTCTACAATACCGTCAGCGAAGCCAACACCAACAGCACGGCCCTGGCCCTGGTGGCCGTGCTCAACGGCAAGAAGCGCGTGGAGAAGAATGCCGACTGGAACGGACTGGCCATCATGCTGAAGTCGTCCGACCCCGTGCAGTGGTCGGTCGCGGATTACGATTGCGGCGTGAAACCGGTGAATTTCTTTGATCAAGACGAAACAATCCTTGAAGGTCTGGCCAACACGGAGCAGTATGTCAATGGCTGCGGCAAGGGGCACGACCACCCGGCCGCCAAAGAGGCCTACAAGACCGTCATGAGCAGCACCTTAACCAATTTCAGCATGCCGTTCCTGCCCTCCGTCGGCCAGTGGATTCTGGTCATGAAGAGTTTCGGATTCCCCTGGAAAGATAATACCCCCTATGATTACCAGGAAAATCCAGCGCCGCTGAATACATTCAAGCAGAAGATGGCCGACGTGGGCATCAACTACGACGAAACATTTGCAAACTTTCGCTGGACTTCTACACCGAAGCTGATAGAAACAGATAATATTTTAACATGCACATTCAGGTTTGCATACACTCCTGATGTGTCGAATACAACATTTTACCAATTCTGCACAAAGAAGCTTCCCGTCCAGCCCTTCATCGCCTTCAAGTACGACGGCGGTGCCACGCAGGACTGACGGAACGTAGAAACCCACTGAGACATCATGGCGAGAACGGTCAATACACCCCATACGACTCCATTTCCCGGCGGGATAGTGCTCATGTACCCCCTACATGAGTGCTTCCCGGCAGGAAAGAGCCCGTGTACCCCCTACATGAGTGCTTCCCGGCGGGATAGTACCCATGTACCCCCTACACGACGACTTTCCCGACGGGAAAACGACCTCGCCCCGCAGCCCGACGGCGACGTCACCCCCGCACAGCCCGAGTAGGCTGGCTGAAAAAAAATCCGCCAGCGATCTTTGACATACTGAGACAAACGGATAAAAATCTCGCGGAAACATGCAGTTTCTCGCCAAAAAGTCGTATCTTTGCACCGTAGAAACAAAAAACGGAAGAAGGATATGGCAAAAGAGGAACTGAGAGAAACGAAGAACCGCATCGATTATGTGGTCATGTTGGTGCGCGATTTCGGCGATGCCCACCACTTGTCGCCCCGGCAGGCACACAACTACTTGCGCCGCCACAAGGCCCTCGACTATGTGGAGGAGTTCTACGACGTGGAGCACACATTGTCGCCCGAGGACACCATAGAATCCCTCGGCACCATCGCCAGACGTAACGGAGGACACTTGGCATGATAAGACTCTATCACGGCTCGAACCAGGAAATCGGCGAAATTGACCTCTCGCGCGGGTTGCCCGACAAAGACTTCGGGCAAGGCTTCTACCTGACTCACCTGCGCCACCAGGCCGAGCGCATGGCCCTCTCCAAGTGCAAGCGCTCGCAGGGCCTGACACCCACGGTGACCGTCTATGAGTTTGACGACGAGGAGGCGCGGCGCCAGAAACTGCGCATCAAAGTGTTCGACAAACCGACAGAAGCCTGGGCAAAGTTCGTCACCGACAATCGTCATGCCAGCCGCACGGGCTTCACCCATCGCTACGACATCGTGATTGGACCCGTGGCCGACGACAGCATGGCACTGCAGTTCCGGCTCTACGAGCAAGGCTACATCACGCTTCGACAACTGGCGCGGAAGATTACCTTCCCACAGAACAACAGCCAGCACTTCTTCGCCACCGAGCGGGCCGTCAGGCTGCTACGCAAGGTGGATGTCATCAACCTCTGACACTTACGGCTATGAGCAACCAACAGACCAAAGAGCAGCAGTTTCTCATCGACGGCATCACCGGCGACCTGGCCCTCTATCTCGTAGAGGATGACGGCATGACGGTGGACGAGGCACTGAACACCGTCTATAACTCTGAATACTATCAGCTGCTAAGCGACCCCGGCACCGAACTGTACCTGCGCGGCTCGCTGAACAACTACCACTATCTGCGACGCGAACTGGACTGCGGCAAGCCGTAGTCCCCACAACTTTCCCACCGAGATTTTTTATCCGCCGAGACATCACTGCGATGGCTCGGCGGTTTCCGTTTTGTCCCGGATGGAAAAGCAAATCGGGCGGAACAGTACTAATTATATTAAATGTGAAATGAACAAAATGAAAAAGATTCTGAACCTCTGGCTCGTGGCCGCCCTCGTGTGCGGCCTCGGCCTGAGCGTCACCTCCTGCAAGGACGATGACGACGACAACACCAGCGAACAGCGCAACGAGGACGCCGACCCCATGGACACCGACGATAACATGGTGGCATGGCGGTGGCTCAGCCTGCTCACCGACGCCCAGGCCCTCGACGACGACTGGGCCAAGAAGACCTACACGCCCAACATCGGGACGGCCTCGGAGAACAACCAGAACACCCGCATCGTCACCGTGGCCGACCTCGACGAGGCCAAGGCCAAGTTTGCCGACCTGGCCGGCGTAGAGGCCAGCCTGCTCGGCGCTGCCTACACCGCCTCGCAGCAGGGCGTGGGCAGCCTCACGTGGACACCCTCGGCCGCCGGTGCCGACAACCTGGCCGAGGTCGAGGTCAGCATCCGCACCATTCCCAGCCTGCAGAAAATCGTCTATTGCACCACCGACCAGGTGGGCAAGAACGGATGGGGACTGGGCGGACAGGTGGACAAGACCGTCTACTACCGCTTCGGCGACGTCATCTGCGACAAGGACAAGAAGCAGTACTGGGTGTGCGTGCGCCCCGCCTTCGACCAGGGCGGCAAGGGCGAGAGCCACTGGATATGCATCTTCAACCGCATGGTGGACAACGACCTGCCCGAGGATAACATCTACATGAAGTACAACCACGTAAAGAAGTACGACAACCGCACCATCAAGCTGCCCACCAAGCTGGCACCCAGCCGCGAGCACATGCAGAACCTGGCCAACCTGATTTATGCACTGCTCGACCCCCAAGCCTACGCCACCAAGGTGGGCACCGACCCGGGCCTGCACAAGAACGGACTCGGAGGCTTCGACTACGAGTACCACGGCATGCTCTTCCTCCAGAACGTGGCCCGCTACTGGGACAACACCATCACCGCCGCGGGCGTCAACATCTGGCAGACGCTCTTCAACCGCACCCATGAGCAGATGGCCGGCATGGCCAACATGATATTGCTCTACAACGGCTACCAGTGGCGCGTAGGGCAGACAGGCTACGTCTGGGAGTTCAAGGCACCGAAGGCCGCAGGATTCCAGCGCACAGCCCCCGGCAGCGAGAAGGGCGACATGACGCTCTACAACTTCGGCGGCGATGGCTACGACATCACGCGCTACGTCAGCAGCACCGGCGCCGACAACATGGCCGGTGGTCCCAAGCAGTTTGCCGACAACGGCGACTACCGCTGGGTGGTGATCCACGCCACGGGCAGCGAACTGCAGAAGCGCGGCAATTACTCGCCCAACGAACCCATCAACGGATTCAACGACATCTACCGCTACAACCAGAACACCAACCGCCAGGTACACGACCCGCTGGAGACCCAGACCATGCTGGAGCAGCAGGGCGCCGGACAGGCACAGAACGCCCCGAAGGTGGGCAACATCATCGGTGCCGACGGCAAGTTCTACAACACCAAGCAGCAGGCAGAGATGCAGAGCGGAAAGGCCGTGGCCATAATCCTGGCTCTGAGAGACAAAGACCACCCCTTGGAGGAAGGCACTCGCTACAACGGCATGGCCATGTCGCTCGAACAGACCGCCAATGCAGCCATGAACGCCAAGGACGGCTACCGTAACACGTGCGGGCTGGACGAGACCGCCCAGACCTGGGCTGACATGCAGAAGTTGCTCAACGGACTCGCCGTCAGCCAGAAGATGGCCAAGGGCTGCAGCAAGGGCCACGACCATCCCGCTGTGAACCTGTGCGTGAACTTCGACCCGGGACTCACCGCCGCGGGCAAGGCCCTCTACAACTACAGCAGTTGGTTCATGCCCAGCTACGGGCAGTGGCTCGTGGGCATTCAGGCCTTGGGGTGGAAACTCCCTGAGAGTGGAAACCCCTTGGGCCTCTACAAAGATAACGTAGAAAACCTCAAAAAACTCTGTTCCACCAAATGGGGAATTACGTATGAAAATACATTCACACCATTCTGGACCTGCTCGCTGAAACCCGAAGAAAATGAATATTTCATCATGGCCAGTCCTGGCTTTCTTATGAGTTTTAACACTTATTCTGCATCCCCCGCTTCAGCATCGAATTACTATGCCCGCCCGTTCATCCTCTTCGAGGTAGATAATTGGCTGCCAAATGACGACGACGATGATGATTAGATGCTATACCTTAATTATTAATGGAACATTATTAAATAATAAAGCAACATGAAAAAGATTCTGAACCTCTGGCTCCTGGCCGCCCTCGTGTGCGGCCTCGGCCTCGGCGTCACCTCCTGCAAGGACGATGACGACGACAGCAAGAGCGAAGAACAACAGCAGCAGGAACAGGAGGAACGTGCCTCTAAGTTCTGGAGCGTCGTGGGACAACTCGTCTCCAGCGACTCCTACGCCGCCGACTACGAG
>CADACW010000103.1 GCA_902786565.1 uncultured Prevotellaceae bacterium | reverse complement strand
GCCGTATGCCGAACGGCACGTACGGTGGTGTGAGAGGTCGGTAAACACGAAAGTAGGAGATAAACACCTACGATTAGTGTTTACCTCCTACTCGATTGCTGTGATGTTGTGGCTATTTGATCAGTTCTACCGAGCGGCGGAGGAAACGGTCGAGGGCTTCTCCCTTGAGCATGCCGTTCTGCAGCAGTGCCAGGTCGATGAGCTGGTGCACGATGTCGTTCTTGGCGGCAAAACCGCTCAGCACGCCCTGCTTCTGCTCTTTCAGTTCGTCGATGGTCTTCTGCGTGTTGGCCTTGTCGTCCTTCTCCTCCTGAGTGATTTCCTCGGGCTTCTTCTTGTCCTGCATCTGGTTGATGGCGGCCAAGCGGGCTTCCTGGCCCTTCAGTTCGCTCTCAATGGGTTTCAGCGCTTCGGCAGTGGCAGCCTGGGTGTCGTCGATGACGCGCTTGATGAGCGGGTGGTCGCTGTTCAGCACCAGGTTGTACGAGTCGGGCATCTGTCCATAGAATCCCATGCCCTGCTGGTAGCGGCTCATTTCCTTCATGCGGCGCATCCATTCGTTCTGGGTGATGACCACGGGGCGCTGCTCTTCGCCCAGGGCGTTGACCTCGACCATGTATTCTGTCTTGTCGGTCTTTGGCATCTGCGAACTGAACACTTCTGACAAATTGTCACGCTCCTGGTCTGACAGATTGCTCTTCGGGGCGTCTTCCTTCTGGATGAGCCGGTCGATGGTGTCGGCATCCACGCGAGTGAAGCGGCTCTTCTCGAACTTCTGCTCCAGCGTCTGCACCGTGGGCACGTCGAGCTGTCCGTCCATCAGCAGCACGCTGTAGCCCTTGTCCTGGGCGGCCTTGATGTAGCTGTACTGCTCGTCGCGGTCGGTGGCGTAAAGGTATACCAGCGTGCCGTCCTTGTCTTTCTGACCGGCCTCGATGAGCTTCCGATACTCGTCGAAGGTGTAATGCTTGTTTTCCGTATCCTTCAGCAGGGCGAAGTCCTTGGCGCGGTCGTAGAAGTCGGCCTCTGACAGGATGCCGTAGTTGATGAAGAGCTTCAGGTCGTCCCATTTCTCCTCGTAGGTCTTGCGGTCCTCGTTGAAGATGGCCTTCAGACGGTCGGCCACTTTCTTGGTGATATAGGTCGAGATTTTCTTCACCTCACGGTCGCTCTGCAGATAGGAGCGCGAGACGTTTAGCGGGATGTCAGGCGAGTCGATGACGCCGTGCAGCAGGGTGAGGAACTCCGGCACGATGCCCTCCACCTGGTCGGTCACGAAGACCTGGTTGCAGTAGAGCTGAATCTTGTTGCGCGTAATCTCGATGTTGTTCTTGATGCGGGGGAAGTAGAGGATGCCCGTCAGGTGGAAGGGGTAGTCCACGTTGAGGTGAATCCAGAAGAGCGGCTCGTCGTGCATGGGGTAGAGCGTGCGGTAGAACTGCTTGTAGTCCTCGTCCTTCAGCGTCGACGGCGTCTTGGTCCACAGAGGCTCAACGTTGTTGATGATGTTGTCCTCGGCCGTGTCCACCATCTTGCTCTGCTCCTTGCTCCACTCCTGCTTCTTGCCGAAAGCCACAGGCACGGGCAGGAACTTGCAGTACTTCTGCAGCAGGCCCTCTATGCGGCTCTTCTCCAGAAACTCCTTGCAGTCGTCGTCAACGTAGAGGATGATGTCAGAGCCGCGCTCCTCGCGCTCGGCATCGTCAATCTCGAAGGCGGGGCTGCCGTCGCAGCTCCACTTCACGGCCTTCGAGCCCTCCTTGTATGACTTGGTGACAATCTCCACCTTCTTCGACACCATGAACGACGAGTAGAAGCCCAGGCCGAAGTGGCCGATGATGTTGTTGGCGTTGTCCTTGTATTTCTCCAGGAAGTCTGACACGCCTGAGAAGGCTATCTGGTTGATATACTTGTCTATCTCCTCCTCGGTCATGCCGATGCCGTGGTCGCTGATGGTGATGGTGCCCTTCTCAGTGTCCAGGCTCACGCGCACGGTCAGGTCGCCCAGCTCGCCCTTGAAGTCGCCCTTCTCTTGCAGCGTCTTCAGCTTCTGCGTGGCGTCAACGGCGTTGCTCACCATTTCGCGCAGGAATATCTCGTGGTCTGAATAGAGAAACTTTTTGATGACGGGGAAGATGTTCTCGGTCGTAACCCCAATGTTACCTTTTTGCATAGTTGTATATTTAAGTTGTTGTGATTCCGTCCAACTCATTGCAAATAGCGTGCCAAAAGTGGCGGCAGGGCACAAAAAACAAGGATAACGGGCCGTGAATGACCCGTTATCCCCATGTTTCTCGTGTTGCGGCAGCGACTTACTTGTCGGTGGGAGCCTCGCCAATCAGCTCCATAAACTCGTCGAGCTTCGGCGTGATGATGATCTGTGTGCGGCGGTTGCGCATCTTGCCCACCTCAGTGTCGTTGGGCTGCAAGGGGTTGTACTCGCCACGGCCGCCGGCGGTCAGACGCTTCGGATCCACGCCATACTTGTTCTGCAGCTCCTGGACCACGCTCGAGGCACGCAGGCAGGACAGGTCCCAGTTGTTGCGGATGTTCTCGCGGCTGATGGGCACATTGTCGGTGTTACCCTCGATGAGCACGTCGTAGTCCTTGTAGTCCTTGATAATCTTCGCAATCTTCGACAGGGTCTGCGAGGCACGGCTGTTGATCTTGTAGGTGCCGCTCTCGTAGAGCATGTTGTCGGCCAGCGAAATGTAGACCACGCCCTTGAGCACCTGCACGTCAACCTCCTTCAGCTCCTCGCGTGAGAGCGAGCGCGTCAGGTTGTTGGTCAGCACCATGTTCAGCGAGTCGCTCTTCGTCTTGACGTCCACCAAGTGGCGGATGTACTGGTTCGACTCGTTAATCTGGTCCACCAGCTTCTCGATGGAGACGTTGTTCATGGCCGAATTGGTGAGACTCTTGTCCAGCGCCGTCTGAAGGTTCACGTATTTAGTCTCTTGTGACGCCATAGCTTTCTTCAAACCGTCTATCTGGCCTTCAAGGCTCTCAATGCGGGCGTTCTTGCCTGCCAGATCTTCTTTCGATGCCTGCAAGCTGTTGGTCAGCGTCTTGTTCTCTTCCCTGCAGCTCAACAGTTCCTTCTTGCTTGCGCAGCTGCTCATAGTGAGGGCGGCTGCCAAGGCAAAAAACAATACATTCTTTTTCATAATCTTACTGTTTTGGTGATAAAATCGGTGCAAATTTAATGATATGACGGGAATAAAAGGCAAAAGTCAATTCGTTTTTCATAATTTTCATAATAATTTAACAGAAAAAAGTAACCGCCAAGGGGCTCGATTTCCTGCCTCTTAGCGGTCTGGCTGGTTGGACGACTCGGATTCGAACCGGGAATGACAGAACCAAAACCTGTAGTGTTACCATTACACCATCGTCCAATCATTGGTGTCGGCAAAAGCGACATTTTCCAAAAATCGGCTGCAAAGGTACTGCTTTTTTGTGAAATCACCAAATATTTAGCGTTTTTTTCGCAATTCCCCAAGAAAAAAGTAAAGAAGTGGCTCAAGCCGAGAACAACTCGTGCAGCACCGGCAGGGAACGTAGTTCCGGGAAGGCCGGCAGATGCAGCCGGTAGTAGGTCTCGATGATTTCAAGCGTGCGGTGGCGGGCCGAGCGCGACAGGCGCAGATGGTGCATCGTGGGGTAGTCCATGCTCATCATCAGGCGGATGCGGCGGGCCTCTTCCGGGGCCAGCCATTCGTGGTGGGGTGGGGGACTGGCACAGAAGGTGCCGGCGCGAAGGTCGAAGCAGGCACTCTTCTGCCCGGCATCAGTCAGGTTGGGGAAGAAGCCCAGAAAGCGTGACAGGTGCATCAGGAAGACCAGATGGAAGTTGGCGTAGTCGGCTTGGCGGTCTTCAAGCCACTCGATGCTCAACCGCACGTAGTCGAAAAGCTGCACGTTGCACTGCTCGTTTCGCAGTGCATGCCACAGGAATTCGGCCATAAAAAGGCCGATGGCGAGCTTGGCTGGCTCGGCCAGTAGCGACGTGAGCGGCTGCAGCAGCGTGGCGTCGCGCAGTTTCTGCAGACTGCTCGGCTGGCGCACGTCGGCCTCTATGGTCAGCAGGGTCAGCGGCTGGAAGTATTGCTTCTTCAATTTGGAATGGCCCGACTTCGATATGGGCACCACAAACGACTGTCGGCCAAGTTCGCGGGTGAACATGTCGACTATCAGTTTCTGCTCACCATATTTGATGGCGTGGAGCACTATAGCGTCGGTTTTTGTCTGCATCGGGGGCAAAATTATAAAAATTTCGTGAAAAAGAAGCATTTTTCTCAAAGAAAATTTGGTCAGTAGTGAAAAAAGCCGTACCTTTGCACCCGCTTTTGACGAATTTGGTCCCTTCGTCTATCGGTTAGGACGAGAGATTTTCATTCTCTAAAGAGGAGTTCGACTCTCCTAGGGACTACAAATAGGTAAATCTGACATCTGCGCAGCGATGCGATACCGGCCAGCCAATGCCGGAAAGGGGTGACAGATGTTTCGTAGGGGCCCCAAGAAGTCCATGCGAAGCAGCCCAGGGCAGCCGAAAGGCGCAAGACCCATAGGCTTTACGAGATTATTAATCATTTAATCAAAAACACAAAGTAATGGCAAACCACAAATCATCGGTGAAGAGAATTCGCCAAGACAAGAAGAAACAATTGCACAACAAGTATTACGCCAAGACAATGCGTAACGCAGTGCGCAAGCTCCGCGCAATGACCAACAAGGACGAGGCAGCAGAGCTGTACCCCAAGGTGCAGAAGATGCTGGACAAGCTGGCAAAGACCAACATCATCCACAAGAACAAGGCTGCCAACCTGAAGTCGAGCCTCTCGCTCTACATCAACAAGCTCTAAGTTCAGAAGCAACATAGAAAAAAATAAACCGTCGGGGTGTCAGCACTCCGGCGGTTGTTTTTTTTGCGAATGTCCCCGTCATCAAAGTTACGACATTTTTCCGTAAGTTATATCACTTGCCTATGGAAAAAGGAGCGTGAAGGTATGGAAAAACGGGATAAATACTATTCAGCTTTCTCAAGTTTTGCGCAGCCGATGCCATAGACATCTGACAGGGGGCGCCTGCCATTCGAATGGCTGGTACGGGGATGACTGCAACGGCGGGCGTGCCTTTTGCTACGCGACCTGGGGCCGCGTGGGGCGCATGGCTACGGCACGTGCGAAACTCCTTTAATCCCCCAACGTGAGTGTCAGTTTTTTTTATTCCCCCAAAAACAGCCCAAATACCCCCCTCAGAGATAAGTGCCACTTATCTCTGAGATAAAAGGCACTTATCTCCGAGATAAGTGGCACTTATCTCGGAGTCCGCTTAGTCCTTGTTTTGAGGATGTAAAATATTTTCAACCCCCCACCTTGCTTGCGAAAGTTGAATAAATACTATCTTTCGTTTCTCCGGCTGTTCCACACAGGCATGACTTGCCCGGTGGGGCTGAAGTCGATGAGCGTGATGTCGAAGATGAGCAGGCTGTGGGCGGGGATTGTACTGCTCGTCGACTCCTTATAGCCCAACTCGCTGGGGATGTAGACGCGCCAGTGGTCGCCTCGGTGCATACGCTGAAGCACGGTACTGAAGCCGTCGATAAGCGTCGTGGCCGAGAGAAGGAATTTCGTATTCGAGTTGGTGGCTTTGTCGTAAGTCCCGTAGATGGTACTGTCAAACACGTACCCTTCAGGATGCTGGGGTGTGGGGATGAGCCGCCCTTGGTAACTGATGCGCACCGAGTCGGTGAACATGGGGGTGTCCTGGCCGTCGCCGTCCTCCAGCACTTTCACGTAGACGTATTCCGAAACGGCACCCTCGCTGTCGTCGTTCAGCGAGTATTTCTTGTACCTGTGCCAACCGGGCTGACGGAGCGAGTCGTTGACAATGGCGGCCAGATACTGGTCGTTGCGTGCGGGCCAGTTGGCATACTCGTCAACAGTGTTGTCCTCCTCGCTGCACGAAATGAAAAGACAACTCAGGCAACCGAGACAGCCTAAGATGAAAAACTGTCCCCGTTGACTGAGTCGTCTGAATGAGTCAAACTTCATTTTTATTCCGCTCGTTTAGAGTTTCTTCAGCAGACTGGTGATGCTCACCTTGTCCTCGATGATGCCGTTCAGGTCCTCAATGCGGACGCGCTCCTGCTCCATGGTGTCGCGGAAACGCAGAGTCACGCAGCCGTCGGTCAGCGTGTCGTGGTCTACAGTGACGCAATACGGCGTGCCGATGGCATCCTGGCGGCGGTAGCGCTTGCCAATGCTGTCCTTTTCATCGTACTGGCAGGTGAAATGGTACTTCAGACCGTCTATAATCTCGCGGGCCTTCTCAGGCAGACCGTCTTTCTTCACCAGCGGCATCACGGCACACTTGACAGGGGCAAGGGCTGCGGGCAACTTCAGCACCACGCGGGTCTCGCCGTTCTCAAGCTTCTCCTCGTTGTAGGCGTGGCACATAATGCTCAGGAACATGCGGTCTACACCGATGGAGGTCTCGATGACAAACGGCGTGTAGCTCTCGTTGGTCATCGGGTCGAAGTACTTGATGCTCTTGCCGCTGTACTTCTCGTGCTGAGAGAGGTCGAAATTGGTGCGTGAGTGGATGCCCTCAACCTCCTTGAAGCCAAAAGGCATCTTGAACTCGATGTCGGTGGCGGCGTTGGCATAGTGGGCCAGCTTTTCGTGATCGTGGAAACGGTAGTTCTCAGCGCCGAAGCCCAGGTTCTGATGCCACTTCATGCGGGTCTCCTTCCACTTGGCAAACCACTCCAGCTCGGTGCCGGGCTTTACAAAGAACTGCATTTCCATCTGCTCGAACTCGCGCATGCGGAAAATGAACTGGCGGGCCACAATCTCATTGCGGAACGCCTTGCCTATCTGGGCAATGCCGAAGGGAATCTTCATGCGGCCGGTCTTTTGAACGTTCAGGTAGTTCACAAAGATACCCTGGGCCGTCTCCGGGCGAAGGTAAATCTTCATCGAACCGTCGGCGGTGGAACCCATCTCGGTCGAGAACATCAGGTTAAACTGGCGCACGTCAGTCCAGTTCTTGGTGCCGCTGATCGGGTCTACAATCTCCTCGTCCAGAATAATCTGCTTCAGCTCGTCCAGGTCGGGGCCTTGCATGGCTGCAGCATAGCGGGCGTGCAGCGCGTCGCGCTTCTGCTTCGTCTCAGCCACACGGGGTGAGGTCTCCAAGTACTTGGCCTCGTCGAAGGCATCGCCAAAACGCTTGCGGGCTTTCTCAACCTCTTTCTGAATCTTCTCATCGTACTTCGCAATCTGATCCTCTATCAGCACGTCGGCGCGATAGCGCTTCTTCGAGTCGCGGTTGTCAATCAGAGGGTCGTTGAAAGCATCAACGTGGCCGCTGGCCTTCCAAATTGTTGGATGCATGAAGATGGCCGAGTCGATGCCCACGATGTTCTCGTGAAGCATGGTCATAGCCTTCCACCAGTACTGCTTGATGTTGTTCTTCAGTTCAACACCCATCTGGCCGTAGTCATAGACAGCGCCCAGACCGTCATAAATCTCACTGCTGGGAAATACAAAGCCGTACTCTTTGCAGTGCGAAACAATTTTCTTAAAAACGTCTTCTTGTGCCATTGATTTGTTTGCTATTTGTTTGTTTTGCGTGCAAAGGTACGAATTTTATGCGAATCCGCCAAAAAACCTAACTTTTTTTGTACCTTTTATCCGTCAGGACTGACTAAATACTAAAAGCACCACGTTATTTGTCCGAATTACGTTGTTATTTAAGTTTTATCTCTGCCCGTCCATACTTCTTCCTCCGTCAGCCTGCGGTTTTGTCTCCACCCATTCCTGTTTTTGCCTCTATATATAATATTAAAAAGGTGTGCATAAGCGGTTTTGTAAACTAATTAGAAAACTTCTCACTTTTTTTGCAAAAAAAGCGGTAAAAAGTTTGTTGGTATTGAAAAAGTGCGTACCTTTGCATCCGCTAAACAGGCAAAGCGCCTGCTGAGGCATTAAGAAAGAGTTCT
>CADACW010000102.1 GCA_902786565.1 uncultured Prevotellaceae bacterium | reverse complement strand
GCATAGGCAGAGAGAATGATGGAAGCCGTGTACTCCAGGTTATAGTTCTCGTAAGTCACCAGATCATAGATGATCTTCTGTATGCGCTCTGGGAACACATCCATAGGGAAACCTGTTTCTGCGACTCCTTCCACCTCAGCATGGATTTGATTAACCAGATGGTCAGTATCAATCACCATACATCACCTCCTTTCCTCTCTGGTAAGTTTGGATTGGTGGCAAAAGCCTCATAATGGAATTTGCGCAAGAACTTGTTTACATCGTCTTGCGTATACCAATACTTATCGCCTTCACGCGAATAGCCTATATAGCCATTGTCACGTAACTTCTTTAAGTACCTATCCTTAACTTGAAGCAAGTCCATCAGTTCCTTATTGCTATAGAGCTGACGTGTGCATACCTGCTTCGCTCTGACAGGAGAATCTTCTTTTCCTGCCAGGATTGAGAGGATCTTTTCTAAAAGTTCCTTCTCAGAAAAATCACTTGTTTTTTTCTTCATGTTAAAAATGCTATGGCTCCAGAGCTTGATTGCACACTCAAGTCCTTTGCCGATTATTATTATGCAGAGCCTGCGTTTATCGGCGGCAAAGGTACCTATATTGCCATAGACACGGTGTTAGCCTGAATTTGGCTAACACTGCATAACATGTTAGGATGGTATTAGGATGGTATTAGGATGAAGTTATCCAAAGGCTCATAACTCCCTGATTATAAATAAAAAAAGAGTAGCTAATACTGCTACTCAAAATAATTCATCGATTTTGTCACTTCCCTGTGGTACAGGGCTGTCTTTTCTGTTTGCTAAGTCCGTTACTTCAAACAATTCATTCAAGTCGGACTCTGGAAAGAACTCTGTTCGACCAAATTTCCAGAAGGTTTTATCTTCTATTCGGTCATATTTGGGTCTATCCTCGCAATAAATTCTTCCACACATATAAGCTAAAAGAACCTTAGACTGCTTCCACTTGTAATGGTCGCCATTCTCTTCCATCAGTCCCGCCTCTATTGCCTTTGAGAATATTTCACAAGCAAGTTGTGTATTAAGTCTGGAGGGAAGTTGGACATGTTCTTTAGCTTCATTTACTCCATCATCATCTACATGATTACTATCTTCTTCAGAGTTTTCTTCAAGCTGCGATTCTGATGAGATTTTTAAAACAGAATCTTTCTTTTGCATTGCCGCATGAACCTTTTCCGCATTACAAGCAAAAATGGCAGAACAAATAAAAGAGAGAATTATGGAATATACTGCGATTTGATTAACCACACCATTCTCAACAATCTTCACCAGACCGAGACCAAGTGACAATGCAGTTCCTATAAAGAGTATCAACGCCGCAGCCCATAGGATTGCTCGTTGATGTCTTTTGAAAATATAAGCGATTGCAAGCATTAAAACAGATAGTCCTATCGCCAAAATCGCCAAAAAAGAAATTTGAAACATCATCAGCTAATTTTGGACAACAATTCTTCTGGGGTAATATCTTGATACAAAGAAACCCCAAACCATTTCTTTCCCAGATCTTTCAATGATGCTCCAAAATGATACACTTTGTCATCGATAATAAGCCATCTGTCATGACTCATCCGGAACACATTAACTGGTATTGGATCATATTGCGCGTCATGCCGTTGGATGGCAAGTTGCATAGCACTGTCTATTCTTGCCGTATAGATGCTGGCAATAACACCATTTGCGCGTTGATCAAACATCGTCAAAATCTCCTCGTTGATATAGTTATCAATAAGAATAATCCTATGCTCAGCACTCTTTATAAGCTGCATCACCAATTTGAAAGCATCGAAAATCTGTCCGTCAAAGAACACGCCTTCATTCGGCAACTCAGGCGTTTTAACTATCATGTCAAACTTCTGGTCATGTTCGTGCAAATGATTCTCCACCGCAGACAATCGTTCATTTTGTTCTTCCAAGCGTACGTCTATCTGCCGTTGCATGGCTATCATCTGCTGATGGAATGCATATCCTCGTAGTAGATATTCCTTAAGCGTCCTATTTGCCCATTGACGAAACATAATACCCCTTTTGGTATTAACGCGAAAGCCCACAGAGATAATAGTATCCAAGTTGTAATAGGTTAGCGTTCTGTTGACCATCCTATTACCTTCCTTTCGAACTGTTCGGAAATTCCGAACGGTTGCCTCCTGTTCTAATTCCCCTTGGTCGTAGGATTGGAATAGCGTAACCATCTGCTGCTGGGTCAGCCAAACTGTCTCATCTTCCAATCTAACCTCAAGGCGCATGGTGTTATCAGGTTGGTAAAAGATTACTTCACCTTGCACTTCATTTACTGATACTATATCGTTTGCCATCTTATCTTATCAATCGTTTGAGCCTGCAAAATTACGAATTATTCTTCGAAAAACCACATTTTAACATTTGAAGTATCACTTCTTTCGACTAATTTTGACTAAAATGGTTCCAACTCTACCAAATCATCATGCAAAGGTCTCTGGTAGGAAGTGAGCATATACTTTCTCCGTGATGTCAGTACTACCATGCCCCAGTAGGCGACTCACGACTGACATTGACAGTCCTTTGTTTAATGCCATAACGGCAAAGCTGTGACGGGCTACATGCATCGACAGACTAAAGGGGAATTCAAGTTGCTCACCTACCACAGCCAATGATTGGCCAATGCACTTCGTGGCATTAATGCGAGCTTTGTATAGAGCTTCCTCATCATTCAGATCCAGGTTATCGTTAACCAAATCGAAAACGTAACGACATCCCACCCGCTTCTCTTGCCACTTACGCAGGATTTTCAATGCTGGTTCTGTTAGTGGTATCACATGGCGTTTGCTGGTTTTGATCATTATCTTCCTCAACTCCTTTTTTTCAAAGTTGATATGACCCCATTGAAGTGTCATCACGTCAACAATACGAAGGCCGCAAGCATGGAAAGCAAAGAAGAACATTTCCATGAATTCCTTTCGCCGAGGTTCCTTGCAATTCTTGTAATATTCCAATAGAGCATCCATCTGCTCCTTTGTCAATGCCTTACCATCAAATTCACTCTCTTCATCCGATAGTGACGGTTTGGTTACAATCATCATGTCTTGAATACGGGCATTCACACTCTGCTCGATCATACCTAACTCGGCAGCATACGAACAGGCTTTGAGAATTGGAGTAAGAGAGTGATTAATCGTCTCGTCACCATTCTGCCTTATATCTCGTCGCCAAGTTATATAGCCGTCTATCAGCTCTGGGGTAATATCGCCCACATATATCTTGTCCATTTCGTATGTTCCTTGGTTCGTTGCACGCAAGAAGGTTGTGAAAACGTTCATACAGCAAATACCATTCTTATATCTACTGCGTCCAATCTTATGACGAGAATATTCAGACCTCCGCAGTAATTTGATTCGGATGCTTGACATTGTATTCCGCAAGCTGTGCATCCATGGTATCAACTCGCTCCATTAGCACCTTGTTGAGTCTCTTATACTCATTACCGTAACTCGAACGTATTTCGCCACGCCCTTGGTTTCCATTCTGATTCCAGTCAGCTGCTTTCACGAATATATTAGCTGACTTCCTTAGAACCTGCCTATTCCATGTGTATTCCAACTCAATAGGATAGGTCTTACTCTTGTCTATCGTCTTCGGAGTGCGGAGACGATACTTACCCAACGGATAAAGTCTCTTTGGTCTTCCCATAATTACTATTTGTTTGTCTTATTATTCCTGAGGATGTGCAAAAGTACTAACTTTTAGACAAACAAACCGGTAAAAAACAAGCGAGACAAACAAATAAAATTTGCTTATCTCGCTGATTTTAAATTACTTAGATTAAAATCTAACGTTTAATACTCATCCTCGTTGAACAGGAAGTCTTCTTTGGTGGGGTAGTCGGGCCAGATGTCTTCGATGCTTTCGTAGATGTCGCCCTCGTCTTCTATTTCCTGCAGGTTCTCCAGCACTTCGAGGGGTGCGCCGGAGCGGATGGCATAGTCTATGAGTTCGTCCTTGGTAGCAGGCCAAGGGGCATCTTCCAGTTTTGAGGCAAGTTCAAGTGTCCAATACATAATGGTTAGTTTTGTTAGTTTACTATTCTATTATGGCTTGCAGAAAAGGGTTTTCCTTTTTGCGGGCGCAAAAGTAGTAAAATATTTTCTATTTGCAAGTTTTTTGCCACACAATTTCGCTATGTCCTGTGTTAAAATTTATTATTTTGGCCAAAATGAACAGATAATCGCTCAATCTGTTGATGTATTGTGAGATTTCGGGGCCCACTATTGCGATCTCTGCGAGTGCTGCTATTCGCCTTTCTGCCCTTCTGCATACGGTGCGGCATACGTGGGCCTGCGCGGCGGCCATGGTTCCTCCTGGCAGTATGAATCCTTGCGGCTCTGCCAGTTGTGCGTTCATGCTGTCAATGGCCTGCTCCAGCAGTTGGGTTTCGCCCTCTGCCAGTTGTGCCGAGGGGTAGAGTGGGGTTTGGCTTTGGTCGGTGGCCAGATGTGAGCAGACGTTGAACAGGTTGTTCTGTATGCGTATGATGTTGTCGCGCTCTGCCTTTGATGCGTCGTCGCATTGGTTGAGCATGGCAGCCAGCAGTCCGAGGTGTGAGCTGAGTTCGTCTACGGTGCCGTAGGCTTCCAGCCTTACGTCTGTCTTGCTGATGCGTATGCCGCCTATGATGTCGGTCTGTCCGGCGTCTCCGCGTCGGGTGTAAACTTTGGTGATTTTCATATTTCAGAAGTTGACTTTATAATTATTGGTAGAACGTGTTTTGTCGAAGAGTACGATGCCGCAGTAGTAGAGGTCGAAGGTGACGGTGGTGCGCTTGTCGTACTCAATGCAGTGCCACAAGGGTTGCTGGCTGTAGATGTCTTCAAATACCAATATGGTGTTCTGGCCGCAGCAGTCCAGCAGTTGTTGGTAGTCGGTCTGTATGGGCGCCAGTATGAGTGTGGGGGTGTTCAGGGCCTGTTCGGGCAGTTGGTTGGTGATGACAGTTTTTGGGCATGATGCCCTGAGATAGCTATCCACTCCGATGCCGTCGAAGATGATGTGTGGCTGCAGATGGTTTGCCAGCCGGAAGTAGAGCTTGCCCAGCTTTTTCCTGAGCCAGCCGTCGCCCTTTCCGAGTGTCTGGTAGGCATAGTATGGCCACGACTCGCAGATGACGTATCGGACGAACCGATAGTCAGTAGGCGACTGCACCCCAAATCCTGCGCTGTGTGGCAGTCGGCCCAGCCATATACACATCTGTCTGAATCTGTTCATTTCGGAGTGCAAAGTTACTAAAATATGAGTAAAATTGCAAATAAATTATTAATTTTGTTGAATAAAAGCGTCGATTTGCTTAAAACAGTTGTCGGTTTTGGGGTAAATGTGTAATTTTGTCAGCACAAACCCAATAGACTGACTTTTATGGAAGAGTTGCTACGACAGTTTTCGCCTATCACGCTTGCCGAAATGAGCGGGGTGAAGCTGATGAACCGCACCGACACCAAATTTGTGACGACCATGCCGAGGCTGATGGAGCTTCTCTCGATGGCTCTTGGCGACTATTACGCCCAGGACATCGACGGTGAGCGTAATATGCTGTACGACACCACCTATTTCGACACCACCGATTTTGCCATGTATCGTGAGCACCAGTTTGGCCACACGGGTCGCCAGAAGATTCGCTTCCGCACTTATGTCAGTTCCAACCTGCAGTTTATGGAGGTGAAGACGAAGAACAACCACGGGCGTACGAAGAAGAAACGCATCGAGGTGGCCGACATGGATTTGGCCGCCCCTGAGAAGCAGGCTTTCCTGGCCGCCCATCTGCGTTTCGATGCCTCTACGCTGGTGCCCCACATGCACAACTACTTCCGCCGTGTGACGCTGGTGAACCGCGCCAAGACCGAGCGGCTGACCATTGACACGTCGCTGCAGTTCCACAACTGCCTGACCGGCCACGACCGCGACATGGGCCCCCTGGTGGTTGTAGAGCTGAAGCGCGACGGCCAGGTGTTCTCGCCCGTGTTGGAGATGCTGCGCCGGCTGCACATCCATCCCCATGGTTTCAGCAAGTACTGCATGGGGGCGGCTATGACCAACGAGAGCCTGCCCGTGAACCGGTTCAAGCCGAAGCTGGGCGATGTGGAGCGTATCATCGTCAACGAATTGTAACAAACTACTAATCAATAAACCCCAAAAAATTTGTATGGACAGTATCTTGAATTTGTTTATGAGCGAGTTTGGCAACACCTTGTTGCGCTTTCTCATCTGTGTGGTGGTCAACTGGGTCATCGTTGACCGCCTTTACTACCGGAAGTGCCACCGCCGCGACTTCTACTTCACGTTTATGCTCATTTCTGTGGCCATCTTCTTCCTGGTCTACTTTATGATGGGCATGGACCGCGGCAAGGCCACCATGGGCGTGGGCCTGGGCTTGTTTGGCATCTTCTCCATCATGCGCTACCGCACCGACACGATGCCCGTGCGCGAGATGACCTATCTGTTCATCATCGTGTGCTTGTCGGTGGTTCACGCTATGGTGGACATTGAGAACCTGACGCCCGACCATGTGGCCGACTATGGCAAGCTGGTGGTCATCGACCTCATTGTGCTGTTGGCCATCATGCTGTGCGAGAAGAAGCTCAAGGTGCAGAGCACCAAGCTGATACAGTATGACCGCCCTGAACTGACGAAGCCCGAGCGGCGCGAGGAGCTGATTGCCGACCTGGAGCAGCGCACCGGCCTGAAGGTGCTGAAGGTCGACGTGGGCGGTATCGACTTTCTGAGAGATGCTGTGGTGCTTCGCGTGACCTACGACAGCGAGAGCCATAGCGATGTGGACGGACAATTTATGGTAAGGAAATCACAATGGAGAAACATCGATTAGTCACACTGGTGGCCGCTGCTGCCCTCAGTCTTTCCGCCTTAGCTCAGAGCGAAGGCGGACTCATTGTGGGTGCCGAGGCCGAGAAGAAGGTCAACCGGCAGTTGAGCATCGGTCTTGAGGCCGACATGCGCACCCGCAACAACTTCAAGACGATGGACCGTCTGGGCATTGGCATAGGTGCCTCGTACAAACTCACCAAGTGGCTCAAGGCCGATGCCGGCTACAAGCTGCTGGACTACAACTATCGCGAGAAGGTGGAATACTACACCTCGTCGAAGGGCAATGCCAAAATCAAGTGGCGCCCCAGCTACCACGGCGTGAAGCACCGCTTCTATGCCTCGCTGGGTGCCAGCTTTAAGCTGCCCTGCAACATCAAACTGTCGCTGCGCGAGCGCTGGCAGTACACCTACCGGCCTGAGACCACGCCCGAGCGCTACAAGATGAGCATTGCCGACCAGACCAAGACGCTGGATGTCGGCTATGCCCGTGGCGGTAAGGGCAAGAGCCAGCTGCGCTCACGCCTGCAGGCCGAGTACGACCGCAAACGCGCCCTCTTCACCCCCTACGCCAGCGTGGAGCTATACAACAACTGGACCATTGAGAAGGTGCGCTACACCGCAGGCACCGAGATACGCCTGTCGAAGCAGCACGCTCTGGACTTGTACTACCGCTTCCAGGACATGCGAAACGTCGATGCCGAGGAGTACGACCCCGACATGCACTTCCTGGGTCTGGGCTATAAGTTTAAGTTCTAACAACGAAACGCGAAAGTAAGACAACCGATGAAGAAGTCAGTAATATTTCCTTTTGCCCTGGCCCTGACGCTGGGCTTTATGGCCTCGTGCCAGAACGACGACAGCGACTTCAGCGCCTACACGCTGACGGGGGCCTCGACCGACGATGATGACGACGACGAGGCCGCAGTGACCGATACCATCTACATTGCCTTCAGCGGCACCCGTGCCACCGTGAGCGGCGACAGCCGGGGGGTGGTCAGCGCCACCGGGGCCGATGTCACCGTGAGCGACTCGGTCTCGTCGCGGGGCCTGGTGCTCGTGCTGGGCGGAAGCGCCACCGACGGCTCCCTGCTGGTCTACCGGTCGAAGAAGTACACCATCCAACTCAACGGCGTGAGCCTGACCAACCAGGACGGGCCCGCCATCAACAACCAGTGCGGCAAGTCGCTCTACGTGGTCTGCGCCGAGGGCACCACCAGCACGCTGACCGACGGCCCCGCCTATGCCGAGCGGACCTACGACCAGAAGGGCACCCTCTTCAGCGAGGGCCAAATATACTTCAGCGGGGCGGGAACCCTTGTGGTCAACGCCAACAGCAAGAACGGCATTGCCAGCGACGACTATATCACCATTGACCATCCCGTGACCATCAACGTGGTGACGACCCTGACCGGTACCAATGGCGTCAAGGCCAACGACGGCCTGTTCGTCAACGGCGGCACGCTGACGGTCGATGTGGCCTCTGACGGCGGCCGTGGCCTGCGCAGCGAGGCGCGCACCGTGATTGCCGGCGGCACCGTGACCATCAGCACCTCGGGCGACTGCCTCATCGAGGAGGCCGACGGCGTGCGCGACACCACATCGGCAGCCTGCATCAAGAGCGACAGCCTCTTCACCATGAGTGGCGGCACGCTGACCATGACCAGCACGGGCGACGGCGGCAAGTGCATACGCTGTTCGGAGAACATCGAGTTCAGCGGCGGCACCCTTGTGGCCAAGACCCTGGGCGGCAACGACGTGGGCAAGCCGAAGGCGCTGAAGAGCGACAAGGGCATCATCGTCAGCGGCGGCTCGTTCACCGCCACGGTGCTGAAGAGCTGGGCCTGCGACAACGGCTCGGAGAGCGACGACCCTGCCGACCACCTCACCGTGGTGGGTACGCCCTCTTCGGCACAGATTCAGAAGCGGTCGGTGGTGATAGTCTATTAGAAGTTCACCCCCTGCACTCCGGCGAGGTTTTATAGACACGTCCGCTCTTTGTGGTACAACGAACCGAAGTCATTGGTACAAAGGGCCGACCTCGTTGGCGCAAAAATGCGGCCAAAGCTTTGTCCGTCAGCTGACGGACAAAGCTTTGGCCGCTGATTCAACTTTCGCAAGCAAGGTGGGGGTTAAAAATATTGGCGTATAGCTCATTTTGCAGGATATTTTTAAGTGGTAGGTGTTCTATAGCTCAAATTGCAGGATGAGTTTTTCCAGCTTTTTCATTGCCAGACCAA
>CADACW010000101.1 GCA_902786565.1 uncultured Prevotellaceae bacterium | reverse complement strand
GGCACCATAGTTGACCACGCTCTCTGTCTCGCCATTATCGCTATAGACGGCCTTTACCACCATACGATAGTAGTTCACGGGTTGGGCAAACACCATGTCAAGACGCGTGTACTCGTCGGTACTGAGGTTGTCTATGACCCAATAGTTGTTGGCCCAGTTGGGGAAGGTGATGCTATTCTCGCTGGCGTTGGCCTGGCCACCCCAGCCACCCCAGTCGAAGACGATGTCGCTGACCGAAAGTGTGATATCCTCGGCAGCTGTAACGCTTGATGTCGTGGCCATCAGAAGCAGTAGAAGGTTCAGAATCCGTTTCATATTCGTTTTAGTTTTCAATTTTCGTTGCAAAGATAGTATTTCATATGCATATGGGCAAATTCATTTGTAACGCGAGGCTATTCATTTGTTACAATCTACATTATTGCGCTTTGAGAGTCAGTATGCTCTCTTTCAAACCATCGGATGTTGCTTTCAGTTGGAGTGAGCCAGCTGTCTTGGTGCTCTGGATAATCACCTGCGCCAGTCCGTTAAAGGCTGGGATGCTGAACTCGCGACAGTCCTTGTCCTTCGGATGGTCGGCTCCGAGATAAGAAGGGTCGCCATTGCCCACACCGAGGATGCGTCCCTCGCCCTCTATGCGGAAGGTCAGTATCGGACAGGCATCGGGAACGATGCGGCCTTTCGAGTCCTGCACCTCGATGGTCACTATAGCCACATCGCGGCCATCGGCAGCGATGGTCTGGCGGTCTGTCTTCAGCATGAGTTTAGAGGCGGGTTGGGTGGTCTCGATGGTCTCAGTGAGGATGCGCTTGCCGTTCTTATAACCTGTGGCAACGACCTTGCCAGACTGATAGACGGCCTTCCACTTCAGATGACCGTTCTTCGGCATCTTCTGGCGAGTGAAATGCTTGCCGTTCACTGTCAGTTCCACCTCGTCGCAGTTGCTGTAGACCCAGATGTCAACCTCCTCGCCCTCGTGTCCCTTCAGGTTCCAGTGGGGTAGGATGTGTAGTGTCGGCTCGTCTGTCCACCACGATTTCAGATACCACGCCTCGTCCTTCCAAAATCCGCAATAGTCTAGGATGCCAAACTCCGACTCGTGGGCGGGATACTCCAGCGGGTTGGGCTCGCCACGGTAGTCGAAGCCCGTCCAGTAGAACAGGCCAGCTCCCCAGTCACGGTCGGCATAGAACTGCCAGCCTCGCTCAATGACGTTCTCAAAGCCTTTTTCATCATAGACGCGGTTGATGCTGGGCATGTGGCCGGGTTGCTCAGTACTGTTATAGTAGATGCCGTGCGTGCCGCAGCCAGAGGTTTCCTCCGTGCCCACGAACTTCCACGTGGGGTTGTACTTCTTGCGGTTATCGACATCGTTCTGCATTATGTAGTTGATGCCCACCACTTCGAGACCCTTCACCATCTCCCAGCCACCGGCATTGGCCATCGTCGAGGGTCGTGTGGGGTCGAGCAGACGGGTGTATTTGCGCATGGCCTCGGCTACACGGCGCCCTTCCACGGCATTCTCCATGCCCCACTCCTCGTTGCCGTCGCTCCAGAGAATGACACTGGGGTGGTTGCGGTCGCGGCGTATCATATTCTCCAACAGGCGCAGGTGCTCACTGTTGATGCCCGACAGACGGTTCTCGTCGATCACCAGGATGCCCTCGCGGTCGCAGATGTCGAGTAGCACGGGCGTCATAGGGTTGTGCGACGAGCGGTAGGCATTGCAGCCAAACGCCTTCAATTGCTTGATGCGCCACTCCAACAGGGCCTCAGGGATAGCCGAGCCTACGCCGGCATGGTCCTGATGCATGTTCACGCCCTTCAGTTTCAGCGACTGGCCGTTCAGCAAGAAGCCATGGTCAGCGGTGAAGGCAATGTCGCGGATGCCGGTAGTGGTTTCGTAAATGTCGGTCACCTGGCCGTTCACCTTCACGATTGTTTCTACCCTATACAAATAGGGGTCGGCGGTGCTCCAAAGATGAGGATTGTTTAAGTTGAGAGTTGAAAGTTGAGAGTTAAGAGTTTGCTTCGCCTTTATTGTGAGGGTTGAGGGTGCAGACTTGGCAACCTCTTTGCCGTCGGCATCGAGCAGGCGGTGGCTGACTTCACACTGTTGTGTGCTCAGCGAGTGGTTGTTGACCTCAGTTTCTATGTGGATAGTGGCCTTGACGTAAGGTGCGGTAAGGTCAGCATATACAAATGTGCCGAAGGGGGCCACACTGACGGCGGCGGTCTTCACGAGCCAAGCGTCACGGTAGATGCCGGCTCCCTCGTAGAACCAGCCCTCCTCCAACGTTGCATCTGCACGCACACAGATGAGGTTGTCGCCGCCGTAGTTCACATACTCCGTCACGTCATACACCTGCGTGGCATAGCCGCTCGGCTCGCTACCCATATAGTAGCCGTTGAACCACACGCGGGCATCGCGGAAGATGCCGTCGAACTGCAACAGCAGGTGCTTGCCTAAGTCGGACTCCGGGATGCTGATGGTCTTCCTGTACCAGCCCACACTGGTCTCAGGATATTTATAGCCCACGGTCTTGTAGCCGTGCGAGTGACTGGCTTCACGAGCGTAGGGCAGCGTCGTCACCCAGTCGTGAGGCACGCGCACCTCCTCCCAAGCCGAGTCATCAAACTTCTTGCTGTAAGGCCCCTCGTTGTGCAGTGAGTTCGCCTTGGTCAAGTAATTAAAGTACTCCGTGCCGCATCCAAAGTCTTTGGCAGGGTCAGAAGCATTGCCCAGGGCAAACCTCCATCCCTCGTCCAACCGGATTGTCTCTCGCACGCTCTGTGCACCAGCCGTGCCTGCCATCAAGCAGGCTACTGCCAATATAATCAATTGTCTCAGTTTCATCTTTATGTTCAATTAATGAATGATCGTAATATCCTGTTCCAGTGTATCCTCAAACTCGCAGAAGTGGCCCAGCAGGCTCCAGCCCCAGAAGGGGTCGAGACCGCAGCCTTCGCCCGTCTCTGAGTTGTAGTACTCACGGTTGCCGTTCTCACGGACGAGTTTGGTAGTGTAGTGGGCCAGCAGCGAGGCGTACTCCTTCATGCCGTAGTAGCGCAGACCATGGTAAATCATGTAGTTGGTGGGAATCCATGCGTTGGCGCGCCAGCCGCAGCCGATGTCCGACGAATACTTGGTGGTGGTGTACCACGGGCACGACCGCGACAGAGCAGCGACGGGGGCTCCCGTCCAGAACTCCTTAGGGTTGAACAGATAGTCGCGCACCATGCGTGTTGCCTGTTCGGGCGTGGCAACTTCCGACCACAGCACGGCAAAGGCACCTATAGAGCGCACAGGTATCAGATCCTTCTTCTTCCATTTCTGGATGTTCACGTCGGCCACAACGGCGGCACTCTTGGCAAACCAGTGTGCCGGCGTGTGGCGGCGATCATAGTAGAAACCATCCTCCTCGTCCCACAGCATCGTGCGGATGCGCTCGGCCAGTTCGGCACTCTTCTGGCGGTACTCAGCAGCTATCTTCTTCTTTCCCGCCATCTCCGCAAGTCGGGCGAAAGCCTTCATTTCGCGCACAAGGTAGCAATTCAGGTCAACACCCTCCGAGCAACGGTCGAGCCACCAACCGGCCCGCTCGTGCTGGTTGTCCATGCCTGTATGCGGCGCCGACATCCACTCGCTCAGTCCGTTGCCGTCCTCGTCCATATTCACAAGCCAGTAGTCCAAGTATTTCTTCAGTCGCTCAAAGGTATTCTTCTCCAGAATCCAATCCTTCTCGCCGTACTCCAGTACGGCAAGGAGGGCTATCTGCGAGAGGAAGGGCTTGACGTGCTCGTTGTCGTGCGACGGGTTAGAGGGAACCGAGCGGGCAATGAAACCGTCTTCGCGCTGATTCTGCAGGAACAGCAGCACGCCGTTCTTGATATACTCCGACGGCCAGCCCATGTAAATCTGCACGATGGCCTCGAAATATTGGTCCCAGTCGTACAGCACATTGTAACTATAGCCTGTGAAGTACGGCAACCCCGTGGTCTCGTCCTTTAGGATGCCCAAGCGCATTAGCGAGTCCTCCGTCTGCAAGTCTTTACGCATCTCTTTCAGTTCCTCGATGTCGCGGAACGACTGTCCCTGTGCCGCCAATGCCACCGCCAGCAGCACTAATATACAAATCTTCTTCATTTTCTGCATAGTCTCTAATCGTTATTCTTTATTTCCACTGCAAAAGTAAGGTGTTACCCGCGCATGCGCCTCTCCATCTGTAACGCAAGGCTATTTGTTTGTAACAAGAGGAGAGGAAAGGCAAAGAATCGTTTGGCTATAAAAGAATAATATGGTATCTTTGTGCCATAAAATCTATTAGGACAATGAAAAAGGTAATTCTGATGATGGTGGGATGGATGCTCTGCATGGCGTCATCTGCCCAGAAAGAGACAAAGGTTTTCCAGTTTGACAAACCGCTGTATGGGGCGGCGTACTATGCGGAATACACGCCGACGGATCGGCTCGACGAGGACATCCGACTGATGAAGGAGGCACATCTAACAGTGGTACGCGTGGGCGAATCTACTTGGTCGCTCTTCGAGCCGCAGGACGGGCAGTTTGAGTTCGCCTGGATGGACCGCATTATCGACGCGCTGTACAAGGCCGGCATTAAGGTCATCCTGGGCACGCCCACCTATAGCATTCCCTCGTGGTTGGCAGCAGAGCACCCCGAGGTGCTGTCGCAGACGTGGGACGGCGGGCAGAGCCACTACGGCATCCGGCAGAACATGGACCTCATGAACCCTACCTACCGCCGCTACTCGGAGCGCATCATCCGCAAGATGATGGAGCACTACGCCCACCACCCTGCCATCATCGGCTATCAGGTGGATAACGAGGTGGAGGCGCGAAAGATTGACAATCACGACTACTTTGAGGGATTCCGCGAGTATATCAAGCAGGAGTTTCATGGCGACCTGAAGGAACTGAACCGCCGCTGGGGACTGAACTACTGGGGCATGAACATCAACCGCTGGGAGGACTTCTACGACCGCAAGGGTGTGACGAACCCTTCGTACAAGCTGTGGTGGGAGCGCTGGAACCGCAAGGTGACGGCCGACTTTCTGAACTGGCAGGCCGACATCGTGAACGAGTACAAGCGCCCAGACCAATTTATCATGCACTGCTTCATGCCCAGCTTCTACGACATCGACCAGGTGGAGGCGTTCCGTCAGATGGAGTACCCAGCCATCAACGTCTATTACACCATGCAGAACGGACAGGACGGCCAATGGATCGGCTACTCGTGCGACTTCATGCGAACCGTCAGCCGCAGCCACAATTTTCTCATCACGGAGACCAATGCCCAGGGCACGGGCTGGTCGAGCCAGAACCAGTGGCCGCCCTACGACGGACAGTTGCGGCAGAGCATGTATGCCTTCCTCTCAGGTGGC
>CADACW010000100.1 GCA_902786565.1 uncultured Prevotellaceae bacterium | reverse complement strand
CGGCAGGTCATCGTAGAAACGGAGGGTGACGGTGCCGCCGTCCTCACCACCACGGTTCACAGGCACTTGCTTGGCTGTAAACGCAGCTTCGGCAAAAGCACCCATTGTAGTCATTAAGGCGACTACGGCCATGAGTAGAGTCTTCTTCATATTATCTTTTTATCATTCATAAGCAAAAAACTGTAACCATCGAGCGTTTTGTCTCATGATGCTAACGCTATATTTATTTAGGTGTGTTCTATTAATTAATAAAATCTTTTAGTTCGTCAGATATTTCGCTCTCAACTGCTGCTGCTCTTCCTTCGAGAAGCCGAGCTGGTTCTCTATGTAGGCGGAGAGTGAGCCATACCGTTGGTCTATCAAGTCAAGCGTCGCCTCGAAGTTCTCGCGGCTCACACCAACCATCGCCTGGATGAAGGCCATGGCCTCGTCGGCACCCTCCTTACCGCGCAGCTGTGTCGCCAACGCCTCCACCTTACCGGCGTAACTCTGGTTGGAGAGGTCGAAGTCCTTCACGATGACCTCCCTGCTGGCACCAAGGGCAGCGAGTACAAAAGCCGATGCCCATCCGGCGCGGTCCTTGCCCTGTGAGCAATGCCATAGCACGCCTCCCTTGGCTGTCAGCACGCCACGGAGAAAGTCTCCGTAATAGGCCTGGGCTTCCGCGCTGGTCACGATGGCGGGATAGAGTTGGCGGGCAGATTCCTGTGCGATGGGGTCGAAGGCTTTGCCTATCACGAGCGCCCCTACGTCCCTCGTGTCTATCGGGTCCGTACTGGAGCTGCCGGAGGACATTGCCGCTATGAATGCCGCCGGCATCGTGGATAGCTGGGTGTAGTTCACCCCCTCGATGACACGGTCGGGGGCAGCGGCGACTTCGCCGTCGAAGCGGAAGTCGAACACATCGGAAAGATGGTACTGGTTCCGCAGTATTGCCACATCGGCATCGGTAGCCGTGGCGAGATTGCCGCTGCGGACGAGTATGTCGAAGCGGACGGTCCGCCCGTCTTGCATGACGAGGCCGCCCATGTCGCGTCCGTTCTCGATGCCCTCAAAGGCGATGATACGCTCCAGCTGCTGGGGTTGAACGGGGTTGTCTTCTTTGTCAGAGCACGCTGTGAACACACTTGCGCCGCAAACGAGGGTGGCGGCGAGCACCCATTGCAACAATCTATTCATATTGTCTTGTAATTGCAAATAATGTCTTTTTTTTTGCTTTATGTTTTCCTCGTTACTTTATCACGACCTTCTTACCATTATTTATATATACGCCTGCACGCGTCGGCTTCTTGCCTTGCAAGCGTCCTTCGGCCGAGCGGCCGTTGAGCTTGCGACCGTCGAGGGTGTACCATGCATTGTCTGCATTCGTGGGATTCGTGAAATTCGTGGTTAAAATTCCCGAAGCGTTAATGTCGTTGCCCTCGCCGTCGCCGAAGTTGAGTCTGAAGGCGCGGACGGGGCTGGTAGGCTTGCCGGCGGTGAGGCCCTGCTTCAGATGGAAGTAGCCGCGGCAGGCGTTCACCTTGAAGCCGCTGGCCGTCGGATAGTAGAGCTTGTTGCCGGCACCGAGGTAGAGGTTCGTCTTCTCGTCGGTGTAGATGTTCACGGGGCTGTAAGTGCCCACGAAATCAACATAGTTGGTCTCGGCGTTGGCAGTGGCATCGCTGATGGTCACGTTGGTGAATACGGGGTCAACGATGCTGGTGCCGTCGGCCCACTTGACGATAGTTCATCGTCAGTGTGCCGTCGCTGAAGGTGGTCGATGCGAGCGTCTTCACCGTGGCTCCCTGCAAGGGCGTGCCGTTGAAGTCGTCCACGCTGAACGGCAGACACAGCGTGTTCCAGTCGCCGTCCTTATAGAGCGTGCGGCCGCTGAGCGTCACATTGGCCACATAGCCATTGGCATTGCTGATCGTCGTGCTGTTGTCGGCGTTGTCGGCCAGAGTGAGAGTGGCCGGAGCCACATAGTATGTGCCATTATAGAGGATGCCGTTCTCGTATGCCTTCAGCATGCCGTAGTCCTGCACCAAGTCGCCGAGGTTGGCAGGAGCGGTGGTGTAGGCGTAGGTGTACTTACCATTGGAACCGGCGTTGGTGGTCTTGTAACTGTTTGCCACGCTGACGGTGCCTCCGCTCAGCCGCACAAGGTCCAGACCGTCGGTGTTCTGGCCGTCGGCCATCAGGTAGAGGCAGTCGGTGACGCTCTTCGTGCCGCCGTTGTCGCCCCATCCGACGATGGCTCCCTTGGCCGTACCGCCGCCCCTCATCATGCCGCTGAACACGCAGCCGCTGATGGCGATGTCGCTGTCAACGCCATGTCCCAGGATGCCGCCGATGTGCGTGCCGCCGCTGACGTAGACCGTGGCCACGCAGTTCCGGATGCTGTTGCCCTTGCCTTTCGCGAAGCCCACGATGGCTGCCGCGTGCATGCCGCCTGTGATGATGCCGCTGATGGTGAGGTCCTTGATGGTGGCCCCGTTGATGTAGCTGAACAAGGCGGTGCCGCCGTTGCCGGTGTTGTTAATCGCGGCGTTGATGGTGTGCCCGCCGCCGAGGAAGGTTCCCTGGAACGAATTGGCCTCGCTCGTGCCCGCCGCCGTCGATACGCTGATGTTTTCAGACAGCTGCACGTACTGCCCGCTGTAGTTGGTGCCGTTGCTGATGTTAATGGTGAAGGAGTTCCACTCGTATGTGTTGCTGATGAGGTAGGGGTCTGCCTCCGTGCCGCTGCCGCTGAGGGTAGCGGGAGCCATGTAGTACATGCCGTTGTAGAGGATGCCGTTCTGGTAGGCCGTCAGCACACCGTAGTCCTGTGTCAGGTCGCCGAGGTCACCATTAACGGTGGCAGAGGCATAGGTCTTAGTGCCATTGGAGCCGACACTGGTGGTCTTGTAACTGTTTGCCACGCTGACGGTGCCTCCGCTCAGCCGCACAAGGTCCAGACCGGCGGTGTTCTGGCCGTCGGCCATCAGGTAGAGGCAGTCGGTGACGCTCTTGGTGCCGCCGTTGTCGCCCCATCCGAAGATGGCTCCCTTGGCCGAGCCGCCGCCCGTCATTGTGCCGCTGAACACGCAGCCGCTGATGGCGATGTCACTGTTGGTGCCGTGGCCCAGGATGCCGCCGATGTGCGTGCCGCCGCTGACGTTAGCCGTGGCCACGCAGTTCTGAATCACGTTGCCCGTGCCTTTCGCGAAGCCCACGATGGCTGCCGCGTGCATGCCGCCAGTGATGGTGCCGCCGACGGTGAGGTCCTTGATGGTGGCCCCGTTGATGTAGCTGAACAAGGCGGTGCCGTCGTTGCTGGTGTCAGTAATGTTAGCGGTGACGGTGTGGCCGTTGCCGAGGAAGGTGCCGCTGAAGGGGGTATCGCTGGTGCCCACCATCGTCGATACGGTGATGTCGGCCATCAGCTGCACGTACTCGCCGGTGAAACCGTCGTGCTGTTCCTTGATCCATGTGGCGAAGGATACCCAGTCGGCTTCGTCGGCGATGATGTAGGGGTCGCCCTCCGTGCCGGCGTTGGTGCTGGCGGTGGGAGAGAGGTAGTACTTGCCGTCGAAGAACAGGGCTTTCTCGTACACCTTCACCAGACTGTTATCCTTCACGAGGCTGCCGAGCTGGCTCGGCGCAGAGGTTGTGAAGATGCACTGCGTGCCATAGGAGCCGGCGCTGGTGGTCTTGTAGCAGTTAGTCACGCTGACGGAGCCATCCCACTGCCGCACGAGGTCCAGACCGGCGGTGTACTGGCCGTCGGCCATCAAGTAGAGGCAGTCGGTGACACTCTTCGTGCCGCCGTTGTCGCCCCATCCGAAGAGGGCGCCCTTGGCCTCATAGCCGCCGTTCATCTTTCCGCTGAAGACGCAGCCGCTGATGGCGATGTCGCTGGTGGTGCCGTGGCCCAGGATGCCGCCGATGTGCGTGCCGCCGCTGACGTTGGCCGTGGCCACGCAGCCCTCAATCACGTTGCCCGTGCCTTTCGCGATACCCACGATGGCCGCAGCGTGGATGCCGCCGCTGATGGTGCCTGCCACCTTCAGGTTCTTGATGGTGGCCCCGTTGATGAAGCGGAACAGGGCGGTGCCCTCGTTGCTGGCGTCGGAAATGTTAGCGGTGATGGTGTGGCCGCCGCCGTCGAACGTGCCTTGGAACCCGTTGGTCTCGCTGCTGCCCACCACCGTCAATACGCTGATGTCGGCAGCCAGCCTCACGTGCTGGCCGCTGTAGTTGCGCCCGCTGCTGACGTTGTTGGCAAAGCCGTTCCAGTCTTTTTCGCTGTTGATGACGTAGGGGTCGCCCGCCGTGCCGCTGCCCTGCGTGGGCCAGTCGGCCAGCGAGCTGGCGGTGATGGTGACGTCCCGCGCTGGCATGACGAACGTCAGCGTACCGTTGATGTCGCCGCTATAGCTGACCGTGTTGCCGTCGGCATCCTTGATGTCGACTCTATGCATTTCCCACTTTCCCGACTTGGTGAGCGTCACCGTCTCGCCATGGCGGGTGCCGGAAACGCCCTCCTCACCACCGGCACTGACCACGTAGGTGGAGCCACCCTGTCTGGAGAGGCTGATGCGGTAGGGATACTTGTAGGCATCGCGATACGTGTGGTAACCAGCTCCATCGGCATATTGGTAATGGACAGAGTTGTACGTGTCGTACATATTTTCTTCCGTACCGTTTAACCAGCCCACATATTTATTGCCACTCGTATTATATGCAGGGTCATTGAACAAAGAGCCGTAGAACGTGCAGTTCTTGATGGTGCCATATGTGGAGTTGCTGCCCACGACACCGCCTACGTATTCACGCTTATTCGTCACGTTGCCCGTCATGCAACAGTACTCCACCGTGCCGGAGGAGTAGCCACAGATGCCGCCCACATAGGCTCCATATATGATAGAGCCGTTCCAGTCGGAGCGCACGTCAGTGCTCACCCAGCAGTTGCGGATGGTGCCGTTGTTCTCGCCGGCAATGGCGCCCACATATCGCGCGTCATTGCAGTGGATGTTGCCGGCCACATGGAGATTCTCCACCATGGCACCAGAGAAGATACCCGCAAACAACCCCTGATCGTTGGTTTCGCAATTTCCCTCAATCTTGATGCGGATGGTGTGGCCGTTGCCGTTGAACGTGCGCCTATAATATCCAGCCATCATACTATTCAGAGGTTTCCACGTCTTGGCAGTCATGTCAAGGTCTTTCTCCAGGATATAGTTACATTCATAGTACAAGTAGCCGGTCATAGCCACATCGTCAAAATGGGCACGGATGTACTCCATCTCAGCTGCCGTATGGATGTGGACCGTACCCGTGGATTCATCGATGTGGGTAGGCACCTTTTGAGAAATGCCGTCCCAGACGTCCACCGACGACTCGTCGTCAGGCACATAGCCGTAATCGTCGTAATAGACTACCGTAACGTTGACGTCGCGCCGCGGCATGGTGAACGTCCAGCCGGCGGTCTCGTCGCCGCTGACGGCAATCGGGTTGCCGTCGATGTCCTTGACAGTGACGCTGGCCACGGCATTGCCCTGCTTCTTGGTCAACTTGACGGTCTGGCCGGGGCGTACCCGCTTGGCGTCCGATGCCATGATGCCCTGGCCGACATTGTTGATATTGACGGCGTAGGGAAACAAATTGGCATAGCGATATATACTGCTGCCTTCGGGCCAGTAAGCGGTAAAGTCGCTATTTAAGTTATACGGTAGTACAGGACTTCCTGTAACTACATAAGTGTTAGCAGCGCCTATCCAGATACTCGCCTGACTACTGGAGGTCACCACTTTACCATACATGACGACATCGTAAACATGAGTTTTTGCTGATTTTAAGCCCATGATGCCGCCCACACAGCTTCCATCGCACGTTACGTTACCAGTCATGATACAAGAATTCACGGCACCGTTAGCATCAGTGATGCCCCAATATCTAGAAAAAACGTCGACGATTAACGAGTTTTCGTTATCGGCCTCACCGACGATACCTCCCACATGGCCATTAGTGGAACTGACGTCCGCACTGACCCAGCAATCAGTGATAGCCCCACTTTTCCCGAAATAGCCGGCAATACCGCCCACATATTTACTATCACCACATTCTATTTTTCCAGCCACATGAATATCCTTGACAACACCGTTATAGAGACTTCCAAACAGTCCCTGATAGTTGTCGTCGGTACCCGAGATATGGATGCGGATGGTATGCCCTTGACCTAAGAAGATGCCCTCAAAAGAGTATCCATAAGAATTAGCCATTGGCACCCACGACACCGCATCGCCCATGTCGATGTCGGCGTTCACGATGTAATTGAGCTTGTAATACACCTTCTGGTCCTGCCAGTCGGAATATTCGCTCCAGTGGTCGCGGATGTAGGCAAGCTCCGCCGCTGTGTTGATGACGACGACGTTGGTAAAGTCTTTACCGTAGTAATCGCTGTGAAAGGAAGACTTGAACTGCGGCTTCGTCGTCGTATGCCCGTCCCACACGTCATCATAGATTCCGTCCCAACTGAATTGTGCCCACGTCCCCTGCACCACTGCGCAGAGCAGGGCGAGTGTCAGAAATAATTGTTTGATTCTCATGTTGTATTCATTTTATTTGTTGTTTTATATCTGTTTAAAAAACGATGCGGCCTCCCTTGGTTTATTGCGATTGCGGCGTCGCCGCAAAGATACACAAATTATTTCAATTAACGGTAAAATTTGTAGAATTTAACTTGAATTTGAGCTCACACGGGGACAGTCCCCCTGTGAGGTGATAGGATTGGACTACACTGTGCTCGAACGCCGCCCCATCAGAGTGGCTTCTGTGGCTGACTATAGGAAATAGCTAATCTCTTGTCCCTGTTCAGTTCTAACTTTGCCGCATGAAACAACTACAAAGCGAACGGGTTTTCCTGAACATGGCCGGCAAGGAGTCGACTATGAGATAGCAGACCGACACAAGGTCATGCTGGCACCCATTTCCGACTATCTGGCTGCCCGGTTCTGGCAGAGCAAGGAAGGTGCAGATCGTGTGGACCAGCTGCCCACGGTGGCAGCACGTCATGAAGCCATGAAGGGACTGACACAGCTCACACGGGGACAGTCCCCCTGTGAGGTGATAGGATTGGACTACACCGTGCTCGAACGCCGCCCCATCAGAGTGGCTTCTGTGGCTGACTATAGGAAATAGCTAATCTCTTGTCCCTGTTCAGTTCTAATTATAAGATTCAACCTGAGTTCTATCTTGCGCCGCCGTGGTAGCCTTCGTCACTCTCGATGTCGTCGAAGACTCCACCGCCTACCGACGTGACGCTGGAGCCGCCGGGACTGGTGCAGATGATACCTTGCTGCTGTAGCGTGACCACTTGCATAGTGGGCTGCAAATATGTTTTCTTCATTGCTATGTCCTCCTATTTGATGATGATTTTGAACTTGTTCGAGCTCGCTCACGTTGACTTCGTCTTCGTTTGTCACGACTCGACCATTCAAGCAAGCTTGATGGCTCTCGCTGCTCCAAACGTTCGATAAAGCATGAGCGAGCTCTGCTTTATTCTCACTTAATCACGACCTTACGTCCGTTGTTGATATAGATTCCTTTCGCCGTCGGCTTGCCGTTGAGACGGCAACCGTCCAGCGAGTACCACTCATTGTCTGAATTCGTGGAATTCGTGAAATTCGTGGTTAGAATTCCCGTTGCGTTACTATCGTCGTCGAAGTTCAGCACGAAGGCGCGGACACCGGGCTGCTGGGAATTGGTGGGCTCGCCGGCGGTGAGACCCTGCTTCAGCTGGAAGTAGCCGCGGCAGGCGTTCACCTTGAAGCCGCTGGCCGTCGGATAGTAGAGCTTGTTGTCGGCACCAAGGTAGAGGTTGGTCTTCTCGTCGGTGTAGATGCTGACGGGGCTGTAAGTGCCCACAAAATCGACATAGTCGGTCTCGGCGTTGGCAGTGACATCGCTGATGGTCACGTTGGTGAATACGGGGTCAACGATGCTGGTGCCGTCGGCCCACTTCACGATATATGGCTTGGCGGCCTCTATGCCGGTCAGGTCCTCGGTGAAGTTCATCGTCAGTGTGCCGTCGCTGAAGGTGGTCGATGCGAGCGTCTTCACCGTGGCTCCCTGCAAGG
>CADACW010000099.1 GCA_902786565.1 uncultured Prevotellaceae bacterium | reverse complement strand
AGCTGTAACATGATGCGCAGCTATGTGTATAACACGGCTATGCAAGACCGCAAGCAGGGCCGACACTACATGCGGCTGGTACTGGACCGCGAAGGACTGGATAAGACGAGTGATGTCTATATCTCTACACTCGATGCTTACAGCACGCTATGCATGACGGAGGGAAAGGCCGAAGAGACGTTGAACGCAGCACTCGAAGGCATCGAACTAGCCCGCCAGCGCGGCTTTAAGCGCCAGGAGGCATCCTTCTACGCCACAGCAGGCTCAGCTATGGAGTTGCAGCGCCCCGGTTCGGGTGAGGCGTATTTGAGGAAAGCCATCGACATCATCAGAAGTATGGACGACGCAGGTGCCCACTTGGCGAGAATAAGAAATATGCCGAAGGGGCACAGGTGTGCCGCGAGCGACTGGCCTTTATCGACGAGATGGAGCAGAAGGGCATCAAGATGCCTGCAGGCTACTACGAGAAACAACGGGGTGGTGCCTACTGCGTGCTGGCCTGCTGCGAGGCGGAGCTGGGACACATGGACGAGGCACGACGCGCAGCCGAGAGCTATGAGAAGACATCATACGCCAAGACACGTTCAGGACAGTTCAACATTCTGCCCTACTACGTTAAGACGGGTAACAAGGCCCGCGTGGAGCAGTTGAGCGAACGACAGGAGGAATTGCGACAGCAAGACGACACCATCAGCGAAATATATCGCACGCTGTTCATCAACAAAGCTAACCTGTATAAGGCACTGGGTGACTACCGCCACGCCTTCGAGGCCACCACGCGCGCCTCAGTGATTCAAGACAGCATCATGGCCCGTGAGCGCGACAGCAAGGCTGAAGAGTATGAGGTGAAATTCAAAACTCAGGAGGCCGAGATGGCGCTGAAGGAGAAAGAGGCCAGCGAGCGCATACACCTTATTATAATTATAGCCCTCGTCATCATCGTTGTACTGGGTGTACTCGCCCTATGGCGCATCATGATAGACAGACACCGGCTGAACGTGCGCAACCGCGACCTGTATGCCACCTTACAGCAGATGCTGGAAAAGCAGAAAGAAGCGGAACAGATGCTGGAAGATACCCCTGAGACAGAACTATCGGGTACGCAACAGCTGTATCAGCGCATCGTCAGACTGATGAAGGAACAGAAGCCATATACCGACAACAACATGAACCGCGACAGTATGGCACAGATGCTGGGCACCAACTACAATCTGGTGGCTGACGCCATAAGAGAATGTGCCAACGGACAGTCAATTGGCGACTTCATAGAAGACTGGCGATTGCGATATGCCGCACAATTACTGGCTGAGACTAACCACTCGATAGGACTTGTCATGGAGATGAGCGGATTTGTCAGCCGTAGCCACTTCAACACCATTTTCCGCCAGCGGTTCAAGATGACACCATCGGAATATCGTAAGGCGACGAGGTAATTATGTCGTCTTGCATTCGGCGAGTTCCGTCACTTGATGCTTTTGAACGAAGCATTGAGCTTGTCACCCAACATCGTCAGGTCTGCATTCAATTTCTGCGATGTGTTTTTTGCATAAATCTGTGTCGTGACGATGTTCGTGTGTCCTAATACACGACTCACACTCTCGATGGGCATACCCTTTGAAAGCGCCAACGTAGCGGTAGCGAACGAGTGCCGTCTACAGTGGTAGGATATGGATTTCTCAATGCCACAGGCGGTCATCACTGTTTTCAGCTTCTTGCACATTGACCAGTAGTTCTTGGACAAGCCAAGCGACAAAAGGTCGAGCGCATCTTGCCGAACACCAGTTTGTCTTCCTGTAGGTGCTTGTAGCGGTCGATAATCTGCAAGGGTACGGTCCCACATCTCAAGCGGAATCGTCTTCTTACAACTGAACTGCGACTGAGTCCCCTTAATCGGACTCGGCTTTGCCGCTTGCCTTAAGCAAGAACCCTGCCCATCACAGGAACCATACCATGGTACCCTCCCCGAGACACTCAGTCTCGTGGTCCCTCCCTTCTCCTTACTCTTGTTCACATAGAACAGAATGTTAAAAGTACTTCTCATGTTTCTTACTCCGTTTTTTAATTCTGGCTGCAAAACTACTATTTCTTTTGGCATCCATCGCTATGCAAAATGTAGCAGTTTGCTGACCCAAATTGAACTTCTTCATTCTTCCCCTCTTTGCCTTTATTTCAGGCCGAATTGCGTTAATCTTCCAAAATCGCTTCGCTTTTACAAGCTTTTTTCGTAACTTTGGCTTCGCCGAAATTACTTGCACTCGGAAAAGCTCAAATAAATTTGGCTCTTCTCTCGTTTTTTCGTAACTTTGCAGCCAAAATGAAATTGCAATAAAAAAGAAATAGGAGTATGCAGTACTACAGCACCAACCATCAGGCACCCCTGGCCAGCCTGCGCAAGGCCGTTGTCAAGGGGCTGGCCGAAGACCGGGGCCTCTATATGCCCGAAACGATTCACCGCCTGCCGAAGGCATTCCTACAGGACCTGCCCGGCATGGATTTCCGCGACATCGCCTTCAATGTGGCCGCCAGCTTCTTTGGCGACGATGTAGACCTTGACAGTCTGCAGGACCTGGTGTTCGACACGCTCTCCTTCGACTGCCCTGTGGTGCACGTCGAGGACAACATCTACTCGCTGGAGCTTTTCCACGGCCCCACGCTGGCTTTCAAGGATGTGGGCGCCCGCTTTATGGCCCGCCTGCTACAGTATTTCATCCGGCAGGACGACTCCCACCAGCAGGTCAACGTGCTCGTAGCCACCAGCGGCGACACGGGATCGGCGGTGGCCAACGGGTTCCTGGGCGTCAAGGGCATCCACGTCTACGTGCTCTACCCCAAGGGTAAGGTCAGCCCCATCCAGGAGTGTCAGTTCACCACCCTGGGCCAGAACATCACGGCCATCGAGGTCGACGGTGTGTTCGACGACTGCCAGGCGCTGGTGAAGAGTGCCTTCATGGACGAGGAGCTGAACCGCCACATGCGCCTCACCTCGGCCAACAGCATCAACGTGGCCCGCTTCCTGCCGCAGGCATTCTACTACTTCAATGCGGTGGCACAAATCGAAGACCGGGAATCAATCGTAGTGTGTGTGCCCAGCGGCAATTTCGGCAACATCTGCGCCGCCCTCTTCGGCCACGCCATGGGCATGCCCGTCAAGCGGTTCATCGCCGCCAACAATGCCAACGACGTTTTCTACAACTATCTGCAAACCGGCAGCTACGAGCCGAAGGCCTCCATACAGACGCTGGCCAACGCCATGGACGTGGGCGACCCATCAAACTTTGCCCGCATCATCGACCTCTACAGCGAGGGCGGCAAGCTGTCGGCCGAGGAGACCCACCGGCGCATCACGGCCCTCATCAGCGGAGCCACCTACACCGACGAGCAAATCAAGGAGACCATGCGCCAGTGCTACAAGGAGACGGGCTACACCCTCGACCCGCACGGCGCCTGCGGCTATCGCGCCCTGAAGGAGCAGTTGCAGCCAGGCGAGGTGGGCGTGTTCTGCGAGACGGCCCATCCTGCCAAGTTCAAGGAGAAGGTTGACGACATCCTGGGCATCGACATAGAGATTCCTGAGCGGCTGGCCGCCTTTATGAGAGGCCAGAAGCAGAGCGTCCCGATGAGCAAGGACTTCTCCGACTTCAAGGCTTACTTGATGAAACAATGAACCACACCTGTTGTTACAGCAGATGGCTTGCCACGGCCCTGACGGTCGTGGCAGCTGTGTTTTCGGCCAGTGCCGCCCGGAATGCCGCCGGCTACGTGCCACGCGACGTGGTGTGGACCACACAGAGCCACAACAGCAGCGAGTCTATGCCCTGTGGCGGCTGCGACATAGGCCTCAACGTGTGGGTGGAGGGGGGCGACCTGCTCTTCTACGCCCAGCAGAGCGGCTGGTTCGACGAGAACAACACGCTGCTGAAGGCCGGGCGCTGGCGCCTCCGAGTGGAGGGCCAGCCCTTCGGCGGCAGCGACTTCCGCCAACGGCTGTGCCTCGACGAGGGCTGTATATATATAAGTGGTGGAGGCGTGGAGGTGCGCCTGTGGGCCGACGTGGAGAGCCCCGTCGTCTTTGCTGCGATACTATCGCAGCACACCAGACGGGCGGTGCTGAGCTACGAGAGCTGGCGCTACCGCGACCGGCCCGTCACCAAGGCCGAATGTCAGCAGTGCTCCTACAAGTGGCTCGTTCCTGCCAGCTGCGTCACCTTTGCCGACAGCATCAGCGCCGCCGACGACCGCCTGACGTTCAGCCACCAGAACCGCAGGGAGACGGTGTTCGACTTCACCGTCAGCCGCGAACAATTAGACGCCATCAAAGCCTCGCTCTACAACCCCATCGGCTCGCTGCTGATGCAGGGCACCATGCAGGCGCCGGGGTTCCGCTTCAGCGGCACCACAGCCGGCACTTATGCCAGCACCGACTTCCGCGCCTGGAACTTCCGGTGCGACAGGCTGCGCCGCTCTGTCATCACCATCACCCTTTCTGCCGGCAAGGCATCGTCACACCCCTCCACGCTCACCCCTCACCTCTCGAAAAAGCGCAGCGCAGCCTGGTGGCACCAGTACTGGCAGCGCAGCTGGATAGTGAGCAACACCCCCAACGACAGTCTGCAGGCCATGCTGCGCAACTACGAGCTGATGCGCTACATGCTGGGCTGCAACGCCCGCGGAGAGTGGCCCACCAAATTCAATGGCGGACTGTTCACCTTCGACCCCGTCTATGCCGACACAGCACTGGCCTTCACGCCCGACTACCGCAAGTGGGGCGGCGGCACGATGACGGCGCAAAACCAGCGGCTGGTCTACTGGCCACTGCTGAAGAGCGGCGACTACGACGTGCTGCAACCGCAAATAGAGACCTACCGCCGCATGCTGCCCAACGCCCTGCTGCGCACGCGCCACTACTGGGGCCACGGCGGCGCATCGTTCACTGAGCAGATAGAGAACTTCGGACTGCCCAACCCTGCTGAGTACGGCAAGCACAAGGAGGGCGACGACCCGGGCGTGGAGCGCAACGCCTGGCTGGAGTACGAGTGGGACACGGCCCTGGAGTTCGCCCTGATGGAGAGTCCCAGCAGCCTTACCCCCGCCCCCTATCCCAAAGAGAGGGGAGAGCCTTTGGGGGCGGAAATCCTCCGCTTCTTTGTGGAGCACTACAGGTGGCAGGCCCGGAAGTTGGGGGCCAAGGAGCTGGACGCTGACGGACGCCTGATCATATACCCCGGCTCGGGCTGCGAGACCTACAAGATGGCTTACAATCCGTCGAGCACCATTGCCGCCCTGCAGGCTACCGCCCACCTCGCGCCCCTCACGTCGGCTGCCTCACTCGTTCCGCCCATCCCCCTGCGCGTCATCGGCGGCGACACGTGCATAGCACCCGCCGTGGCCTGGGCCAGAGTGCAGAATGTGGAGACGCCACAGCTCTACCCCGTCTGGCCGTGGCGCATCTACGGAATGGGACGTCCGGGGCTCGACATTGCCCGCAACACCTACTGGAAAGACCCGCACGCCCTGCAGATGCGCAGCATAAAGGGCTGGAAGCAGGATAACATCTGGGCCGCCTGTCTGGGACTGACCGACGAGGCCCGGCGGCTGAACCTGGCGAAGCTGGCCGACGGCCCCTACCGCTTCACTGCCTTCTACGCCCCCGGCTTCGACTGGGCACCCGACCACAACCGTGGCGGCGCCGGCATGGTGGGCCTGCAGGAGATGCTCCTCCAGGAGACGCCCGACGGCCAGCCCATCCTCTTCCCCGCCTGGCCCCGCCAGTGGAACTGCAGCTTCCGCCTGCGCACCCTCGGCGGCCGCACCATCGAGGCCACCATCGCCAATGGCAAAATCGCCTCCGCAGAAAAATAGGCGGAGCCCCAAGCCAAACACCCATTTGCCCCGGCCTAAACTTAACGGCTCGACGTAATTTATCTGAATTACGACGTAATTTATATAAATTTCGACGTAATTTATCTGAATTACGTCGTAATTTTAGTTTTATCTCCGGCCTCAACAATGTTTAACTGCGGGCGGCACACCTTTTTCCTACGGGGACTGAAGCCTTTGCCAATGGCAGAGAGGTTAGCATTTCAGCTGTTTTTTATTTTTTTAATACAGATTTTGTCTGTTTTTTATATATTTATGTGTACTTTTGCACCCGAATTTAGTGGCAGGAGTGTCCTAATAGTGCCTATGCGCATCGAGTGCATTTCCACCACTTTATAATATATACTACATTTTAGAGAAAAAGCTATTAACTCATTTTTATTAACTTATCAAACTAAACAACATGAGAAAATTAAAACTTTTCAAGACGCTCCTCGTGGCCGCAGGGCTGACGATGGGGGCAAGTGTGTGTGCTCAGACCACGTGGACTTTCAAAAATAACACGGCTGTCTGGGGAGCTACAGGTGTTACGCTTAAAGGAGGAAACCAGTATGATGCTAATGCAAATGCTGTTACTTCAGGTGGTGTTACTTTTACGGGAGAAAGCGGCTTCGTATCAACAGCTTTAGGCATAGGTTTTAATGCTGTTGGTAGCTATACTGATGAAAACATCAGTTTCGTTGTTCCTGCCGGATATAAGGCAACAGTTACAATCTACACATCCAGTAACCGTACTGTAAAGGCTAAATTAGGAAACTCAGACGAAGTGACTTACAACGCATCCTGGGCAGCTTCTACAAAAGAGTTTAGCAATGCCGATGGTACTGAGGACTTGACATTCATCATGTACTGCAACCAAAACGCAGGTGGCAGCAATCAAAAGCAAGCTCCATTTGTTCAGGAAATTGTTCTGACAGATATGACAACAGTAAAGTCATACCCTTGGACTGCAAACGCCGTAGCAACTATTAATGGAGTTAAAACTACTCTTAAGACATACAATTCAGCCGCAGATGTGGATGAGGGTTCCCAGTACACAATAGTTGTTGACAAAGTTATCAAATATGATGATGCTTACTATGCTCTTAACGACGATGCTTTCTCTGCCAATGTTTATGGCAAAACATATACTATGGGAAATGCTGCTGCTGCTTTTGAATATAACTATGAAATCGTAGATAAAGCAGTATTCTACGGTGAAGTTGAGGACATTTATAAAGAAGGTTCTAATTCTAACAAAGCTACTGGAAGTACTGTGCTGTCAAATGGTGGCGGTTATTCTGCTATGTCATCTAAAGGAGGCTATGTAACTCTCTCATTTTCTGTTCCAGAGACGGCAGTATATGCTCTTTCCTTAGGAATGAACAACACAAATGGAACAAATCGCGGTTTCAATTATTCTATTGATGGTGCAGATGTTTCCGAGACAATTACAGTAAGTGCAAACACACCTCATGTTGAAACAATCAGTGACCAGATATTAAGCGCTGGTGAGCATACAATAACAATGAATATCACTTACAGCCTCACTCCAGTATTTGATTATCTGCTCATAACAAAGACTGGCGAAGCTGTCTCCGTTCCCGTTGGCACTGCTGGCTTTGCTACCTATGCCAACCACGAAAAGGCTCTTGACTTCACTAACGTAAGCGGTCTGACTGCTTTCACAGCTACTGTGAGTGGCGACGTGGTGACCTTTACTCCCGCCACTAAGGTGCCTGCTGGTACTGGCGTACTGCTGAAGGGCGCTACTGCCGACGTGCCTGTGATTGCAAGTGCTGAAGCAATCAGCGACAACATTCTCTACGCTCCTACAACAGGCGTGACTGGTCTGAATTATGATGCCGATGGCTACTACAACTTCATTCTGACTCAGCCCTCAGGCAAAAAGGTTGGCTTCTACCGCGCCAACAACAACAGCGTGGCAGCAGGCAAGGCTTATCTGCGCGTCAGCCAGGCTGGTTCTCGTCAGTTCACCTTCATCGGTCTTGACGGTGAGACCACTACTGGTATTGAGGCCATCAACACCACCGAGCAAAAGAACGGCGAGGTGTACAACCTGCAGGGCCAGCGCATGGCCAAGACTCAGAAGGGTCTCTACATTGTGAATGGTAAGAAAGTAATCATGAAGTAATCAAAAGGAAAGGAGAACATAACAATGAAAAAGACATATATGAACCCGACAACTACAGTTGTCAAGACAGTACTGACACAGATGATTGCTGCATCAGATCTTAGCGGTGTGACTGAGACTGGCGGTACAATGACCCTGACAGAGAGCCAGGCTGAGAAAGGTGCTGCTGGTATGGCTCGCAGCTTCAACGCCTGGGGTGAAGACGAAGAAGAATAACAGCATTTTAAGGCGGGCCTCTCATCCGTGAGGAAATGAAGTCCGCTGCATAATAACGAGTGGCGGCGCGTCGAGAAGACACGCCGCCACTTATTCATTATTTGGTCACGAAGGAGGAAGATTTGCATATCGCTTCAAAGTTTCCGGCTTTTTATTTGTAGGTTTTGTGGTTTTTCACTACCTTTGCAAACGATAATGAACTAAGAGGTAACACTATGGAACCCGGAGGCAGATATATCAATCCCTATACCGACTACGGCTTCAAGCTGCTGTTCGGCACGGAGCCCAACAAAGACATCACCCTGGAACTCATCAATGCGTTGCTTCAGGGCAAAGAGGTCATACGCTCGCTGACACTGCTGCCGCCTGAGCAGCTGGGCGACACGATGGAGGACCGGCGCTCGGTCTTCGACGTCTATTGCGAGAACGAACAGGGCGACAAAATCATCATCGAGATGCAGAAGGCCGACCAGCAGTGGTTCAAGGACCGCTCGGTC
>CADACW010000098.1 GCA_902786565.1 uncultured Prevotellaceae bacterium | reverse complement strand
CCTGTGTCTCGAAGAATTGCTCGCCAAGCAAGAAGCACTTCGAGTTGGCACCGCACCAGCGCGTGGTGTCGGCCTCGGCGCGAAAGGTGGAGAGGCGGGACGAATAACCTTCGCCCACGAAGTCTGAGGCCAGTCCGGCATACTGCACCTCGGGCAGGGCGCGAACCTTATCTCGCAGGGCATAGAGGTTGGCCAAGGAGGCCTCGCCTATGGAGTCAGAGGCGGCTTCGGGCGACATGCCCACCTGCCCCACCACCAAGTGGTCGCGCTCGAAATCGCCTGCGAGGCGGCAGAGGTGTGTGTCGTAGAAGGTTACGACGAAATAGTCGAGGAAGTAGAAACTGAGGATGGCGACAAGGGCTATCTCCACCACTATCCAAGCATTCTGACGACGGTTGGCCCAAAAGTTCTTTATTGTCTGGTTCATCTTTTCTGATTGAGTGATTCAACGATGGGTTTACGCAACGAGTGCCACGCGGGGATGAGCGCAGCCATGAGGTTGAGCACGGCGCAGCACGCGAAGGCCACGCAGAAAAGCGTTGGCGTGAAGAACATCCGGATATCGAGGCTCGGCTCATTGCCCATTAGGGTGAAGCCGCGAAACATGCGATGGACCACATCGGTGTGGCTGACGGCCGTGATGAAGAGCCACGACAGCAGCCAACCGACGATACCGCCGAGGAGCGTCAGCACGAGATTCTCGTGGACAACCTCGTTGAGCAGTGTGCGCCGCTTGGCACCGAAAGTCTTGCGGATGCCCATCTCGGCGCGGCGGGCCTCCATGCGATTGGACACCAATCCGCTCAAGTTGATGGCGGGTAACAGCAGGAAGAGCAGCATCAGCAGTGCAGGCAGCGTCAGTTCCTTAGCCTTCATCGAGAAGTCCTGGTCGCCGGTGTGGCTGAAGAAGTTCATTCTCCTGAAAAAGTGGGTGTCGGCATCTATCTTCCACACCCCCCAGTCCTTGCCAAGCCTGGCGTTGTTGGCTGCATTGTATTTCCTGCACAGCGGCTCCATCTCGTCGAGGAAATCCTTGCGGCTGCAGCCCTCGCGCAGCAGGAGACGCACGTCAAGCAGGCCGGAGTAACTAATCTGGTCAAGGTTCTGGTCGGGGTTGTCATCTTTGTTGACTTCCACTGTATAGGGAATGTAGATGTCGGCTGTGGCATACTTCATGAGTGCGCTCACTGCTTTGACCACACCGACGACACGGAACGGGAACCGCCCATTGCTGCCACAAACGCAGACATGCGTGGCACCATCAAGCTTCTTGGCCATCTTATCGGTAACGATGCACACACGCTCGCCCTGACGGAACTCCTTCTCGGAGAAGGGGCGCCCACTGAGGAACGTCAGGTCGTAGAGGTGGAAGAAACTGGGGTCGGTGCATAAGGCATAGGCAACCGTCGAATGCTGTCCGCCCTCGTTGGTAACATCCGGGTAGGCAGAACGGACACCAGTGGCGGCCTCTATGCACTTCAGTCGCCGGAAGCAGGAGTCGAGGGCGAGCGTGGAGTAGCGCATGTCGAACTTGCGGCCATTGTCGGCCAGCGACTTGGTATAGAAACCATACAGGGGGTAGAGCGTGCGGCTGCGGTTCGACTCCGGCGGGATGTCCGCTAACTCGATGTTCAGAAAGATGGCAATGACCATGGCCGAGGCGATGGCCACCGCCGTGCCCGCGATGTAGATGGCGGAGAAGAGTTTGTCTTCGCGGATCAGCGCGATGGCATGGCGTAGGAATAACAGGAATTTACTAATCATGATTCTTTTTTATCTAACATGAATTATCATGAATGACCCATGAATTTGTCATGAATTATTTTTTGAATAATTCGTGTTCAATTCATGGTAATTCGTGTTTAAAATATCTGTCGTCCGTCGAGGAATTTGATGATGCGGTCGGTCTGTGCCGCCTGGTGCTCGTTGTGCGTCACCATGACGATGGTGCGACCATCCTCCTTGTTCAGTTTGTGGAGCAATGCCATAATCTCCGCACCCATTTTTGAGTCGAGGTTTCCAGTCGGCTCGTCGGCAAGGAGTATTTCGGGGTTGCCGATGATGGCGCGGGCGATGGCCACACGCTGGCACTGTCCACCGGAGAGTTGTGTGGGGCGGTGGCGCATACGATGGGAGAGGCCCACGCGCTCAAGGACCTCCTTCGCCAGCCTCGTCCGCTCGCTGCTGCGCATACCACGGTAGATGAAAGGCAGCATCACGTTGTCGAGCACGTTGAGCGTCGGTATGAGGTGGAACGACTGGAAGACAAAGCCTAATGTCTTGTTCCTCAATTCTGCCAAGCGGTTGTCGGAGAGTTTCGGGTCTATTTTCGTTCCGCACAATTCTATCTCGCCACTCGTAGGTTCGTCGAGCAGTCCCATGATGTTGAGCAACGTCGATTTACCGCAGCCCGACGGTCCCATGATGCTCAGGAACTCGCCCTTGCGCACTTCGAGGTTCACATTCTCCAACGCCTGTGTCTCCACCTCGTCGGTACGGTAGACTTTACAGATTTCCTTAAGTTGAATGATTGTTTCCATTGTTATTATTTACTTGAGTTTCTCTTTGCCCATATTTTACACAATTTCCATACCAAACTCATAACTCACTGATAATCAACAATAGCACAAAATAGGGTGTCCATTTTCGGACACTCAAGGTGTTCGAAAATGGACACTCTGATAACTTAAGTTTCGGAAGTAAAAATGCCATACAAAACCAAGGCTTGCTTTTTATTTTAGCAGGGGTTCCGTGCTTCGCACTCCACCACCTGCCTGTACTCTGACCACCCCTTCGGGGTTCGTTCAACATCAAACCTAGATATGACAATTCAAGTATGAAGTAAAAAATCCTCACAAAAGGAGGCATTTTAATGGTATCATCGTTTGATTATCCATACACTTTTTAAAAGAATCTACTGTAAATAATTGTATATCAATATAACAGGACTTCCGAAACTTAAGTGATAACTAATCCATACTACATTATTGTTTACAGCATGCTGATATTTTGGGATGCCCAAAGACTCGTAAGAGAATATGTTTTCCTCGCCGCATGGGATTTTAGGAGAAAACCGATGAAGGACCTGGTATGGAGCGACCAGATATTCTTCCAACGACTTATCGCGGTCATCCACGCCTATGTAGGCGACGTGATTCCACATACGGACATCCCCTATGACCACACGTCAGCCGTATTCGGCCAAGGCGGAAGATACGATCTTGAAGTACTAGAAAAATCCCCCATAAATGAAACCGACAGGAAAACCATCCTGGAGTGGCTGTTCCAATGGCGGGACAAGGCTTTTCAGACACCATGGACAGAGAAAGACTTCACATGGAGCCCACGAGAGCGAAGCCAGATGATTCACATTCTGCTCATGCAGCGTTTCGAAGTCCGGAAATGCCTAGAAGCTAATAGTGGATGGCTTGAATGCAGCAAGGCAGGGGGCATGACCATCAACGCCTGCAAATCCCTATACAACCCATTTCTCGAGCAGGCCAACGAACGGGTTGACCGGATCATCGCACTGTTGCTCGGTTCTTCTTTCAAGGGAACCTTCACCGTCACGGAACTGGTCAAAAAACACCAGTATCCCCAAGCGACCGATGACGAGGTGTTTGACTGGCAAATTGACAACTACTAATCATCCGAAAACACCGCCTGTCCTGTCGAACTGGTATGTTCCATAAAAAGTAGGACAAGCATTCAGTCATACTTCGGCTGCAGACTTTGGCGGTAATCACTGGGCGACAAGCCGAGATGCTTCGTACAATAGCGGCTGAAGTACGATAGCGATGTGAAATTCATCAATTCGGCTATCTGGGTGAGCGACAGGCGTTCGTCATCCAGATAGTCCTTTAGTATGGGTATGGTATGGCGGTCGATATACGAGGTGACACTATGACCCGTCACACGCTTGATGGTGGAAGAAAGATACTTCGGCGACACGTTCAACTGCCCGGCATAATAGCCCACATTACGTTCCGTGCGGCTGATGCCAGTGGCAAGCAGTTGCATCAGTTGTTTCACAATATAGGCAGTGCGGTCGGTATGCGAGTCTGTGGCTTCCCGCCGAGCATGAGACTCGAAGATGTCGTACATCATCGTCAGGCAGAGACTCCCCATCAGTTCACGGTAGAACGACAAGTGCCTGTCACCCATGCGATCGCGAAGCCGGTGGAAGTCAGCAAGAATATGGTCGGCATGTTCCTCAGTGAGCGAGATGACTGGGTTCTGGTTGAGCGAGATGCTGCCTCCGATGCTGTAGTTGTTCGACGGCAGCAGGCCCTGAAGGAACTTGTAGTCGGCGGCAAACCATTCCACCTGCAAATCGTCATGCCCCGCAAGGTTGCCGACCCGGTCGGGCATCGGTATCACCACCAAGTCGTTTTTCGTGATGTGGTAGCAATGCTCGTTGAACACAAAGCTCCCCTCCCCTTCCAGACAAAGCAGGTGCATGCATGCGTTGTCCAACTCAGCCGAATTCATTCCGTAGAAGTCTGTGGAATATTGAAAATCTATCTTCATGTCACTACTGTTATTGGGCAAAATTATACATTTTTTTCCATACATAAAAACATTTGCGCAAAAAGTGAAAATCGTGGCGCAAAAAATGAAAACAAAGTATCGAAAAATCACCGTAATTTTGCAGTCGGAAATAATCAACAGCGAAGATGCTCACGCTCGGCATGGTTCAAACAGGTTTGACTCTGCTCTCGCTTAATCGCATCTTTGCAGCGTGAAACTTAAAAACAACAAGATAATGGATTTCAGAATGCAAGACCGCATGGAGTTGAAGGCTTTAGTAGACTTCTATGCAACAGAGAGTGACAAGAACAACCAGGACTGCTACGTGGAGATTTTCCGACCGGACATCAAACTGAATGTCTATTTTGGTGGCAAGCTGGGAATGCAAGCCCGCGACGTGCAAGACATGATCCGCCAGTACAAGGCTTTCGGTGCCGCCAAGGTGTCGTTCCACATGAACGGACAGCAGAACGTGGACTTCGTTGACGAGACGCATGCCACAGGCACATGCTACGCTCTGGCCACGCTGGTGACTGAGCAGGACGGAAAGGACGTGCTGACCACCCATGCCGTACGCTACTATGACAAGTACGAGAAGATTGACGGCCGCTGGTGGATCAGCGAGCGTGAGCAGCATTTCGAATGGTCAACAAATCAAACTCTGGGATAATATGGCAAACTATTTGAAACTGATACTTGCTTCGGCTTTCTGCATGCTGGTCACCACTGCATGCGGCGGTAACAGTAAGAAAGAGGCAGGTGAAAATGAGGAAACAAAAACAAACGAGACAACAGCTATGGCAAAGGACGGAAAAGCATTGGTGGTGTTCTTCTCACATGCGGGAGACAACTACTCAGTAGGCAACATCGAGGTGGGCAACACGAAGATCGTGGCCGACTACATCAGTGAGATAACAGGTGCGGAACAGTTTGAGATCGTCACCCACAAGTATGACGGCATGGCCTATACCCCACTCATCAACCTGGCGAAGGAAGAGGCAAACAAAGGCGAACTGCCCGAGTATGAGGGCGACATCGACCTGACGAAGTATGACACCGTCTTCATCGGCGGTCCCGTGTGGTGGGGCACCTATCCGCAGGTGATGTTCACCTTCTTCAAGAAGCACGGGGGCGACCTGAAAGGCAAGACCGTCATCCCCTTCACCACCCACGAGGGCTCAGGCCTCGCCAACTGCGTGGAGGACGTGAAGGAGGCCTTCCCTGGCGCCAACGTCCAGAAGGGCTTCAGCATCTACGGCCATGAGGTGCGCACAGAAAAAGCAAAGGTCGAGAAGTGGCTGAAAGGATTAGGATATTAACTGTAAAAAGTAATAAGGACTATGCAGAACTTTGATTACATGACCCCCACTCGCCTTGTGTTTGGCGAGAATGCAATAGAGAAACTGCCGGCAGTGATGGCGGCCATCGGCAAGCGTGTGTTGCTGACCTACGGCGGCGGCAGCATCAAGAAAATCGGTCTCTACGACCGCGTGAAGGAGCTGCTGAAGGACTTCGAGATAACAGAACTCTCAGGCATACAGCCCAACCCGAAATACGACCCCAGTGTGCTCGACGGCGTACGTCTCTGCAAGGCCCACGACATCGATGTGATCCTGGCCGTGGGCGGCGGCTCAGTGCTCGACTGCTCAAAGGCCATTGCAGCAGGAGCAAAATACGACGGCGACCCATGGGACCTGATTTCCTACAAGGTGAAGGCACAGGCTGCCCTGCCTATCGTCGACATCCTGACCTTGGCAGCTACCGGCAGCGAGTACGACTGCGGCGGCGTCATCTCCCGCACGGAGACCAACGACAAGATAGGCTACATGGATCCGCTGCTCTTCCCTGTCTGCTCGTTCCTCGACCCCCGCTACACATTCACTGTTTCAAAGAAACAGACGGCAGCAGGCTGTGCCGATGCCATGAACCATATCATGGAACAGTACTTCTGCGAGGACTCCACATTGCTGAATGACGGATTCTGCGAGGCCGGTCTGAAGAGCCTGATGGTGAATGCCAGGGCTTGTCTGGAGAATCCGGAGGACTATCGCGCACGGGCAGAGATGATGTTCACCTGCACCCTCGGCTGCAACGGCATATATGCACTTGGCAACAGTCCTTCGGGATGGCCCTGCCACGGCATCGAGCATGCCCTGAGCGCCTACTACGACATCACCCACGGCGAGGGCCTGGCCATCATCACCCCGCGTTGGATGCGCCATATCCTCAGCGACCGCACCATCGACCGCTTCGTGAAATACGGCATCAACGTGTTCGGCATCGACGCCACGCTGCCCAAGCAGGAAATTGCAGAGAAAGCCATCGACGCGTCTTACGCTTTCTTCGAGAGCATCAACATCCCTATGCACCTGCGCGAGGTTGGCATTGATGACAGCCGCATCGACGAGATGGCTCATCACATCGCCGTGAACGAGGGACTGGAGAATGCCTACGTGCCCCTGTCGGAGCAGGATATCAAGGAAATTTTATTAGCATCATTATAAGAATTCAAGCATTATGGAATACATCAAACTATACAACGGCGTTGAGATGCCGACATTGGGCTACGGCGTGTTTCTGGTAAGCCCTGACGAGTGTGAGCGGTGCGTGACGGATGCCCTGAGCGTGGGCTACCGACTTATAGACACCGCACAGGCATACCAGAACGAGGAAGGCGTGGGCAATGCCTGGCGCAAGAGCGGCATCAAGCGCGAGGACCTGTTCCTCGTGACAAAGGTGTGGATTTCGAACAACGGCGAGGAGAAGGCTGCCAAGAGCATCGACGAGAGCCTGCGCAAACTGCAGACGGAGTACATCGACCTGCTGCTCATCCATCAGGCCTATGGCGACGTCTTCGGCACTTGGCGGGCAATGGAGAAGGCTTATCGCGCCGGCAAGGTACGTGCCATCGGCGTGAGCAACTTCCAGGCAGGCCGTTTCTTCGACTTCGCCCACTATGTGGAGCTGAAGCCCATGGTGAACCAGTTGCAGTGCAACACACTCATCCAGCAGACAGGCATCGAACCGATACATGCTGAGTGTGGCACGAAAATGATGGCTTGGGGACCTCTTGGCGGACAGGGCGTGGATGGCATCGTGAAGAGCGAGATGCTGGCAGCTATCGGCGCAAAATACAACAAGTCTGCCGCCCAGGTGGCCCTCCGCTGGCTCACCCAGCGCGGCATCGTGGCCATCCCCAAGTCGAGCCACAAGGAGCGCATGGCGCAGAACTTCTCCATCTTCGACTTCACGCTGACCGACGAAGACATGGCACTGATAGCCACGATGAACCAGCACGACACTGGCACCATCAATTTCAGCGACCCGCAGTTTGTGAAGTATCTAATCCAAAACTACGGATAAGCGAGAGCAGAATCATGCTCGCATGAATTCTGCCGAGCGGAGTATGTTCGACAAATCAAAATTACGGTTAATATGAGAAGAATAACCATTCTATTACTTGCAATAATGACTATGGCAACAGTAAATGGGACGACGCTGACTGAGCGTCAAAAAGGATTGGCGGCATGTGCCTGCCTGATGGCACAGGGAGATATGGAACGTCTGGAGCCTGCCGTGCGCATGGCTTTGGACAACGGAGTGACCATCAACGAGCTGAAAGAGGCTTTTTCGCAACTCTATGCCTACACAGGATTCCCGCGCTCGCTGAATGCGCTTGGAGTGCTGAACAAAGTCTTGGAAAACAAGCAGCCCAACTGGAAAGAGGGAAAGCCCTGGACGCGCCCTGCCGAATGGGATGACGCACGCAAAGCCTACGAACTGGGTGTTAAGAACCAGACACAGCTATCAGGCCGTCCGTTCGATTATGATTTCTGCCCGCAGGACGACTACTATCTCAAAGCGCATCTCTTCGGTGACATTTTCGCCGGCGACCAGCTCTCCGCTGCCGACCGCGAGATTGTAACCGTAGCCGCACTTAGCGGCTTGGAAGGCGTTGCTCCGCAACTTGCCGCCCACAAACAGGGTGCCGTGAATATGGGCAACAGCCAGCAGCTGGTGGATGAACTCACGGCATGGCTCGGCAACGAGGGCTACACCCTGCAAAGCAAATGGCCCAAAGGCGAGCCCAATCCTTACGGCAAGTATTTCATCGGCAAGAGTTACCTGGCTGATGTCGGCGGTGGTGTGATGAACGTCACCTTTGAGCCCCGCTGCCGCAACAACTGGCACACCCACCACAAACAGGTGCAGGTTCTCATCTGCGTGGCTGGCCGCGGCTGGTATCAGGAATGGGGGAAGGGCCCCGTGGAGATGACCCCTGGCACCGTCATCGCCGTGCCTGCCGAGGTGAAGCACTGGCACGGAGCCCAGAAGGACTCTTGGTTCCAGCATCTGACCTATCATAAGGATGTTCAGCAGGACGCTTCGAATGAATGGCTGGAGCCTGTAGACGATACTACCTATAATGCACTGAATAAATAATAGAAACATTATGAAACAAGTAACAGTATTGGTAGGTGCTGGCAGTATTGGACAGGCGATCATCCGCCGTGTGTCGGCTGGCAAGCACATTGTGTTGGCAGACTACTCCGAAGAGAATGCCCAGCGGGCAGCCAAGACGTTGGAGAACGCAGGCTTTGAGTGCTCGACCTTCCAATGCGACCTCGGCTCGAAAGAGGACATCCTGCAGTTGGTGGAGTTCGCCACCAACAAGGGTGAGGTGACCAACGTGGTGAATGCCGCCGGCGTGTCACCGTCACAAGCTCCAGTGGAAGAGATTCTCCGCGTTGACCTCTACGGAACGAGCGTATTGCTGGAGGAGTTCGGCAAGGTGATTGCCGAGGGTGGCAGCGGCGTCATCATCTCGTCGCAGAGCGGACACCGGCTGCCTGCCTTGCCGCAGGAACAGAATGAAGCACTGGCCACTACCCCTGTGGATGAACTGTTGGAACTGCCATTCCTGAAGGAAATCAACGACACGCTGAAAGCCTATCAGTACTCGAAGCGTTGCAATGTGTTGCGTGTGATGTACGAGGCTACACGCTGGGGACGTCGGGGTGCCACCATCAACAGCATCTCTCCCGGAATCATCATCACGCCGCTGGCCAACGATGAACTGCATGGCCCACGCAAGGATGGCTACCTAAAAATGATAGAGGGCATGCCGGCCCGTCGTGCCGGAACTCCTGACGAGGTGGGCGACCTGGCAGAGTTCCTCATGTCCTCACGCGGCCGCTTCATCAGCGGTGCCGACCTGCTTATTGACGGTGGCTGCACAGCCTCTTATTGGTACGGCGACTTGCAGTACCTCAAGGCGACACACTGATGCGGTCATTCTTAATCATCTTCCTTTCAGCACTTGCCCTTTCATTAGTAGGGCAACAAGCAAGAGACAACAGGACAATGGACGACAAACAGCAAATCATCGCACTCTACCATCAGATGTACAAGGCAATGGTGGAGAAGGACACCGCTACGCTCGAACGCATTCATGCGCCACAGTTCGTGCTGATACACATGACGGGGATGCACCAGTCGAAGCAAGAATACATCCACGCCATTGCCGACGGTACGCTGAACTATTACTCGGCGGAACATGAGCAGCTGGATGTGACCGTCAACAACGACCGAGCTACACTTCAGGGACAAAGCCGTGTCTCTGCGGCAGTCTTCGGTGGCGGCAAACACACCTGGAAGCTACAACTCACATTCCAGTTGGTGAAGCGTGACGGGCAATGGCTGTTCACGCAGTCAAAGGCCTCGACATATTAAATGGATAATTGTAATCCGTAAAAGGAAATGACATCTCCTCCATTGACAATCTATGTGAGGGAAGTAATTTGAAAAAAGGGTTGGTAGGACTATTGCCCTCACCAACCCTCATATCACGTCTTATGGAACATCAGACCCAAGAATGAGATCAAGGCTGTCGACAGCAAGTTACCGCCCTTGGCCAACTCTGTGAAGTCCATCAGCGTTGAAATGGCAACGACTGATGCAGAGAGTATGATGGCGACGGCTGTCAAGATAATCAGAAGACTGCGCGAAATGGTGACTTTCCCTTTCTGATGCAACAGACACGCAACGGAAAGGTTGGTACATTCCGTTTCTTGCCTCGATCCACTTTGCAGCAGGTGTTCAGGCTGACGCGCCATACCCATGTCTTGGGACTGCTATCGCCGCGGAACTTGGGAAAGCCCTTCCAGAGGTTGACCAACACTTCCTGGAAGAGGTCATCCACATAGGTGGGATTGTCTGAGAAAAAGTAACACACCGTATAGATTGTCTTACGGTACTCTCGGACCAATTTCGTGAATGCTAATTCAATCCCATTCATCTTTTCTGGAGTTTGTTCAAACAGTTAGTACCCCAAATCACAAATTCCTTCGAGAAAAATGAATTATTTTCAGAAAAAATGTCACTCCATTAATAATTCTTCCATTTTTAGTTCTAATCCGTCACCACCTCTTTGAAATGCTCACTGCCCCACTCTACCAAGGCCATGATGGCAGGTATGAGTGACTTGCCCGTTTCCGTCAACGAGTACTCCACACGGGGAGGAACTTCAGGGAACACCTCACGATGGACGAGATGGCTCTGCTCCAAACGTTTCAATGTCTGCGAGAGCATCTTTTGGGAACAGTCCGTCATCAGACGGCGGATTTCGTTGAAACGTAATACACCTGTCTCGCTCCTGTGGAGCATGAAGAGCACCAACATCGACCACTTGTCACCGAAGCGACTCACCACTTGCCTGATAGGACAGGCTAAATACTCCGCTTTAATATCTGCCATAACCTTGGATTTTTCGACAAAAGTAACCAAAAGGAACCAAGTAACGGTTTTATACTTTGTTAATCTTCGTTAAAGTCGTTTTCTGCCAAGTCCGATGCCTTCACAATTCCTACTTTTTGGTAACTATCCCACCAAAAAGTGCCCTCTTGCAAAGTTGGTTTTTCCATACTAACTTTGCATCGTAAAAACAAACAAACAACATTTAAAACCATAAAATCATGAGACAGATTGAGACAATTGCAACAGGCAAGAATTTTAGCGCAGTGAGCGTGGGTAAGATGA
>CADACW010000097.1 GCA_902786565.1 uncultured Prevotellaceae bacterium | reverse complement strand
TTGGCAGCCGAGAAGGTGATGCTGTCGCCTCCGAGGCAGTACTTCGCGGCGTAGTCTGGGTGCTGCGGCATGGCGATGATGTAGGGTCGGTTGGCCTTTATCTCCGTGGCCGTGGCGAAGCCTGTGCCGTTCAGCTCGTAGAGCCAGAAGTGGGGGGCGTCAAGGCTGCTGCCGAAGGGTGCTACTGCCCCTTTCACGCGATGCTCCACCCGTTGCACGTCGAAGGGCAGGGCGATGGTCTCCCAGCCCCGACATTCGCCGCCCATACCCGTCTGCTGGGTGTAGATGTGGCTATAGCTGATATGGTTGGCCGTGAAGGGGATGGGGCAGAAGAAGTTGCAGTCGGAAGTCGATGAAGAAGCACGTGTTCTACTTGCAGCCTGTTCGACGGGGTCAGAAAGGGTGATAGCTTCGGCAACACCAGCCGCAATGCGATTAGGCACTCCTGCGTTTTTGCTGTTTTCATTGCTGCTGACATAGAGTAGTAGATTGGGGTTGTTTATGCCTTCCAACGCCGATGCAGTAATGTCTATGTCAGCGTTCCAAACAATTGATGCCAGTCGGCGGCAACCGGCAAAGATATGGTTTCCAATGGTTTTGATGTCTTTTGGAAGGCTAATAGTCAGCATATCCATACCAGCAAATGCTTCGTCGGCAATCACTCCATCCTTGAATGTAGCATTTTCCATATTGACATGATCCACTTGTTCTCCTATGACGTTAATTATGTATTCCAGTTCGTCCTCAGTCACTTCACCTTCAATTTCAATGGTTTCTTCATTTTCATTAATCGTTACGTCAGATATAGGCGTAAACTCTACCACCTCAGAATCATTATATCCCTCTGCGGTGGCCCAAGCCCTAACCGTGCTGTTGTCGGTCAGCTTGATTTCACTACTATAATTCTGCGTATTTCCATTAATGGTGTAGTATATAGTGCTTCCTTCCGTATTGCACGTGATGGTCAATGTACCTGTAGCATAATCGAATGTAATAACTGGTGTCTCTACTTGGAAACCACCTACAATATAAGTTTCGATATCCGAATCGAACATCTTGCCTTCCAATGTGGCAATGGCTTTTATAGTCATATTACCTGTAACAGGTATTGGCGCTGTAAAGAGTGAACTTTCTGCTGTTGGGGTGTCGCCGTTAGTTGTGTAGAAGATGCTGGCTCCTTCGGTTGTTGTTGATAATGTCAGCATATTACCGCTAACCTCAATATTTGGCTTTGCCACCGTATAGTCTGCGCGCTGGTACACAAATTGTGATATATCCGACGGGTTGAAATTCTCCTTTGTGGCTATCGCTTTCACAGTGCAAGTCTCGCCAAACGAAGCAAGTGACAGAGGATTTTTATATTCGTTTCCGATATTTGCAGTAGGTGTTGTACCGTCAATTGTATAGTGAATAGTGGCATCCTCTGGCTCAGAAATTATTTCCAGCATCAAGTTGTTTACAGCGAATGATACTGTAACGGTATTTGCCTTGGTAATGGTCAGTTTGCCTGACTTGTATGTGAAGGAGTAGTTCTGTGCCTCGGCTCCATTCACGGTTATGATGTATTCGCCGGGAGCCTTGTTTTCTTGTACATCGCAGGAAAGTGTGGGCTTCTTGGTGAGCACGCTCTCATTCTGCCCGTTCTTGAAGCCTTTATACTCGACCTCGAAGGTTGGCAGTTCTTGGGTCTCGTTGATGGTGTAACTCTTGGCGATGATTTCTACCGGCGCCTTGTTGATGGTCAGTTTACCGTTGACCAGTACTAGATTCGGATAGTCGATGGTGCCTTTTTCAACAATGATGTCATACTCGCCCACGTCTGAAGCCTTATTAGCTTCGCAGATGAGTGTTGGCTCTCCCTCAATAGAACTGTCTGAGGTAAAGTAGGTCAGCTGCGGTATTTCATCACCGTAGGCAATGCTGAAATCCGTGGCCATGATGGTGATGGCATCGGCATTGTAGATGATTAGTCTGCCAGAGATGTATTCAAAGTCGTAGTTCATGGCCTCTGCGTCGTGGGCAGTCACTATGTACTCACCGGGCGTGTTGTCGTCTGGTGCATCGGTGGAGATAATGGGTCTCTTGGTGAGTACGTCCTCGGTGTCCCCGTTCTTCCATCCGCTGTATGTGGCCTTGAACTCAGGTCTCGGTTCGGTTTGCTTCATATTGTAAGTGCCTGCATTGACAGTCAGTTTGGCTTTTTTAATGCTCAGTATGGCACCCTGTAGTTCCAGTCGCGGATAGTTGATGTCGCCTTTGTCGATGGTGATGTCGTATTCACCTACGTCGGACAGGCTAGTGGCCTCAGTACTTAGTACTGGTGTGCCGTTCAGAGTTCCGCCATCCACGACATATTCCATTTCTGGCACTTCGTCGCCGTAAGTCATTTCTTTTGCTATGGCTTTTACGGTTATGGTGGGTGCTTGGGTGATGGTCAGCGTTCCTGAGGCGTATGTGAAGGAGTAGTTCTTAGCTACAGCACCGCTGACGTTGATTTCGTAAATGCCAGGCTTTTTCTCGTCTGTCACGCTGCAGGTGGTGATGGGCTTTGTGGTTAGCATGTCCTCGTTGTCATTGTTCTTCCATCCGCTATAATCCACCTGGAATGTGGGCATTTCTTCCGTCTCCACGATGGAGTAGCTTCGGGCGGTGACTGCTAAGGGGGCTGGCGTGATGGTCAGTTTGCCGTCTATAAGCTTCAGGTTAGGATAGTCGATAGTTCCCTTCTCCACCTTAATGACATACTCGCCGACGTTAGAAAACTCATTGGCCTCGCAAGTCAGTGTTGGCGTGCCTTCTACATTGTCGCCGATTATTGTGTATTTCAGTTCTGGCATTTGGTCGCCATAGACAATGGTCACATCTGAGGCTACGATGGTGATTACATCTGCATCGCTAATGATGAGTGTTCCTTGTATGTAATTGAAATCGTAATTTTTGGCCTCTGCTCCACCTACTGTTACATGATAATTACCGGGTATATTGTTGCTTGGTGCATCAGTAGTAATAGTTGGAAGTTTCGTGAGCACGGCTTCGGTGTCATCGTTCTTCCATCCGCTGTAAGTGGCCTTGAATTCTGGTCTCGGCTCGTTTTGTTTCATAGTGTAAGTGCCGGCATTTACGGTCAGCATAGCTTTCTCAATGCTCAGTATGGCACCCTGTAGCTCCAGTCGCGGATAGTTGATGTCTCCTTTGTCGATGATGATGTCATATTTGCCCACATCGGATTTGCTGGTGGCCTCAGTACTTAGCACAGGTGTGCCGTTCAACGTTCCGCCCTCCACAGTATATGATAGTTCTGGCACATCATCGCCGTAAGTCATCTCCTTTGCCACGGTCTTGCCTTCACGGTGATAGTGCCAACCTCGCTGATGGTTAGTGTACCGTTGACATAAGTGATTGAGTAGTTCACAGCTTCGGCACCGGCAGGCGTGATAGTATAAGTGCCAGGTGTTTTTGCTTCTGGGGCATCGCTGGTGAGCGTGGGCTTCTTGGTGAGCACTTCCTCGCTATATGTGGCCTCGAAGGTTGGCAGCGCGTCGGTCTCCGCAATGATATAGCTCTTGGCCGTCACGGTGAGCGGGGCCTTGTTGATGGTGAGCTTGGCACCCTCCAGAATCAGATACGGATGAGTGATGTCGCCTTTCTCAATGGTGATGTCATACACACCGACATTTGAGCTGCTGGTGGCATTTGTACTCAGTATGGGCTTCCCGCTAATTTCACCGCCTTCGACGCTATAATCCAGTGCTTGCACAGGGTCGCCGTAGATCATCTCCACAGCTTTGGCCTTTACTGCTATAACTTTTATTTCAGCAATGTCTGAATTGTCGAGGTTCTCCTTTACTGCGATGGCTTTAACCGTACACGCAGTTGTCATAATTAGTGGATTGGAGTAGGTCGGGCTGCTTGCCGTCGGGTTATTCCCGTCAAGTGTGTAGTGTATAGTAGCACCTTCAGTGGCGCAACTCATTGTAAGTGTGTGGTTTACGTAGTTGAATGTTACGTTGGCAACCTTGTTGCTGGAAACTGATACTGTAGCAGTAGTCTTGAAACAGAGTTGATTGGCTGAAGAAACATTGGCTGTAAGTGTGGCAGAACCATTGCCTATGCCTGTAATGATCCCGGTGGAAGATACCGTAAAGACACTTTCGTCGCTACTTGTGAACACAGTATTCAAAGTGGAGAGTAACGAGGAATGGTTGGCAGGAAGGTAGGACACTGCAGCATTGGTAGTACCACCTCTGGTTACAGAAATATTATCGGATGGCAGTTTGATGCTTTCAATCGGTGCAAAGGTCATAGAAACAGGAGAACTGGGCTTGCCGTAAGTGATATCCTGTCCTTGGCCGAAGCTCTGGCTCCCTAATTCATACTCTATTCCCTTGACAGCATCGTGTATGCGAAACGTCACGGTGTTAGGATCCTGGCTGTCGCCCCATACACGGAGGCAGAAAGCTTGGCAGCCGTTTTTCCCGTCGAGATATACTGGCTCGCTAGCACCACGCAGCTCATCGCCTATATATGCACCTATAGCTCCCTGTGTAGCGGCGTATGTGTCGTTGATAGAAGCACCAGAGGCGTTCTGAAGGGTTAAGAAATAGACTGACGAAGATTCATAGTTTCCTGAATTGGAGAATGAATACCCCTCACCACCATCATTAGATGGCGACTGGTTGATGCCGAACTCTACATCTGCGATGGTATTGCCCTGTCCGAAAGTGGCAAAGCCCTGATCTGAGTCGTTGGAAAGACCAATCAAGCTAATTCTTCCAAAATCTTTTACTTGTGCATTGGCCTTCAGCGTAATGGTAATAAGCTTTCCATGTGTGGATACCATAGGTTCTTTGTCCTTTTGGTCAATACCCGTAAAAAGGTAGCCGCCATCTGCCCTAGGTCTCATTTCAATTTGATTAGCAATAGGCTTGGAGTTTACATATCCATTTCCGAAGGCTTCATATTCAAAGATGTACTCATCCTCCTTTTTGTCATATTCATAAGGAACTATTATGCCTTCTGGCAGATAAAGTGAAAAGTTCCATCCAACAAGGGTTTCAGTTGTTTCATAATCCATATAAACAACGAGTTGAGCCGTCTCCCCCTTTTCTATTGACAGGTCATCTGCAGTAAGTACAGTTACACCACCAGAAATATTAGCGCGCAGCACTTTTCGGGTCATAATAGACTGTATTTCTCTAATGTCAGAAGTTCTATTTAAGAGAGTCCCCCCTTTTGTAGAAGAAATAAGTGATGCAATGTCTGCAACGTCAACAACACCGTCACCTTGAATATCGCCATTTCTTTCTATCTGTGCGATAGTCGTGATTGGAAAGGCCAAAAGGCACAGTAAAATAAAAACTTTGTATTTTTCCATTTTGTTTTTATTTTTGAAATAATTATATTATCTGTTTGAAAGTAGTTCAATGGATTACAACCTTGTGGTTGTTTCGGATATAGATGCCCTTCTTCTGGATTGAAGATGGAGAATTGAAGATTGGAGATTTCACGCGGCGGCCTTGCAGGTCGTAAACAGTATTGGCTTTGCCCAATCCGCTGTCTTCTATATTCATAATGGCAGTCTCTACAGGGCCGGCATGGAGGGTGACAGGGGCCTTGGCCGAGCCGCTGATAGGCATAAACGGATGGGATTCACGTATTTGGCACAGAAGGCTGGTAGTGTGGTCGAATGTCTTGAAGGTGAAATGCTCGCCCTGCCGGCCGTGAACGGTGATAAACTGAAGGCCGCCCACGCCAATGCCACGTCCCCGGCATTCATCGCCAACGAAAGCCCACAGGGTGATGGCCGACGGGTCGGAAACGCCCTCCACTTGTGCCACCATCGCCATATTGTCATCGAAACGACTGTCATCGACCATTGAAAATTGAAGATTTATGACCGAAGGCTGAAAATTACGCGATGCAGCGGGCGATGTGAAGTTCTGCTGCATACCATACTCGGAGTTGAACCCTATCTGACTGGCTGCCTGCTTATAGACCATCATACCCTGAGCCGGTTCCACGTAAATGGCGGGCTGCCACTTGCCATCGGTATAGGTGGCAAACTGTGCCTTCGTCTTCACGATGTCGCCCTCAGTGAACTGGCTACTACTGGTGAAGATGTCGTTGATGCCCTGCCAGTACTGGTAAGGGTTGCCCACCCAGTTCCAGCCGGCGTGCACCTCCTTGGTTATGGGGCTGAGCATCATATTGTGGTATGCGCTGGCGCTTCCCGCGATGTTGTATGTATGCTCGCTGTTCATTTTCACCTTGTAGGTCTGTCCGCTTGCCATTGAGTTCAATGCGCCCCAATAGCCTCCAGCCTGTGGGTCGTTGATGACCATTGCCGTCTCTGAGCGTGCCTCGTCCAACTTGCTGCCAAGAGCGCTGTTGATGTTACCAATAGTTCCTCCTTGCAGGGCCGTCCACTGCCATCCGTCTGTCAGGTGCAGCTGCTGATTCACTTCCACAGAGCCAGTTCCCATGTTTTTGCCATCGTATAATATATTATAGGTGAATGTTCCCATACTGTGAGGCACCACATTCCACTTATGCTCTTGTGCTGACACCAACTCAAAATCTGCCAAGTTCCAACCCTTAGGCAAATTGTCCTTATCGTCTATAACAAACGTGACTTTTGAAGGGTCGAAAATGGCTTCGGCAGGAGTTGGTAATAGTGTGAGCGTCGTCGTAGTTTCGGGTAAGGATGTAGCTTGGTCAAAACTAAATTCAGATACAAATATAAACTCTTTTTGCGCTATTTCTGAAGTTTGGTCGTCTTTAATAGCGATAGCTTTCACTATGCAACTTTCTGTCAGAGTGATTGGCTCTTTATAGAGTGTGCTCGCAGATGTTGGGTTTGTGTTGTCAAGCGTATAATATATGGCTGCGTCGTCAGTGGATGTTATGGAAAGCAAGGTCCCGTTACATTCGAAAGATGGCATAGACAAACCTCCACCATTAATCTTAAACTCCACGTCTGCGATGGTGTTACCCTTACTAAAGGTAGCAAAGCCCTGGTCCATATTGTTCGACAGACCAATGTCGAAAATCTTACCAGTACCCTTAACGTCAACGGGATCAGCCTTCAAGGGGATAGTAATCACAGTACCGTGAGTGCTCACAAACGGAGTCTTAGATGTCTGGTCGATGAAGTTGTACAGATAACCACCTTCAGTCCTTTTATTAACATTAGTATAAGGAATGATATAGGCACTTGCTCCTGTAATGTCGCCTTCTGCAACAAGTTCATTATAGGCATCCTCGTCAGAATAAATAACGAAAGTCTCATTGCTGATTCTGCCATTGCTGGAGATGTCTACACCCTCAGGAAGAACCAATGAGAAGTTAAGGCCAACAAGAGTCTCTTGAGTGTCAAAGTCCATCTTCACCACAAGATTTGCCTTACCATTTGCATCGGTTATTACGTCTGCAGCGGTAAGGACAGTCACTTCGTCAGCAAAAGTCACGGCGTAATTGCCCATAAGCAAAAGCGTTATGGCAATTATTCGTGATAACAAGTCGTTAAAATGTTTGCTCATAGTAGTTGAGTTTTCAGTTATTCCACCTTTTGATTATATACACGGCAGAAGCGCGGGACTGCTTTGCCAGTTCCGAAGTGGAGGTCGTAGGAAAACCTGATAACAAGAAATCTAGTTACAGCCCCACGCATTAAGCGTGGAAGCCTTACCGCTCTCTTGTTGTTATCAACCTTGCAATTGAAAATTTCCTACGTTTCCACTTCGCAAGTTTTGAGCATAATGCTTCTTCTGCCAGTGCGGGTCCTTCCCGCTCTGGGTGCAAAAGTAATAATAAATCTTAAACCTGCAAAGAAATTTCACTAAAAATCGTGATTAAGATGAAAAAAAATGGCTTTGTTTTGCTATTATCGGCAAAAAGTGTAACTTTGCAGGCAGACAATCAATGACTGACTACGATTATGAAAAAACTGTTCACATTTGCCGCTGCATTTCTGCTGCCAGCAGGGGCTGTCCACGCCCAGTACCCGCAACTGACCGACGAGGCTCAAAGCCTCATTAAATCGTTGGAGACCCAATGGAAAGCCCATAGCGACTCTGCCTGGGAGGCTGCCTTCCCCATCATTGTCGAGGAGGCTAAGAACGGGCGGCCCTACGTGCCTTGGGCCTCGCGCCCCTACGACCTGCGGCAGGCCAAGATTCCGGCCTTCCCCGGTGCTGAAGGCGGTGGTATGTACACCTTCGGCGGACGCGGCGGACGGGTGCTCACGGTGACCAACCTGAACGACAGCGGCCCTGGCTCGTTCCGCTGGGCCTGCGAGCAGGGCGGCGCCCGCATCGTGGTGTTCAATGTGAGCGGCATCATCCGCCTGAAGTCGCCCGTCAATGTGCGCGCTCCTTATATCACCATTGCCGGGCAGACGGCTCCTGGCGATGGCGTGATCATTGCCGGCGAGTCGTTCCAGGTGGACACCCACGACGTGATAGTGCGCCACATGCGCTTCCGTCGCGGCGAGACGCTGGTATGGCACCGCGAAGACTCGTTTGGCGGCAACCCCGTGGGCAACATTATGATAGACCACTGCTCGTGCGAGTGGGGACTGGACGAGAATATCTCGTTCTACCGCCACATGTTCGACCTGCACGACGGCAAGGACAAACGCAAGGAACCGACGGTGAACGTCACCATTCAGAACACTATCTCGGCCAAGGCCCTCGACACGTGGAACCACTCCTTCGGCTCTACCATTGGCGGCGAGAACACCACCTTCATGCGCAACCTCTGGGCCGACAATACGGGCCGCAACCCGTCGATAGGGTGGGGCGGCGTGTTCAACTTTGTCAACAACATTGTGTATAACTGGGTGCACCGCACCGCTGATGGCGGCGAGTACACCACCATGTCGAACTTCATCAACAACTACTACAAGCCAGGCCCGCTGACTCCGAAGGAGAGTGCCGTGGGTCACCGCATCATCAAGAGCGAGAGCCGCTCGCAGGGGCTGTTCCCCTTCAAGCAGTTCGGCCGCATCTATGCCGTGGGCAACGTGATGGAGGGCTACCCTGAGATTACCAAGGACAACTGGAAGGGCGGCATACAGACCGCCGACAAGGACGGCGAGATGGACGCCACCGAACTGGCGCTGATGCGCAGCAACGAGCCTTTCGAGATGCCCTTCGTCAGCATCATGGGTGCTGAAAAGGCCTTCGACTGGGTGCTGCAGAATGCCGGCGCCACCGTGCCCTGCCGCGACATTGTGGACCAGCGCATCTGCGAGGAGGTGCGCACCGGCGTGGCCTACTACGAGCCTGACTACGAGAAGAACCTGCAGAAGATAGAGAAGAAGACGGGCGTGAAGCAGAACCCCTACGGCGACATGTGGGGCCTGCACGAGAAGAGCAAGAACGAGGAGGGCACATTCAAGTACCGCCGGCTGAAGAACGACTCGTACAAGCAGGGCATCATCACCGACCCGCGACAGATGGGCGGCTATCCGCAGTACCGCGACTGGCAGCCCTACAAGGACAGCGACCTGGACGGCATGCCCGACGAGTGGGAGCGCGCCAACGGCCTGAACCCCAACGACCCGAAGGACGCCAATGGCGACCTGAACGGCGACGGCTATACGAACATTGAGAAATACATCAACGCCATCCCGACGCAGGGCCGTGTGGACTGGCGCAACCTGAACAACAACTATGACACACTGGCCGAGAAAGGACGGCTGATGTAGAGCGAAACGATGAGACGCCTGGCTTTGATAGGATGCCTGTTGGCTGTGGCCTTTAGGGGCTGGTGCCAGACCGATGCTTTCGAGTCTGCCGCCGATGCCGTGGCCAATATGCGGTTAGGGTGGAATCTGGGCAACACCCTTGAAAGCAACTCCGGCGACACGCTGAACATGTGGATTGAGCGCTGGTCGCAGCGCCTGCCTGCCAACTACGAGACGGCCTGGGGCCAGCCGCAGGCCACACCCAAGCTGATGAAGATGATGCACGACGCCGGCTTCAACGCCATCCGTGTGCCCGTAACGTGGTATCCCCACATGGAGGCCCGCTTCAACTTCAATGGCAACAGCACCGTGTGGACACCCTCGGCCGACGACATCGGCACGCAGGTGCAGGCGGCATGGATGAAGCGTGTGCACCAGGTGGTGGACTACGTCATAGGGCAGGGTATGTACTGCATCCTCAACGTCCACCACGACACGGGTGCCGCCAATACGGCCTGGCTCATCGCCGACGAGCAGAACTATGCGCAGCAGAAGACCCGCTTCGAGGCCCTGTGGACACAGATTGCCGAGGAGTTCCGCGACTATGACGAGCATCTGCTCTTCGAGGGCTACAACGAAATGCTCGACGTGAAGCGCTCGTGGTGCTTCGCCTCGTTTGCTGCCGACGGCCAGTACAATGCCGCCATCGCCACGTCGGCCTACAATGCCATCAACGCCTACGCGCAGAGTTTCGTCAGTGCCGTGCGGGCCACGGGTGGCAACAACGCCCAGCGCAACCTCATCGTCAGCACCTACGGGGCTTGCGACGGGCGCGGCAACTGGAGCACGCATCTGCAAGATCCGCTGAAGAAGATGGTGCTGCCCGACGACCCTGCCGGCAAGGGCCATCTCATCTTCGAGGTGCACTCTTATCCTGAACTGAACAATCTGACGGCGGCCAAAAGTGAGTTGCAGACCACCCTCCGCAACCTCCAGAACAATCTGGTGGCCAAGGGAGCGCCCGTCATCTTTGGCGAATGGGGGGAGTCCACCGGCAAGGCATACGACGAGAACCGTGCCAACCTGCTGGCCTTTGCCCGCTATTTTGTGGAACAGTGCAAGGCTAAGGGCTTCGGGACGTTCTATTGGATGGGTCTCACCGACGGCACGCACCGCAGCGTGCCGGAGTTCAGCCAGCCCGAACTGGTCGAGGCCCTGGCCAAAGGCTACTATGGCGAAGAGGGCTACCAGAGCAACATCACCGCCCCACAGACTTCCGCCGGCTCTTCACCTAAGGTGACCGTCTACGACCTGCAAGGCCGGATATGCCGCTCCGGCGCATCCGGCCCCGATGTCTTCTCAGGCCTTCCCAACGGCATCTACATCGTGCAAGACCGGAGGAAATTGAGAATTAAGAATTAAGAGTTAAGAGTTAAGAGTTAAGAGTTATTCTCGCTTCGCTGCGATTGAGAATTAAGAGTTAAGAATTATTCTCGCTTCGCTGCGATTGAGAGTTAAGAATTATTCTCGCTTCGCTGCGATTGAGTAACTACTCAGTACCCCCTCATAATATGGTCGCTTCGCTCAAAATTATAAGAAAATTTATTTCAAAATTATAAGAATAATGGGCATGCATAGCCTAT
>CADACW010000096.1 GCA_902786565.1 uncultured Prevotellaceae bacterium | reverse complement strand
GCATCTCAACGGTCATTTTCAAGACTACGGTGTCATCATCCAGTATCGCTATCCGTAGTCCTTCCGGCAGAACGGTTGACTCTATAACGCTCCGTTGCAGCACTTCCTCATCTCCTTCCATCAATGGAAGCGTTACCGCGAAGAGACTGCCGAATCTGACGTGACTTTCCACCTCAATCCTGCCGCCCAGCAGTTCTACGAGTGCTTTGGCGATACTCAGTCCGAGACCGAAGCCCTCCTGTGTGTCGGCATTCTCCAGTCGGTTGAACGGGGCAAAGATACGCTGTATCTGATCTTCGCTCATGCCTGTGCCGGAATCCTGCACTTTAATGGTTAGCGTATTGTCACTGTAGTCCACGCCTATGTTCACGGAGCCTTTCTTGGTGAACTTGACGGCATTCGACATGAGGTTACTGCCTATCTGGATAATGCGCTTGCGGTCACCCATCACCACGGTGTCATTGCCTGTAAACGCTCCTTCTATCGCAATGTCCTTAACCGCTGCCAATGGCTCATATTCTGCCATGAGGGTACGAAGCACATCCTTCACTCGGAAGGGCATCATATCCACTTCATCCTTGCCAGTGTCAAGACGGTAGTAGCTTAACAGTGTGTTCAGCAACGTCAGCATCCTGTCTGACGATTGCTTGATCGCTTCTTCGTACTGCCTGCACTTCTCATCCTTGGTGGTTTCCGCTATCAGGTCTGCATAGCCCATGATGGAAGTCAACGGCGAACGGAGATCATGGCTGACTGTCAGCATCATGTTCCGGCGAAGGGTGAGCAGTTCCTCGTTGTGCCGATTGCTCTGCTCTAACAACATCTTATTTCTTTGGCGCTCATTTGCATCACGATGGAACAGCCAGTAGAAGATAAAGGCAAGGAGAAAAGCCGCAAAACCGAACCACATCACCAGGTGCAAAGTTTCCCGCTGGTGTGACATAAGATGTGTGGAACCCAACTTGCGCATCTGTGAATCCTCCGCATTGAACTCACTGGCAAGTTGGGTTATCTTCTCATTGAGCAGGCTTTCCTTCTTTACAAGGTCTTCCATGTGCAGGAACAGTTGATTGGCACTACGTTCCTGCGACTGCTGAATGTCCGTTGCCAAAGATGTCAGAATCCTGTCCGTCTGTTGCTTGGCACGGTGCAGGGCTCGATTGTTCTCAGCCTCTGTCTCAGCATTGGCTTTCTTCTTGCTCTTCAACCAGCCGAACATGCCAGTGGTCTTGTGGCGGTTCTCCTTCAGATTCTCGCTTACCTCGTCTGTCAGTTGTTGGTTGGCACGGTTTGCCTGTTGGATAATCTGCGGCATCTTCTGCTGCATCAACCCACTCACGTCCCTCAGTTGTTCCAAATCTTGATGGATAGCCAACAAATACCCCTTTTTCTCACTGACCAACTGCTTGATTTCCTTCACACGTCTCACCTGTGCCGCGTCGGGTATCGTCATAATCATGGAGTCGAGCGTCATCATGACACATTTCTCCTTCTTTTCGTATGCCGCTATCCTTGTGCTATCCCATATTGCAGCCTGGCCGCCTAACTGAGTCAGGTCGAATAGTTGCAGGAATGCGCCTTCTGAGAAGGCACGACGGTCTATGTTCTCCCTGTATCTCTTGCTGTTTTCTTCAAGACCACCGCTTTTGCAAACAACAATACCGGAAGCGACAACAAAGAGGGCTATCAGCGAGACATACCCTCCCACTATCTTCAGACGCAATCGCGTCAAAGAATCCATATTTTTCATCCAATCTTCTTACCCATAGATTCCGCAGCACTTTAGTTTAATGGCTTTTATAAGTTCCTGAGCAACAAAAAGTTCTTCGACGCGCGAAGCGGCAAAGCCGAGCGGCGATTTTGCCATGTCAGATTTTTCACTTACCTTAGTGCTGCAATTCAAGACAAGCAAAATCATCAATGACATGGCAAAGGTACAAATAAAATCTGAGAAAGTAACAATGCATGTATGTCGGAATAACGTATGCAGGGTTGCTGACGGCGGTTTACTTCACGACCGTCTTCTGACCGTTGGTGATATAGATGCCGGGGACGGAGGGAGCCTTTTCGAGGCGGCGGCCCTGTAGGTCGTAGGTGGCGGTGCTGCTGTCGGCAGCGCCCGTTGTGCCAGCCGAGGGGGCAGCGACGGGCATCTGGTCGATTCCTGAGGTCACCTGCTTATACTCTTCGCAGGCCAGGGCGATGAGCTGTTGCACCTCGGGGGCGGCATGCAGTCGTGCTACGAGCGCACTCGACAGCATGCGCGTGGCCTCGATGTCGGTAGCCCAGTGGTAGCCCACGATGAGGCGGTTGTAGCCATACTGATAGCCGCGGCGCAGTATCTCGTCCTGGCAGTCGGGTGCCACCTCGGCCATCATCAGCGCCGTAGTCCATCCCAGGTTGGTGTGTCCAGAGGGGAAGCTGCTCTTGCCGCGCTCCTTCTCCTCGTCGCCAGCGACGAACGAGGGTTCGTTGAGCTGCACGAAGGGTCGCTTGCGGAAGCGGAGGGGCTTCAGCCGGTCGGCGGTCTCGCTGGCCTTGTCGAGTATCAGGTCGATGAGGTTGCAGATGGCGGGTGTCATCTGGGGTGAGAGCGTCATCTGCATGGCCTCGCCGAAGACCTCGTACATCATTTCTACGCTGTACTCTGCCTCGTGGGCTGCCTGCTTGCCCCGTGGGGTGTAGCGTATGGGCTTGGCGGCCCAGTAGCGTGTCACGTCTGAGATGTATCTGTAGCTGGCTGTGTCAACGGGATTGTTGAGGATCATCTCGCCGTGGGGCACGTCGGTGCCTTCCACTGGGTCATAGTCCTCTGGCAGTCCCTTCAGCTTGGCGTACTCGGCGCGTGCGGCCATGATGTCGTTATGCAGCTCGGGGTTGGTGTGTGCGCGTGCGATGGCAGCAGCAGCGCTGTGGTAGCCGGCATAGACGTCGCTCTGCCAGTGTGCGCCGGTGATGACACGGTTCTCGCCAAACTCGAATCCACGGCGCAGGATGGTGTCCTGCAGGGCGGGCCACATCTCGGCGAAGGCGAGTGCGGTGGCCCATGCAAAGGCGGTGTGGCCCGAGGGGTATGAGCTGTTCTTGGCCAGGAAAGGCTCATCGTCGTACTGCGCCCAGCAATGCTCGTTCATCATCAAGAAGGGGCGTGTGCGCCATCCCTGGCCTTTTGCCAGGCCGGCGTTCGCGTTTCCCGTGTTGTAGGCCTTCACCAGCAGGCGCGACATGGCTGGCATGGCCTCGTCGGTGATGGAGTCGATGCCGAGGGCCTCGCCCATCACTTTGCGCATGGCCTCGGCCTGCCACATCGACTCGCGGCTGGCCTTCTCGCCGCGCGGTGTCAGGCGCTGGGTCTTGCTCCACTCCCACTGCAGCATGTCGTCAACGAAGTCAAGACTTGTGGAGTCGGGCGGTGCAGGAAGGAAATAGAGCACGTCGGGCTGGTCGGCCTCAAACACATAGACGGTGTCGGCTGCGGTCTGTGCCGTGAGATTCGCTGCAGCCATCATGGCGGCTGCGGCCATCATTAGAATCTTTTTCATTTTGCTTTTTGATTTATGTAATAATTGAATTGTTACGACCTGTATGGGGTGTATTGACTTTACCATTTGCCGATGACGTTGCGCTCGCGGGGCAGGGCCTCGCCGTTGCGCAGGGCGTTGACGTAGTACGAGAGGTAGAGCGTGAAGAAGCTCTTGCCCGTGCTGACGTGGGTCTGCACGTTGGTGTCGTAGGTGACGCCGTGGAAGTGCTCGCCGGTGAAGGCCTGGCGGGCGCGCTCGTAGTTGACGAAAGGCACCACCTCGTCGTGCATCGAGTGGAAGACGACCATGGGGTGCTGCGGCTGCCAGCCCTGGGTCAGGTTGTTCATGTCGAGGGCCTGGCGGATGGCCGTCATGGCGGGCGAGGGCGACGAGAACGCGCCCGAGAGACTGCCGCTGAGGCTGCCGTTGCCGCTGAAGAACTCGCGCACCTCAGGGCGCAGCGTGGCGCCGGCGGTGGCATAGCGGTCGCCGTTGTTCTCGCGCCACGAGTAGCGCTCGTTGTTCTCGGCGGTGATGGGCTGGAAGCCGCGGTCCTCGCTGCTGAACCAGCCGGTGCTCTCGCGGGCGAAGCCGTACATCACGAAGATGCTGTCGTCTGGCGCGACGGTGTACTCATGCGTGCTCGTCGAGTGGTCGGCGCTGTACTGGCACAGTCGCTGCTGAATGTCGTCGGTGCTCAGGCTCTTGTCGCTGATCCAGCGGGCGATGCCCGAGTTGAGGAAGTCGGCGCAGAGGTACTGGTCGATGGTGTACTTGCCGGCGACGTAGGGGTTGGCGTCGCACATGCCCTTGATGATGAGCGGCGCCACGACGGGCATGCAGAGGCGGTTCTGGCTGACGTACTGCTGCAGCGTGGCCACGGGGTCGTAGGGGCCGTCGCCGCAGACGGAGCCTGCCAGCCGCAGGTCGTCGGCCAGGGGAGCCCGTCCGTCGATGCCCTGCTCCAGGTAGCGGTGGGTGGCCATAGCCACGGAGCCGCCCTGCGAGTAGCCGACGACGACGGTCTTGTAGTCGTCGCTGAGCTGTCCGCCGCGCTTCTCCAGGAACTGCTGGCGGGCGGCCACGATGCCGTCGATGACCTGGCGCGCCGTGGCCTTCTGGTAGAGGTAGGGATGGGCGCGGTCGACGGTGGAGCCGTAGCCCTCGTAGTCGGGGAAGACGACGAGGGCGCGCGAGGCGAAGAGCATGCATGTGATGCCGCAGTCGCTGGTCATCTTGGTGCTCATCGAGGGGCAGCCCTTGTTGTCGGTCATGGTGATGTGGCATCCGCCGATGATGTACTGCGCCTTGCCGTCCTCGGGCCACGCCATGCGCCCGGTGAGCCACACGGGCCGCCCGTCGGCCGTGGTCGAGAGATAGGTGTAGCGGCAGGTCTGGTACTTGCCCGAGAGGAAGTTGCCCTCCTTCTGTGCCTCTTCGAGGAAGAAGTAGATGGAGTCCTCGGCGCCGTTGTGCTCGTTCAGCAGCCGGCGCAGTTCGTCGTCGATGCTGACGTCGTCGGGCGCGGCGTCGCCGGGCTTGCCGTTCACGGGCTCCCCGGCGGGTGTGGCGGGCGTCGTGTCGTCGTCGTCGCTGCTGCACGACGCGACGCCCAAGCCGAGGCCGCACAGCAGCGCGGCCACGAGCCAGAGGTTGAGAATCTTCTTCATGTTGTCGTGAAACATATTATTATATCTTTACCACAGGAGCACCGGCATGAAGCCCATTTCCTTCTTCTTGTCAGTGGGGAGGTAGTAGAACGTGCTTTTTTTGTCGTTGGCAGAGGGATAGGACATGTCATAGTGCAGTGCCATGGGATACTTAGTGCCTTTGAACTCCACGACCTCCTTTATCCACAAGTTCTTAGGTGCATGCACCTCATCACTCTTCATCGCAATATTCTGAAGGAAATAGTTGTAGGCCGGTATTCTGCAATAGTTTTTGTTTGATGCCTCATATCGGGTGTCGGGGTCGATGAGTTTCAAGCCCTTCCAACTGTAAAGGTTGGGCGAGTCCATATCCTGGCGGGAAAGCACAGAATGTGACAGGCTCTCGTTCATCATTCGCGTGACGAGATAGGCCGATGGCAACTGCCAGTTGTGCCCCTTGAGATACATGTCGCTTTGCCCATACACATTCCATCTGTTCAGGCTGCTCATGGCGTCGTCGTAGTCGCGTGGGTCGAATTCCAGCCCCTCCGGGATGTCTTCTCTCGGCGCAGTCATGGGGATGGCCATGCCGTGAATCAGCCCCAGTGCGTCTTCTATCTCCTTGGCCGTCTTGGCGGTGTCGTAGTAGGGCGAGTCCTTGTCGTCGCAGAAGTTCACCTTCATGTTGTCTTCCTCGTTCTGCCAGGGGGTGAGCACAATCATGGCCAGGGCATAGGAGCCGGCGGCGTTGGCTGCATCAATGGTGGGATAGACGCGGCCGTCGCCTCCGAGGATGCTATAGAGGTCGGCGGCGGTCACCTCGTTCATGCTCTTGCTGGTCACCACGCCCTTGACGTTCATCTGCGCCACCACCTTCTTGTTTTCATCGTCGGCGGTCAGTATCAGCGAGTAGTCGTGCTGCTGGTCGATGACATAGGTGAAGTCGAGTTCATGTGCTTTGTTCTTCTCGAAATCCATGAAGTTGTAAGTTCTCCTGATATCGCTCTTGTTGGCGGTCACGTCCTTCACTATCAGGTAGAGATAATTTATCCTCAGGTCGTCGAAGTTCTGTATCGTCAGGGCCACCCGGCCTTCACGCACCTCCTTGCTGGGCTGCATCTGGCTTTCCACGCCTTTCCACTCGACGGTGAACTGCGGGTTGGCAATGCTGAACGTCTTGGTGAAGACGCAGGGGTCCTTGCCCTGGCTGCTCTCTGTCACCAGAAGGGTGTAGTCGCCCGTTGCCAATCCGTTTACAACTGGATCAATGTCGTTGGAATTGCTCCAGGTGTTGATTTCAAACGTGCCCAACGGTGTTTTGTCGCCCGTCAGGTTGTTTTCGGCAAAGGCATAGAGGGTCATGTTGCGCTTCTGTGCGCCATTCTTCCACGAACAGCTAACGTCCAAAACGAATTCATCATCCAGGGCGGAGTAAATATCAAACATCCGGCTGCCGTTGAACTCCAGTCCGATGTCCTTGATGGTGTGGGCCTTGCCATCGGCGGGGTCGGGCTTTCCGTTCTGAATCTCCCTGCGCGTCTCGCACTTGGCGTTCACGTCCTTTTGGTACTTCTGGTTATAGACATAGACGTCCTCGAATCCACTCATCTTTGTCTTCTTGTCGTAGGCGGCACCGCTCTCCTTGGCCAGTTCGTCGCCCGTGGCGAAGCGGAAGATAAAGTGAGGAGCGGGGTCGTCGCTGCCGAAGAATTCCTGGGTTCCGTCCTGGCTGTGCAGGCTGGTGTTGTCCAGATAGGGGTGCTTCTCGGTGTACTGCGCAGCCACGTTCACCACAATGTCGCGCTCGGGATGGTTCTTGTAGATGACGTCGTGATTGATGGTGCGCTTCCTCATGTTGTGCATATTGCTCTTCTTGCCATCGCCCTTGGTGGTGAACACCTGTTCATAGAGTGTCAGGTCGTTGAACAGACTCCACTTCCACTTGTAGCCATAGTAGAGCAGGTGCAGGCCGTAACTTTCAAAATCCTGTTCAAATGTTTTCTGAGGCTGACCTAACACGGCATCCCACAGATCCTCCGCGTCGCCTACCTTGGTTTCCTTCCAGCCCTTTTGTACCCGCTCCCAGAAATCAGAAGAGGTGAACTGAATCTTGTTTCTGTCGAAGTCCTGGAATATCTCGATGCCGCTGGAGAACATGCCGCCGGCGTTGTCGGCGATATTTTGCTCCCATTTAACGGGGTCGTAGATGGCGAAAAGCATCTCGGCCAGGTTCTCCATCTGCTTGTCGTCCTGACCCAGGTTGGTGGGCATAGAGTACATCTTACCGTTGCTGGCCTTGCCATAGACGGCAATGTTCTTCGCGGGCAGGGGCGAAAGCGTCGCCCAGTGGCTCTTCTTCTTGCCCTCGGGGTCGAACGAGGGGCGCACGCAAACCCAGTACTCGGTGATGCCCTCGCTGGTCTTGCGGCTGATTACATCGCCGAAGCGGTAGTAGCAGTTGCGCCAGTTGTCCTCGGCGGCGTTGGTGCCCATCTGCTCGGGCGTGAGGAATTCTATCTGCCGCAGGCCGGGCACCTGTTTGATGCTCACATCGACCGTGGCCAGCGAGGTGCCGTCGCTGCTCTTGGTGTAGGTCAGTGTACCCACGGCGTCGCTCTTCCAGGTGTACGAGTCCGTACTGGCGTTGACGGTGCCCTCGTCGAGTCCCACGAGGCTCTCAAACCGCTCGGCGGCGCTCTCCAGGGTGTTCACCACGACGCGGCGCACGGTCGCGTTGCCCGGCAGAGGTTCGCCGATGATGGGCTCGAAGGTCTTGTCCGCGTAGTCGCTCGTGGCGTTCGTCGTGCCGACGAGTTGGCCTGCCACGGCCCAGAATTCGTTACTCTGCTCGGCCAGTTGCTCCTCCGGGGAACCGCTGTCAGAGCCGTCGTTGATGTCATCGTCCTTGCAGGAGGTGACGCCGAGGCTGAGGCCGCACACCAGCGCGGCCATCAGCCAAAGGTTCAGAATCTTTTTCATTGTTTTACTATGATGTATTCTGTTATTTATATATCTACGTTTTTATCGCTTGATGACGTCTTCGTACCAGCGGGTGGGCTTGTAGGGCTGGCCGTCCCAGAACATGAGTTCGAGCGAGGTGGGAAAACCGCCGGAGATTTGCGAAACGAAGTGCATGTCCAGATTCGAAGTCAGATCCATCGGATCGTAGGGGATGGTGTACCATTCGCCCTGCTGGTAGAGTCGCAGTTTGTGGCCGTCGTCGGTGGTCGTCTCGTAGTCGTTTTCACCGCGGTCGAGTACGCGGGTGATGCGGAAGAGCAGCACGGGCTCGCGCCAGAGGTCGAGCGGCTGCTGGAAGGCTCTCCAGCGCTGCATGTCGTAGGCATAGTTGGATGCCTTGAGTGCGCGGTCGTCGGTCTGCGTGCGCGGTTCGGTGATATTGGCTTCGGGCATGTTCTTATAGACACCATTGCTGATTTTCTCCCTGACGTAGGGGTCTTCGGCATACTGGTTGACCATGGTCTGGCTGGCAAGGTCGCCGAGGTAGATGAGGTTGCCTGTGAAGATTTGGGGTTTGTCGGGCCGCACCATGTTGTCGCGGCTGGGATAGTGTTCCCAGATGTAGAAGGTGGGCTGTCGCTCATCGTCCTCGCTGGGATAGTCAATAAAGCGTATGAGTTTCTGCCCGCCAGCCTGCTGTGTGTTGGAGTCGGCCTCGTCGTTGTAGCCCACGGTGGCCAGCATGGGCGCGTAGTTGCCCCTATTCTTGTACTCTTCGTTGGGAGGGAAGACAATCTTAAAGAGGAAGCGCGGGTCGAAGCCGGCGTTGTTGACGAGGAAGCGTGCAAACGAACCGGACGAACTATTGGCATTGACAATAGCATCGTCCTCCAGCATCATCGTGTTGCTCAACAGCGAATAGAGCCATATCATGGCCTTGGCGGCCAGGTCGCGGTTTGGCAGGTTGACGGCGCGCTGGCCGTCGCTGCTGTACTTCAGCCCCTCGAAACTGATGAGGTAGGTATAGGGCGAGCGGTCGAGCCGGTAGGTGCCGTGCTCGCTGGCCTCGTCGTGTCCCGACTCATAGATGGGGAACCAGCGGTTGCCCTCCTCGTCCTTATAGACGTTGAAGAACTTATAGTGGCTCTTGCCCACGTAGTAGTTGTACGAGTCGTTATCGTCACCGGTCACCTCGGGCTTGCCGCTCTTGCCGTCGGGGCCCGGCTTCGTCCACTCGCCTTCGTAGTAGTCGTAGTAGCGGTAAAAGTCCTTGACGCCTTTGCCCTGCAACCGTGACGTGGGGGCGGGCTGCGAGCCGCCGTTCAGGTCGGCGCCCGTGGCGTGGCGGATGACCCAGCGGTACTTGCCGTCGTTGTCGAAGAACTTAATGTAGTTTTGTTTCAAAGCCCCCATCTCGCGGCAGTCGAACGGAATCTCCTTCATGTTCTTGCTGAGGTCCTTGTATTCGGCGTGGTGCAGGTTCTTCTCGTCGTTCTTCGTGCCGTTGGTGTAACTGGCCTGCCAGAGCTTGCAGTTCCACGACGTCTTGAACCACCACTGGTAGCCCTCGTAGAGCAGGTTGAGGCCCTCCTGCTC
>CADACW010000095.1 GCA_902786565.1 uncultured Prevotellaceae bacterium | reverse complement strand
TACGAGGCTCCGAAGGACGTGATGGAGACGGCACAGGAGATACGCGACTTCGTGCGCAACGGCAAGCCGCTGCCCGACCACTTCGACATGAAGCATGCCCTGGCCGCTGCCAAAGCTTACAGCGGCATGACGCTGGCCGAGTTTGATGCCTACGTGAAGGCCTACGCCCAGCAGCCTGCCAACGGTTTTTCGGGCATGACCTACGGACAGAGTTTCTTTAAACCCATGCTTCAGGTATTCGACTACCTTCGCGACAACGGTTTTACGTATTACGTTGTCTCTGGCTCCGACCGCTTCATCTGCCGCGCTTTGACAGAGTCCATCGGCGTCCCGTCGAACCGCGTCATAGGCATGGACGTGAAACTGCATTCCACCAGTCAGGGCACCGAGGAGGGCGTCAACTACACGATGGGACGCGAGGAGGACCTTGTGCGCACCGACGAACTCATCATCAAGAACCTGAAGACGAACAAGGTGCTGCAGATCTCGCAGGAGATTGGCAAGGTGCCCGTCCTGTCGTTCGGCAACAGTGGTGGCGATGCCGCCATGCACAACTACGCATTAGGCAACCAGAAGTACAAGTCCGCCGCCTTCATGCTTATCGCCGACGATGATGCGCGCGACCACGCCAACCGCGAAAAGGCGCTCTCCTTAGGCGAGCAGTGGCGCACGGCCGGCTACCACGTCATCTCCATGCACGACGACTTCAAGACCATCTACGGCGATGGTGTCGTGAAGACAGATTTCACCTTTCCCGTTGACACTCGGGCCCTCACCGAGTGGCAGGCCGGGCGCACCGTCAGTCAGGCGGATGTCGATGCTTTTGGCGGCATAGACAAGTGCTTTGCCGCTGAGCCCATTCCCGATGGTGTATGGGCACGGATGCAGGGCAAGACCTACAAGGAGAACCCCTACATCGGCCGCGACGACCTGCGCCACATCCGCGCCCTGCACTGGGATTACGACAATCAGATGCACGTCGGCGAGATGGTCTGCAACGCTCAGATTGCCGACCGCGTCGTCAGCATCTTGCGTCAGCTCTTCGACGCCCAGTATCCCATCCAGCGGATGCTCCTGCCCGACGTATATGATGCAGATGACGAGACTCAGATGCGCGACAACAACTCGTCGTGCTTCTGCTACCGCGCTGTCGCTGGAACCACCGTCCTGTCGAAGCATGCCCGCGGTCTGGCCGTCGACATTAACACGCTCTACAATCCCTATTACAAAGACCGCACCGACGGCACCCGTTACATCCAGCCCGCCACGGCTACCGACTACTGCGACCGCACGTGGGACTTCCCCTACAAGATAGACCACGACGACCTCTGCTTCCGCCTCTTCACCGCCGCCGGCTTCGAGTGGGGCGGCGACTGGACATCGTGCAAGGACTACCAACATTTTGAGTTAATTGAATAAACTTTGAATAACTATGAAACAAATGAAACTATGGATGCACGCCGCCATCCTGATCATCTGCGGCACTGTAAGCATGCAGGCTGAGACCCTGCGCGGCACCGTGAAAGACGCTATCACTGGCGAACCGCTGATTGGCGCTACGGTGAGGGTTGTAGAGCTTCAGGGAGCAGCTGCTGTGACCGATATCGATGGTAACTATCTGATTAATATCAGTCAGGGTGGACGTTACACCATCGAATCGACCTACATCGGCTACGAACCGAGTATGATGAAGGAAATACTGATTTCCGGCGTCAAGGAGGTGGTCTTGGACATCGCTTTGCGTGAGAACAGTACCGAACTGAAGGAAGTGGTGGTGCGCCCCCGTGTGAACAAGGAGTCAACAGTCAATCCTGCCGTACTGACTGGTGGAGTGATGCTCTCTATGGAGGAAGCCAGCCGTTTTGCGGGTGGTGCCAACGACCCTGCCCGATTGGTGATGGCCTTCGCTGGTGTGTCGGGTGAAGCTGATGGTAGTGGTCTCTCCATTCATGGCAATGCTCCGGAGCGTATGCAGTATCGCATAGAGGGTGTGGAGGTGTTTACACCTAACCACTACAATGACATGTGGAATGCCGGCTACGGACTGATTAGCGGACTGAACTCTAACGTTATAGGCAACTCCGACTTCTTCACCTCCACCTTCAATGCCAACTACTCAAATGCGCTGAGTGGTGTGTTCGACGTAAAGATGCGACCGGGTAACAACTCCAAACACGAAAACATCCTACAGCTGGGTTCGGCATTCGAGGAACTGACATTAGAAGGTCCGCTCTCGAAGAAGAGCAATGCCAGCTATATCGTGAACTACCGCTATGGCTTCACTGCGCTCATCAGTCAGCTGGGGCTCGTTGATACCGAAGGCGACCAACTCAACTTCCAGGACTTCTCATGGAAACTGAACCTGCCCACTAAGAAAGCTGGAACATTCTCTATCTTTGGACTGGCACTATTGGACAAGACACATACCGACCGTATCGATTTGAAGGATGTGCACTCGGCTTACGATGCCTCTAATTTCAATGGTGATATGACACAGTTGCTGGCTGGTATCTCACACAAGATTCACCTGGGTAACAAGTGGTCGTGGAACACCACAGCGGCTTACAATATGCAACATATCGGTGTAGATAATCTATACTATGGTTTGGAACGCGATGCCAATGGAGTACTGAAGACCCCGCTGGCTTTTGAGGAGCCTGAGACGCAATACCTCTTCAGCAAGCAGAAGCAAAATGAAGACCGTCTGCTCTTCAATACAGAACTGTCGAAGCAGATAACAGGAAAATGGCTCACACAGTTCGGTGCCGAATACTCCCACCGTTTCTTCGACTTGAAATACAGCAGCGTGGATTATCTCTATGCCGACCCCTCAACGATGAAGACCTACACCGATATGAAGGACGACACGGGTCTCGCCAGCGCTTTCTGGCAGAACCTCCTCACACTGAGCGATAAGTTCAGTATGTCGCTGGGTGTAGCAGCCAACTACTTCGTACTCTCAGATGATGTTTCTGTTGAGCCACGCGCCAGCATGAAGTGGCAGCCCTACAACGGTGGCAGCTTCTCACTGGGCTACGGTCTGCACTCAATGGTTGAGAAACTCGACACCTATTTCTATCGCGATGAAACTGGCCGACTGGTGAACAAAGACCTCGGTCTGAGCAAGGCCCACCACCTGCAGTTTTCCTACTCCCATAAGTTCACAGACAACCTCAACCTGCGTCTGAACATGTTCTACCAGTATGGTTTCGACACGCCTGTGGGTATCAATGGTAGCACCTACTGCGTCACCAACCGCTTCTATGCTTACACCGATGAACCGCTTGTGAATAAGGGCAACACCCGTAACTACGGTGGAGACATCACGCTGGAGCACTATATGAGTCACGGCTTCTTTGGCCAAACCAACTTCTCGCTCTATAAATCACAGTACAGAGGCGTTGACAAGGTATGGCGCAACCAGCTCTACGACCGTGGCTTCATGTTCAAGATCCTGGGTGGTAAGGAGTGGATGATTGGTAAGAACGTGCTTAATGTCAGCGCTAAGTACTCTATTCAGGGCGGTTTGCGCTACACACCTATCGATGTGGAGGCCATGCGTGCCAACGTAGCAGCCGGTATCATCAATGATGATCCTATCTATAAGGAGAATGAGGCATTCTCTAAGCGCTTCAAGCCGACGAGCGTTGTCGACCTGACTGTGAGCTACAAAATCAACCGCCGCAAGGTGAGCCACACCATCGCCTTCGAGGGTCTGAACATCCTCGATGCTGAGGCTCCACAATGGCAGCGCTACGACCTCGCCACTGGTGAGATCCGTACCGACAAGGCAGGTATCTCACTGCCTAACATCTTCTATCGTCTCGACTTCTAATAAATGAGAAAAACATTATGGCTTGCTGGTGCAGGGCGAACTGACCATCATCGGGCAGGACGGCAAGGAAAAAGTAGTGCATGAGGGCGAGGCCGTCGTCGAGATGGTGAACACCATCCACCACGGCGAGAACCGCGGCACGAAGCCCGTCATCCTCTACATGTTCTACCTCTCGCAGAAGGACATGCCGCTGGCTGTGCAGCATCCGGAGATACCGCTTGAGTAACGAATGCAGACCAAAGGACTGAGCGGCAATGCGCTGAAGGTTATAGCCATCATTGCCATGACGATAGACCATCTGGCCTGGGTGGGCATTGAGACCTACCAGCAGGCAGAGACGCCCATGCAGATTGGGCTGCACTGCATCGGACGGCTGACGGCTCCGATGATGATATTCTTCGTGGCCGAGGGCTACTACCACACGCACGACTTCCGGTGCTACCTGCGCCGTCTGCTGATGCTGGCCGTGGTGAGCCACTTCGCCTTCTGCTATTTCAACATGTCGGGCTTCAATCCGCTGGACAACCTGCTCTTCAATGCTACGAGCATCGCCTGGCCGCTCTTGTGGGGACTGATACTGCTGAAGGTGTGGGACATGCCGCAGTTGGTACACTGGCATAAGGTAGCCATCACGCTACTGGCCTGTGCGCTCACCTTTACGTCCGACTGGAGTTGCGCCGCCCCGCTGGCCATCCTTATGATTGGGCGTAGCCGTGGCAACTTCTGCAAGCAGATGCTGTGGATGATGGTCATCATCACGGGCTATGCCGTCGCCTTCTTTGTCGTCCACAGCCAGACCTACGGCATGGTGCACATGGCCTGCTGGCTGGCGGTGCCGTTGCTGTCGCTCTACAACGGACAGCGAGGCCGCTGCCGCTGGCTCGGCAAGTTCTTCTACTATTACTACCCCGCCCACATGGCCCTCATCGGCCTGCTGGCAAGAATCATTTAGGATATTAAACAAACAAAACTATGGATGCTGGCCGCGATCCGAGCATCGGACGGACCAAAAAGAATCGCTTCGGCAGTCAGTCGGGCTGCCCGACGGAGCAAAAGGTAAGCAATCGGGGATTTCGGGCGAGCCGACGCGCCACCGACATCCATTCTGGTCATCGGCGGCAGACGGAATTCTTTCCAGTGCGCCAGCAGCATCAGGTTCGACGTGAACGATTTACCGCCCGAAGCATCCAAGAAATGAGACAAAGGAATTTATTCCATGTTTTAGTTCATAATGGAAAGAAAAATGAGAAAGATTTTAATGATGGTTGCAGTCGCCATGATGACTGCAATGAGCGCCGTGGCGCAGAAGATTGAGGTGGTGGATGCCGACGGTCACGGCATCCCGCTGGTGAGCGTGTTGACCGAGGACGGAACCCTTATCGGCACCACCGACCTGAGCGGTGCGCTCAGCGACGTGAAGGGCAATGCGAAGGTGGCCCTGACCCACATGGCCTACAAGCCGCAGATGGTCACCGTGGCCTCGCTCGTCGATGGAAAGGTGACGATGGAAGACTTGGACTACAGCCTCACCGAGGTGGTGGTCAAGCCCAAGCCCTACATCTACGTTGAGGCCCTCTATCGCGTTTATGTCTATCGCAACGACTCGCTCTGCTACTTCATGAGCGGCATCATGCCCAATGCCTACAACGTGCAGAAGAAGAAACTGGAGCACGGCAGTTACTATCAGGCCCGTGCCGAATACTGCGCCAACTGGGGTGCCTCTACCACATGGGGTGCCAGGGCACAGGTGTATCATGCAGGAATGATTACAACCTTTCCTCTTGACGTGGTGGAACAGAAGATGAAAGACAGATATTTCATGTCGACCACGGTGAACAGTCCATCACGCTCCACCTACAGCAACGCAAAGGGTGTCATCGGCTACCTCACCCGCAACAATGGACAGGTGCGCATGACCCTCGATGCAGGCAAGGAGCAGATGTATGCTAACGAGGTGAAGGGCGAGACAAAACTACTGGAAAAACGCCAGGAAATGGGCTATGAGTACCAGTTCGTCATAGCCTGGAAAGAGAACGAAGAGCGGACTACTGGCGTTGAGAACTTCCTGATGGACTCCAACCACTGGGAGTACAACGACAAGAAGGGTCACGTGAAATTCTTCGTCGAGACCTACGCCACCGACCACTACTATATGGACAAGGAGGAGTGGAACGCTCGCAAGAAGGCCATCAAGAAGGAGTACGGCGAGTCGATGACCCTCGACCAACTGGCCGAGTACGAGCGCCAGCACCACATCCCCTCCCTCTCGCCCGCCACGCTCCAAGCCATCGGCAAACTGAAGAGCCAGTGGGGAAAGTAAGGTTAATTGATTCAAGTAAAACGCAGAATAATGAGAAAGATTTTTGTATTGGCCGCAGTCGCCATGATGACTGCAATGAGTGCAATCGTGCTGACATCGTGCGGCAGCGACGATGACGATAACCAACTGAACAAGTGGCCTGCGGGCCAGTGGCTTTACGAAGGCCAGTGGCTCGACTACAAGAACATCGATGCCGTGGCACTCGATGTGACCACCTATTCCGACGGCAGCGAGAAGGGCATCGACATCTACGCCCGCTCCGTGGCCGACGGCCTTTGGTACTTGTATCCATCGACCGACACCTACCTCATCGATGGCACCACCGGCACCGTGCACTTCGGCGGCAAGAAGTTCACCTATAAACTGACCGACACGACGCTCACCCTGACCATCGACGGCCAGCAGTACCCCTTCCGGCGCACCAGCGGCATCAAACCCGACGTCAACAACTTCCCGCCCTCAGCGCCTCGCAGCTAACGGCCATCCAAGCATTGAAGAAGCATTACTAATCATATCATGTATAAGATGAGAAAGGAATTAGCATTTTTAATGATGATGCTGGCAGTCGTGCTGCCTGCTAGTTTCGTGAGCTGTTCCGATGCCGAGGACGGCGAAGACTGGGACGCATGGGTCATGCGCAACATGCTCGATAGCAAGTGGTCGCTCGACCGCGTGAAAGTGAATGGCGAATACGTGGATAAGTACGAGACCGACTGGGACCTGTGGTTCGACATGAACCTCAAAGCCTCTGGCCGCACATTTACCGCCCATCGCTCAGTTGGACGAGATGGTGATGCGACAGAGGTGAACAAGAGCGGCACTTACACCGTTGACGGGAAGAACAAGGCCATAGAGGCCACCGACAGCGATGGCAACAAGTTCTTCCGTCTGTCGAACATCGAGTTCGGAACAGGAAGCATGACGTGTACTCTCTTCTTCTACGACTTGAACAGGACCTGCGAGGTGATGTTCGCGCGTTCATATTAGCATCATTAAAAATTCCCCATAGTCGCCTGAGTATGGGGAATTTTTAGTAATTCTGCAGCCAGAATTAAAGATAACGGATTATGAACTTCTTGGAAGAAAAGATTATGGCAGACGGTGTGGTCAAGGCGGGCGACATCCTGAAAGTTGACAATTTTCTGAACCATCAGATAGACATCAACGTGATACGCCAGATAGCCCACGAACTGAAACGGCGCTTCGAGGGTGAGCGCATTGACAAGGTGGTCACCATCGAGGCCAGTGGCATCACCATCGCCACCCTGCTGGGCGACCTCTGCGGCGTGCCCGTGGTGTTTGCCAAGAAAGGCGAGACGGCCAACAGCACCGACGACAAGTATGTGTCTGAGGCTTACTCGTTCACCCACAAGCGGATGAATCAGGTGTTCATCTCGCGGCCCTACCTGCACGCTGGGGAGCGCATCCTCATCGTCGATGATTTCCTGGCCGACGGTCAGGCCGTCCACGCCCTCATCGACATCGTGCATCAGGCCGCCGCTGAGGTGGTTGGCATCGGCATCGCCATCGAAAAAGGCCAACAGCAGGGCGGGCGCATACTGCGCAGCGAGGGTAATAAAAACAGATATGAATCAAATGAAATTATGGATGCTCGCCGCCATCCTTGTAATTATATGCGGCGCCTGTGTGATTACCTGCTGCTCTCAGGACGATGACCCCGTTGTCAGTCCGACCGACGACAGCAGCCAGTTTGTAACCCTGACCGATGCCGTGCCCGATGCCATCATGGAGATTCGCTATTACGGCACGTACAACTTCGTGGGCAGTCGCATCGACGGCTACGAGGAGCCTACAGCATTGCTGACCAAGCAAGCCGCAGCCGCCCTGAAGGAGGTGAGCGATGACGTGATGGCACAGGGCTATCGTCTGAAGATCTACGATGCCTACCGTCCGCAGAAGGGTGTTGACCATTTCGTGCGCTGGGCGCAGGACATCGAGGACACGAAGATGAAGCCATACTTCTATCCCGACCTCGACAAGAGCGTGCTCTTCGAGCAGGAGTACATCTATGAGCGCAGCGGTCACACGCGCGGCTCGACCGTTGACCTGACGCTCTTCGACATGGCTACGGAGAAAGAACTCGACATGGGCGGCACCTTCGACTGGTTCGGCCCTGAGAGCCACCCCGACTTCTGCGGCAATCCTGAAACGGGCGAATACACGGGAGATAATTCGAAATCACCATCCGATCCAAAGCGAAGTATCACCGCCGTGCAGTTCGAGCACCGCATGATTCTCCGTCGCGCCATGCTTGCCCACGGCTTCAAGCCTCTCGACACCGAGTGGTGGCACTTCACGCTGAAGGACGAGCCTTATCCCGACACCTACTTTACTTTCCCTGTCAAGCAATTGAGCAACTAATATGAAACAGATAAGACTATGGATGCTCGCCGCCATCCTCGTTTGCGGCACGGATGCCGCTGGCAGTGGACGATGTGCGGCGGGCTTTCAAGTATTATCTGGAGCACAAGAACGGCGGTCGCCCCTTCATTCTGGCAGGATTCAGCCAGGGTGCCCACATCATGCTGGAACTGCTGAAGGAGATGGACGACGAGACCTACAAGCGGATGATTGCGGCTTACGCCATCGGCATCACCATCGCGGAAACGGGGCCTCACATCGTGCCCGCCAAGGGGGCTGACGACACGGGCGTCACCATCTGCTACAACTCCGTCCGAGACACGGGCTGCACCATGCACGGCTGGGAGAAGAGCAGCGTGGCCATCAATCCCGTCAACTGGCGGACGGACAGCACCCGTGCCACGCTCATTACCGAGCCGTCGCCGCTGCTACCTGTCGCCGAGAAGAAGAAGGACACGATGACCGTCCACCTTGACACCGCCACCGGACTGCTCATCGTGGAGGGCTTCACCGCCCAAGACTACATGCTGCCGCTGCAGGGCGTGGAGGGCAACTATCACACCCGCGAAATCTGGCTCTATCGCGACCAACTCCGCGAGAACATGGCGCTCAGGGCCAACAGGAAAATTGAACATTAAACTAAGGTATATATGAAACTGAATATCTACGAAGAAGCCAGCCGCTGCCTGTTGTGCGAGGACGCTCCTTGCACCAGGGCTTGCGCAACGGGCGACCCGGCACGAGCCATCCGCGCCATCCGATTCGACAATCACAAGCCCGCACTGCGCTGGGTAAAGGACTGCACCGACACCGACATGGAGCGGGCGGAGCAAGCCTGCATCCATTATGACAGGCCGATACGCATCAGGGAGATGCTGCGTGCTGTCGTCAGTGAGGAAGTTTCTGTGGACAGGACACAGGCCAGTTTGGAGATTGACTTCTGCGGTATCCCGTGCGAGAACCCGTTCTTCCTCGCCTCGTCGGCGGTGTGCACGAACTACGAGATGGTGGCTCGCGCCTTCGATGCTGGGTGGGCGGGCGTGTTCTACAAGACCATCTGCATGCAGGAAATCCGCGAGGTGTCGCCCCGCTTCGACGCCTGCCAGCAGGAGGGCAGGGCAGACTTCTACGCCTTCCGCAACATGGAGCAGTTGAGCGAGAATCCCGTGGAGATGGACTTCGACATTCTGCGACGGCTGAAGCAGAATTACCCCACGAAGGTGGTAGTGGCCAGCATCATGGGGCAGACCGAGGAACAGTGGATAGAACTGGCGAAGATGGCCGAGGCGGCGGGCGTGGATGCCGTGGAACTGAACTTCTCGTGTCCGCAGATGCGACTGGCTGGTATGGGCAGCGACGTGGGGCAGAACCCCGAACTGGTACTGTTCTATACGGCCTACGTGAAGCGCAACGTCTCCATTCCCGTCATCCCCAAGATGACGCCCAACATCACGCAAATTAACCAGCCCGCCACGGCCTCCTACTTCGCCGGTGCCGATGCCATTTCGGCCATCAACACCATTAACCCAAGTTTGACGCTCTAATGTCTTTTTTCAGAATTTTTTCCAGTGTTTATAGGGGTTTGCGTGGTCAAACTGCTCAAAATCGCAATGTAGAACA
>CADACW010000094.1 GCA_902786565.1 uncultured Prevotellaceae bacterium | reverse complement strand
ATTCTTATAAGCAAAAGCATCAAGGTTGGCAAGCAGGCTGGAGGTGCTCCCTCCACGGTTCTGTACCATTTCCTGTAGCAAGGTAGAATTGTTGGGGGTCGCAGATGGATTGACCAAAGTGCCCTGTATGCCGCCGTCGACCTTGAGATTGCTGGTTACCTTCACGTCACCAAAGAACAGTCCTGCATAGCTGTGGTCGAATAGCGTGTAAGACGGAACGGTAGTAGTAGGACAGCCAACCACACCGGCACCGGAAATGTTAGAATCAACATGTCCAAGCACGCCGATGCCGTGTGGTGCCCCTTCCGACCTCATAAATGCCCCCACGCCAAAAGCATGTGCATTCTGTGCGTTAAAAGGATAGGACAAGGCAGTAAGTGCCATCGCGCAATCTACTGTCTGTGCAGGCATGAGTATGAAACTTGAACCACTTGTTGCGGCGTTTCCGTCGTATTGATGGAAATTTTTCCGTCGCTGTGTATCTTGAACTGTGCGCTGGCAGTTGCAGCAGCACCTATGAGGCAGAGTGCCATTACGAATGTCTTTTTCATGTCTTTTCTGTGAAGCAGTTTCTTTTGCCGCTCCTATATAAATAAAGGAGACGGCAAAAGTACTGCTTGGGCTTAGTCGATTTTAATGTTTTTTAATAGAAAATGTGCGATTAGAGATTAATTGTGCCGTAGAAATAATAGTCACCGCTGTCGGGGATGAGCTGAATTTCATACTCTCCACTAAGCCATGAGGGTAGAGTGACAATAGTCAATGTAGAAGGAACATAGTTCGTATATACGACGTTATCATTTTCATCAATCAATTGAAGTGAGAAATTTGTGTTGTTGTTTTGGAATGTAACCACATAGTCATCCAAATCAATGATGGGAATAATGACGGGACTTTTCGGTAGGGGATAGGATGCCGGTGTCGGGTCAATAAGGCTTGCGCTTAGATTGACAGTTTTAGCAAAAGATGCTCCTCCCAATAATAGGAAAACGAAAATAATAATTTTGTTTCTCATAAAAAATAATAATTTAGTCGGTTAATACTGTTGTCTGAAAAGACGGTGCAAAGATACAATCTTAACTATATGTGTACAAGAAATAATTCAAAATAGAATTAACCAAAAAATTAACCACCCATCTTACTGATTATAAGATGGATACATATAAATGTATTGAAGAGAAAACTTGAAATTAACTCAACGACACTAACAAAAAAGCAAAAATATGGCTAAACATTCATCAGTTTTTTCTTCAAATCCTTACTACTTCCAGTAACTTTCCAAAGAATCCACAATATATTGGTGCTCACTTTTGAGATATATGAGGGCTGAACATTAAGCATCAAGGCAATGTCCTTCACTCTGACTGACATACGCAACAGAAGACAAATACGATACCCCTTCATTCCTATGCTTGACTTGTAAGTGTTCAAGAAATGAAAAAGACTTGGCAGTTCTTCCTGCAACATAGTTTCAATGAGAATCCATTCTTCGTCGGACAGAGTGGCTCTTCGGTTTACAAGCTGTTGGATGGTGGTATGAGTGGCACTACTGACATCTCTCTTCTTGTTTTTCGAGATACTTCCCCACTTCGTATAAAGGTCCATCTCTGATTTCAATTTGACAATTATCTTATCTTTGGTGGCAATCAAATTGACCAGTTCATCCTCATGCTGTTTCAACGCCTCTGCATATTCTGCAGTTTTGTCTAATGTTCTTTTCAGTAAAACCAAGTTATCCCTTTGTGCTGTTAGGACGCGCTTTTCATCTTCTGTCTCCAACAATCTGGCTTTAATTGTCAAAAATCTTTCTCTGTCAGCCTTTCTTTTGGTAATCAGATGCCAAATAACCACACTCGCAACAAGAGCCATTATAATGATGATACACAATGTAATCATAAACTTATCCCTTTCTTTATTGGCTCTAATCTTTTCTTGTTGCGCAATGTGCTGGTGGCGGCTATAATTATATAACTTATGAGTCCTTTCCACTTCTTGTGTGGCCATTTGTGCATAAGTTGAATCGTTCATCGCGTAAGAATAAAGGGCATAAATGGCAGCCGAGTCTGGATGACCAGTTTGAAGAAATATCTGTGCAAGCCCTTTGGAAGCTGCATTTTGGTTGTTGTGGTCTCTGCCTTCTTCTAATTCTTTCCTGAAGTAATGGTATGCAGAGTCATATTGTTGTTTCGCAAGGTGATATCTGCCTCGATAGTTGAAGAAAACCTCGCGTCCTTTTTCAATGTTTCCCGTTTCGTCGAAGAATCCAGTTTCTTCCTCGTAGAATCTGATACAATTCCTTGCTTCTTCCAACTGGCCTTTCTGTAAAAAACTGTTGATTGCGAATACTGAATAGGCTGCGGCATATTGACTGAATCCCTTGTCGCATAAACCTTTATTTACGTATTTGTATATTGATAAGACTGAATCTGGCATATTTAGTCTTTCGTATGCAGTCATCTTGTGTGCTTGCAGCCCCAAGACAGTCAGAGTGTCATTACACATTTTTGCAAAGAAGATCGATTTATTGAGGCTATACAGGAAATCATCCATCAAGTTCTGCTGATAGAAGACATTCGCAATCTGTGAATAAACCCGCCATAGCTGGCTGTAGTTGCAGTCGGCGGCTGTGGTGTCGGCGCGGTCGATGGCATCGTGGTAGGCGGCGATGGCGGCAGGGGCCTCGCCCCGGTCGGCGTAGGTGCGGCCAAGGAGGTAGTGGGCCTCCATCTGCTCGTTGGGGGTGCCGTGGTTGTCGAAGTAGAGGGCGAGGGCCTGCGCCAGGGAGTCGTCGGTGAGCAGCGAGTCGGCCTGGTTGAGGGCCTGCAGGTGGGCCAGCTGCTGCCGCATATAGGTGGCCCGGCCCCTCTGGCAGGCGGTCAGTAGCAGGGCTGCCAGGAAGAAGGCGGCAATTGCTGCTGTCCTTGACCCTTGTAGGTGAGGATGGATGGCTGTTGAGAGACCAGCCCTTCGGCAGGCGGTTTGGCGGAGACTTATCATACGTGCTTTTATCATGGGCAGCGTTGTTTTGGTGCAAAGATAATGCTTTTCGGTGAGACGTGCAAGAAAAGTCTGCGCAAAAAGCGGAAATGCCAAACAAAACGAGGGCTGCCAAACGGCAGCCCTCAACCAACACAAAAACTAAACTAGACTTAAATAATTAAACGACTTTCACAAGCCTATTTATTATTACGAGTGCAAAGTTACGCAAAAAAAATGGAAGCGCAAAAGTTTTGCGCTTCTTTTTTGCAATTTATCTGAATATTTTCTACTTTCTTTAAGTTTTTTGATATAAATACTGGTCCAGTATGGTCATTGCGGCCATTGCTTCGACCACCGGCACTGCGCGTGGCACCACGCACGGGTCGTGCCTTCCGCGGGTGGTGAACCGGGTGGCATTTCCCTCCAGGTCTACCGTTGGCTGCTCGCGCAGCAGGGTGGCCACAGGCTTGAAAGCCACGCGGAAGTAGATGTCCTGTCCATTGGAGATGCCGCCCTGTATGCCCCCGCTGTGGTTGGTGGCGGCCTTCACCTCCAGTCCTTCCCCCTGACGGGGAGTGGAAGCCGGCATAAAGATGTCGTTCTGTTCGGAACCGCGTTGCGTCACGCCCTCGAATCCCTCGCCATATTCGAAGCCCTTGGCCGCGTTGATGCTCAGCATGGCGCTGCCCAGCATGGCGTGTAGCTTTCCAAATTCGGGCTCTCCCAACCCCGGCGGACAGCCTCTGACCACACAGGTCACTACGCCGCCGATGGTGTCGCCCTCACCCTTCACTTGCAGTATGAGTCGCTCCATTTCGGCCGCCTTTTCGGGGTCGGGGCAGCGCACGGCGTTCTGTTCGGTCAGCGAGAGGTCGTAGCGTTGGTAGTCACGCTCCAGGGCGATATTGCCCACCTGCGATGTGTAGGCCTGGATGGTGATGCCCCACTGCTGCAGGGCCAGCTTGGCCAGTGCGCCGCCCACCACGCGGGCAATGGTGATGCGTGCCGACGAGCGGCCCCCGCCCCTATGGTCGCGCACACCATATTTAATATAATAGGTGTAGTCGGCATGCGATGGGCGGAACAGCGAGCGCAGATTCTCGTAGTCCTGCGAGTGCTGGTCGTGGTTGCGCACCAGGAAGGCGATGGGTGCTCCCGTTGAGCGGCCCTCGAACACGCCACTGAGCAGTTCCACCTGGTCGGGCTCCTGCCGCTGGGTGGTGATGGCGCTCTGGCCGGGCCGTCGGCGGGCCAGTTCGCTCTGTATGAAGTCCGTGTCGATGTGGATGCCGGCGGGCATGCCGTCGACAACCCCTCCGATGGCGGCCCCGTGGCTCTCGCCGAAGGTGGTCAGCGTGAACAGTGTTCCGAATATGTTGCGCATAATTAAGGGGTGAGAGGTGAGAGATTAGAGGTGAGAGATTAGGGGTAAGGGGTGAGAGATTAGGGGTGAGAGATTAGAGGTGAGGGGTGAGAGATGAGAGGTGATATTAATGGCAGTGGCCGCATCCGCATCCGCAGCCGTGCTCGTGGTCATGGTCGTGGTGGCCTTCGCAGTCGTCGCAATCATCGCATCCGCAGCACTCGTGGCCCATGTGGTTCAGCAGGTGCTCAATCTCCTCCTTGGTGGCGTTGCGGTTTTCCAGCACCAGTCCGGTGAACTGCAGCTGCAGTCCGGCCAGCGGGTGGTTGGTGTCTATGGTGACGGCATCCTCGTCGACCTCCATCACGCGGGCCATGAATCGCTTCTCCTCCTCGTCCATCAGGGTGATGATGGCTCCGGGGTAGATGTTGTCGTGGTCGAAGTGGCCGTTGATGCAGAACAGTTCGCGCTTCATCTTGTGCACGCCCTCTGCGTCGTATTCGCCGAAAGCCTCTGCGGGCTGCAGTGTGAAGTCGAACTTGTCGCCGGGCTGCAACCCGGCAATGCGCTGCTCGAAGGCATCGAGCGAGAAGCCGAAGCCGGTGATAAACTGGAAGGGCTTTCCTGGCTGGGTCTGCTCTTCAAGATGCTTCTCACCGTTCTCGTCGTAGGAGTAGAGTTGGTAACTCACGGTGATGTACTTGCTTTGATTGTTGTCCATTGCTTTTAGTTGTTCAAGTTATCGGCTGCAAAAGTACACAAATTTCTGCAAATAACCCGCAATCCGCCAGATAATTTGTTCCTTTTTTTTGCTAATCTTCCTTATAATTGGTTCAAAGTTGCCGTGTTGTCGGAATTTCTTTGTACTTTTGCACCCTCTCTGAAGTGGGACGATAGTGAAATCAGGAATATGAAGAAATGGCTGACGATGCTGCTGACGCTCTGTCTGGCTGCTGCGGCCGCCCTGGGGCAGACGTGCCGTCTGGCCTTTACGGGCGACGTGCTGCTGGACCGGGGCGTGCGCCGGGTGATTGAGACCCACGGCATGGACCGCCTTTTCAGCCCGGGCGTCGATTCGGTGTTTGCCGCCTCTCAGGTGGTGGTGGCCAATCTGGAGTGCCCTGCCACCAAAGTCAACGCCCCTGTGCAGAAACGCTTCATCTTCCGTGCCGAACCCGAATGGCTCGGCGCCCTTCACCGCCACGGCATCACCCATCTGAACCTGGCCAACAACCACGCCATAGACCAGGGCCGGAGGGGACTGACCGACACCCGCCGCAACATTGCCGCCGCCGGCATGGTGGCCGTGGGGGCGGGCCACTCGATGGCCGAGGCCGCCCGGCCCGTGCTGCTCAGTTCGCGTCCGCGGCGGGTGTGGCTGCTGGCATCGCTGCGGCTGGCGCTGGAAAACTTTGCCTATCTCACCGACCGCCCTTGCGTGAGCCAGGAGCCGATGGACTCGCTCCTCATGCATGTGCACCGGTTGAAGACCGCCGACCCCCATTGCGTGGTCATCGTCTGCCTGCACTGGGGCGCGGAGCACACACGGCGGCCAGTGCCCTCGCAGCGCCTGGAGGCCCACAGGCTGATTGACGCCGGGGCCGACGTGCTCATAGGCCACCACAGCCACACCCTGCAGAGCATGGAGCAATACCGCGGCCGCGACATCTACTACGGCATTGGCAACTTCATCTTCGACCAGCAGAAACCGCTCAACTCCGAGGCTTGCATCGTCAGGGTCGACGTGACTCCCAGTGCCGTAACTACCAAGGCCTTGCCCGTCAGCATAGACCGCTGCGTGCCCCGCCTCAAAAGACCATAGACAATGACAAAGAACCACATACTCTTCACCCTGTTGTCCTGTCTGGCGCTGCTGGCGGGAGCCTGTCGCCGCAGCCCGGAGACGCCGCCGCCCGTCTGGGCCACGGAAGAGGACGACGGCCGTTTCGACCTGCCCGACATCCAGCAGGCCGGCGAGCTGATAGCCCTCACGCTGTCGGGCCCTGACACCTATTATGACTACCGGGGCCGCCATCTGGGGGTGCAGTATCTGGTCTGCGAGCAGTTTGCCAGGCATCTGGGCGTAAGACTGCGCATGGAGGTGTGCCGCGACACGGCCGAGATGCTGGCCCGCCTGGAGACTGGCGATGCCGACCTGGCTGCCGTGCGACTGCATGCCGACTCGGCGCAGGCGGGCTGGCCCGTGGGGGCCGACAAGCCGCTGCTGGAGCAGACCCTGGCCGACTGGTACAGGCCTGCCATCTATGACAGTATGGTCAAGGAGGAGAAGCAGCTGCTCACCCAGCGTCGTGTGCGCCGCCGCGTCTATGCACCCATGCTGTCGAAAGGTGTCATCAGCCACTACGATGGGCTGTTCAAGCTCTATGGGCGCCGCATTGGGTGGGACTGGCGGCTGCTGGCTGCCCAGTGCTATCAGGAGTCCACTTTCGACCCTGAGGCCCGCTCGTGGGCTGGGGCGCAGGGCCTGATGCAGATCATGCCGGCCACCGCCGACCGTCTGGGCCTGCCACGCGACCAGCTGAACGACCCGGAGCAGAGCATTGCTGCCGCCACCCGCTATCTGGCGGAGTTGGAGGGCAAGCTGCACGACGTGGCTGACCGCGAGGAGCGGCGCAGCCTGGCGCTGGCCAGCTACAACGGTGGCCTGCACCACATCCGCGATGCCATGCGGCTGGCCGAGCGCGACGGCTGCAACCCTCACCGGTGGTCCGACGTGCGCACCTATGTGTTGCGGCTCAGCCAGCCGCAGTACTATCAGGACACGCTGGTGCACAACGGCTATATGCGCGGACAGGAGACCGCCGACTATGTAGACAAAATACGTCTGCGCTACCAGCAGTACCGCCGTACTGCCCGTTGACAAAAATGACAGATAATATGATACAGACACCACTGACTGCCGACAGCGGCAGCACCAAGACCGACTGGGTGGTGGGCAACCTGCACCTGAAGACGCAGGGCATCAACCCCATACACCAGACCGACGACACCATCCGCACCATCCTGCGCGACGAACTGCTCCCGCAGTTGGCCGCCGACGTGCAAGTACAGACCATCGCCTTCTATGGCAGTGGCGTGCGCCCCGACCAGGAGGCCAAGATGGTGCGGCTGCTGCGCGAGTGCTTTCCCCATGCCGATGCCATCGAAGCCCACAGCGACCTGCTGGGAGCGGCCCGTGCCCTCTGCGGCGACAGCGAGGGCATTGCCTGCATACTGGGCACTGGCGCCAACTCGTGCCTCTACGACGGGCAACGCATTGTGCTCAACACCCCCGCCTTGGGCTATATCCTGGGCGACGAGGGCAGCGGCGCCGTGCTCGGTGTCCGATTCGTCAACGCCCTCTACAAGGGCAGACTGGGCACCGCGCTGGTCGATGAGTTTGAGGCGGCCCAGCAGATGCGCCTCTCCGACGTGATAGACCGCGTCTATCGTCAGCCTATGGCCAACCGCTGGCTGGCCTCGCTGGCACCTTTCGTCCACGCCCACCTGTCGGTGCAGGGCGTCAGCGCCATCGTCACCGGCAACTTCCGCGACTTCATCCGCCGCAACATCGTGCCCTACCGGCGCCCCGACCTGCCCATCCGGGCCGTGGGCAGCATTGCCTACTTCTTCCGCCCGCAACTGGAGGAGGCGGCGCGTGCCGAAGGCTATGCGGTAGGGCGGGTGATGCGCAGCCCGCTGGAAGGGACCGTCCAAACTTGACGGAAGATGACGATACTCATTTATAGGTTCACCATATCGTCGCATAACTCACTGACTGTCTTTCGGTGGGTGATGAAAAGCATGGTCTTTTGTGGGTATGTCGTAAAGAGGCGGTGATATAGTTCGTACTCTGTGGGCTCGTCAAGGCTACTGCTGATTTCGTCAAGCAGGAGGATGTCGCCACCATGGAGCAGTCCACGGGCTATGGCAATACGCTGTGCCTGACCCTCACTGAGTCCGCTGCCTCGTTCTCCAAGTTCAGTATTGAGACCATCGGGCAGATTAAAGACAAAATCAGCACAGGCGGTATGCAGTACCTGTCGCAGTTCGTCTTCTGTAGCATCTGGCATTGCCAGTTGCAGGTTATAGCGGATGGTGCCGCTCATCAGGGTATTGCCCTGTGGCACGAAACACAGTTCTCCACCAACTTCTATCAAGGTGGTTTTGCCAATGCCCGTCTCACCCATGATGGTTGTCTTAGAGCCAGGGCGGAATTCATGAGTGAAATGCGAAAGAATCTCCCTGTCGCCCTTGGCATAGCAGAAAGAGACATCGTTGAAGTTGATGCCTTCAGAACTGGTTTTGCCTTTCCGTGCAACAGTTGGCAATTGCGTTGTCTGTTCCAACTCTTCAAGTCGGTCAATGCTGGCGGTAGCATGTATCACCTCCGGCACCATATTCAGCAATTGCAGAATGGGTCCCTGGATCATGCTTACCAGTTGCAGGAACGAGGTCATCACACCAAAGGTTATCGTGCCGTTGCGAAGTCCAATACCTCCCCATACAAATGCCATCAGATAGCCCAGCCCGAAGGCACAACCCATAATGAGTCGCGTGACGATGGTAAACCGTAGGCGCCTCATCACATTGCCGCGAAGACGTTGCTGCATCGAGTCGAGCCTGTCGGTTACCCACTGCTCCGAGCCTAAGGAGCGTAGCACGGCATTATGTTCCATACCTTCCTGTACCTGCATCTGGATGCGACTTTCGTCCTGCCGGATATCAAGCGTCATGTGGCGCAACCGACGAGCAATCAGTTTGCCGAAAACGATGGCCAATGGTGTCAGTAACAGCAATGCCCATGCCAGCCGTTCGTCGAAC
>CADACW010000093.1 GCA_902786565.1 uncultured Prevotellaceae bacterium | reverse complement strand
TTTCCTTGCGAAGACGGGATTTTTGTGATATATTTGCACACGCTTAGGTGGATCACTTTTCAATTAGAAAGTGGTACACTTTTCAATTAGAGTATACAAAGAAATCCTGCGAATTCTCACAAAGTTACGAAAAAACGAGAGAAGAGCCAAATTTATTTGAGCTTTTCCGAGTGCAAGTAATTTCGGCGAAGCCAAAGTTACGAAAAAACGAGAGAAGAGCCAAATTTATTTGAGCTTTTCCGAGTGCAAGTAATTTCGGCGAAGCCAAAGTTACGAAAAAAATCTAATTTAACAATACTTTTGAAAAGATTCGTTGGCCGAAACGGAAAAAAGCTATATCTTTGCATCACTCTAACTATAGATTAACTAAATAAACAGACAATCAACCGATGAGAAAAAAAATAGGATTGCTGCTCCTCTTGCAACTGTTTATGTTGCGCGCTGGGGCAAAGACAGATTATGACATGAATTACACAGTCGGCCTTGACACCGTGAACCACTATCTGAACGTCAGGCTTGACTATACGGTGCACGGCGAGAGCGACGTTAGGGAACTGGTGCTGAACATGCCTGTGTGGACGCCTGGGTACTATGAAATACTGAACTTTCCCAAGCACTTGTGCGATTTTGGAGCAAAGGATGCCCAGGGACAGCCTGTCGCTTGGCGGAAGGAAGGTATGAACCGCTGGCGTATCTCCCTCGACGGGCAGCGGCAGGTGCAGGTGGACTATCGTGTCTATGCCAATCACCGTGACGTGGCGTCCAGTAGGGTGGAGCACAATATCGCTTTCGTCGCACCTGCCGGGGTGTTCATGCATGTTGACGGCGAGACATTCCATCCCGTCACAGTCTCTTTCGATATGCCGTCAAACTGGCAGCATATAGCAACAGGCATGAAGCCGCATGCAGGCGATGAAAAGACATTTACAGCCCCCGACTTTGACGTGCTCTACGACTCCCCGCTGTTATTGGGCAATTTTTATGTCAGCCGGTTTGACCACGAGGGGCACGCCTACGAGTTCGCCTTGGAGACACCAGAAGGAGCGGAGGAGATAGGACTGGAAAGGGATTTCCGCAGAATTGTCAGTGCTGCAACGCAAATGATGGGTGATGTGCCCTACGACAATTATTGCCTGATACACATGGGGGCAGGAAGTGGCGGACTGGAGCACCTGAACTCACAGGCCTGCTATACCGATGGCACCTATCACTTCAAGTCGCGGCGGGCGCATGTGAAATTCCTCGCTTTCGTGGCTCACGAGTATTTCCACCTTTATAATGTCAAGTGCTTCCGTCCGGCTGAGTTGTGGCCTATCGACTACAACCGTGAGGCCATTACGCCATTGCTTTGGGTGAGCGAGGGCTTGACGTGCTACTATGAGTTCCGGCTGTTGCGAAATGCCGGCATCGCTACCCCCGAAGAGGCGTTGGAACTCCTCTCCACCTATTTCCAACTGTATGCACCTTATGAGGGGCAGCGGCACATGAGCCTCCGGCAAAGCAGCTACGACATCTGGCTGAACTTTATGAACGACGACGAGAACAGCCGTGATGTGCGTATCAATTACTATTTCAAAGGCCCAGTTGTTGGACTGCTCTTCGATATCGATATCCGCCGTAAGACGGGGCAGCGCCATTCGCTCGACGATGTGATGCGGCTGCTCTATTACCGCTACTACAAGGAGTTGCAGCGCGGTTTTACTGAAGAAGAGTTTTGGGCCGCGGCCGAGGAGGTGGCAGGCCAGCCGATGACGGAAATCCGCCGCTTGGTGGACACCACTGCCGATATAGACTACGACAGCTATCTGCGCGAGGCCGGACTCTATGTTGACTCTGAGAATTATGCTATTCGCCGGGTGGCTCATCCCAACCATCAACAACAGGCTTTCCTCAAGGCATTGAACCTGTATGAATAGAGAGCCACTCTGTTCATGTCGGGAAATCCAGTAAGAGCTGCCGCGACTCCTCCTCCTCTTTTTTGCTGTCAGCAGCAGCTTCGTCGCCGGCAAACTGCTGGCGCATCATTGCCATGCCCTTGGCATTTAGGCAGTAGTAGCCCCACCGGCCGGTGCGCTCCAGGAGTCCCCCATTGGAGCGGGTGTTGCGCACCACAAAGTTGCGCACATAGCGCAGCACCTCGTTGAAGTCGGGCCGTGAGAACAGCGTGCAGCTCATATTGTAGACGTGTTTAGCCAAGAGCGACACGCTGATGCCCCTCTTGCCCACGTCATACAGGATTTTCAGTATATGCTGTTCGTACACGTCTCTTAAAAAAACGATTTACGATTGGTTGTAGCGGAACGAGCAACCACATCGTAAATCGTTTAGTTTTTGTAATTGTCAGTCTGCACTTGGTGTGTTAGGCCAGTGCAACCTTGTTGTCCTCTGTTGCGTTCAGCTTACCCTCCTTGAAGAGCCAGCCGATGCCAAGCAGTGTCTCCACCTCTGAAATCTTTGCAGCGTCAGCAATCTCCTTCACAGAGAGGGCCTTCTCGGCTGCTGCCAGTGCCTGATAAACATCTCCTGCCTTAAAGCCTACGTTCTCGGCGTTGATGGCTGCTGTGGTCTGAGTCTTGGCGGCAGCCTTCTTCGTTGTGGTTGTCTTCTTGGCTGTGGTCTCTTTCACCTCGGCAGCCTTCTTTGTTGTAGCTTCTTTCTTTGCCATGATTACTTAAAAATTAATACTATTGAAGTTCAATTTATTAATTGCGCTGCAAAGGTAGTGTTTTTGGCAGTTACAATTACTTGATTTATAGCGTTTTCTTTTTATCCAATAATTTTCCTTGACAAAAATCAATCTGCCCCCCTCCTTGTCAAGTCAGGTGTGCCATTGTCTCCTTGGCCAGGCTCTTTGCCTTGTTGTTCAGGCTCTACGTAGCCCTGCTGGGTTATGGATATTGTTTCTTTTATATCCTCTGAATGATAGAACATGATGTAGTCAGTCCGCGGCTCCTTGTTAGTGTTGGCATCGACTGTGACGGTCACACTGCCGTTGCCTGTTGCCGTCAGACTGCCGTTGCCGCCAGTCAGATGGCACCAGTTAGACCCGCCAATGACTTGCCATGAGGTATTGCTCTCCACCGTAAGCGTCGTGATGGCACCCTCAGCTGTGAATTCTGACAAGTTGTTAGGGGTTACGTTAAGGTAGTAGTTAGTAGGAGCACTACCTTGCTCTACAGTGATGGTATGCGTCAGATCCATGCAAGTCACGGTGATGGTGGCCGTACGGTTTGCACCTGTGAAATTGGCCTGACAGGCCACTTTCGCCGTTGTCTGGATATGGTCATCACGAGTGTCTTTTTCGGTGCTGATTGTCAGCCATTTGGAATCACAGTTGACCTCACATTCGGCATTGCTGTTGATGATGAATTTCTTTTCCCCACCATTGTAGCGGAAAGCCAAATTGGCGGTTGGCAAGTCGAAATAAATGTCGAACTGACTTTGCTGCACAAAGATTTCCCGTTCCAGCTTGTCGCATTTAAGTGTAATTCTGGTTTCACGTTTAGAGCTGTTGTCGTTGTTCTCACAAGTTAAATAGACCTCATTTATATTGTTTTGTTCATTGTTTTTGCCTGAATTGTTGTCTATTTTAATCCAGTCGTCATCTACAATGGCTCTCCATTCGTCGTTGCAGAAAATGCTGATCATTTTTTTGATTTCTTTCTCACCGTCCTTTGAGCCGAAATATGTCCTTACAGGTGTTGCGTCTAACATCAGGTCTTTGATGTCCTGTGTCACGGTGAGTATTGCGGTGACGGTTCCAGCCTGAACTGAGAATGTGGCCCTCTGAATGGCTGTGGTGTTGTTTTCTTCGGCAGTAATCGTAAATGTTCCGTTTCCGCTTCCTGAGGTGGCGGAGGTGACTTTAATCTTGTCGCTACCTCCACTGACAGTCCATTCGGTGTTGCATGTCACAGAGATGTCGTGTGTGCCGCCGCTACGGCCTAATATCAATTCATTTACTGAAAGAGCCAGTTCTACTTTTCCGGGTTGCTGCTTGATGTGCATGACCTTGGTTATGCCATTGTCGGTTGCGATAGTTAATTTTGCTTTCCGCTCATTTGGCGTGCCGTTGGCATTAGTGCTGAGGCTAATGGTGCCGTTGCCCTCGCCACGTTGCGTTTCAAGGTCTAAGTCGTTCCACCCTGTTTTGTCACTTATTGTGGCACTCCATCCGCAGTCAGCAGTCACGTTGATGGTTCCAGTAGTGGCATCGCCGGGAATGATGAGTGTGTCGCCCAGTATCTTGAAATACTCGGAAGAAGGTGTGATGCCAGCAGGTACAGCATCCTCGCTACACGATGTCAAGGCTGTGCTGAACGTCAAAAAGCAAATAATAAATGACAAGCTTGTCAATTGTATCTTGAGTTTCATAATCATTCCTGTTTTTTATGTTTTACAATCATTAGAAGTTCAGCAGCAGGCCTATTGTGGCCTGGAATCCGTCGACCTTGATGTCTGCGTGGTCGGAGAGCAATTTGAAGTTGTCGCTCTTGCCCACAGTAAAGGCATATTGCGGCGAGGCGAACACATAGAGGTGGTGTATGGGCACGAGCAGCAGCTTCACGCCTATTGAGGCCAGCTGTGCCGATGCACCGTCGGCGTAGTTTGTGGAGCCTTCGGTCAAGTTCCCTTTCAACGAAGCGAGAGAGAAGCCCACTTGTGGCGTGATGGCCAGCGTACGCATCAGGTTGAACTGATAGCCATAGTGCAGGGCCAGCGTGTTCTGCTTGTATTTTGTCGTACTCAGCCAAGTGCCGTTGTCTCCATACCAATGTACGGGGTCCGACTCCGCCATGCCGAAGGTGTAGCTCAACTGAATGTCGTTGTTCTTGATGACTGCTCCCAGGATGCCGGTCACACCCGACATTGAACTGATTGTGTAGCCGCCGCCAAAATAGAAGGCCAAAGGCTTGACATACTTGATGCGCTCCAGCTGGATGGTGTCTTTGGTGGTCTCGTTGCGTCTGATGGTGTACTCATGTGTCTGTTCCACGTAGCCCTTGCGCTGCACCAGCAACTGGTGAGTGCCCACGGTCAGAGTCTGCTGGGTTGTGAGGTCGATGGGCTTGTCGCCGTCCAGGAAGGCCGAGGCGTTGCGTGGGCGGGTATAGATGCTGAGATAGCCCGTATGGGGTACGGGCGCAATGGCCTTCACCTTGTTCTCCTGTCCGGCCACGACGTTGAAGGTGGTGGTTTGCGGGTCGCAGTCGGCATGGCGGGTCTCCACGCTGTAGGTGCCCTCCTTCAGCTGTGTGCGCCACGTGCCCGTCTCCACTTTCACCCCGTTGAAGAAGATGTCTGCATTGCCGTCGACATTTACGACGACATTGCCGTAGAATCGGCTTTGGTCTTCCAACACGACATTTATGACATCGCCGTTCTTGTCGTTCATCGTGATGACTTTCTGCAGCCGGCCTTCATATTTGTCGCGTGTGGCTTCGATGTTGTGTACACCCATGTCAAGATAATGGTTATAGATGGGCGACTGGCCAATATAATCACCGTCGATGACCATTGTGGCCCCCGATGGGGTGGTGGTGATGTTGACGAATCGACCGGTGCCGATGTCGAGCAGCATCTCGTAGGTGCGGCCGCCTTCCACCTCAACGGGAATCTCATAGCGGCATTTGCCAAAAGTCTCGTGGCTGATGGCCAGCGTCCGCAGCATGGGCGACACCCACAGCCAAGTTTCGCCGGGGTGGTCCTTCGGGTCTTCCTGATGGGCCAGGTCCATCAGACCGGTGTCGAACTGGAAGCCAGGCCGGGGCCTTACTACGCGGATGATGGCGCACTTCTCACCATTGCGGTCGAAGCGCTCATAGCGGTTCTGACTGGCCACAGTGCTGTTTTCAAGTAACTTGAATTGTGTCACATTCAGATTCTGTGATGTTGCCTGCAGCATAATCAGCAGGTTCAGTGCTATCAAAGAGAGGATTCGTCTCATTGCTAATATTTGTTTTGTTTTGATATTAAGTTATTCAAAATTACCCTCATAGAGCAATCCGTAGAAAGCATTCTTCTCAGGCAGATGGGCGTTGATGTCTGGGTCGCGGTGGGGTTGCCAGGTGCGAAGCTTGATGAGTGGCCGTGAAGTGTCGTTCATGTCGACCATTAAGAAGAGATAGCCAGTGTCGGCATAGCTCGACGAAAAGTAGTCCTGTTTGATGCGCAGTGCAAAGTCATCGTCGTTGCTCACTTTCTTCACGCCCACGTCGGTAAATCGCAGGTTAATGAACTGGTTCTTCTTGAACTGCTGTTCCAGCCGTTCCATATACTGTTCTTTGTTGTATTTTGTGTACTTTACATTCTGTTTCAGTTTCAAGGGACTGTCGTCCTGCCTTTGTGCGCTCATCGTCACTGTGCCGGTCACGATGATGGCATAGTCGTCGAAGATGCTGCGGATAAACTCCAGTCGCTTCAGAGCGTAAGCAGTCTTATAGTTTTCCAGGAATGTGACGATGGCCATGCGCACGGAGTCGCTCCACTGGGCGCGACTATTGAAGATGGCTTCGCGAGTGTCGTTGTCTATACAGAAAGCCAGGGTCTCTATCTTGCCGTCGGGGTTCATTGTCAGTGTCACCTCTTCGGCAAAGGAGATGTGATTGTTCTTGAAAGTGAAGTTCATGGGTATGCTGCGGCATATTGTCCGTCCGTCGGCACCTTCGTAATAATGCAGGTTAGGCGTGCCCATCAGGCGTGCGTTGCCATAGCTGATGAGTTGACGGAACATGTCAAAGCCTTCGGTAGTGAAGTAGTCGCGTGCACTATTATAGTTTCGGTTTCGGATGGCATCGAGCACGGCTTTCACGGTGCGGTCGCAGGCAGCATCATCGACTCTGGCCACGGCATGTGTCGCTTCTGATACCAGTGCCACGTTCTGCTGAAACAATTTCTGAACGTTTTTCTGTTCCTTTTTCGTGCCCATCGCAACGTCACAGGATGAGTTTGGCCAAGAGTCTTTGAACTGCGTTATCATATTGCACAGGGCGTCGCAGTCTTGAAATTTGCTTCGGTCTTCATACTTGTATTCGTAGCTCACTTGGAACTTTGAGGCATTGCCGTCCTTTGGCATCACAATCTGTGCAATACCATCCTTGAACGATACCGTTCTCTTCGGCTGCGACTCTTCAAAGGCGTAGCTGAAGTCAAGGCTTGTCACGTTCTTGTCCTCATACTTTGCAACCAGATTGAGCGTCGAGTCTTCCATGGTGCCGGCCTCAATCTTAAGATTGGCAAAGATATGGTCCAAATGCTCCGGAATCCAGCGCAGTAGGCTAACCTCTTTGAAGTTGATTTCGGTGGTGGGCTTTTCCGGTTCCGGCAGACTGCGCAACAGGCAGTATGCCCAGTAGTATTGCCGAAGGGCGTTGTCTATGCGTCCGCTTTTTTCCGAATTGATGCCGTCGTGCAGATATTCCTTCACCCTCATCACACGCTGCCTGAATGTCTCATCCACCTTCGATCGCTCTATGAAGCGCATCACCCGCCATTCAGGGCCTTCAGCCAGTATGACGTTCTCAGTGTTGGTGAGCACACCACCTGTGCTTGTCTCTATGGTAGTGCTCGATAAGCCTTGCGAGGAAACCGATTGCCCCTGTTGCGCTTGGCTGATCTGCACATTGGTATGGCTGCTCACGCGTACGTGGAGTTTCGACTGGAGGTCACCCAGCGCATGGTTGTCGGCCTCCTCGTATGTGGATGCTGTGCCAATGCCCCAGTAGTATTGCTCGCTGGCCTGTATGTTTTGTGCTTTGCGCAGAATGTCCTTTTTGCTTTGGCACTCTGCTGCTGACGGCAGGATAAACGCTATCAGTATGCCATATATTAACTTTCTCATGTCTTAATCGTTTTATTTCCGGATGATTGTTTTCTGGCCCCCTATGATGTAGATACCCTTCTTCAGGGAAGCATCGCTGTCCTGTTTGCGGCCTTGCAGGTCGTACACAGTAGCGTCATCTTTCAATCTGCCACGCTCTATCTCCATAATGCCGTTGGCCTCGTCGTCGAACAGTTCGATGAAGCGCACGCCGCTGGCTGTCGTCGTGGTGTATGCCTCGAAGGGGCGCACGGCGCGGCGGGCGGACAGGAAGATGCTGCCCTCTGGGTGGGTGTCGTCGTATGGGTCGCCGATGTTGATGGCGAAGATGTCGTCGCTGGCGGCCTGTGCGGTGAAGTTGGCGTGCAGGGTCTTCGCGCCTGCCGTGGCCTGCTGCGGAGCCGTCACGGG
>CADACW010000092.1 GCA_902786565.1 uncultured Prevotellaceae bacterium | reverse complement strand
TATGCAACCCAATGCCCTATATGGGCCAGACAGCGGTAGCCAGCCGTTCCAACGGCTGGGAAACGATGGGAAAACGGGGGGATGCGTGCCGTAGCCATGGGCCCCACACGGCCCCCAGGTCGCGTAGCAAAAGGCACGCCCGCCGTTGCGGTCATCCCCGTACCAGCCATTCGAATGGCAGGCGCCCCCTGTAATCACCCGGTAGGTGGTCTTGTAGTCTATAGGCTCCTTTTAGCCTCCTTTCAGGCAGAGCTTCTACCCTGCTTATAGGCATACTCTTGAGTAAGGCATTAAGACATTCTTTTCGTATCTTAGTTCGTTATTGGCAAAAGTAAGCAGAAATACGCACTGGAACCTCGTTTTAGCCCCATTGCTCATGCCATCAACGAAGTATCAAAATGTGCTTTTGTCGCTACTCGGACTTGTCAAAATCATCAGGCGGATTTCGTCGTAAGTGATGTCGGGAGGGCAGAGGCTCTTGATGGCTGTGGTGCCGTCGGCTGTGCCTATCCTGCTGATAACGGCGGCTATGGCTTTCTGATGGTCCAGGGGCACGAGGTCGCCGAAATCAACCTCTCCACTACTGACATAGCGTGACAGGTGGCCGATGATGGTACCGATGGTGAGACTGCGCTCGCGGGCAATCTGGTCGGGCTTCATGCCTTGTCGATAGAGCTGTAGGCTCACTTCCCACGTCTTTGGCTTTGGCTCCTTGGTAGCCTTTGGCTTCCGCTCACGTTTTGGTTTGAGCGAGTTTTCGTCAATGGCATCGAGCATTGACATTTGCTTCTCTTTCAGGTAGTTGCTGACGGTGAACCCCTGCTCGGCCATCTTCGTCAGCAAGTAGCGGCGGGCGAGCCACGTCTGGCGCTCATCGGGCAGGGCATTGCCCAGTCGGTGGGCAGCCTGCTTGTTGTTGGTTTCCACTTTGGCAGTGAGTTCAAGGGGCTTGGCCAGGATGCTGTTCAGAGTGTTGGCGAAGTATTCGGCGCTTCGCTTCACCCGATTCAGAAATTCGGGCTCGCGCAGTTGTCCGATGGTCATTGCCTGTATCTTCTGCTGCCATTTTGCAGCCACGTCTATTACCTTCTGGCGAATGTCCATCATGGCCTGGTCGTGCATCTGCTTGAGCTGTGCATGGCTGTGATAGAAGTATTCGGCAAAGATGCGCACCATCGTCTCCTGCTCGCTGAGCAAGGCCCGGAAATCGAACAGCTGCAGCAGCAGATAGCGCTCGTACTCTTGCTTGAGCTGTGGCAACTGGGCGATGCTGCGCTGGGCTTCCGACTCCTGCTGGGCTATGTATGAGTCTACACGCTCGTCGTTGATGACGGCACGGGCTTGCAGCGGGGTGGCCAGCACCAGTCCCTCTAACGTGCGGCAGCGGCTCAGTGCCACATACACCTGTCCGGGTGCAAACGACTGGCAGGCGTCGATGATGGCTCGGTCGAAGGTCAGTCCCTGGCTCTTGTGGATGGTGATGGCCCAAGCCAGACGCAGGGGCAGTTGTTTGAAAGTGCCCTGCACCTCGGCCTCTATCTCGCGTGTCTTCTCGTTGAGCGTATAGCGGGTGTTCTCCCATTCCAAGGGTTCCACCTCGATAGCGTCGGCATCGCCCTCGCAATAGACGGTCAGCCGCTTATCGCTCGCCTCTGTTATCCGCCCGATACGTCCGTTGTAATAGCGATGCTCTCCCGAAGGGTCATTCTTGACGAACATCACCTGGGCTCCCTCTTTCAGCACCAGCGTCTCGGCAGTGGGGTAAGAGTACTCTGGAAATGTCCCTTTCACTTCTGCACGGTATTGGCAGGCACGGCCAGGCAACTTCTGCAACTCCGACTCGTTGTAGAAGTTGGCCAGGTTGTTGTGGGTGGTCAGCCGGATATATTGGTCTTCGGGCCGTGGAATGAAAGTCGGTTTGCATCGAAGATTCAGACGGTCGAGCACCTCCTGCGAAGGATGTCCCTCGCGGATTTGGTTCAGGATGTCGATGAACGATGCATCCTGCTGGCGATAGACGTGCTCCAGCTGAATGGTGACGTAGTCTATCTGTTGCAGGGCCTTCGAACCAAAGAAGTAAGGTGTGTCATAGTATGGCTTCAGCATCTTTTCGTCTTCGGGAGTCACCACGGGCGTCAGCTGAGCCAGGTCGCCAATCATCAGCAGCTGTACGCCGCCAAAGGGCTGCGTGTGGTCGCGGAAACGGCGCAACACGCTGTCAACTGCATCCAGCAGGTCGGCTCTGACCATTGATATCTCGTCGATAATCAGCAGGTCGATGGACGCAATAATCTTGCGTTTCTCACGTCCGAAGTCGAACATCTTGCGTCCTGACGGTGGCAAGCCAGCAGAGCTGGTGCGGCTCTCCACCGATGCACCGGGCACGTAGGGCGAGAACGGCAGTTGGAAGAACGAGTGAATGGTCACGCCACCGGCATTGATGGCAGCCACACCCGTCGGAGCCACCACGATGGGGCGCTTGCGAGACCGTTCCACCACCGTCTTCAGAAACGTCGTTTTACCCGTTCCCGCCTTACCCGTCAGAAAGATGCTGCGTCCAGTGTTCTCTACGAAGTCCCATGCCGTATGTAGTTCCTTGTTATGTTCCATGTCTTTAAATGATTTGGTGACAAAGTTACACGTTGTTTCTGAGATGTGCTTACCTCCACCGGCGGTCACCGCTGTAGCACGGTTGCGACAGCTGGAAATCTTCGATGTGGTCAATCTCAGGGTTGTTGTTGCCGGGCTTGCCAACGATTGAGATGACATCAAAACGCCAGGCGGAAGTGATACGCTTGTATCGTATATAATGGTTGATGGCCAGCAAGAGATTTTTCTGCTTCTTTAGGTCCACGGCATCGATGGGGTCGGCAAAGTCACGACTGCCGCGGGTCTTCACCTCCACGAAGACTGTGATGCCGCCCTGCTGGGCAATGATGTCGATGTCGCGGTGGCCTGAATGCCAGTCACGCTCCAGTATCACATAGCCTTTGTCGCGCAGATAGGCAGCAGCAAGCCCTTCGCCCCATACACCTGTCAGCAGGTGGGCGGGGCCTTCCTCTTGCTGCCTGACACGTTGTTGGGCCTTTTCCAGCAGGTCTTTGCTTCTCTTGAAAGCCTTGCCGACCCATCCTTCCTGGTCGGGCACGTTGGGCAGCATACGTTCCAGGGCAGCTGAAATTTTTTCCGCCTCGTCAATGCGCCCCTCGTTCAGCCGCTTTTTCAGAATGTCATTAGCCGTCCAGAACATGGCCAACGAGGTGTAATGCCCCTTGTCCGAGGCATAGAGCTGACGGATGGCCTCGTAGGCTTCCTCTATGCGGCCCTGCTTCCGCAGTTCAAAGACATCACTGGCTGTCAAGAGAACAGCCGATGGAGTGTAAGGCCGTTTTGTCTGTTCAAAATCAGTCGTCATCGTTTTTTAGCTTGGCTTATCGTTTGCAAATGTACGAAATTCCGCTGAATAGCAAAAGAAATATCTGTTAAAAAGAGTGACAACTTTTTGGCCCCAATTTTCGGGTAGCAAGAAAAAAGGTTTGCAAAAACTTAGCGATATTTACTGAAATGCAGTACCTTTGCAGCGAAATAGGTGAATCATGAAATTACTGAACATGGCAATGAAAGCGGATTTAAACGGCCGTTGGTCGGCAGGAGAGATTATCACGTATATGGAGTCACTGCGCGATGACGTGCAGCGGCAGGTGCTGATGGGGTTCTTCAAGACGGGGGCTGGCGAGTATGGCTATGGCGATGAGTTCTTGGGCATCAAGGTGCCACAGACGCGGGAGGTGGTCAAGATGGTTGCACGTGACACGCCGCTGGGCGAGATTCCCCAATTGCTGATGTGCCGATGGCATGAGGTGAGGCTTTGCGGCCTGCTGATACTTGTCTGGCATTTTGAGCGGCAGGCCTCGAAACGTCTGATGAATGATGGAGAGGCCATCAAGGGGCGCGACGAGATTCTGATGCTCTATCTGAAGTATGCCGAGCGGGCCAACAACTGGGATTTGGTGGATCTTTCGGCACCGAAGATTCTGGGCCACTGGCTGATGCTGCCGACGGCTCTTGGCGACAGGGACTATAAACTGCAGGTGCTTGACCAACTGGCAACCAGCCCCTGTCTGTGGCTACAGCGCATGAGCATCGTCTGTACGTGGAAGACCTCGCAGATGGGCGATGCCTCGTGGTGCTTGCGCTATGCTGAGATGCACCTGCACCAACTGTACAACCTGATGGGCAAGGCTGCGACTGAGCGCGGTCAAGGCCAAGCTCGCTTGAGCCATGCCGAGCGAGAGCAGGCTCGACTCATGTCAATGGCCGTAGGCTGGATGCTCCGCGAAATGGGCAAGCGCGTGTCGATGGATCTGCTTCGCGACTTCCTGCGACAGCATGCCCACAAGATGCCGCGCACAGCCCTTCGCTACGCCATCGAAAAGATGGACGGCGGAGAGCGGAAATACTGGCTGACCATTCCTGCTGACTTCAAATAACAGGCTTTCACGCCAAGCCTACTTCTTGGTAGTCGGTGCAGACTTCACTACGGTGGCGTCATACTTGATTTTCTTGAAGCCGTTGATGATGTTGCCGACGGTGGTCTTGTCGGCATCGTACTCGATGGTGACGGTCTTCGTCTTGAGGTCGGTCTTGATGGCCTTGACGCCTTTCTCAAAACGGATGTTCTCCTTGATTTTTTTTTCGCAGTTGGCGCAGTGCATTTCAGGCTGCGTCTTCAGCACCACGGTCTTGATGTCCTTGGCCTGACAGACGGCTGCCATGGCCAGTACGAGGAATAGAAGTTTTGTTCTCATATTTAGCATTGTTAGATTTTGTTCCAGTTGAGGCGGACGCCAACGTAAAAGACGGCACCGTGTACGGGCCCCCAGATCATTGTGGCATCGAAGTCGCGGCTCCAGGGGTCGCTGGCGCCCACGATGGGGTTCTTCTGCCTGAAGTTGGTCAGGTTCTCGCCGCCGGCATAGATGCTCCAATGGCGGAAATAGCGGGTCACCTGCGCGCTGAGTTGCTCGTAGCCGCTGTAGCGCTCGGCCCACGACGGTTGGCCTCCCACGGTGTATGGCTGCGGCAGACGCCCGCCACCGTTCAGCTGGAGCGTCGCGTCAAACTGCCACTTGCCCAGTCCGGGCTTATAGCTGGCGGTGAGCAGACCTTTGTAGCGGTTGGTGAGAGGTTTTTCGCGCAGCACGCCGCCGTAGGTCGACTTCACGTTTGTCCTGCGATAGGTGGCGGTCATCGTGAAGCCTTCGAAGAAGGGGTAGGTGGCTTCCACCTGCCAGGTGTGTGAGTAACTCCGGCCGTCGAGGTTGCCAAAGTGGACGGCGTGAGGGTCGCTGTCAAGGTCGACGACCGTCTGGTGGCGGAAGCTGGTGTAGTAGTACTCCGCGCCCAACTCCAGCGACTTCTCGCCGAGGGGGATGTTGAGGTTGGCGCTCAGTCCGTAGTTCCAGGCCTCCTCCTGCTGCAGGTTGGGGTCGATGACTATCTGCCTGCCGCTGGCCAGCAGATAGTTGTTCTCCTCCAGCGGACGGGCGGTGCGATAGCCCTTGCCCACCGAGGCGCGCAGGGTGAACAGTTCGGTTGGCGACAGCTTCACGTGCATCCTCGGCGTGACGAAGCCGCCGTGCAGACTGCTGTGGTCCCAGCGCAGACCGCCCATCACCACCAGCTTCTCGCCCAGTTTATAGGTGTACTGGGCATAGACGCCCGGCGTGGTCTCTTCGGGGCTGTGGGTGGTGAGCAGCAGATTGTGGTCAATAGCGAAGTGGGCGTGATCGATGCTGACACCCGTGGATAGGCTGTGGTGAGGGCCGAAGTCGCTCTCGAACATCAGCGAGGCGTAGCCGTTGCGCTCGTCGGCGTTGAAGTGTTTCTGGCCGTAAGTGGCCCACTCGTGGTGCACCGAGCCAGCGAGAATCAGCGCCACGTTGGTGCCCTGCTCCTTGTCGAGCATCAGGGCGTTTTTGGTGAATGCCTCATAGCGCTCGTTGGTGATGTCGATGGAGTAGGGGAGTGGCGACTGCGCGCTTCCCTGGACGGCGGGGGTAGAGTGGTGGGAAATCTGTCCGCCCTCGCGGTGCTCTTTCAGACCCTTGACCGACGCCTGGAACACGTAGTGGTCGCCCATCCAGGCCCATCGGCTCTGCAGCGACCCCTGCCTCATCTTGGGCATGTCGGCGAAGCCATCGTCATTGCCGTCGTGGGCTTTGTCCAGCATTTCGTAGTGGCCCAGCAATGCCGTGCTCCATCGTTTCGACAGCTTCAGGTTGCCGCCCAGGTTGGCCTCTACCTTGCCCTTGCTGTTGACGTAGAGGTTGGCGTCGGCAAAGGGCGTGGCCTGTGGTTTCTTGAACTCCACGTTGATTTGGCCCGTGATGCTCTCGTAGCCGTTCTTCACCGACGAGGCCCCCTTCGACACCTGTATGCTCTGCATCCACGGGCCGGGGATGAAGCTCAAGGCAAAGGGCGAGGCCACGCCGCGCAGGTTGGGTATGTTCTCGGTGAGCATCTGTACGTAGGTGCCGCTCAGTCCGAGCAGTTTGATTTGCTGGGCGCCGGTGGCCGCATCGGCATAGTTCACGTCGACGGAGGGGTTGGTGGTGAAGCTCTCGCCCAGGTTGCAGCAGGCGGCCCGCAGCAGTTCGCTGGCCGTTATCATTTCGGCGTTCACCACGTTGCGGCTCTTCGTCCGTCCCGCCGGCTGGGCCGTCACGGTGACACCGTCCAGCGTCTCAGTCTTGATGGTGTCAGCCTCTGCCGTCGTGCCCTGTCCGTCAGCGGGCAGGGCGCAAAGCAGCATCCCTATGGCCAAATATCTTATACTCATGTTGAGGCAGTTTAATGAGACGCGTTAGGCGTGCATCATAGTTTGTCGGGTCTACAGGATTGGTAATGCCAAATTTCGCCTCCTGCTGTTCCAATATGACGTTAATCGTTCCGTGCACCAGTTTCTCGTCGTAGTATTTCCCGTTGCTCAGGTCGAATCGGATGACGGGATATTTCTTCCATTCCTTCTCCAGATTGTAGATGGCCAGCCCCTCGAACAGCTCCTTCCGGCCCTCGAAGTAGCAGCGCAGTGTGTCTACCAGCAACGACTTGCCGAAGCGGCGCGGTCGGCTGAGAAAGAAGTTCATGGCCTTGGAGCATACCATTTTATATATATAAGCCGCCTTGTCCACATATACAGCACCACTCTCGCGTATGCGGTCAAACTGTTGCACACCAACGGCGTAGCCCCTGTCGGCCAGGTCTGTAACACACGTTCCCATAATCTCCATTCGTCTTTAATGTCCGCTGCAAAAATACTACATTTTTAGTGAACAGCCAAAAAAAGTACCGAAAAGTTTGGCCGTTTCCCGTTTTATGCTTAATTTTGCAGCCGCAACTCCGTCTAAACCAGAGTGCGACGTGTCGCGAATTGGTGTTGGGAGAGGCGTACATCGAGGAAAGCTACATGGCTTAGTTCCTGCTATGGAATCTGGAAAATTCACGCGAATGGGACAAGCATGAAAAAGCTGTTCTCCCTGTTGTGTATATATAGCGTTGTCATCATAATGACAGCTCCCATATATGCCGCAGGTGTGAGCTGTCGTTTCATTCTTACATTCGCAGGTATTCCAGAACCTCATAGCATAGGAATGGCTAAGGAGGCTCACACTTCTGTGTACATATCTGAGCGAGAATGAAATGACGACTGTTTTATTTAACCCTATTATTAATTCATTAAAATTTAAATGCTTATGAAAACTTTAAGAACTTTATTCACGATGATGCTGCTCGTGGTGGCATCGAGTATGTCGGCGCAAATGCGGATGGTTAAATTGAACCGTACTTGTATTTATGCGGATCCAGTTACGGCTATTCCGGGGAAACAATGTGATTTAGTCATCTCTTTGAAAGATGTCGATGTGCCAGGTAGTGAAATTACAGGATGGCAGTTCACCCTGACATTGCCTAAAGGTGTAAGTATTGCAACAGAACCTCGTTACGATACGAGTGGAAATATCGATGGTTATTACGTGAAGAAAAATAGTTATTCTATGTCTGAAGAAATGTATGACGATGACAATATATGGCCTGTCCAGAATCTAAGTGGTGAATATGTTTTTTGGTGGGTGCCTCAGAATTATAGGTATTTACTTAGTAATACAGGTGAAATTATCCGAATAACTTTGGATGTGTCACCAGATTTTGTCAGCGGTATTGGAGAAATAACTAACCCACATTGCAGCGAGTGTCCAAATACACTTCTGAAAAATTGCTAAAATCTCTATGTTTTGGGCCTGCAAGCCCCCATTATCCCCCTGTTCCCGCT
>CADACW010000091.1 GCA_902786565.1 uncultured Prevotellaceae bacterium | reverse complement strand
TTGTACTCCGCAGGAACTTAGGACTATGCCTTTAGTTAAGGCAAGGGTTGCCGCAGTCCGCGATTTCCGTTTGTCCAGTAAGAAACAGCAGACACAGCGGAGAGCCGATATTCCACATCTGTTTGCAGAAATTCGTCAGCCGGAAACAAATTACATCCTGTTTCCCAGAACATCCTCTGAACGCCGCCGGTATCTGCCTATAGGCTTTTTGCCTGCCGAAGTAATTGCAGGAGATACCATTATCCTACCAAATGCCACGCTTTATCATTTTGGAGTACTTACATCTAACGTACATAACGCATGGATGCGTGTTGTATGTGGACGCATGAAAAGCGACTACCGCTATTCAAGTACGTTGGTTTACAACAATCTCCCATGGCCATCACCTACGGAAGCACAACGAGAGAAAATTGAACAGACGGCACAGGCAATACTGGATGCACGTGCTCAATATCCAGAAAGCAGCCTTGCAGACCTCTATGATGAGGTAACTATGCCACCAGAGCTTCGCAAGGCACATCAAGCTAACGACCGTGCCGTCATGGAAGCATATGGCTGGAAAGCCAGCAGCCAGTTCACCGAAAGCATGTGTGTGGCAGAGCTGTTCAAGCTCTACCAGAACTTAACTGAGAAGATATGAGATGGCATCTGATAGTCATGTTAGTTGTCAGCACAGTTTTATTGCTGCTGACGGTAGTTCAGATGCTCGCACGAAAATATAAGTTCGAGGTCAGCGGAGGATGCTTCTGGGGTTTTCTTCTGCTGTTCCTTTGGCTCGTGTACGGTGGTATCTTTCTCTGGTGAGAATCAATGAACCATTCTGGTGTAATCCTGCTTCTGTCCCTTGTCTTTGTTCTCTATACGAATGAGCACCATGGAACGAGGCGGGATAGTGTCCGGCAGTTCTTTCATCAGGTGAGCAATGACTTCCTCGATATTGTTAAAGCCGATGTCCTCCACCGAGGCAAGGATCTTTCCTTTGAAGTATAGCGTACCCTTGATAAGCTGCTTCGCCGAGAAGCGGAACAGATTGCTTTCTGCTTCATCATTTTTGTTGGCAGACGATTCTTCTTCGGTAAAGAAAATCTTCTCGACAACTTTCTCGTTTAACAACCAAGCAGGCGTAAAGTCTATCTTGACATAGGTTCGCGCCATCTGTGTCTTGTGGGCATGGTTAAGGCCGAAGTCCACTTCCGCAAGTGTTGCACCGCATTCGTTCTGGGCCACCGTTGCCCATGTATGGCGAAAGGTGTAGCCACTGTAATAGTCCTCTTTCTTCAATTTCAATACCTTCTCGCAAATTTGGCGAATGCCAATGTTCACGTTGGCATTGAAACTGTCGTATGTGCTATGTCTGGTATGGAAATTAAAGAGAAATTCAGAGTTGGATGTATCGAGATACTTTTCAACGATGGGTTTTACAATGTCTGGTACCCTGATTTCAAACCAGGCATTGTCCGCTCTTGCTATTCTCGTTTTGCGACGTTCATAGCCAATAACACCATCGTGATAATTCTTTTTCTCTGCATAGTACAGGTCAACGGTGTTGATACCTGCGAGGCACAGAATTAACATGGCCACGTCGTGTCCCAGTTCTGGAAGTGGGTACTTCCTGTCACTCTCAGGCAATGGGGCATAGAAGAATGCTCTGCAGTCCTCCATTGAAATAGCCCTCTTGCGTGGAGTGTCGCTTTTGGGGATTTTCACTTTCGACCATGGGTTGGTCGTTATACGGATTATCCCAGAATCATAATCATTGTAGTCAACCAGAGCCTGCTTGAAGATCTGTCGGACACAGACGGGATATTGCTCTTTGGCCCGGGATGTGTTTGACAGCGAATCAATCCATCTGGCAATAGCGGTAGAAGTCAGGTGCGAGAACATCACCTTGGTAGTACCCATGTATCTTTCAAGGTTTTGATAAGCCAGCTCGTAAGTTCGTGCATTACGAGCGTGCCCTTCTCTAATCATGTTTGCCTGATACTCCCTTGCGTAATCAGAAAAACAAACGTCAGTGGTTCCCTTCATGAGATAGGAAATGATTTCATTGACATCCCAGTTTTTCACGTCCTGCAAGTTCAGCATCTCTGTGTACTGGGCAATTTTGTTAGCACAGTACTTCAATACGAAAGGGTCACTTACCGAATGGTTCTTATCTACGCCCTTCTGGTTTACAACTTTGTCTGTCTTAATGTACTGCGTCTTTTTGTTATGCGAGACACGAATATAGACCGTGTAGTAGCCATCGGGTCTCTGGTAGCGTACCATTGCTTTGAACTTTGCCATACTTCAATTTTTGTAATTTCGTTGTAAACCTGTTGTAATCCTATGTCTTGATTTTTGTAATCTATTTGTAATTTATACCTCTAATTATATACATTTATCGTGTATTCTTTATAAATAAAAGTTGGGTGTAACTCCCTATTTTTGAGGAGATTACACCCAACTTATTCGTTTTCAGAGTTTTGTGATTACTCCTCTACTGCGGCCTGCGCGGCGGCGAGGCGGGCGATAGGTACGCGGAAAGGCGAGCAGCTGGCGTAGTTCATGCCAATCTTGGCGCAGAACTTGACGGAGCTGGGCTCACCACCGTGCTCACCACAGATGCCGCAGCGGAGCTCGGGACGCACGGCGCGGCCTTCCTTCACGGCATACTTGATGAGCTTGCCGACGCCCTTCTGGTCGAGCACCTGGAACGGGTCAACCTTCAGAATCTTCTTGTCGAGATATACGGGCAGGAAGCTGGCGATGTCGTCGCGTGAGTAGCCGAAGGTCATCTGCGTGAGGTCGTTGGTACCGAATGAGAAGTACTGGGCCTCTGTGGCGATGCGGTCGGCGGTGAGGGCAGCGCGAGGAATCTCTATCATCGTACCGATCTCGAACTCCACCTCCACGCCATACTCCTGGAACGTCTCCTTGGCGGCATACTGGATGACCTCCTTCTGCTGCTTCAGCTCATAGAGTGTACCGATGAGGGGCACCATGATTTCGGGCTTCGGGTCCTTGCCTTCCTTTTTCAGCTCGCAGGCAGCGCCGAGGATGGCCTTTGTCTGCATGGCGGTGATTTCGGGGAAGGTGATGCCCAGACGGCATCCGCGGTGACCCAGCATCGGGTTGTTCTCGGCCAGCGAGTCAACACGGCGCTTGATGTCCTCTACGGAGACGCCCATCTCCTTGGCCATGGTCTCCTGTCCGGCCAGATCGTGGGGAACGAACTCGTGGAGAGGCGGGTCGAGCAGGCGGATGTTGACGGGCAGTCCGTCCATAGCCTCGAGTATGCCCTTGAAGTCAGCCTTCTGATAGGGGAGCAGCTTGGCCAGAGCCTTCTCACGGCCCTCCACGCTGTCGGCCAGAATCATTTCGCGCATGGCGATGATTTTCTTGTCCTCGAAGAACATGTGCTCTGTACGTGTCAGACCGATACCCTTGGCACCAAATTCGCGTGCGAGTTTTGCGTCGTGTGGTGTGTCGGCATTGGTGCGTACCTGCAGCTTGGTGTACTTGTCGCAGAGGTCCATCAGTTCCTTGAAGTCGCCGCTCAGTTCGGCAGCCTTTGTGGGCACTTCGCCAGCGTAGACCTGACCTGTGGAACCGTTCAGCGAGATGTAGTCGCCCTCCTTGTAGGTGACGCCGTCAATCTCGACCGTCTTGTCCTTGTAGCTGACGTTCAGCGAGCCAACGCCCGAAACACAGCACTTACCCATGCCACGAGCCACCACGGCAGCGTGGGAGGTCATACCGCCACGAGCGGTCAGGATGCCCTCAGCAGCAGCCATACCGGCCAGGTCTTCAGGTGATGTCTCGATTCGCACAAGCACTACGTTGTGGCCATCGGCGTGCCAAGCCTTTGCATCGTCGGCGTGGAACACAATCTGTCCGCAGGCGGCACCGGGGCTGGCGGGCAGACCCTGTGCGATGACCTTGGCGGTGGTCAGTGCCTTCTTGTCGAAGATGGGGTGCAGCAGTTCATCCAACTTCTGGGGCTCGCAGCGCATGATGGCGGTCTTCTCGTCGATCTTGCCCTCGTGCAGCAGGTCCATGGCAATCTTCACCATGGCTGCGCCGGTGCGCTTGCCGTTACGTGTCTGCAGGAACCACAGTTTGCCCTCCTGTACGGTGAACTCCATGTCCTGCATGTCGTGATAGTGGTTCTCCAGGTTCTGCTGGATTTGGTTCAGCTGTGCATAGACCTCAGGCATTGCCTCCTCCATTGAGGGGTACTTGGCCACGCGGTCTTCCTCGCTCACGCCGGCACGCTCTGCCCAGCGCTTCGAACCGATGATAGTGATCTGCTGCGGTGTGCGGATACCGGCCACCACATCCTCACCCTGGGCGTTGACCAGGTACTCACCGTTGAACAGCGGCTCGCCATTGGCAGCGTCGCGGCTGAAGCAGACGCCCGTTGCGCTGGTGTCGCCCATGTTGCCGAATACCATTGCCATCACGCTGACGGCTGTTCCCCACTCGTCGGGTATGCCTTCCATCTTGCGGTAGAGGATGGCTCGCTCGTTCATCCAGCTGCGGAACACGGCGCAGATAGCGCCCCATAGCTGCTCGATGGGGTCGTTGGGGAAGTCCTTGCCTGTGCGCTCCTTGATGGCCTCTTTGAACAGCTTGACCAGCTTCTTCAGCTCGTCGACGTTCAGGTCCTTGTCCAGCTTGACGCCACGCTCTTCCTTCACCTTCTCGATGATTTCCTCAAACGGGTCGATGTCGGTTTTGTTGACGGGCTTCATCTCCAGCACCACGTCGCCGTACATCTGTACGAAGCGGCGATAGCTGTCATACACGAAGTGTGGGTTCTGCGTCTTCTTCACCATGCCTTCGGCCACCTCGTCGTTCAGACCGAGGTTCAGAATAGTGTCCATCATGCCAGGCATGGAGGCGCGTGCACCCGAGCGTACTGAAACGAGCAGCGGATTCTCCTTGTCGCCGAACTTCGAGTTCATCAGCACCTCGATGTGCTTCACTGCAGCCGTCACGTCGTCGTTAAGCAGTTCCATGATTTTCTGCTGCCCCACCTGATAGTACTCATTGCAGCAGTCAGTAGTGATGGTGAAACCAGGAGGAACGGGCACGCCGAGCAGGTTCATTTCGGCCAGGTTGGCACCCTTGCCACCGAGTTCCTCACGCATTTTTGCATTACCTTCGGCCTTACCGTTGCCGAAGAGGTAAACTCTCTTTTGACTCATTAGATGTAGGTTTAAGATTAGATATTAGTTAAAGACTATTGTTTCCAATTGTGCAAAGATACGCGATTTTCTGCACACCGCCAAAGAAAATGTGAAAAATTTGCCATATCGGCCTTACAATTATCTATTTTTAACCACTTCGCGCCCCCCAAAACCTTAGTCGCCCTCGGCCCAGGCTCCGCCCCTCGGCCAACGGGCTACACCGTGAACATAATAATATATAAAATATGGTTACAAGTTGTTCATCAGCCAGACGAAGGCTTTAGCGATGCGGGCGTCGGAGTCTTGGAAGTGGTTGCCGGGATTCCATTCCAAGGTGGTGGTGACGCCTTGGGTTGAGAGCAGTTGATGCTGATGGCGGATGCGGGTGCCCACTTGTGCCATGATGGGGTTGCGGGTTCTCTCCTCCTTGTCGCCGAGACTGAGGTAGATGGCGGCTGACTGGGGCGTGCTGGCCATCACGTAGTTGGCCCAGCCCTGATACCAGACCGAGGGGGACACGGCGGCTATGCCATGAAAGACCGGCGTGTTGTAGGCGGCCCAGAGGGCAAAGAGCCCGGCCAGAGAATAGCCTCCGAGCAGGAGGCGCATGCTACGGTCGCCGAGCAGTTGCAGCTGCCTCAAGACGGGAATGAGCTCGTGTGTGACGAAATCGAGTGTCTTTACTGCGCCGTCGCCAAAGGGTGTCTTGCCGAAGGCGGCCGGAGCGGTCCACGGGGTGAGCTCGTTCTGCCAGTCGCCCACCTCGAAGGCTGCGAGTGTAAATGCCTTGGCCGTCTGTCTCTGGATGGCAGCCACCTCCTGGTCCATCAGTTCCAAATCGTGCTTGTCGATGGGTTGAACGAGCAGGAAATCAGGCTGCTCTGATTGGTAGATGTGGCAGTTTCTGCCATCTATGTGAATGACTTTCTGTTTCATGATTCTTATTGACGTTTATTTGCCCAGAAACTCGCTGGGCGTGAGGCCCGTGGTTTTCTTGAACAGGCGGGTGAAGTGGTGGGGGAACTCAAATCCGAGCATTCGCGCCGCCTCGCTGACGTTGCGCCCCTGCATGAGCAGGCTCTTGCCCAGGTTGATGATGTAGGTGTGGATGTAGCTGATGGCTGTTGAGCCGGTGGCCTTTCTGAACAGGTCGCCGAAATAGTGGGGAGAGTAGGCCATCTCTGAAGCGCAATAGCTGACGGTGGGCAGTCCCAAGCGATGCTGCCGGCCCTCGAAGTAATACTTCTCAAGCAGGGCGTGGAAGCGCTTCAGTATGTCGGTGGTTCCTTTCTTTTCCTCAGAGAGTTGCCGCTGGTAGATGCGGTTGCAATATTCCAGCAGCAGCCGCAGATAGCCCAGCAGCACGTAGCGCAGCACCTGCGAGTCGTCGTTGGTCTCCAGTTCCTGCCGCATCTGACTGAGCATCTGCGTGATGTGCTGCCATTCTGCCGGCTCCATCCTGAGCGACTCTGTGTAGAAATAGGAGAAGAAGGGGAAGTCGCGCATACGCACCTCCAGGTCAGTGTTGTGAATCAGTTCCGGCGACCACAGCACGGCCCATCCGCTCAGCCACAGGTCTTGGCCATCGTCTTCGGCTCCGCCCAGTTGTCCCGGTGCCACGGCCAGGATAGAGCCGTCGCTCAGTTCCAGCGGGGTGACGCCATAGCTCAGGTTTTTGGGGAACTCGCGCTGGATGAACAGCCCGTAAACGCCGTAGTTGTTCAGGCTGGTGTGCACGGGCGACACCTCGTCGTAATGGATCAGGCTCAACAGCGGGTGCAACTCCGGCGCTCCCAACAGTCGGGCGTAGACATTAGGGTTGTCAAGATTCAGTATCTTTTTCATACAGGGGGCAAAGTTACAACATTTTCTGCAATATTGGTAATTTTTGCCACAGAATATGTGGTATTTTGTACAAAAAATGTTTGTACCTTTGCCGACGATATGAAGAAAGTGTTATTATCGGCAGTGCTTGTGGCCGCAGTGCTCACGGCCTGCCACGACAAAGAGAGCAACAATCAGACCAACGAGCGTATGAACACAACACTGCAACTGACTCAGGAGTGGGACAAGACATTCCCCAAGAGTGACAAGGTAGACCACAAGAAGGTCACATTCCACAACCGTTACGGCATCGAACTGGCTGCCGATATGTATATCCCCAGGGGTGAGGGGCAAGAGGTGAGAGGTGAGGGGCTGCCCGCCATCGCCGTCAGCGGCCCCTTCGGCGCCGTCAAGGAGCAGTCGAGCGGCCTCTATGCCCAGCACATGGCCGAGCGCGGGTTCCTGACCATCGCCTTCGACCCTTCGTTTACGGGAGAAAGCGGAGGAGAGCCGCGCCGCATGGCCTCGCCCGACATCAACACCGAAGATTTCCTGGCAGCCGTCGACTTCCTCTCTACGCAGGAGAATGTCGACCCTGAGCGCATCGGCATCATTGGCATCTGCGGTTTTGGTGGCATGGCAGTCAATGCCGCCGCCATCGACCCGCGCATCAAGGCCACCGTGGCCTCGACCATGTACGACATGACGAAGGTGAGCGTTGAAGGCTACTTCCAGAGCGAGAACACCCCCGAGCAGCGCATGGAAAAGCGGCGAGCCATTGCCGCCCAGCGCACCGCCGACTACAAGGCCGGCACCTATCAGCGTGCAGGCGGAGTAGTAGACCCTCTGCCCGACGATGCCCCCTGGTTTGTCAAGGACTATCACGCCTACTATAAGACCGAGCGCGGCTACCATGAGCGCAGCGGCAACTCTACCGACGGCTGGAACGTCATTGGCTGCCAGTCGTTCCTCAACCAGCCGCTGCTCTGCTGGGCCCATGAGATAGAGACCCCCGTGCTGCTCATCCACGGCGAGAAGGCTCACTCGCGCTACTTTTCCGAGTATGCCTTCGAGCGGATGACGGGCCGGAAGGTGGAGGGCGAGAGTGCCAAAGAGGGCAACAAGGAGTTGCTCATCATACCCGGTGCCTCGCACGTTGACCTCTACGACGACGAGGCCGGGGTCATTCCCTACGACAAGATGGAAGCGTTCTTCAAAGGAATTTAGAAGTAAGAGTTTAGAATTTAGTAGTATCGGCTGTGGCGAGTAAGAAGTATGAGTTGAGAATAACCGCGCTGTATAATTCTTAATTCCTACTTCTTAATCGCAGCGAAGCGAGAATGCTTCTTAATTCTAAACTCTTAATTCTAAACTCTTAATTCTAAACTCTTAACCCAACTTTGCCCCCGATTCTCTGATTTCCCTGCTGTCACCGCCGTTCCAGCCTCCTCGATTCCTTTACTGTGTACTACAAACTTTTATTTTT
>CADACW010000090.1 GCA_902786565.1 uncultured Prevotellaceae bacterium | reverse complement strand
TGGTACTGAACTCGACTGCATTGTCAACCAATACTGCGGTCAATTCAACAATCCGATGGTGATGTGGGGCAGATTTCGCAAGCATTGGTTAAAGGTAACTTTGCCCATCTCCTTCCAGTTCCATCACGTGCAGATGGATGGCGGACACGCAGCCCGATTCTTAGAAGAACTGCAAAAAACTATCAACTCTGCAAGATGAATAAAATGCAACTCCGGCCATTTAATCCCGAGGATGCCGTGAAGATTCTAAGTTGGTGCAAGGACAAGCACACGTTCCGGCTCTGGAGTGCCGACAGGTACAGGGATTTCCCTGCCCAGCCGGAGGATGTGATGGAGCAATACTGCGGCGACAACATGTATCCTTTTACGGCTACCGTCGTGGATACCATCATCGGGCATATCCTGTTGAGACGCCCGTCAGAAGACAAAACCCTGGTGCACTTCGGCTTCGTGATTGTCGATGACGAACTGCGAGGCAAGGGCTATGGCAAGCAGATGCTCCAACTTGCCATCCGGAAGGCGAAAGATGAGTTTGGGGCGAAAAGGATAACGCTGGGCGTCTTTGACAATAATCCGGTAGCCCTTCATTGCTATGAATCCGTAGGGTTTAAAGTAATAGGTAAGGGCACCTATATGATAGATGGGGAAGAATGGACCGGTAAGGAAATGGAACTAAAAATAATGAAGTGATGAAACAGACAGCCCTGCTCATAGGTGCAAAAAGCAAGAAAGTCTTTCTGTTCGTGCATGGATTACATGGGTATAAGGAAGAAGCATTGGCCTTTGCCAAAGTGGCCGTGCCGATGGGTTATCAAGTATTGGGTATTGACATACCGGCTGAACGCCAACCTTGGGAGGTGTTGCCACTGCTAAGTGATGTTTGCGATTACCTGTATGAAAACTGGCCGTCGGTATCCATCCGTGCCAACAGCATAGGTGCCTGGTTCTCATTGCTGGCCTTCCAAGGTAAAGATGTAGAAAAGGCACTCTTCGTATCGCCGATTTTGGACATGAAAAAATATATAGAATTGATGCCGCAGCGTGAGGATGCCTATTATGAGTGGGTTGTCAATTATCCGATTATTCATTGGGATGCGCCCACATTTATTCTCCGCCCGGAGGTAGACATGGTTGTCAGCGAGGAAGTAAGCCGTGACTTCATCAGGCAGCACCAATGCCAAGTCACCATTATGCCAGGTGGTGAGCACTGGTTCCATACTTCTGAACAACTTGCGTTTTTGAAAGTATGGGAGGAGAAGGTACTATTGCCCTCCCCCCTTTTACTCTGTAATTCCTTTATATGAAACTTTATCAACCGACTCCACGATGTGGTATTGCCAGACGCGGGCAGTTAGATGAAGTAGTGATAAAGAGCAGCCTGCCGAAGTACCGTGGCTCTGGTGCCGGAGAGAAACAGAAAGCAAGAATGTAATAAAACCAAATCGACAATGAACAAAGAAAAAGAAAGCGTAGTAATAGAAGACTTCGACTTCACGCTGATAGTCGACTTCTTCAGACGGATAGACCGCCAAGGCCCTGGCGGCGACCAAGAGACACTCAAGGCAACATTCCATTTGCCCGTACTCGGAGCGAATGCCCGCATAGCAGACATTGGTTGCGGTACAGGTCGGCAGACGGCTGTGCTGGCAGAGAGGTTCGACTGTAAGATTGATGCTGTTGACCTCTTCCCGGAAATGCTCGATGGACTGATGTGTCGATGTATGCAGCGGGGCGTTGCCGACAAAGTGGACCCCATCAAGGCATCGATGGATGCACTCCCGTTCAAGCCCGAAACTTACGACCTGATGTGGGCTGAGGGCAGCATCTTCATTATTGGCTACGAGAAAGGACTTCGCTACTGGCGGCAGTTCCTGAAGCCCGGCGGATTTGTTGTTGTGAGCGAGTGCTCATGGTTGGGCTACAAGCGTCCGCAGAACATGAGCTGGATACTTGACAACCTGCCAGAGATAGACACCATCGACAACAAAAACCGTCAAATGCAGGCAGCGGGCTATGAGTCTGTCGCACACTTCACACTGCCCGAACACTGCTGGACGGACAACTATTACGCCCACATGACAAAGGCGATGGATGCTTTCCTGGCCGACCATCCAGACAACCCTTTTGCACAGATTTTTGTAGAGCGTATGAAAGAGGAAATGGCCTGGTTTCCACAGTGGAATTGGCGGAAAGCAGCTTGCGCTCAATCTTGGCATTCGCCTCCACTGCCTCCTTGCCTGACTCAGGCGCAATCTGAGAGACGTGCTGGCGGAGCAGGACTTCAACTCGTCAGGCAAGCTGGAAAATGAAGGCAAGATATGGTTGGTTTGGCGATAATCTGACGGAAAAATGCTTAATTTATTGTGTGTTAAGAAAAAAATGTGTAATTTTGCACCCCTAAATGAATCATCAATACGAAAACTATGTTAAGGATAGCCGTACAATCGAAAGGACGTCTCTACGACGACACAATGCAACTACTTAATGAGGCCGACATCAAGGTCAGTGCCAGCAAGCGCACCCTGCTTGTCTCGGCCAGCAATTTCCCCTTAGAAGTACTTTACTTGCGCGACGACGACATTCCGCAGAGCGTTGCCACCGGCGTGGCCGACATCGGCGTGGTGGGCGAGAACGAATATGTGGAGCGTGGCGCCCATGCCGACATCGTCTCCCGTCTGGGATTCAGCCGCTGCCGCCTGTCGCTGGCCATCCCCAAGGACATCGACTACCCCGGGTTGCAGTGGTTCGAAGGCAAGACCATCGCCACGAGCTACCCCGTCATCCTGAACGACTTCCTGGCCAAGAACCACCTCAATGCCGAGGTCCACGTCATCACTGGCAGCGTGGAGATCAGCCCGGGCATTGGCCTGGCCGATGCCATCTTCGACATCGTCAGCAGCGGCTCTACGCTGGTGAGCAACAATCTGCGCGAGGTGGAGGTGGTGATGCAGAGCGAAGCCCTGCTCATAGGCTGTCCGCAAATGGATCAGGCCAAGCGCGACCTGCTGCAGCAGATGCTCTTCCGCTTTGCCGCCGTGAAGCAGGCCGAAGACAAGAAATATGTACGGATGAACGTGCCCAAGGCGCGCCTGGAGGACATCATCGGCGTGCTGCCCGGCCTGAAGAGCCCCACCATCATCCCCCTGGCCGACAGCGACTGGTGCTCGGTGCACACTGTGCTGGACCAGAAGCGCTTCTGGGAAATCATAGGCCAGCTGAAGGAACTGGGCGCACAGGGCATCCTGGTGACCCCCATTGAGAAAATGATATTATAAGGACGTAAGCATGAAAGTTTACCGATACCCCAAAGAGACAGAGTGGGCTGAGATAGTGCGCCGCCCCCATCTTGACACCACGCAGCTGCAGGCCACCGTGGCCCAGGTGCTGAACGATGTGCGCACACGGGGCGATGCGGCCGTGAGGGACTATGAGGAGCGCTTCGACCACGTGCGCCTCCAGTCGCTGGCCGTCACCGACGAGGAGATGGCCGAAGCCGAGCGGCTGGTGTCGCCCGAGCTGAAAGCCGCCCTCATGCTGGCCCATGAGAATATACTCAGCTTCCACAGCGCCCAGCTGTTTCACCCCGTGCGGTCGGAGACGCGGTCGGGCGTGGTGTGCACCCAGCACAGCATACCCATCGAGCGCGTCGGACTCTACATCCCCGGCGGCACGGCCCCCCTCTTCTCCACCGTGCTCATGCTGGCCACGCCAGCCAAGTTTGCCGGGTGTGGCGAAATCATCCTCTGCACACCTCCCACTTACAGGCCCGGCGGCGAGGGGCCGTCGACAGCCCTCGACATCCACCCCGCCATCCTGGTGGCCGCACGCATTGCAGGTGTGAACTGCATCTTCAAGGCCGGTGGCGTACAGGCCATAGGTGCTATGGCCTACGGCACGGAGACCATTCCGAAGGTCTACAAGATATTCGGCCCCGGCAACCAGTATGTGATGGCCGCCAAGCAACAGGTGTCGGTGGCCGACGTGGCCATCGACATGCCCGCCGGCCCAAGCGAAGTGTGCGTGATTGCCGACGACACGGCCAACCCGCAGTTTGTGGCGGCCGACCTGCTCTCGCAGGCCGAGCATGGCGTCGACTCGCAGGTGCTGCTCATCACCACCAGCGAGTCGCTGCTGGATAGGGTGGGGGAGGAACTGGCCCTGCAACTCGAGCAGCTGCCCCGCAAGGCTATCGCCGCCAAGGCTCTGGAGAACAGCCGCTTCGTGCTCGTAGGCACTTTGGACGAGGCGATGGCCCTCTCAAACCGGTATGCCCCCGAACACCTCATCCTGCAGACCGACGGCTGGCAGGCTCTGGCCTCCAAGGTGGTCAATGCGGGCAGCGTCTTCCTGGGGCACTATGCCTGCGAGAGCGCCGGCGACTATGCCAGCGGCACCAACCACACGCTGCCCACACACGGCTATGCCACCGCCTATAGTGGCGTCAATCTGGACAGCTTCTGCAAGAAAATCACCTTCCAGCACCTTACGGCGGAGGGCATCAGGCAGATAGGCCACGCCGTGGAACTGATGGCCGAGGCCGAACAGCTGCACGCCCACAAAAACGCCATGACGGTGCGCCTGCGCTCAATAGAAGACAGGAAATAATCTCACACATAAACCACGAAAGAGATATGCGAGAACTCGAACAACTGACACGCCCCAACATTTGGAACCTTGCCCCCTACAGCAGTGCCCGCAACGAATATGCCGGACGGGAGGCGCGTGTCTTCCTCGATGCCAACGAGAACCCCTATAACGCCCCCCTCAACCGCTACCCCGACCCCCTGCAGACAGAGCTCAAGAAGGCCATTGCACAGGTTAAGGGCGTACAGGTCGACAACATCTTCCTGGGCAACGGCAGCGACGAGGCCATCGACCTGCCCTTCCGCTGCTTCTGCCGGCCGGGCAAGGACAATGTGGTGGCCATCGAGCCCACCTACGGCATGTATCGCGTGTGTGCCGACATCAACGACGTGGAGTACAGGCCCGTGCTGCTCGACGACAACTTCCAGATGAAGGCCGACGACCTGCTGGCCGCCACCGACGACAACACCAAACTCATCTGGATTTGCAGCCCCAACAACCCCACGGGCAACAGTCTGCGGCGCGAGGAGCTGCTGAAGGTCATAGACACGTTTCAGGGCATTGTCGTCGTAGACGAGGCCTACAGCGACTTCTCGCGTGAGCGCCCGTTGCGCTACGAGTTGCTGCAGCACCCCAACCTTGTGGTGCTCAACACGTTGAGCAAGGCATGGGCATCGGCAGCCATCCGGCTGGGCATGGCTTTCGCCTCGAAAGACATCATCGCCCTGTTTAATAAGGTGAAGTATCCTTACAACGTGAACCTCCTCACCCAGCAGCAGGCACTGCGCGTGCTGTCCGACCGCTCCGACGTGGAACGGTGGGTCAACCTGATACTCCAGGAGCGCAGCCGCACCATGGAGGCTTTTGCACAGCTGCCCATCTGTCAGAAGGTGTTTCCTACCGATGCCAATTTCTTCCTGGCCCGTGTGGACGATGCCCAGCGCACCTACGACTATCTGGTGGGCCAGGGCATCATAGTGCGCAACCGCGACCGTGTGCAGCTCTGCCGCGACTGCCTGCGCATCACCATCGGCACGCGCAACGAGAACACCGAACTCATCGGTGCGCTGCGGTGCTATGACCCCAAAAAGTAAGAACAAAAAGGAAATGCAAATATGAAACATCCATTGAGAAGCAGCGTCTGCACCGACGGCAGACGAATGGCCGGAGCTCGCGCACTGTGGGTGGCCACAGGCATGAAGCAGGAGCAGTTTGGCAAGCCCATCATTGCCATTGTCAATTCGTTCACCCAGTTTGTACCGGGGCATACCCATCTGCACGAGATAGGCCAAATAGTTCGTGCTGAAATAGAAAAGATGGGCTGCTATGCGGCCGAATTCAACACCATCGCCATCGACGACGGCATCGCCATGGGCCATGACGGTATGCTCTACTCCTTGCCCTCTCGCGACATCATTGCCGACTCGGTGGAGTATATGGTCAATGCCCACAAGGCCGATGCCATGGTGTGCATCTCCAACTGCGACAAGGTGACGCCTGGCATGCTGATGGCCGCCATGCGCCTGAATATACCCGCCGTGTTCGTCAGCGGCGGCCCTATGGAGGCCGGACGCTGGCGCGGCGAGAATGCCGACCTCATCACCGCCATGGTGAAGGGTGCCGACCCCAGCGTGAGCGACGATGAGATGAGTGAGCTGGAGCGGTGCGCCTGCCCCGGCTGCGGTTCGTGCAGCGGCATGTTCACCGCCAATTCGATGAACTCGCTGACCGAGGCCATCGGCCTGTCACTGCCCGGCAATGGCACCATCCTGGCCACTCATGCCAACCGCGTCAAACTGTTCAAGGATGCGGCCAGGCTCATCGTGAAGAACGCAATGGCCTACTACGAAGACGGCGACGATACTGTGCTGCCCCGCTCGATAGCCACCCGCAAGGCTTTCCTCAACGCCATGACGCTCGACATAGCCATGGGCGGCTCGACCAACACCGTGCTCCACCTGCTGGCCGTTGCTCAGGAGGCTGGCGTCGACTTCACAATGAAGGACATCGACGCTCTGAGCCGCAAGACCCCTTGCCTCTGCAAACTGGCCCCCAACACGCAGAAGTATTCAGTGCAGGAGTGCAACCGCGCCGGAGGCATACTCGGCATACTGCGCGAACTGGACAAGGGCGGGCTCATAGACGGCAGCGCCATCCGTGTGGACGGCTACACACTGGCCGACGCACTGGCCACTTACGACCCGGCGCCGATTGCCAATTCGCCGCAGACACCCCATCCCGCACACTTCTATTTCAGTGCGCCGGCCAACCGGTTCTCCACCCAGATGGGAAGCCAGGACATGCTGTACCCCTCGCTCGACCTCGACCGTGCCGAGGGCTGCATCCGCGACATTGACCACGCCTACACCAAGGATGGCGGACTGGCCGTGCTTTTCGGCAACATTGCGCAGGACGGCTGTGTGGTGAAGACGGCCGGCGTGGACGAGAGCCTGTGGCACTTCGAGGGTCCGGCAGTGGTGTTCGATTCGCAGGAAGATGCCTGCGAGGGCATTCTGGGCGGACGGGTAAAGAGCGGCGACTGCGTGGTCATCACCCACGAAGGGCCGAAAGGCGGCCCCGGCATGCAGGAGATGCTCTATCCCACCTCATACATCAAGAGCATGCATCTGGGCAAGGAGTGCGCCCTTATCACCGACGGGCGCTTCAGCGGTGGCACCAGCGGTCTCAGCATCGGCCATATATCGCCAGAGGCGGCCAACGGCGGCAACATCGGAAAAGTGAAGGATGGCGACATCATCGTCATCGACATTCCTTCGCGCAGCATCAACGTGAAGCTCAGCGACGAAGAGCTGAATGCCCGCCCGCAGCAGCCGCTCAAGCGCAACCGCACCGTGAGCAAGGCCCTGCGCGCCTATGCACAGAGCGTGGCCAGCGCCGACAAGGGCGGTGTGCGCATCATCGATTAGGCGCATTCAGAAACTTCAGCTCTGCCTCCAGCATCGACAGGCGGGGCATTTCGAATCCGGCTTGATGGGCTATCTCTATAGGACGACTGTAGAGATAGCCTATTTCCATTGGGCGGTGAAAGTCGAAGTCCTGCTTCATCGAGGGTGAGTAGGGCTTCATCGCTTCGGTGATGGAAATCAGCTTGTCGGCAAAGGTATCGTCGATGCGCTGCACGCCCAGGTGGCGGGCGGCGCCGATGACCTCCAGCATCTGTTCGCGGATGAGCTGGCGCGTGGCATCGCACTTCAGCAGCAGGTCGGTCTGGGTGTTCAGGGCCACGGTCATGCCGTTGAAGGGCATGTTCCAGACGGCCTTCTTCCAGCGGGCTTCCTGATACTCCACCTGGCGGGCCTTCACGCCGGCCAGGCAGAAATCGTCGCACACCTGTTGCACCAATTCCTCACGGGGGCAGGAGTAGTTGCCCAGGTTTATCTGGCCGTGGCGCTGGTTGCTGACACGCCCCGGCTGGGTCTTGGCCGAGCAGATGAAGGCCAGGCCGGCGGCCAGCCACAGGCCGGGGAACATCGTCTCGACATCGGCCTCAACGCCGATGCCGTTCTGTATGAGCACCACCAGCGTGTCCTGCTTCAGCAGCGGGGGCAACAGCCGGCCGAGCAGATGGTTGTTGGTGGTCTTCAGTCCGACGAGCACCACGTCGCACGGAGGCATTTTCTCCGTAGCGTCATACACGTGGGGCTTGTCCAGATGGAACGACCCGTCGCACGAGTCCACCTGCAGCCCGTAGTTCTTCACATACTCATAGTCCTGATGCAGCAGGAAGTGCACCTCCTGCCCGCTCTGTGCCAGTCGCGCCCCATAGTAGCCGCCAATGGCCCCCGTTCCGATAACACCGTACTTCATCATTCTGTCAGTCTGCGCAAAGGTCAATTATTGGGGGGGCCGTGGCCTGCTCATGGCGAACAGCCCCGCCACTGTTTCCCCTCCCCCCTTTATCGGTTGCAAAATTAGGAAAAAGTCTGCAGCCAGCCAAATGTTTTCTTGTTAATGTCGTTGGCAGGGGTGAAAGTTATGTCTGGCTGCTCAAACCACTCCTGCTTGTGGTGGGGGCGGCAGAGAGCCCTGAGACAGCTCTTAGCTACAAACAGTCTTATAGATGATGTTGGCCATCGGGCGAAGCGTGCTTTTCCACCCTCTTTGCATCTTGCGAGGTGGAAAAAGTGCAATCCATTGCCGCAATGATGCAAAATGCAATCATCAGTGATGTCAGCAGGGCGGAAATGGAAAATACTTTACATCGCTAAGGGGAGGGTAAAGCAAACTCCGAGATAAGTGCCACTTATCTCGGAGATAAGTGCCTTTTATCTCGGAGATAAGTGGCA
>CADACW010000089.1 GCA_902786565.1 uncultured Prevotellaceae bacterium | reverse complement strand
AATGGGCATGCATAGCCTATTTTGATAATTTTCTATCCAATTTTCTTATAATTTTGAGGCCACAGGCCGACCAAACAATAGAGGTGCTGAGTAGATACGTGTTGATATTGTTCAACTTCTTTAGATTCAGAAGTTCTTTGCAAGTAAAATAACCAGAGTTTGAGCGTAGAAGCTTGGAAGTACAGAAGTTCAGAAGTACAGGAGTGTCATTTTTGTCATATTTTCAGAAACGACCCAAATACCCCCCCTAAAAGATAAGTGCCACTTATCTCCGAGATAAAAGGCACTTATCTCCGAGATAAGTGGCACTTATCTCCGAGATAAGTGGCACTTATCTCTGAGTCCGCTTTACCCTCCCTTTCGAGATGTAAAGCTTTTTCAAATATATCCCTTGCTTGCCTCCAGCACGTCTTAACCCCCAAAGAGAGAGAGGCTAAGACACTTGTAGCAAAATGTCAAAGAACGCACGACAAGACACAATCTTCCCGTCGATTCACAGTCTGGCTTTCACTTTCGCCTGCAAATCATTCAGCATCTGATTGTTGTGTTTAGTCTTTCGTACATTCTTTAATGCTACAATTTTGTCTCTTTGTGATGAAATTATGATTTTCGGCTGCAAAAGTAACTATAAATATTAGTATCACCAAGGAAAAGCCCAATTATTTTTTAAAAATAATGCAAAATCGCCCTCGAATCTCCATTCTTTTTAGTAATTTTGCAACCAAGAACAAACAACGTTTAGAAATAGTATAATCTTTGCAGACAGTTTTCAATTATGTTTGAGACGATTAAGAGCAGAAGCAGGTCCGATGCATTGGAGGCTTCTGATGCACCTAAATATAAAATATTGAGTGGTAGCGCCATCAAGATGATTGCTGTCATATCCATGGCGGTAGACCATACATCAAAGACGGTGCTGCGCGACTGTAAAGAACTGTTTGAACCTCATTGTCGAGGGCTACTCCCACACACATAGTGTGCGTCGCTATGCTTTATCCATGTTCTTCTGGGCATTGTTCAGCATTGATTATAGTTTGCAATTTATATTTATATTTTGTTATGGAAGTCATACAAAGTTTTACGATCGACCACACCAGCTTGAAGCCTGGTATTTATGTATCACGCGTTGACAAAGGGTTTACAACCTTTGACTTGCGCATCACCGAACCGAACAAGGAGCCGGCTCTGGCCCCGGCGGCCATTCACAGTCTGGAGCATCTGATGGCCACCTGGTTCCGCAACAGCGATGCCAAGGATGATGTGGTGTATGTCGGGCCGATGGGCTGCCTGACCGGCATGTACATCATCATGACGGGAGCATACACTGTTGAGGATATGCGCCGCCTGACCATAGAGTGCCTTCAGTGGATATTGACGCAGGACAGTGTGCCCGCCACCCAGCCGCAGACCTGTGGCAACTATCTGCTGCACGACCTGCCCATGTGCAAGTGGGAGAGTGCACGCTATCTGGACCGGCTGCAGCACGATTTCCACTGCGAGTACACCAAACTGCAGGTCAACCTCGACGATGGAATGTTGTTTGCCGACGCATAATCCTATCCTTAAAGTTCAAATGAAAATTTGGCTGTTCGCACTTTTTGTTGTATCTTTGCAGGAAATTTTTGATTGAGCAATGGAAGATTTCATACATTTACACGTACATACCTATTATAGTATATTGGACGGCCAGTCGAGCATCAAGAAACTGGTTGACAAGGCCGTGAAGGATGGCATGCGGGGCATGGCCGTGACCGACCACGGCAACATGTTTGGCATCAAGGAGTTTCACGACGTGTGCCACGACGTGAACAAGAAGCGCAAGGAGGCGGGACAGGAACCCTTCAAGCCCATATTCGGCTGCGAAATGTATGTGGCACGCTACGGGCCCAAGGAGCAGAAGAACGGCAAACAGGACCAGAGCGGCTACCACCTGATAGTGCTGGCCAAGAACTATGTGGGCTACAAGAACCTGATCAAGCTGGTGAGCAACTCGTGGACCGACGGCTACTATATGCGGCCCCGCACCGACCGGGCCGACCTGGAGCGCTACCACGAGGGCCTCATTGTCTGCTCGGCCTGTCTGGCGGGCGAGGTGCCCCGCAAGATTCTCAACGGCGATATGGAAGGTGCCCGCGAGGCCATAGAGTGGTATCGCAACCTGTTTGGCGACGACTACTATCTGGAGCTGATGCGCCACGAGGTGAAAGACCCCTCAATACGCGCCAACCGAGAGACATTCCCCCTGCAGCAGCAGGCAAACAAGGTGCTCATCGAGCTGGCCCATGAGTATGGCATCAAGCTGGTGTGCACCAACGACGCCCATTTCGTGGACCAGGAGAATGCCGAGGCCCACGACCACCTGCTCTGCCTCTCTACAGGCAAAGACCTGGACGACCCAACGCGCATGCTCTACTCCAAGCAGGAGTGGTTTAAGACGAGGGCAGAGATGAACGAGGTGTTCAGCGACGTGCCGGAGGCACTGGCCAACACGCTCGAGATTCTGGACAAGGTGGAGGCCTACTCGCTGGACCACGACCCCATCATGCCCTTCTTCCCCATACCCGAGAGCTTTGGCACAGAGGAAGAGTGGCGGAAGAAGTTCAGCGAGGACGACCTCTACCGCGAGTTCACCACCGACGAGAACGGCGAAAACCCGCTGCCAGCCGACGCCGCCGACAAGAAGATAGCCAAGCTGGGAGGCTACGACAAGATATACCGCATCAAGTTCGAGGCCGACTATCTGGCGCTGTTGGCCTACAAGGGTGCACGCGAGCGCTACGGCGACCCCCTGCCGCAGGAGGTGGAGGAGCGTGTGAAGTTCGAGCTGCACATCATGAAGACGATGGGCTTCCCCGGCTACTTCCTCATCGTGCAGGACTTCATCAACTCCGCCCGCGACGAACTGGACGTGTGGGTGGGCCCCGGACGTGGCTCCGCTGCCGGCAGTGTGGTGGCCTACTGTCTGGGCATCACCAAGATAGACCCTCTGAAATATGACTTGCTGTTTGAGCGTTTCCTGAACCCCGACCGTATCTCACTGCCCGATATCGATACCGACTTCGACGACGACGGACGCGGCAAAGTGCTGAAGTGGGTGATGGACAAGTATGGACACGCTAACTGCGCCCATATCATCACCTATGCCTCGATGGCCACCAAGAACTCCATCAAGGACGTGGCACGTGTGGAAAAATTGCCCCTGGCCGAGTCGAACCGCCTGTGCAAGGCCATCCCCGACCGTCTGCCAGAGGTCGACGGCAAGACGCCGAAGATGAATCTGACCAACGCCATCAAGGCCGTGCCCGAACTGAGGGAGGCCGAGGCATCGACCGACCCCGTGCTGGCCAACACCATCAAGTATGCCAAGATGCTGGAGGGCACGGTGCGAGGCACCGGCATCCATGCCTGCGGCTTCATCATCTGCCGCGACCCCATCAGCGACTGGGTGCCCGTCTCAACTGCCGACGACCCAGACTTCAAGGACACCAAGACAAACTGCACGCAGTACGACGGACACGTTATAGAGTCGACGGGCCTCATCAAGATGGACTTCCTGGGACTGAAGACACTGTCGGAATTGAAGGAGGCCTGTGCAAACATCAAGATGACGCGTGGCATAGACATTGACCTGGACCACATACCCATTGACGACGCTAAGACCTACGAACTGTATCAGCAGGGCCGCACCATAGGCACCTTCCAGTTCGAGTCGGCCGGTATGCAGAAATATCTGCGCGAGCTGCACCCCACCGTCTTCGAGGACCTCATCGCCATGAACGCCCTCTACCGGCCCGGACCTATGGACTACATACCGCAGTTCATTGCACGCAAGAACGGCCGTGAAGAGATTACATACCCCATTCCCTGCATGGAGAAGTATCTGAAAGACACCTACGGCATCACCGTCTATCAGGAGCAGGTGATGCTGCTCTCGCGCCAGCTGGCCAACTTCACCCGTGGTGAGAGCGACGCCCTGCGAAAGGCCATGGGTAAGAAGAAGATTGACATCGTCAACGCCATGAAACCCAAGTTCATTGAGAACGGCAAGAAGAACGGACACGACCCCAAGATACTTGAGAACATCTGGGCCGACTGGGAGAAATTTGCCAGCTACGCCTTCAACAAGAGTCATGCCGCCTGCTATTCGTGGGTGGCCTATCAGACGGCCTATCTCAAGGCTAACTATCCAGCAGAGTTTATGGCAGCCATCATGACGCGCCGCCGCGACCAGATTACGGAAATCACCAAGCTGATGGACGAGTGCAAGCAGATGAACATAGCCACGCTGGGCCCCGACGTGAACGAGTCGTACCTGAAGTTCGGTGTCAACCATCATGGCGAGATACGCTTCGGGCTGGCCGCCATCAAGGGCATGGGCGACGGTGCTGCCACAGCCATCATTGAGGAGCGCGAGAAGAACGGCCCCTACAAGGACATCTTCGACTTCACACAGCGTGTGCCGTCGGCCAGCGTCAACCGCAAGGCATACGAGTCGCTGGCGCTCAGTGGCGGATTCGACAGCTTCGGCATACGCCGCGAAGCATACTTCGCCGAGAATGCCAAGGGCGAGGTGTTCCTCGACACACTGGTGCGCTACGGACAGATGTACCAGCAGTCGAAGGCCGAGGCGCAAAACTCGCTCTTCGGAGGCTTCGACAGCATCGAGATTGCCACGCCCCCCGTACCGAAGACCGACATCCGGTGGAGCGACATTGAGCGGCTGAACAAGGAGCGCGACCTGGTGGGCATCTATCTTTCGGCCCACCCGCTGGACGAGTATAAGATTGTGCTCGACAACCTGTGCAACGCAAAGTGCCAGGAGCTGGCCGACCGCTGTGCCGACTTGGTCGACCGCGAGGACATTGCCCTGGGAGGCATCGTCACTGGAGTGCAGACCCGCTTCAGTGCCAAGACCAACAAGCCCTGGGGCATCGTCACCCTTGAAGACTTCGACGGTTCCGGCGAGCTGGTGCTCTTCGGCGACGACTGGCTGAACCTGAACGGCAAGTTCATCGAGGGGGCAGCCGTCTACGTCACCGGCAAGATGCAGCAGCGATTCAGGGACAACAGCCAGAAGGAGTTCAAGGTCAGCAACGTGGAACTGCTGCAGACCGTCAAGGAGAAGGCCATCGACCGCATCACCATCACGATGAACACCGACCTGCTGAACGATGAGATAGTGGCCGACCTGGGCGAGATTACCAACGAGCATCCGGGCAAGACCAAGCTCTTCTTCCTGTTGCGCGACTCTACCGGCAAGCACCACGTGCTGCTGCAGTCCAGCACCAAGTCCATCGACGTGAAGTATCAGCTGATAGACTATATTGAGCGCACCGAAGCCTTGGACTACAAAATCAATTAAAGAGCGAGACGCCAGTCGGGCCTGATACCCAACTGGCGTCTCACGCTCTCCCCCCAAAAAGCAGAGCCATCGACCTTCCTCTATGGGAAAGCCGATGGCTTGCTGTTAATGTGATTCGCAGAAAGAGTTATGCTTCCTTCTTCACAACACCAGAGCGCTTCTCCTTGATGCGGGCAGCCTTACCAGTGAGCTTGCGCAGATAGTAAAGCTTGGCGCGACGCACCTTACCCACCTTGTTCACTTCGATGCTCTCGATGTTGGGCGACTCCAGCGGGAAAATACGCTCTACACCAACGGTGCCCGACATCTTGCGGACGGTGAAACGCTTCTTCTCCTGATGACCGCAGATCTTGATGACCACGCCACGATAGAGCTGGATACGCTCTTTTGAACCCTCGATAATTTTGTAAGCGACAGTCACCGTGTCACCAGCCTTGAACTGGGGGTGCTTCTTGCCGGTTGCAAATGCTTCTTCAGCAATTTTAATTAAATCCATTTTAACCTTTTAATTTTAATTGTATTGTTTTGCTGTATCGTTCCAAGCGCAACATAACAGGCAACTCTCCTATCTTCCTGCCATCGGTTACGCGGAAAGCGGCTGCAAAGGTACACATTTTCTGATAGATAGAAGATGGTGCCTTTTGGAATTTTCAAGTGCTTAGAGATATTTAACACTTTTTGGCTGCCTGCCTACTTGAACAGATGGTCACTCAGGCTCTGCAGGGCGCGTTTCTTGTCTTCTTCGCGGATGAGGAACGAGATGTTGTAGTTGCTGCCGCCGTAGCTGATCATGCGCACGGGCACATCCTTCATGGCATCCATCACGCGGGTCTCAAATCCGATGTTGCTCCAGTCCAGGTCGCCCACCACGCAGATGATGCACATGCCGGTGTCGACGGTCACGGTGCCGTATTTCTTTAGCTCGTCCATGATTTCGCCCAGGTGGGCCGAATTGTCAATCGACATAGACACGCCGACCTCCGAGGTGCACACCATGTCTATAGGTGTCTGATAGCTCTCGAAGATTTCGAAGACCTTGCGCAGGAAGCCCGTTGCCAGCAGCATGCGCGACGATTTGATCTTGATGGCGGTGATGTTGTCCTTGGCGGCCACGGCCTTTATCTTTCCGTATTCCGTCTGGTTCGAAATGGTGGTGCCTTCGGCGTCGGGCTGCATGGTGTTCAGCAGGCGCACGGGTATGCCGGCATACTTGGCGGGCTGCACGCAGGTGGGGTGAAGAATCTTTGCGCCGAAGTAGGCCAGCTCGGCAGCCTCTTCAAACTGGAGCTGGTGCACGGGCTGTGTCTTGTCCACCACGCGAGGGTCGTTGTTGTGCATGCCGTCGATGTCGGTCCATATCTGGATTTCCTCGGCTCCGATGGCGGCTCCGATGAGCGATGCGGTGTAGTCGCTGCCGCCGCGCTGCAGATTGTCCACCTCGCCGTAGGCGTTGCGGCAGATGAAGCCCTGTGTCACGTACACCTGTGCGTCGGGCTGCTGTTCGATGATGGCGGTCAGTTTCTGCTTGATGTACACCTGGTCTGGCTCGGCATTCTTGTCGGTGCGCATAAAGTCGAGGGCGTTCAGCAGCACGGCGTTGATGCCCTTCTCCTTCATATAGTTCACCACCATGTTGGTAGAGATGATTTCGCCCTGGGCCACGATGCTCTTCTCCTCAAAGCTGGTGAACAGTTCTTTGGTGAAGGAGCGCAGATAGTTGAACTCCTCCTTGAGGAACTCTTCCGTCTGCTTTCTGTATTCGTCGGTCTCCAGCAGTTCGCTGACGTGGCGCATATACTTGCGCTCCAGCATGTTAATCACTTCGTGTGCCCCGTCAGGATTCTTCTTGTAGAGGTAGTCGCTGATTTCTACGAGCGAGTTGGTGGTGCCGCTCATGGCCGACAGCACTACAAACACGGGTTCTCCCGACTTGGTGACCAGTGTGGTCACGTCCTTCATCCTTTGTGGCGTTCCTACCGAGGTGCCGCCAAATTTCATTACTTTCATTTCAGTATTGTTTTTATGTTTCTTTGTTTCTTACATCTGCTCCATCTTGCCCTCCTTGCACTGGTACACCCGTCCGGGGTACTTGTCGAGCAGGGGCAGGTTGTGGGTCGACATGATTACGGCGGTGCCCAAGTCGGAGATGGCGCACAGGATGTCCATGATGCCGTCGGCGGTGACGGGGTCAAGGTTGGCCGTCGGCTCGTCGGCCACGATCAGTTCGGGCCGGTTCAGTATGGCGCGTGCAATGGCCACGCGCTGCTGCTCGCCGCCGGAGAGGTCGTAGGGCATCTTGGTGCGCTTGTCGCTCATTCCCACGGCGTCCAGCACCTGGTCTATGCGCTCCTCTATCTTGTCGCGCTGGTCCCAGCCCGTGGCGCGCAGCACGAAGCGCAGGTTGTTTTCCACCGAGCGGTCGGCCAGCAGCTGGAAGTCCTGGAACACGATGCCCATCTTGCGGCGCAGCCGGGGTATGGCTTTGCGCCTGATGGTGAGCATGTCGTTGTCAAGCACGGTGGCGCAGTCGGCCTCGTCGATGTCCAGTTCGCCGTAGAGCGATTTCAGCAGCGAGCTTTTGCCCGACCCCACGCGGCCTATGATGTAGACAAACTCGCCGTCGTCCACGTGCATGTTCACGCCCTTGAGCACTTCTTTGCCATCAACCTGTGTGATGTTCACGTTTTTATAGTCTATCAGCATTTTGGTGTTTTCGGTTTACTGATTGTCTGTTTCCTTTTTTGCGGCAGCCTTGGCAGCGCGGCGCTTGGCGTCCCAGTAGGGGTCGTGGCGGCGTTGCAGCTCGTGGGCGATGTCCTCAATGCGCAGCCCCTTGCTGGTGAGCAGCACCAGCAGGTGGTAAATCATGTCGCCGGCCTCGTAGACAAGCTTGTCGTTGGTGCCGCCTACGGCTTCGATGACGGTCTCCAGGGCCTCTTCGCCCACCTTCTGCGCCATTTTGTTTACGCCGTCGCGGAAGAGGCGTGTGGTGTACGACCCTTCGGGCATCTCCTCGTGGCGGCGCTCTATGAAGTCCTGCAGCTCTTTGAGGAATGACAGCGGCTCCCGGCTGTTCTCCTCGCCCCAGCAGGTGTCGGTGCCCGTGTGGCAAGTGGGCCCGTGGGGGTGCACCCTGATGAGCAGCGTGTCGTTGTCGCAGTCAGCCTTCATGTCGACCAGGTCCAGGAAGTTTCCGCTCGTTTCGCCTTTGGTCCAGAGTGTCTGTCGCGTGCGGCTCCAGAAGGTCACTTTGCCCGTCTGCACCGTTTTGGCGTAGGCTTCCGGGTTCATATATCCCAGCATGAGCACTTGCCGGGTGTCTGCATCCTGTATGATGGCAGGCACCATACCGCCCATTTTCTCGAAATCAATAGTCATGTTGCCTTTCGTTTTTATGTTTTAAGGTGCAAAGTTACGCATTTCAGCCGAATTGCCCAAACTTTCGCCACGTTTTTATCGTTTGGCCCCCTCTTTTTGCCTCTGGCCAGACATTTCGTCCCCCCGCCCCTTAAAGGGGAGGGGTCGGGGGAGGGGTAAGCCCCCGCCAGTTCCAGCTACAGGTGCCATCACGCTGTTTTTTCCGGAAAATGTGATTTTTGACCAATAGCTCATTTTGCAGGATGAGACACCCTTCAAATGCCGATACTATCAGATGTTTTGAGAGATTCAAACGTTTCAGGGCATAAATCGACATTTG
>CADACW010000088.1 GCA_902786565.1 uncultured Prevotellaceae bacterium | reverse complement strand
GTCGCAGTCCTTCAAGCAACTGAAGAACGAGCGCACCGTCTGTCGCATCTCCTTCAGGCGTTCCGGCTCGTGGAGCACGGAGAGCAGCGGCGCGTCGTACTCGTCGATGATGACCACGGCCTTCTCGCCAGTCTTCACCGGAACCTGCTCTATCAGGTTTCGTAGGCGGGCACCGGGTTGGTCAGACTGTCGCTCAACGCCGAACTGCTTCTCATAGCGTGTAAGCTGAATGTTTGTCTGTTCGTAAAATTCCTCATACGTTCCGCCCTTGATGCTGGCCAGGCTGATGAGCAGCACGGGGTGCTGCAGCCCCTGGAACAGGTCGCGGCGGCCCTCGAAGTAGCTCTTCAGCGTAGAGCACAGCACACTCTTTCCGAAGCGGCGCGGGCGGCTCAAGAACACATATTTATGGTTGTGGGTCAGCTGGTAGACCAGTGCCGTCTTGTCTACGTAAAGATATTCGCCCTCTATGATTTCCGAGAATGTCTGTATGCCCGTTGGCAGTCGTTTCAGTTGGTCAGTCATATTGCTCGATGTTTCTATTTGGCCTACAAAATTAGCACAAATCGGCCACACTGCCAAAGATTTCCCTCAAAAGTTTTACCATTCCAACTTTTTCGTTATACTTGATAGCAAAAAATATAGCGATTGCGTGAGTGTTTGCCGTTGGTCATTATCAATCAAGCCGGAGAACTCACAATACGCGAACAATATATCTCTGTCATCGTATTTCCTGTTCTGTCGGAATTGAATATTAAGGATTTACTATCCAGAAAAACTGCCAAATCTCCGGCGGGGAGCGGAGATTTGGCAGATTTCTTTGTGTACTTTTACCCCCTCGGCTTGTCCAAGAAGCACGCTTGGGTTAATTTCTTTTCTTGACGCGCTTGGCCAGGCCGATGGCACCAGTGGGACAGACGAGGCGGCAGAGGTGACAGCCTACGCACTTGGTGCCTGCGATGTGGGGCTGGCGGGTCGACCAGTCGAAGGAGATGGCCTGATGACCACCATCCATACAGGAGGTGTAGCAGCGTCCGCAACCCATGCAGCGGTCATGGTCAATCTTGGGATAGACCACGGTGTCACGGTCCAGGTCGGAGGGCAGTACGAAGTTGGGCAGCTGCTCGCCGACGAGCGTCTCCAGCCGGTCTGCACCCCGCTCCTGCATATAGTTCTGCAGGCCCAGAACGAGGTCGTCGATGATGCGGTAGCCATATTCCATCACAGCGGTGCACACCTGCACATTGCGGCAGCCCAGCTGGATGAACTCCAGAGCGTCGCGCCACGTCTCAATGCCGCCGATGCCGCTGAACTCCACGTCTTTCATAATATTGTTCGACGCCATCTCGTAGATGTAGCGCAAGGCGATAGGCTTGACGGCATGGCCCGAATAGCCTGAGACGGTCAGTTTGTCGCTGACGGCGGCAAGGGGCGACATAGTGACGCTCTTGATGGTGTTGATGGCCGAAATGGCGTTGGCCCCGGCAAAATAGGCCCCCATGGCGGGCTGGTTGATTTGCGTGATGTTGGGTGTCATCTTTGGGATGACGGGAATCTTGACAGTGCGCTTCACGTATGCCGTATAAAACGTCACCAGTTCGGGATTCTGCCCCACGTCGCTGCCCATTCCCGACAGCCGCATCTGCGGACAGGAGAAGTTCAGCTCCACGGCGTCTACCCCGGCATCCTCGGCCATTCTGGCCAGCTCAATCCACTGCTCCTCGGTCTGACCCATAATAGAGGCAATGATGACCTTGGTGGGATAGTCCTGCTTCAGTCGGCGCAGGATGTCGAAGTCCATCTCGACAGGATTCTCGGAGAGCTGCTCCATATTGCGGAATCCCGTAAAGGACCCTCTTCCGTCTCCCCCGGCAGGATAGCCGTAGACGGCATCGAATCGGGGCGACACCTCGCGGATTTCCTGCATGCAGATGGTCTTGTAGAACACGCCAGCCCAGCCGGCCTCCAGTGCGCGGGCCACCATCTCGTAGTTGGTGCAGATGGCAGAAGAGGCAAGGAAGAAGGGGTTCTCGCAAGGAATACCGCAGAAGGTGATGGCAAGGGACGGATGGTGAGGGATGACCTCACGGTTAACGTCCTTCAGGATTTGGGCAATCCTGATGGGCCGGTCGTAGTGGATGCAGGCGGCTTCGGCCCGCTCCAGGTCTTCATCAGTACACTCGGCGACCCATTGGCCAGCCAATGCTTCGTTGCCAAAACGTATGGCACGGATGGCGCGGGCAGGGTCGCCCTTTTTGCAAACTTGGCTGCAAGGGGCGTCGGCGCAGAGCAGACAGCGGGCAGCCTCTTCGTGAATGTGGATCATATTTTATTTGATTTAATTTGAGTTGACGAGTTGACAGGTTGAGGAGAAGACAAAATGGGCGCTGAACAACTTTTGATTGTTCAACGCCCAAGATAACTATGACGCGACCTTTAAAAATTAAAGGTTGGGGTTCAGCTCATTCCACTTGTCGATGCTGGGCACGATGTTCAGCGTCACCAGCTCGTCGCGCATCTTGCAGAGGTGCTCGTAGGAGGCGTCCAGCTTGGCGTTCTCCTCGGGCGTGCCCTGGGGCACCTCAAACTTGGCGCCATCCTGGGTGAGCGTGGTCTTCATGGCCATCATAATGTGGTCGTACTTGTCGGTCTTCACGTATGTGCCCACGGGGAAGCGGAACGGCTCTCCACCCATAGCGGCACGAATCATCTCGACCGAGAGATACGACGGGCTCTGGAACGAGCTGCGTCCGCGCAGCTTGATGATGGCGGCACCACCCTTGGTGACGTCGGTCTTCATCTGCTCCCACTCCTCTGCCGAGAACTCTGCGGTGCCGATGATATCGGTCAGTTTGCGGCCCTTGATGGTGACGTGGCTGCCGAAGACGGCCATCTGCTCGCCGTGTCCACCGTAGGTAGCGCAGCCCTCAATCTCGCTCTGCTTCACACCGAACTTCTTGGCCAGTGCGCTCTGCAGGCGGGTGGTGTCGAGACCAGCCAGCGTGGTGACCTGTCCGGGCTTCAAGCCGCTGTAGAGCAGGGTTACCAGACCGGTGAGGTCGGCGGGGTTGAAGATGATGACCACGTGCTTCACTTCGGGGCAGAACTTCTTGATGTTCAGGCCCAGCTCCTCGGCAATCTTGCAGTTGCCGGCCAGCAGGTCCTCGCGGGTCATGCCCTCCTTGCGGGGAGCGCCGCCCGAAGAGATGATGTACTTAGCGCCACAGAAAGCCTCTTCAGCATTGGTGGTGGCGGTGATGGTGGCCTCGTCGAAGCCGCTCTGGCGCAGCTCTTCGGCCACGCCCTCGGGTGAGAACACGTCGTAGAGGCAAAGGTTGCTGGTAAGTCCCATCATCAGGGCACACTGGGCCATGTTTGAGCCAATCATGCCGGCGGCACCGACGATGACCAGCTTGTCGTTTGTCAGGAATTTCATAATCGAATAACAGTTATTACGTTTGTATTTGAATGTTTTTCGTGCGCAAAGTTACAAAAAAGAAAGCAGAAACAAAAATGTAAACCTTAAAAATATGACGGTTCAGGCTTCTTTTTTGTTTAATTATTCTTTTATTATATGTTTTATCGCACCTTTGCCACATCGAAATGGCAAAAAGATTGAAGATTGAAGATTCCCTTTTTCCATTTTCAATCTTCAATTTTCAATTTTCAATTTTCAATCTTCATCCTCAGGATGCCGTTGCTGTCATTCTCTAAGGAGATTTCTCCGGGCCTCCACTCTGTGTATGGCAGCTCTTGAACCAGCGTGTACCACCGTGTCGGCAGTCCGGAGCGTATCTCTATCTCCACCACTGCCGGCGACAGAATCTGCCCGTTGGGCAATCGCAGCCGGTTGGTTGCTATCCTTCTTATCGTCCTCATTTGCTTTCTTGTGGAATCTTATCAGTTGAACATTCGAGAGGAACAGCAGTCGGGTGGTGGTTGACTGGTCGCTGCCGCCGTCGAGATAGAAGAAGCCTCGCACCCGGCGAATGTCGCTGTCGACGTTGGCATCGAAGCGCAGCTGGCTGATGCCCGACGAGGTGAAGTGGATGTTGCGCGACACGGTGGTGTCGTTGTCGTAGGTCACCGAGAGATAGGCCACGCCATTGCGTGCGCCGTCCTGGTAGACGAAGTCGCTGACAAACTGGAGCAAGAAGACGTCGCCGCGGCGATAGGTGGTGTCACCCTCAAGGCTGAACTCCCAGCGGTTGTAGGGGGGTATGGGCATCATCATCGCTGCCGGGCGCTCTTTCCAGATGTTGGCAGTGTCGCCATTGGCATTCAGGGCGGCATACTTGCCAATGTCGCCCTCTGATGCTCCTAGTATGAGTGCCTGGTCGTCGAGCCGCTCGGCCACCCGCTTGTAGATGTCGTCGAAGCGGTCGGCCCGCGAATAGTAGTAGACGAAAGACGAGTCGAAATGCTCCTGGCTGACGCCATGGTCTCTCAGCACTGCCCGGATATAGAGCGCCTCGTAGTAGGCTACCGAGTCGGGGCCTATGGCATCGCTATGAGCCAGAGCCCTGGCCTTGTGGTAGTCCACGAGCAGGTCTTCCATGTCGTCGGGCTGAATGTACTGGCTGGGGGTGCCAGGGGCGCAGGCGGAAAGAAAGAGTGAGAAAACGAGAAAACTGAAAATGAAGAAACGCATGGTTGTCACTTGTCACTTGTCACTTCTTCCGCTTTGTCACTTGCCGTTTCTTCCTGGTGGGCAGCCTCCACTTCCTTCTTGCCAGAGAGGTCGCTGACCTCCTTTCGGTAGAACAGCAGGAGTGCCACCACCCCCACAGAGATATTGGCGTCGGCAAAGTTGAAGACCGGGCTGAAGAACACGAACCTCTCGCCGCCCCAGAAGGGGAACCAACTGGGATAGTTGGTCTCGATGAGGGGGAAGTAGAACATGTCGACCACCTTGCCCATCAGGAAGGGTGCGTAGCCATTGCCCCATCCCACATACTCGCTGACGTGTGAGAACGTGGAGGCGTCGAAGCAGAGACCGTAGAACATGCAGTCGATGAGATTGCCAGCCGCCCCGGCCAGCACCATCGACAGGCAGGCGATGTAGCCCCAGCGGGCCTGCTCCTTGCGCGACAGCCGCCAGATGTAGACGGTGAGCACGCAGATGGCCACCACGCGGAAGAGCGACAGCATCAGCTTCGAGCCAATCTGCATGCCGTAGGCCATGCCGTTGTTCTCGATGAAGTTGATGTAGAACCAGTCAGTGATGCGTATGCTCTCCGAGAGCGACATCGAGGTCTTGACCCAGAGCTTGATGAGCTGGTCAATGATGAGGACGGCCACAACGATGAGCGCGGCCATCCTTCCACGAGTCATTATCTTTTCAATCTTCAACTTTCAATCTTCAACTTTCAATCTTCAACTTTCAATCTTCAATCTTCAATCTTCAATCTTCAATCTTCAATCTTCGATTTTCGATCTCTTCAATGTCTCTTCTTCTCCATTTCCTTTGACTCCACGCTGAGTGTGGCGTGGGGCACAGCGCGCAGACGCTCGGCAGGGATGAGCTTGCCGGAGATGCGGTCGATGCCGTAGGTCTTGTTGTTGATGCGCACCAGGGCGGCTTTCAGGCCCTGGATGAATTTCTGCTGGCGTGCGGCAAATGCCACCAGGTCTTCCTTCGACTGGGCTTCGCTGCCCTCCTCCAGAGCCTTGTAGGTGGGCGATGTGTCGTCTACGTCGTTAGAGTCTCTATTGGTCAGCGATGCCATCATCTGGTCATAGTCGCGCTTTGCCAGGGCCAGCTTCTCGTTGATAATCTGACGGAACTCCTCAAGCTCCTCGTCAGTGTAACGTGTTTTCTCGGTCATATATTACAGTTTAGTTCTTAGTTATCATGATATTCAGGCTGAAGTCGTCGAAGTCCACCTTCTGCCCGCCGTTCTGTTCCAGGCGGATGTCGTCGGCCAGCACCTGTCGGGCAATGTAGTCGCCGAAAGCCTGTACGGCCTTTGTGGCGGCGTCGTTGGGCTCGATGCTGACGGTGATGCGGTCGGTGATTTCCAGTCCGCCCTTCTTGCGCAGGTTCTGTATGCGGTTCACCAGTTCGCGGGCCATGCCCTCGTTGCGCAGTTCGTCGGTCTGTGTGATGTCGAGGGCCACGGTCAGGTTGCCGTCGTTGCCTACGAGCCATCCGGGTATGTCCTCGCTGATGATTTCCACGTCGGCGGCCTCTACGGTGAGTGCCTGGCCTTCCACGCTGACGCCGATGGTGCCCTGCTGCTCCAGCTGGGCTATCTGCTCCTGCGTGAGGGCATCGACGGCGGCGGCCACGCCCTTCATCAGCTTGCCGAACTTCTTGCCCATGGTGCGGAAGTTGCACTTCACCTTCTTCACCAGTATGCCGCTGCCCTCCACATACTTGATTTCCTTGACGTTCACCTCCTGCAGGATGATGGACTTGACGCTCTCTATGGCTTCGCGCTGTGCGGTGTCCACGGGCGGTATCATCAGCGTCTGCAGGGGTTGCTTCACCTTGATGTTCTCCTTGCGGCGCAGGGCCAGCACGATGGTGGTGATGCGCTGTGCGATGTCCATGCGCTGCTCCAGGTCGGCATCGATGTCTGTGCTGTTGCACTTGGGGAATCGCTCCAGATGGACAGAGTCGAGCTGTCCGCCCAAGTCGCGGTAGAGCTGGTCGGCAAAGAATGGTGCGAAGGGTGCCAGCAGCTTGGCCACGGTCATCAGGCAGGTGTAGAGTGTCTGGTAGGCGGCCTGCTTGTCGGCGTCCATCTCCTTGCCCCAGAAGCGCTTCTTGTTCAGACGGACATACCAGTTGCTGAGTTTGGTGTCGACGAAGTTGTCTATGAGTCGGCCGGCACGTGTGGGGTTATAGTTGTCCAGTTCCTGCTCCACGCCCTTCACCAGCGAGTTGAGGCAGGAGAGAATCCAGCGGTCGAACTCGGTCAGTGCGGTTGGCTGCGCAACTTGCGCAGCAGACGGGACCCAACCGTCCACGTTGGCATACATGGCGAAGAGCGAGTAGGTGTTGTAGAGGGTTCCGAAGAACTTGCGGCTCACCTCTGCCACGCCCTCGGGGTCGAACTTCAGGTTGTCCCAAGGCTCCGAGTTGGTCATCATATAGAATCGCACGGCATCCGAGCCGTACTTCTCAATCATCTCGAAGGGGTTCACCACATTGCCCACGTGCTTCGACATCTTGTTGCCCTTGCCGTCGAGCACCAGGCCGGTGGAGATGACGTTCTTGAACGACACCGAGTCGAATATCATCGTGGCGATGGCGTGGAGGGTGAAGAACCAGCCACGTGTCTGGTCTACGCCCTCGTTGATGAAGTCGGCGGGGAAGGCCGTGCCCTTGTCTATCAGGTCGCGGTTCTCAAACGGGTAGTGTATCTGGGCGTAGGGCATCGAGCCAGAGTCGAACCAGACGTCGATGAGGTCGGTCTCGCGCTTCATCGGCTTGCCGCTCTCGCTGACCAGCACGATGTAGTCCACGTAGGGGCGGTGCACGTCGATGCGGTCATAATTCTCCCGCGACATATCGCCGGGCACGAAGCCCTTCTCCTTCAGCGGGTTCTTGTCCATTACGCCGGCGGCCACGGCCTTCTCTATCTCGTTGTACAGCTCTTCGAGCGAGCCGATGCACTTCTCTTCGCCGTCCTCGCTGCGCCAGATGGGCAGCGGTGTGCCCCAGAAGCGCGAGCGCGACAGGTTCCAGTCGTTCAGGTTCTCCAGCCATCCGGCAAAGCGTCCTGAGCCGGTCGACTCCGGGTGCCAGCCGATGGTCTTGTTGAGTTCGCTCATGCGCTCCTTGCAGGCCGAGCTCTTGATGAACCACGAGTCGAGCGGGTAGTAGAGCACGGGCTTGTCGGTGCGCCAGCAGTGGGGGTAGTTGTGGGTGTGCTTCTCAATCTTGAACACCTTGCCGTCGGCCTTCAGGTCCATGCAGATGGCAATGTCGAGCGTCTCGTCCTTGTCGGTGAGCGTCTCGTCGTAGGCGTTCTTCACGTAGCGTCCGCTGTAGCGGCCCCACTTCTCCACGTCCACATACTGCGCTACGAACTGCGGGTCGAGGTCTTCCACAAGGAAGTACTTTCCCTGCAGGTCTACGATGGGCCTCTCGGCGCCCTTCTTGTCGATGAGCACGATGGGGCAGATGCCGGCCTTCTTGGCCACGAAGGCGTCGTCGGCGCCGAAGTTGGGCGCGATGTGCACGATGCCGGCACCGTCGTCGGTGGTGACGTAGTCGCCGGGTATGACGCGGAAGGCGTCGCCCATCGGGCGTATCATGGGCAGCAGCTGCTCATACTCCAAGCCCACGAGGTCGGTGCCCTTGTAGCGGCCCACCACGCGGTAGGGCAGGAACTTGTCGCCCTTCTTGAATTCGGGCAGTTCGCCGCCGTCGGTGATTTCGGCAGCGGTGTCGAAGTAGGCGGGCACGCGGGCCTCGGCCAGTATCACGGTGATGGGCTCGGCGGTGTAGGGGTTATAGGTCTCCAGGGCCACATAGTCAATCTTCGGCCCCACGCAGAGCGCCGTATTGGCTGCCAGCGTCCACGGCGTGGTGGTCCAGGCCATAAAGTAGATGGAAGATTGAAGATTGAAGATTGAAGATTGGCTTTGCGCAGCCATTTTCAATCTTCCATTTTCATTTTTCAATTTAAACAGCGCCGTACAGGTGGTGTCCTTCACGTCGCGGTAGCAGCCGGGCAGGTTCAGCTCGTGGCTGGACAGGCCGGTGCCGGCGGCGGGGCTGTAGGGCTGGATGGTGTAGCCCTTGTAGAGCAGACCTTTCTGGTAGAACTGCTTCAGCAGCCACCAGAGCGTCTCGATGTACTTGTTGTCGTAGGTGATGTAGGGATTGTCCAGGTCTACGAAGTAGCCCATGCGCTCAGTCAGTTCGCGCCATTCGGCGGTGAACTTCATCACGTTGTCGCGGCACTTGCGGTTGTAGTCTTCGGTAGAGATATACTTGGCCGACTCGCGGTTGTCGATGTCGGCTTTGGTGATGCCCAGCTCTTTCTCCACGCCCAGCTCCACGGGCAGTCCGTGTGTGTCCCAACCGGCCTTGCGCTTCACCTGGAAGCCCTGCATGGTCTTATAGCGGTTGAACGTGTCCTTTAGCGAGCGGCCCAGCACGTGGTGTATGCCCGGATGGCCATTGGCCGATGGGGGGCCCTCATAGAAAACAAACTGCGGACAGCCCTCGCGCTCGCTGATAGAGCGGTGGAAGATGTCCTCCTTCATCCACTTCTCCAGGATTTCGTTGTTCACCTGTGTCAGGTTCAACCCTTTATGCTCGGCAAATCTCTTTCCCATACAATAATATATATAATATAAAGCTGATTATTTTGGCGTGCAAAGGTAAGCATTTCTTTTTAAACCGCCAAAATCTGTAAGGTTATTTATCATTTTCTATTTACGATTTACGATTTTCGATTAACGATTCTTTTGCAATTTATCTCTTGTGAGGGGTTGCGTGTCCTCGTCGCCACGGCCCAGCGCTGGATGCGATGTTCCTGTGCCTGCATGGCTCCGGTATAACGGGATTCATAGGGCATCAAATTCGGATGTAGCGTTAAAAATCTTTAATAATCGTATGCCTTTTTGCGACTTTCCGAAATACGTGCTAACTTTGCAGTAAATTATCTTAAAGGTATGTTCTATTTATTAATAAATTCTCTATGAATTATCTTTGCAAGCGCCGAGCGGCCCGCTTCGTCCTCCGTCGCCATAGACTCTCTTCGCCCTTCGGCCTTGAAAGTAAATCTGTTCGAAAATAGTCTAAAAGCAATGTAAAGCTAATTGATAGAACCCACCTTAACAAATTTCCATGGTTTTATGAAACAAATACTGATGAAAACAAGTCTGACTTGCCTCCTGACGATGGGGGCCTTCTTGTGTGCCCCATTTGCCTGTGCACAGAAT
>CADACW010000087.1 GCA_902786565.1 uncultured Prevotellaceae bacterium | reverse complement strand
GCCAGATGTTTGCCGCCGACTTCTTTCAGATTCCACCTCGCGATGGACACCCTTGTCTTTGGCTGTGTGATTCCCGCTATTAGGGCTCACTCGGGACTTCCACCCGTTAGACATTGCTCATGCCGAGCATACCACAGCAAAGGCAGGCTTCCAGAGGAAAGCCTGCCTTTGTCGCTTTTATTTACAAAATCAAGATTAGTTCAGAGCGTCGGCCAGCTCGCTGCCTGCCTTGAACTTCACCACCTTCTTAGCGGCAATCGTAATCTTGGCCTTTGTGGCGGGATTCACACCCTCACGGGCGGGGCGCTCGCTGATACCGAAAGTACCAAAACCGACGAGAGAAATCTTGTCGCCTGCGATGAGAGCATCCTTGAGGGCAGCAACAGTAGCATCGAGAGCCTTCTTGGCGTCGACTTTTGAGAGACCAGCACCAGCTGCAATCTTCTCGATTAATTCTGATTTGTTCATACTTTTAATTGGGTTTTAAGTGAATAACAATAAAGTTGGTTAGAAATTGTCCGCAAATATACAGCAAAGTCTTCAGAAAACAAACAAAAAAAGCGAAAAAATTACTTTTTTAATGAAAAAAAAGTGTTTAGGCCCTCATTTTATGCCTTATAAGAGATAAATTTAGTAATTTTGCAGCCGCAAAAGCTAACTACTCAGCAAGAAAGCAAGAAACAGAAACAGATAATACGTAAATAGCCAAGCAAACAGATGTTCCGCAACATTCCCATAGTAACGAAGAATCTGCTCATCATTAATGTGTTGGCCTATCTGGCCACCATAGTACTGAAGACGATGGGCATCAGTCTTGAAGAACTGGGCGGGCTCCATTTCTTTCTCGCCAACGACTTCTATCTGCACCAGTTTATCACCTATCAGTTCCTCCATGGCGGCTTTACCCATCTCTTTTTCAATATGTTTGCCCTCTGGATGTTCGGTTGTGTGATAGAAAATGTGTGGGGACCGAAGAAATTCATTTTTTATTACATATTCTGCGGCATCGGCGCCGGTATCTGCCAGGAACTGGTGCAGTATGTGCAATATGCCATGGAGGGCCTGGCCGCCTACGACTACGTGAACGTGGCGGGCTATGGAAGAATGGCCCTGGCCGACTATCTGAACAGCTGGGTCACCATAGGCGCTTCGGGAGCCGTCTATGCCATCTTGCTGGCTTTCGGCATGACCTTCCCCAACGAGCGCATCTTCATATTCCCCCTGCCCGTGCCCATCAAGGCCAAGTGGTTCGTGTGCATCTATGCCGCCATCGAGCTCTTCTCGGCCATGTCGTCAGCAGGCGACGGCGTGGCACACATGGCCCATCTGGGCGGCATGCTCTTCGGATTCCTGCTCATCAACTACTGGCGCAACCATCCCGGCGACGACTTCGACCTGAGCGGCGGACGGCAGTTCTTCGACAAGATGCGGCGCAACTTCGAGCGGCGCAACAGCTCTGACGCCCAGCAGCGGCCCACCATCAACATGAACCATCGTGCCTCGGGCTACGGCTCCACCCGCGAAGACGACATGGCCTACAACGCCCGCAAACAGCAGCGGCAAGCCGAAATAGACAAGTTGCTGGACAAAATCAGGCAGAGCGGCTACGACAGCCTGACGAAAGAGGAGAAGCAGCGGCTATTCGAGGCCAGCAGAGAAGGATAGCCCTATGCTCAAGCACATCAAAGCGTTTTTCATCAGTCTGCTCACAGGGGCCAATGTGGCCACCGTGCTGCTGATGCTGGGCGTGGCCTACAGCGGCCGCATCAGCCCCGCCGACCATCCGTGGATGGGCTGTCTGGGCATGGTGCTGCCGTTTTTTCTCGTGGTCAATCTGCTCTTTCTGCTACTGTGGACGGTGGTCAAGTGGAAACGGGCATGGATACCCGTGGCGGGATTTGCCCTCGCCTACCCGCCCATACGCACCTTTGTGCCTATGAACTTGGCTGGCGAAGAGAGCGGCAAAGGCATCACGGTGATGACCTACAACGTGTGCGGCTACGGCGGCAACTATAAATACGAGCACGCCATCGACACCGTGGCTGGCTATCTGGCCAGGATCGACGCCGACATCGTGTGCCTGCAGGAAGACAAGTCGGAAAAGTTTGACCCCCTGCCACAGCTCAAGGAACTCTACCCCTACAACGACACCACACATATACAGGCCAGCGGCAATAAGCACATTAACGCCGTGGGCATACACACACGCTTCCCCATTGTGCGCAAAGAGCGCATCGAGTATGAGTCGAGCGCCAACGGCTCGGTGGCCTATTTCCTGAAAATGGACGAAGACACCATCATCGTGATAAACAACCACTTGGAGAGCACCCACCTCACGACCGACGACCGCAAAAGCTACAAAGAGGTGCTGAAGGGCAAAGTGGAGCGCGACTCGGTGGAGGGCGAGGCCTGGTATCTCTTCGACAAACTGAGCCAGGCTGCCGCACAACGGGCACCGCAGGCCGAGGCCGTCCACCAATACATCGAGGCCCATGCCGACTATCCCATCATCGTTTGCGGCGACTTCAACGACACTCCCAACTCCTACACCCGCCACACCATGGCCAAGGGGCTCACCGACTGCTTTGTGGAAGCAGGAATGGGACCCGGTTTGTCATATAATCAGAAAGGATTTAACTTCCGTATCGACCACATTTTGTGCTCTGCCCACTTTGAGCCGACAATGTGCAAAGTTGACAGCAAAATGGACGCCAGCGACCACTATCCGGTGGTTTGCAGGCTGAAAATTGCGGATAATCATTAAAAAATGTACGAAAGTTGGCAAAAAATTTTCCTTAGTGTAAAAAAATCACTATATTTGCAGGCTCAATTGAAACAAATAAATACATAATAATTAAAACATCAAAATGCAAAACAAAGGAATTGTAAAGTTTATTGCAGTAGCACTCATTCTCGTCTGCTGCTTCTATCTTTCCTTCTCGTTTGTCACTCGCTACCATGAGAACAAGGCTGTTGCTCTCACAGAGCAGCAGGGCGAGGAGGCTGGTCAGGCCTATCTGGACTCAGTGTCGTCAACCAACATCTGGTTCTGGGCTTACAACCTGAAAGAGTGCCGTGAAATGGAAATTGGCCTTGGCCTTGACCTGAAAGGCGGTATGAACGTTATCTTGGAGGTCTCGGTGCCCGACATTATCGATGTGCTGGCCGACCACAAAAAGGATGAAGGCTACAGAAAAGCCCTTGAACTGGCAAAGGCCGATGAGGAGAAGAGCCAGTCGGACTTCATTTCGCTCTTCGTGAACCGTTGGAAGGAGACCGGCAACGGCCGTCCCCTCGCCGCCATCTTCGCCACACAGCAGATGAAGGGCAAGGTGAACACCAAGAGCACCGACGACGAAGTGGTGACCGCTCTGCGTGCTGAGGTTGAGGCTGCCATCGACAACGCCGAGACCGTCGTCCGCACCCGTGTGGACAAGTTCGGTGTGGTACAGCCTAACATCCAGAAGCTCGAGGGCCAGTCGCGCATCATGGTCGAAATGCCTGGTGTGAAGGAGCCTGAGCGCGTGCGCAAACTGTTGCAGGGAAGCGCCAACCTGGAGTTCTGGGAGACCTATAACGCCGAGGAGGCCCTGCCCTATCTGGCACAGCTGAACCAGGCCTACGCCGCCGAGATGAGCCTCATTGAGCAGCCCGCCGCAGAGGCCGAGACCCAGGAGGCACAGGAGCCCCAAGAGGCACAGGAGGTCAAGGAGGAGGTTGCTGCCGACAGCACCGTGAACGCTCTGGATGCCGCCGCACAGAAGGTGAGCACCGCCGACGCTGCCGAGGGCAACACCGAAGACCTGAACCGCATACGCAAGCAGAACCCGCTGCTGGCCTATCTGGACACCCGCTATGCCGGACTGGCAATGCTGGGATATGCCAATGCCAACGACGTGGCCAAGATCAACGAGGTCATCAACAGCGAGGTGGCTAAAAAAGTGCTACCCTCCGACCTGAAGCTGCTCTGGAGCGCCAAGCCCGCAAGACTCGACGGCGTGAAGGGCGACTACTATGAGCTCTACGCCATCAAGGTGACCGACCCCAACGGCAAGGCTCCCCTCAGCGGCGACGTGATTGTCAGCGCCAAGGACGACTTCTCGCAGGGTCTGGGCAAGAGCGAGCCGGTGGTGTCAATGCAGATGAACACCGAGGGCACACGCATCTGGGCCAACCTGACCAAGATGAACATCAAGCGCGCCATCGCCATCGTACTCGACGACGTGGTATATAGCGCTCCCCGTGTGAACGACGAAATCACTGGCGGTAACTCGCAGATTTCGGGTAACTTCACTCCCGCCGAAACCAAGGACCTTGCCAACACGCTGAACTCAGGTAAGATGCCGGCTCCTACCCGCATCGTGCAGGAGCAGGTGGTCGGTCCTACACTGGGTGCACAGTCCATCCAACAGGGCTTCTGGTCATTCGTGGTGGCCTTCATCCTGCTGATGTGCGTCATGATCGCCCTCTACGGCTTCATCCCCGGTATGCTGGCCAACTGCGCACTGCTGTTCAACATCTTCTTCACCCTCGGCATCCTGGCTTCGTTCCAGGCCGCTCTGACCATGCCTGGTATCGCCGGTATCGTGCTGACGCTGGGTACTGCCGTCGACGCCAACGTGCTTATCTATGAGCGCACCAAGGAAGAGCTCCGCAAGGGCCTGCACCTGAAGGAGGCTCTCAATCAGGGTTATGCCAACGCCTTCTCGGCCATCTTCGACTCTAACCTGACGTCGTTGATCACCGGTATCATCCTCTACGTCTTCGGTACTGGTCCTATCCGCGGTTTCGCCACCACCCTTATCATCGGTATCTGCGTCAGCTTCTTCACTGCCGTCTTTATGACACGTCTGGTCTACGACCGTCAGATGAAGCGCGACAAGTGGCAGAACCTCACTTTCTCCACACCGTTCTCGAAGAACCTCATGCAGGGCACACACTTCAACTTCATGGGTGCCTACAAGACCAGCTATACCATTTGGATTGCAGCAGCAATCATCTTCTGCATCAGCTTCGCCCTCCGCGGACTCGACAAGAGTATCGACTTCACCGGTGGTCGTAACTATGTGGTGACACTCGACAAGGAAGTGCCCGTCGAGGATGTGCGCGCACTGGTGTCCAACGTGTTCGTAGAGGACGAGGGCGACGTGGCCTACACCAGCGTTATCGCCCTGGGTGCCGCCAGCGAGAAGACCGTACGTATCTCTACCAACTGGAAGATTACGTCTAACGACCCCTCCGTCGACGACCAGGCTGAGGATGTGCTCTACAACACACTGAAGGGCGCTGGCCTTATCTCGCAGGAGAGCGTTGAGTCGTTCAAGAACCCCGACATCCGTCAGGGCGGCTCCATCATCGAGTCGTCGAAGGTGGGCCCCTCGGTGGCTAAGACCATCACCCGCGGTGCCATCATCAGCGTCATCCTGGCCCTGATTGCCATCTTCCTCTACATCCTGCTCCGCTTCCGCAATGTGGCCTTCTCGGTGGGCTCAATCGTGGCTCTGGCCTTCGATGCACTGGTGGTCATCGGCTTCTACTCGCTGCTCCACCACATCGTGCCCTGGTCGCTGGAGGTCGACCAGACGTTCATTGGCGCCATCCTGACTGTGATTGGTTACTCTATCAACGATAAGGTGGTGGTCTTCGACCGTATCCGTGAGAATATCGGACTCTTCGGCAAGCGCGACCGCAAGACGCTGTTCAACGACTCGCTGAACCAGACCCTGGCACGTACCATCAACACGTCGGTGACGACGCTCGTTGTGCTGCTCACCATCTTCTTCCTTGGTGGCGACAGCATCCGCTCGTTCTCCTTCGCCATGATTCTGGGTGTCATTTTCGGTACACTCTCGTCCATCTTCATCGCTGCACCGACCGCTTATCTGACCATGAGCAAGAAAGACCGCAAGGAAGAGGTGGCAGAGTAAACGCCCAAGCAACGAAACTTAATTCGACAAACTATAGGGGAGCTGAGAGAATAATACTCTCAGCTCCCCTTTCCAAAACATTATGAAGAAAGCAACGGTAGAACTGAAGGACGTCAGCATAGGCTACAAGCACAAGGAGAACAGACGCTGCGTGGCCGAGGGCATCACGGCCAGCATCTACAGCAGCGAGCTCACCTGCCTGCTCGGCGAGAACGGCGTGGGCAAGTCAACCCTGCTGCGCACGCTCTCGGCCTTCCAGCCCAGACTGGGGGGCACCATCGTCCTGGATGGACGCGAACTGGAGACCTACAGCAGCCGCGAACTGGCACGCACCATCGGCGTGGTGCTCACCGAGCGGCCCGACATCCAGCAGATGAGGGTGGAGGAGCTGGTGGCACTGGGACGCTCACCCTATACGGGATTCTGGGGCCGTCTGCAGGACGAAGACCGGCAGGCCACAGCCGAGGCCCTGCGGCTGGTGGGCATCGAGGGGCTGAAGAACCGGCTGGTGTCCACACTCAGCGACGGCGAGCGGCAGAAGACGATGATTGCCAAGGCGCTGGCCCAACAGACGCCAGTGATATTCCTCGACGAGCCGACGGCCTTCCTCGACTATCCCAGCAAGGCCGACATGCTGCTACTGCTGCGCCGCATCAGCCGAGAGGCGGGCAAGACGGTGTTCCTCTCAACCCACGACCTGGAACTGGCCCTGCAGGCTGCCGACACGCTCTGGCTGATGTCGCGCCACGAAGGGCTGCACATCGGGACGCCCCGCCAACTGGCACAGAGCGGTGCCCTATCACGATTCATAGAGCGCAGCGGCATCAGCTTCGACCCCGACACGCTAACCGTCCAACTGACTGAAAGGCCGGAACAATATAATCAAAGATGATATGGAAGTAAAGAAAGACTCGCTCAAGGCCTGGCTGTTGGCAGCAAGGCCGAAGACGCTCACAGGCGCCGCAGTGCCTGTCATGATAGGGCTAGCACTGGCCTGGGCCGACGCCAGACTCTACGCCGAAGGCACCTTCAGTTGGGTGGCCGCCGTGCTGTGCCTGCTGTTCGCCTTTATCATGCAGATTGATGCCAATTTCATCAACGACTTTGTAGACTACGCCCGCGGCACCGACGACCGCGAGACACGACTGGGCCCTGAACGCGCCTGTACACAGGGATGGGTGAGCATAGACCGCATGAAGCACGTCATTGCCGCCACCACCTGTCTGGCCTGCCTCACGGGCCTGCCACTGGTGTGGTATGGCGGGCTGGAAATGCTGCTCATAGGGCTGCTCTGCGTGGTGTTCTGCTTTCTCTACACCACCCACCTCTCCTATCTGGGACTGGGCGATGTGCTGGTGCTTGTCTTCTTCGGACTGGTGCCCGTCAGCATCACCTACTACGTGCAGCTGCACACCATCACAGCCGAGGTGATATTGGCCTCGCTGGCCTGCGGACTCGTCATCGACACGCTGCTGCTGGTGAACAACTTCCGCGACCGCGACACCGACCGCGTGGCCGGCAAGCAGACCCTGGTGGTCCACATCGGCCCCCAAGCCGCCCTGTGGCTCTACTTGGGCGTGGGCGTGGCCGCCTGCCTGATGGGCTTCATCTTCGGTCTGAACGGCCGTTGGTGGGCTTTCGGCCTGCCCCTCGTCTATCTGGCCCTTCACACACTTACCTTCCTGCGCATGAAGCGCATCTGGCAGGGCCGCGAGCTTAACAGCTGCCTCGGAGCCACCGCCCGCAACATTTTCGTCTACGGTCTTCTCGTCGCCACAGGCATCCTCCTGTCGTAGCAAAAACCACATCCCCTCCGCCCCTCCTTAGAGTTAAATGACTTTTAACTCAAAGTTAAATGCCTTTTAACTCGGAGTTAAAAGGCATTTATCTATTTGGGCACATATCAGCAAGCTCAATGTGGCCCGGCTTTGATTATGCTCCTGCCACTCGCCGGTACTGCTCCATGAGCCACTGGTTTTGCTCGTCGATGGTCATGTGGCTGTTGTCCAGCAGGAGGGCGTCGGGGGCCTGGCGCAGGGGCGACACGTCGCGGTGGGAGTCAATGTAGTCGCGCTCCTCCACGTTCTTCAGGATGGCGTCGAAGTCGGCCTCCATCCCCTTCTGGCGCAACTCGTCGAAACGGCGCTGGGCCCGCACATGGGCCGAGGCAGTGACAAAGACCTTCAGCTCGGCATTGGGGAACACCACGGTGCCAATGTCGCGCCCGTCCATCACCACGCCGCCGCCCTGGCCCATCTGCTGCTGCTGGGCCACCATGGCCTGGCGTACAAAAGGCAGTGCGGCAATGGGGCTGACGTGGCTGCTCACCTCCATTGAGCGGATGTCGCGCTCCACGCACTCGCCGTTGAGGTAGGCGTCGGGGCGTCCGGCCTCGGCATTGAACTGGAAACTGATGGCGATGCTGGGCATAAGGGCCTGCAACTGGTCGGTGTCGATGGTGCCGTCGGGGGCAAAAAGTCCGCGGCGCAGGGCAAAGAGGGTGACACAGCGGTACATGGCACCCGTGTCTACATAGATATAACCCAGCCGGCGGGCCAGGTCTTTGGCCATAGTGCTCTTGCCGCACGATGAATGGCCGTCGATAGCGATGGTAATCTTCTTCATGAGGGTTTGGGAATAATAAGAGATTAAAGGGAGTAGCTGACGTTGATGAGCAGCGAGGTGGAACTGACGTGGTATTTGGCATAGGCCACGTGCAGCTTGAAGCGCTGCAGCTGCAGTCCGCCGCCCAAAGAGAGCGCGGCGCCATGGTTGCTGCCATCGTCTCCACCCTCGCTGATTTTCATCTCGCTGGCGCGCATGGTATTGTAGCCCACAGCCACGTAGAACTGGTCTGAGAGAATCAGATCGGCACCCAGCACCAGATGCTTGCCAATACCATAATGCCAGTCGTTGAGGCGCACCAGCGTGGCCGAGAAGCGCAGGGGGGAGCCCATGAGACGCTTCGACACACCCAGCTGGAGGTCGAGGGGCATACGTTCAAACTCGTCCTCATAGGCCGTTATCTGACCACCCAGATTGCGGGCCACGGCACCGATACTCCACTCTCTTTCGGGGTCGTAATAGTTCAAGCCCAGGTCTACGCAGACGCCCATTGAACTGAACTGACCAATGTAGGAACCCACCAACTTGGCCGTGATGCCGCCCGTGATGCGCTCGGTGAGGCCGTAGGCAAAGGTGCCGCCCAGAGCCACCTCGCGTGCGCTGAAAGTTCCCGTCTGCTCATTGCTGGCATTGGTCTCCTTCATCTCTCCGTAACTGATGAAGCGGCCCTGCACGCCCCATGTGCCGCGGTCGCCGACGGCTCGGGTGAACGAGGCACTGGCCGTAAGCGAACCCTGCATATAAGTCATCACATTGAGGTTGAGGGTGCGGTCGGCCACATTGTTGATGAGTGAGGGATTGTGGAACACGAGCGAAGCATCGTCTTCCTGAAGCGTCACGTTGTCGCCTCCGAGAGCAGCCACATGGGCACTGGCCGGCAGACGCAGGAAGTTGAACACGTTCTGGCTGTCCTGGGCGCAAAGGGTGAGCACAGGTAGCAGGAACAGTAGGTAAAGGGCGAGTCTCTTCATGTCTTATTCTATAACGCTGCAATCCCCTTTTTATTGTAGAAAAAGGAAAAGCAGGGAGCAAATGACGCTGCATCTGCCCCCTGCAAGAGATATGTTAGTAATGTATGGTTTACTTCACGATGAACTTCTTGCCATCCTGGATGAGCAGACCCTTGGCCTGACCATTCACACGCTGGCCGCTCAGGTTGTAGACTGCGCTCTTGCTGCC
>CADACW010000086.1 GCA_902786565.1 uncultured Prevotellaceae bacterium | reverse complement strand
CTTTAACGAGTACTCACCAATCTCATTGACACTGCAAAGTTAGAGCGTGAAAAAGAAAGACTTAGCGTCATTCAGTTTAATTGCCGTGAATAATTCAGGTTAGTTCGTTTTTGTCCCTTGACGGAAAGCCTTTCGTCACTTTTTATGCGCAAACTGCTTGTAGTTCCTAAACTTTTTGTATATTTGCACGCAAAACATTTCAAACCGACAGCGTTTGGTCAATAACTTAACAAAATAATTATGGACTTAGACAAATGCTTAAATAAATACTCGGACGAGTACTATTCCTCAATGTTCGGAATGCATAAAAATGTAAACGAATTTGAGCGTCTTGTACAAGCAAAGGCATTTTTAAGTAAATACTCTATGAGTGATGACGAGTATACTAAAGAATGCGTGCCTGTTATGCATGAAATATTCACTTATTCTGCTAAGTCAAAATTCGACATACGGAAAACGCCTGTTACGGATTTATTCCCTGATAATTTTTCTTGTATTTCATACCAGTCTTCACCTTTGTTTTGGAAAGAGAGTTTTGAATTAGTTCAGGCGATATGTAAAGGATTTAAAGAAAAACACATCTTTATTGTGGAAGAGGAACAATGCGAAGAAGTGCCAGAAATAGCATTTAAAATAAAAATCCCCATAGACATTTCATGGGAATCAATATCAAATGGAGGGTTTATCACAGATGTGCTTTTCAATATGTTCAACAACAATTATTATGTCTTTGGCGATAGCGGTTGTTGGGGTAGATGGAGTGATTATGATAACGATTTTATGGATTATGAAGTTTTTGGATATAAAATTGAAACACAGGCTGTCTTGGCATACAAAAACTACTTTAGTATAACTAACAACGAGTTCCATAAACACAAATTTTTGCACCATAATTTAAGAATAGGATTCTGGAACAATATTAAAAGAACCAATAGTATCCAAATGACTTATTTTTATTTCAAGCTAAACAGATGGTATTATGGTAAACCTTTTTCGATTAAAGGTATAATAAAAAAGAACATAATCCTCAGAAAATTGAGTTTACTACAGACGGATAATTTAACATATTATATCGAATATGACATAAACAACAATATTACAAATCGTGAAATTGGAATAAACAAATACGGATTTTTAACATCCAAAGGACCGAATAGGGACTATCTCGGCTTATGGGTTGAGAACGACCTAACTCTCCAAGAATATAGTGAATTGTTTGATTTGCATTATGTTGACAAAGAAATTTTCGAGAAGATGTGGAAGGAAGATATTGGCTATAAACAGCATTATTAGTTCTTTTGCAGCAAACTTTTCGAAAGATCGGAAGAAATGGCATGATATAATGCGCCACGGCCACCATCGGCTGGCGCGACGGAGGGCCCGTGATGGAGGGCTTCAGCAGCATCACCATGGACGGCAGCGACGGCAGGGCGACGTGAACTACGACGGCAAGACAGATGTGGCCGACATTGCGGAAATCCTCTCCATGATGGCCGGAGCGGCCAAGAAATAAATCACTTAGTGAGCTGACGGACGGCCTGGCGCCATCCTTCGTAGAGGGCGGCGTGAGTGTCGGGCTGCGGCTGGTAAACGTGGGTGACCTTCCGCAAAGGGGTCACCTGGTCGAAGGTGTGCCACTGGCCCCGGGCAAAGCCGTTCATGATGGCGGCACCCAGCGCAGAGGCATCGTCGACCTCGGTACAGATGACAGGCGTCTGCAGGAGGTCGGCCTGGAACTGCATCAAGAAGCGGTTCTTGGTGGGTCCCCCGTCGGCACAAGCCCCCTCCAACCTGCCCCCGAAGGGGAGACAAGCCGCTTCATCGGCACTCTCTGCGGAGGTCAGCATGGCATCGACGAGGTCCTTGACCTGATAGGCGATGGACTCCAGGGCGGCGCGCAGGAAATGGGCCCGCGTGGTGGCAAAGGTGAGACCGAAGACGGCCCCCTTGACATCGCTGTGCCACCAGGGAGCACCCAAGCCGCTGAAGGCAGGCACGATGTAGACACCGCCCGAATCGGGCACGCTGACGGCCTCGGCCTCCATCTCGCTGGGATGGGCTACCATCTTCATCTGGTCGGCCAGCCATTTCAGGGTGGCTCCTGTGCTGTAGATATTGCCCTCGAAACCATAGAAATGCTTGCCCAAGGCGGAGAAGGCGACGCTGGTGACCAGTCCCTGAGGGGCCTGCAGCGGGCGCTGCCCTACGTTGACCATCACCGACGAGCCTGTGCCGTAGGTCACTTTGCCCATCCCCTCGCCGAAACACATCTGCCCCACAAGGGCACCGTGGCTGTCGCCCAGCACGCCCGCAATCTTGATGGGCTGCGGGAAGAGGCCCTCGACGGTGGTCTCGCCGTAGACGGCATCGCAGGCCTTCACCTCGGGGAGCATCTGCCGTGGGATGCCGAAGAGCTGGAGCAACTGGTCGTCCCACTGCATGGTGTGGATATTGAAGAGCATGGTGCGCGAGGCATTGGTGGTGTCGGTGGCGTGTACGCGTCCGCCGGTGAGCTTCCAGATGAGCCATGTGTCGATGGTGCCAAGCAGCAGTTCGCCGTCGTCGGCCTGCCGGCGAGCGCCGGGGATGTTGTCGAGCAGCCACTTGACGCCGCTGGCCGAGAAGTTGGGGTCGATGAGCAGCCCGGCGCGCTCCATGACCATCGGCCCGTAGCCCTCACGCTTCAGCTGCTGGCAGATGTCGTTGCCGCGTGTGTCCTGCCACACCACGGCTCGTGAGATGGGCTTGCCCGTATGGCGGTTCCACACCACGGCGGTCTCGCGCTGGTTGGTGATGGCGAGGGAGGTGGTGAGGGGTGAGGGATGAGAGGTGAGCAACTGCCGAATCACGTCTACGGTGTTGGCATAGATTTCCTCGGCATCGTGTTCCACCCATCCGGTGTGGGGGTAGTACTGGCGGTGCTCCTTGTCGGCACGGGCCAACAGTTGGCACTGCTCGTTGAAGAGCAGTGCCTTTGTTGCCGATGTGCTTTGGTCGATGGCAATGATATTGGTCATAGCCCTTAGTTCTTCTTCAGCACCACTGCCGAGCGGGCCGGGATGTAGAGTTTGAGCCACTCCTTGTGGTCCTTGACGTAGAGCGGGTCGAAGTTGGTGAAGTGGGTCATGGTGTCGTCGGCAAAGCCGTGGCCGCCAAACTCCTGTGCATCGGTGTTGAGCACCACGTCGTAGCTGCCGGTGGGCACCAGGAAGCCATAGTCGGTGAACGACTGTGTGGGCGAGAAGTTGAACACGAAGAGCAGGTCGCCGCGCATGAAGGCCAGCACCTGGTCGCCGTCGTTGTGCCAAATCTCTACCACGGGCTTGTCCTGGAAGTTGCGGATGGACTTGATGACACGCAGCATCTCACGGTCGAAGTCGCCCAGCCAGTGGTAGCACAGCTCGTGGTTGTCCACCAAGTGCCACTGCCGGCGTGCATATTTGTAGCTCCAGCCGTTGCCCTCGCGTGGGAAGTCGATCCACTCCGGATGGCCGAACTCGTTGCCCATAAAGTTGAGGTAGCCGCCGTTGATGGCTGCCGCCGTGACCAGACGTATCATCTTGTGCAGGGCAATGCCTCGCTCGGCCACGCCGTTCTCGTCCTTCTTGGCGAAGTGCCAGTACATGTCGGCATCGATGAGCCGGAAGATGATGGTCTTGTCGCCCACGAGTGCCTGGTCGTGGCTCTCGCAGTAGCTGATGGTCTTCTCGTCGGGTCGGCGGTTCTTCACCTCCCAGAATATGGAGCTGGGCTTCCAGTTCTCATCGGGCTGCTCTTTGATGGTCTTGATCCAGTAGTCGGGAATGTTCATGGCCATGCGGTAGTCGAATCCGAAGCCGCCGTCGTCGAACTTGGCGGCCAGGCCGGGCATGCCGCTCACCTCCTCGGCGATGGTGATGGCCTGCGGGTTGACCTCGTGGATGAGGCAGTTGGCCAGCGTCAGGTAGCAGATGGCATTGTCGTCTTCGTGGCCGTTGAAGTAGTCGCCGTAGCCGCCGAAGGCCTCGCCCAGTCCGTGGCTGTAGTAGAGCATGGAGGTGACGCCGTCGAAGCGGAAGCCGTCGAAGTGGAACTCCTCAAGCCAATACTTGCAGTTGGAGAGCAGGAAGTGGATAACGTCGTCCTTGCCGTAGTCGAAGCAGAGCGAGTCCCAGGCCGGGTGCTCGTGGCGGTCGCCGGGATAGAAGAACTGGTTGGGGTCGCCGGCCAGATTGCCCAGGCCCTCCACCTCGTTCTTCACGGCGTGGCTGTGCACAATGTCCATAATGACGGCGATGCCCAGGCGATGGGCCTCGTCGATGAGTGCCTTCAGCTCCTCAGGCGTGCCGAAGCGGCTGCTGGGGGCGAAGAAGGAACTGACGTGGTAGCCGAAGGAGCCATAGTAGGGATGCTCCTGTATGGCCATCACCTGTATGCAGTTGTAGCCGTCCTTGGCCACACGGGGCAGCACGTTGAGGCGGAACTCGTCGTAGGTGCCCACCTTCTCGGCATCCTGGCTCATGCCCACGTGGCACTCGTAGATGAGCAGCGGGTTCTTCTTGGGCTTAAATCCGGCCTTCTTCCAGACGTAGGGCACGGCGGGGTTCCACACCTGTGCGGAGAATATCTTGGTCTGCTCGTCCTGCACCACGCGGCGGCACCACGCGGGTATGCGCTCGCCCTCGCCGCCATTCCAGTGCACCTTCATCTTGTAGAGCTGCCCATGCTTCAGGTCTTTCTCACGGAGCTTCAGCTCCCAGTTGCCTGTGCCCTCTATGCGCTTGCAGCGGTAGCGCTCGTCCTCCTGCCAGTTGTTGAAGTCGCCGATGAGGTAGATGTCGGTGGCATTGGGTGCCCACTCGCGGAACACCCATCCGCGTGTCTGCTTGTGCAGACCGAAATAGAGGTGGCCTGTGGCGAAGTCGCTGAGCGTCTTCTTGCCGTTCTGGGTGAGCTGGTTCAGTTTCCACACGGCATGGTCGTGACGTCCACGGATGGCGTCTTCGAAAGGTTCCAGCCACGAGTCGTTCTGCACAAGGCCGATGTGCTGAGGGGGCTCAGGAACGGCTGTCTTCTTGGTCACTTTCTTTGTTGTCTCTTTCATATAAAAGTCGAATTTTGGGTTAAAAAGGATAGCTGTAGTTATTTTCGATTTTCGAGTCATTGCATCATTAAGACCACAAAGATAGTGAAAGTATGGCTAACAGCAAAGTTTTTTGCCCATAATTTAAAGATTGTTTAGAATTACCCGTCCGAACTCCTTTTCTATGAGTTCCTCCATCCGTCCCTCCTTGGCGTAGGGGACGGTGTCCACCTGTCTGAAGTTGCTCTGCTCTGGCCGGAGCGAGGGGTCGAAGCCCAGGATATAGCGGGTGGCGATAAGATAGATGATGCGCGTGGGCGCAAACCCATAGACCTGATGTTGCAGGATGTGGCGGACACGCTCGTTGCCGTCAGGCAGCAGGCGGCTCATCTCCTTGTTGTTATACAACCGGCGCACTATCTCCGTGATATAGAGACCCGACTTCATGTACAAATCAGCGAAAGTCCTTCCGGGGTCTTCAAAGATGTGGGGATTCTCCTGTTCCAGCAAGTCAACCATCTTCCTGACCACCCATTTGGGCGTGAATATCTGGTTGGTCTTCTGCGGGGGGATGTAGTCGAAAATGTCCTCAGTCTGCGACTCGTCGAAATAGTTGGCCAGCTCTTGCCGTTTCTTTCTGAACTCAGCTATGGCGTCGTCGAACACCACCTCGTCGAACAGATGTCCACCGAAATGTTTCTTCGTTCCGTTTTCAGTATAATCGCCACCGTCTCTCAAGAAACGGAATTCGTCGAGGGTGATGCTGGTCACCTCCTTGAACACCTTGTCCTCGATGTTCTTGTCGAAGTTCTTGAGCGTAACATCCCCGTTGTCGTATGCCATGATGAAGCTCGGAATGGTGCGTGCGAATCCGCGCAGGTGGGCACGCACCTCGTCCTCCACGCTGTCTTTTCTCCGCTCTTCCCTGTCTTTCTCAATGCGCTCAATGACCTCCTTGGGCTTGTTGTTGACAATGTCGTCGGTAGCCTCTCTGATGGCGTCCTGCACGTCCTTCAGGGCCGACTCCATCTCCTTTCGGAAAGCCTGTTCCACATCGGCTGCCTCTCTGCTGTTGGTTGCCTGCCGTCGGCCCTCTTCGTGTTTCACCTCGGCTATCTTGCGCTTTTGCTCGAAGTCTCCCTTTATCTTTTCCATCTTGCTCTCCAGTTCTTTCTGCGCCTCCCTTACCATGCGCTTGGCCTGAGTCTGCGCCAGCCCGTAATCGTCTGTCACGGGCTTGATGACGTTCTGCTCAACGGCCGACTTCAGGTTGTCGCCCACGCGGTCAATGGCAGCCAGCACATTGTCCGCCTCCATTGCTCTGTCGTTGGCATCCCTTAATTCGTCGAGGGTCTTGTAGAGCTTGTCGCCAAAGATGTTCTGCTCCTGCCCCACGATGACCTCCGCCGGAATCGTCACCTCTCCGTTCTCGTCGAAGCTCACATCGCCCGCGTCGTCGAGCGTCGCCTTCGCGCTGCGTCCCCGCTCCTCCTGGGCTTTGTCCATCTTGTTCAGTATCTCGCCCACAATGGCGGGAGCGGTGAAGATGTTGGCAATGTTGCTGAACAGCAGATTGCTCATGAATCCCCTTCTCACCACCTCCTCACACTTTATTTTCCTTGGTATGCTCAGTACCTGCCGCTCGTCTATCTGCGTCATCCGCCCTTCGTCGTCCTCGGCAATGACGGGGAAGAAGTTCAGCAGCTGGCGTATGTTCTGCCGGCGCTCCTCGCTTGTGCCGCTGCCTCCTGCCGTGCGCTGCCTCAGATTGTTGGCAAACTCGTCGTAGAGGGTCAGCGTGCGTGCCGGGGCGAAGTCGAAGACGTAGGCGTTGTCCTTCCTCACCACCTTCCCCCCTTCCGCATATTCGTAGGGGTTCTGTGCCCTGAAGGCCGCCTGCATATAGAGCTGTGCGCTCTGCACATTGCTGAGCATCAGCACGCCGCTCCACTCAGGGATGGTGACGCCCGTGGTGAGCTGGCCCACACTCAGGGTGATGGTTCTGCGGTGGGCCTTGACGGCCGCCTTCACCTTGTTGTAGGCTTTGACGGCCTCATCGTTGTCGTCCATCTTTCCGTCGCCTGCCGCAAGCACCACCTCGTAGTCTTCAAATCCGCTCCCGGTTTCCTTCAGCAGCCGGGCCATGGCCTTGGCACAGTCCACCCTGTTGGGCATCAGCCAGAGCGTGTGGGCCATTTCCTTTCTCAGCGCTTCTGAAGAGAAGGGGAATTTCTCCTGCGTGGTCAGTGCTTGCAGGAATTTCCTGACGTCGGCCTCGTGCTCGAACTTGCCGTCCTCACGGGTCTTGAAAAACTCGTTCAGGTCGAAAGCATAGTCTATCGTTTGCTCAAGGGGATTTGCAATCCCCATTTCCAGGGCCAGGCCCTGCTTTACCTTCTCGCGCACGATGTCGCTCATGCGGTAGGTGAAAAGGTTCAGCCGTGGCAGGTCCTGATAGGGGTTGTGCCCGTCGCCGGCCCAGGTCTCTTTGGCCTCCTGCTCGTCGGCGTAGCTCCAGTTGAAGATTTGGCGGTCGGCGAACTCTCCCGAAGCGATGGCCTTGAAGGGCGTGCCACTGAGGTAGAGGGTGAAGCGCCGCCGGATGCTGTTGAAGGCCCGATCGGTGCGCATGGTGTCCACGCCCTCGTGGCTCTCATCGACTATCAGCACGTCCCAGTGCGTGTGCCTGACCCACTCCAGTTTGTTGTAGTTGCCGCCGAAGTAGACGGAGCCTTTCAGCCCCTGCAGGCTCTCGAAGCATATCTGCCCGGCAAAGTCTTCGTCGCGGTTGCGCAGCCAGCCCAGATACATCGCCCTGGTCATCACGCCAGGGCGGTCGCGCAGCGACTCGTTGTCGCTCACAAAGCGGTAGCCCGACTGCCCGGCCAGGTATTTCTCGTAGTCATCGTACCAGGAGTTGGCTATCGACGGGCGGTTGGTGACTATCAGCACGTTCCTGGCCTTCATCCGCCGTATCAGGTCGTAGGCCGTCAGCGTCTTGCCGAAGCGCGGCTTGGCGTTCCACAGGAACTTGCCCTCGCCGCCGTTTTCTTCGAGGTAGGCCAGTGTTTTTTCCACGGCCTGTTGCTGTTCGTCGCGCAGCTTGTAGCTGTGGTGCAGCCCTTTCTGGCGGTAGTTGCGTGTGGTGAACTCCTCAAAGTACTGCCTGAGCGTCGCGCCGTCGATGTGGAACCACTCCGTGTGGTCGTTGCGCTCCACACCCTTGTATTCCGTCAGGTAGTCGTGGAAGTCATGGTCACGGAAATAGGTGCAGTCGTCGCGGTACATGGCAATGTCTTTCCATTCCAGTTCGAAACGCACGTCGGCGGTGTGCGTCTGCTGCCTGATGCGCTTGTCCACGCCCTGCTCCGTGTCGCCTATCTTCAGCCAGCCCTCGTGGCGGGCTATCTCAGGCGTGCTGTAGGCATACAGCATCCTGACGAAGCTGTTGAAACTGTGTATTCTGGTTGCGTCCATCATCGTTTCGAGTTTTTTTATTTCTATTATTTTGTTGTTTAAAGAATTATTCGTAATTTTGCGCCGGAATTGCAAAACGTTTTAAGTTATGACACAGATAGTATTGAATATCGAGGATGCCAGCTTGGTACCAAGTCTGAAACAGATTCTGGGAGCTATAAAAGGGGTGACTATCGACCGATTGGGCACATCCTATACAGAGATTGAGGCAGAAAAGGCCTTTATCAATGAAACCATAACCAAAGGTTATCGTGAAGCACAAGAAGGACGTTTTGCAGGAAAAGGTCTTAACTCTCTTGATGCATTGGTTGATGAACTTAGAGCAGAAGCATAATTGTTCATGGTAACCTTTAATTATACTGAGGAATTTCTGCGTCAAGCCAAGCGTTTGGCCAAACGTTATCACTCTCTTGCTGATGACATTGATATGCTTCAGCATGAATTGAAAGAGAATCCAGAGGCAGGCGTTTCTTTGGGAGGTGGCAAGCGCAAGATTCGTCTTGGCGTTAAAAGCAAAGGTGGCGGAAAACGCGGCGGACTGCGGGTGATAACTTTGAACGTTGTTCTTCAAGCTACTGAAACCAGCGTCAATCTGCTTACGATTTATGACAAGAAAGAAATCAAGAACGTAAGCGAAAAATATATCGAAGAAATAATACGTAAACTTTAAGCATAAGAAGATGAACCTCACATATTTCATCCCTTTTATCTCGTATTGTTTAACCGAGTGGCACGGCGAGCGTCTGCGACCTCTCATTAAATAAGCATTTATCATATTTAGTTCATCTCCTTTACCTTAGTCTTTATAAAGTTCCGCTCCTGCTCGTCAAGGCCATACTTGTCGAACAGCTGCTCGTCAATCTCTGCTACCGATTTGCTCCAGTCAATGTCGGAGGAAGGAGTGAAGTCTTGGAGGGGGACGTAAGCCCAACGTTCAGGTGGATTATCTTGTGTACCCTTCAATATGCCAAGAAGAGCACGGGCGAATCGTGTCTTTATATATTTTAGAATTGCTTCTGCCTCTTCTTTCGTTTCAGCAGCACCAATGCCAATAAAAGATTGTGTATATCCAACATTTGGACCGACTACTATTGGTGAGCTCAAAGTCTCACCAAACTCTCCATTACCATTGACTTTAGGCAAAAGTACCTTGTAAGACGTGAAATTTGAAGCCTCAATAATATATTCGCGCCTTATCCAAACAAAGACTCTTTTAAGATTCAACAAGCCATATATCTGTACATATTCGTGGGAGTCTTTTGGCCGTTCAACGAACATGGCTGTGTCAATTAAATTATCTATAGTGTTAGTTCTTAACCCACATTGCAGGGGTAGCCAATGCAACTGACTGATTTTCAGTGGTGGCTTTTTTCGGGAGGTATCTTTGGAGGCCCTACAAACTTTCTGGTTC
>CADACW010000085.1 GCA_902786565.1 uncultured Prevotellaceae bacterium | reverse complement strand
ATTTACAAACAAAATGGTGCCTGTGGAGTGTTAAAAATGTTAATTTGCTTGGTTTTTAATATAAGTTGCGAATTACCATGAATTAACCACAAATTATTAATAAATAAAAATTAATGATTAAAGTGGACTCATAATTGAGGAAATGTCATTTGTCATTTGTCAATCTTACTTCTACCACTTGGTTGGAGTAGACGAACCAAAGGAAACCTTGGACGTGTGGGAGGCCCATCTGGTTGAGCAGAAGCATGTATTCGCGGACCTGAGTGTGGTACTCGTCGCGCTCACGGCCAAACTTGAAGTCGATGACGATGGTCTGCCGGCCGTCGGTGATGACGCGGTCGGGGCGCTGCTCGCGGCCATCGGGCAGCAGGATGGTGCACTCGCGGTAGAGCCGCCAGTGGGGGGCGAACCATTCGGCCACGCGGGGCGAGGCCAGCCGCTGGCGGATGAGGTCTTCAAGACGGCTGCGGGTGATGTGCTGGTCGTAGATGATGCCCTCCACTTCCAGTCGTTTCAACGCCTTGTCGATGTCGGTTGTGGTGCCGATGGTGGCAAACACCTCATGGAGCACGCTGCCCAGCTGGATATAGCTGTCGCGTCGAGTCTGAATCTCGTCCTCCTCGGCTGTGGCAAAACGCAGGCTCTGGTTGCTCTGCTTGAAAGCCACGCTTTGGCTGTGGGCCACGATGTTGACGGCAATGGGCGTGCTCTCTTGCAGGAAAGGGTTGTGGGATGTCAATGGTGAATTGTCAATGGTGAATTGTGAATGGCCAATTGATCCATAGGTGAATGTCAGTGGGGCGTCGGTATCCATCTCGCCGGTCAGCGTGGCGCCGGGAAGCTGCAACTGGGGCAGCACCTGCTCGATGATGGCAGAGCGCGACGAGCGGCTGCCCCGCTTGCCAATGACAAAGAGGCTGCGAGAGGCACGTGTGAATGCCACATAGAGCAGGTTCAGGTTGTCGACTGTCACTTGTTGGTGCTCCTCGTCGTAGTCTGCTTCGTAGACGGTGCCCTTCATCCCTTTCTGGCTGTAGTCTATGGGCACGAGCGGCAGTACGTTGAAGGGCGCTTCCTTGGGGTGGCACCAGAGTATGTCGCTGTGCTCCATCCGCCAGTCGCAGAAAGGGATGATGACATTGTCGAACTCCAGTCCCTTCGACTTGTGGATGGAGATGATGCGCAGTCCGTTGGTTTCAGGGCTCTGTATGGTCTTCGAGCGGAGGTGCTCCTCCCATTCGCGGAGGAAAGCGTGGCCGTCGTTGCTACCCTCGGCTGCGAAGTTCGCCACATGGTCGAAGAAGGCACAGAGGTAGGCCGACTGACTGCTGCCCAGGCTCTCGTCGAAAATGGTCAGCAACTGCTCGGTCAGCTCGTAGAGGGGCAGGCGGAGCAGTTCCTCACGATGGTCGGCATAGGCTTCGGGCAGCGGGCCGTCCAGCCGTCCGGTGCAGGCTTTTGCCAGGAAGGCGCGGGCGATGTTGTCGTCGGGGTGATAGAGCAGATGGAGGGCGTGGACAATCATTTGTACGGCGGGCGAGGCGTCCAGGCGGAATGCTTCGTCGCTGACCACACGCACTTCAGGCAGATGCTCCTGCAAGTAGTTGGCGATGAGGGGGATGTAGTTGTTGGCGCGTACCAGGATGGCAATCCTGTCGGCCTTGACGCCTGTTTCCAGCAAGTCCGACACTTGGTTGGCAATGGTTTCAAGGGTCGTTTGCTGATAGTCGGCCGAGGGCAGCAGGTGGATACTCACCAGCCCCTCCTCCGTGCGGCCAGCCGGCCATTGCTGCTCAACGTCGCCATAGGCGGTCACCTCTTCCTGGCGTGCCGCTTCGGCAAAGAAGGCATTGTTGAACCGGATGACGCCCGTCTGCGAGCGGTAGTTAGTGTCGAGCACCTTCACCTCCACTTGTGTGCCATTGTCGGCAAACTCCCTCTCGATGTCGGCAAGGAGGCGCCAGTCGCCGCTGCGCCAGCGGTAGATGCTCTGCTTCACGTCGCCCACGATGAGGCTGGACGAGCCCTGGTGGCTCATGGCCTCGCGCAGCAACACTTTGAAGTTTTTCCACTGCACGGTGCTGGTGTCCTGGAACTCGTCTATCATGATGTGTTCCAGCTGTGTGCCTATCTTCTCAAAGATGAAGGGCGAGTCGCTGCCGTCGATGAGGTCGTGGAGCAGCTGCTGCGTGTCTGAGAGCAGGAACCGGTTCTGGTCTTCGTTCAGTTGGCGCACCTTGCTCTCGATGGTGCCCAGCAGGCGCAGTTGGCTGAGGTGGCGCAGCGTCAGGTCGGCACTTTTGAACCGGCGCCATTGCCGCGGCTGCTCCTCCACCGCGTAGTGCAGGATGGGGTCCAGCTCGGCTTCGGCCAGGGCTTGGAGGAACTGGGCCCGCTGGTGGGTCTTTGTCACCCATTTGGAGGGATTGCCCAAGGTGTCGGCCACGGTCTTTGTGATGATGCTCTCGTCGAACACGCCGCGCTGCATCTTGAGGAAGATGCCGCACACGCCACGGCTTTTGCCTGAGAAGTCGTCGACGCTCAGACCCTCGCGCTCCAGTATGTCGAAGAAGGTCTCGGCAATCTGCTGGATGCGCTCGCGGGCTTTGGCGCGCTCCTCGCGTAGGGTGGCGGCATAGTGGTCCATAAAGTCCTTTTGGCCAATCACCTCGTTCAGCTTTTGGCTCTCCTGCTTGTAGTAGTCGCGGAAGATGGTCTTGCCGAACTGTTTGATTTGGCCGATGACATTCCACGACCGGTCATCGTTGATGTTGTCCATGATGTAGCGCAGCAGCCATTGCAGCATCAGGTCTGTGGCCTGCAGACTGTCTATGAGCTGATCTACGGCCTGCTCTTCCACCTCGTTGTCGTTCAGCCCCACGCGCAGGTTGGCCGTCAACTCCAGTTCGCGGGCCAGGTTTCGGAGCACGCTCTGGAAGAACGAGTCGATGGTCTCGACGCGGAAATAGCTGTAGTTGTGCAGCAGCAGCCGGAGGGCCATGCCAGCTCTTTCGGAGGCCACTTCGGGGGTGATGCCCAGACCCTCGCACACCTTATTAATATAATGGCGTGAGTCATCCAGTTGTCGCCAGATGCCATAGAGCTGACTCAGTATGCGCATCTTCATCTCCTCGGTGGCCTTGTTGGTGAAGGTCACGGCCAGTGTTTGTCGGTAGGCCTGCGGATTGGCCACCACCAGCTTGATATATTCCACGGCCAGCGTGAATGTCTTTCCGCTGCCTGCGCTGGCCTTGTAGACGGTCAGGGGTTTAGCAATGTTCGGCATAAACTGATGGTTCCCCCAGTATTGATTTGGAGTTAAAAGGTATATTTGTCCAGTTCTCTTTCCATTTGCTGTTGGAGCTCACTGGCTTTTTGGGCTGCCACTTCGGCGAAGTCGTCGCCATTGCTGGCAAAGATGATGCCGCGAGACGAGTTGACCAGCAAGCCGCAGTCTTCAGTCATGCCGTAGCGGCACACCTCTTCCAGGCTGCCGCCCTGTGCGCCAACGCCTGGAACGAGCAGAAAATGGCGCGGGGCAATTTTGCGGACGTCCTCGAACATGCGGCCTTGCGTGGCGCCGACGACGTACATCATGTTCTCGTCGGTGCCCCACTCCTGACTCTTGCGCAGTACCTTCTCAAACAGACGCTCGCTGTCCTTGTCCTCAGTTAGTTGGAAGTCTTGACTGCCCTTGTTGCTGGTCAGCGCGAGCAGCACCACCCATTTGCCTTTGTAGCCAAGGAATGGACTGACGCTGTCCTCGCCCATATAGGGGGCCACGGTGAGGGCATCCACCTGCGTGTCGCCCTCGAAGAAGGTGCGGGCATACATGGCCGAGGTGTTGCCGATGTCGCCGCGCTTGGCGTCGGCGATGATGAAGTGGTTGGGATAGTTTTCCTTTAGGTAGGTCACGGTCTCCTCGTAGGCCGCCACACCCATCGAGCCTAATGACTCGTAGAAGGCCAGATTGGGCTTGTAGGCCACGCAATAGGGGGCAGTGGCATCGATAATGGTTTGGTTGAAGGCCATGATGGCCAGCGAGTCGTCGTACTCCTCATCGTCGCCCAGTTCGGCCTTGCAGTCGTTGATGATGCACTTTGGAATCTTCTTGATGTCGGGGTCGAGGCCCACGCAGAGAAACGAGCGTTTCTCACGGATTTGCTGAATTAATTCTTCTCTTGTCATAATGAGTATTCTTTATGAGATTAGCGATGGTCAGGAGAATAAATCTTGTGGTGAAGAAAGTGGTGAACCACAGTAGAAACCAAAGCCAAGTCCCGCCTTGTGGAAACTCTCCGGCTACGATTACAGCTGGAATAATGGCGACATAGTCGGGCCAGACCCCTCCTGATGTTGGCCCAGGTCCCTTCTTTTTTAATGCCGTCAAATAGTCTCATAGGCGGGTACAGCTAAAGTTCTGTCTCTTTCATTCGCTCAGCATTCTCGGCCACGGTGAGGGCGTCGATCATGGGCTGGATGTCGCCGCCGAGGAAGCCTTGCAGGTCGTGGGTGGTGTAGCCGATGCGGTGGTCGGTCACACGGCCCTGCGGGAAGTTGTATGTGCGAATTTTGGCCGAGCGGTCGCCGGTGGAGACGAGCGTCTTGCGGCGCGAGGCGATGTCGTCCATATACTTCTGGTGCTCCTTGTCGTATATGAAGGTATAGAGGCGGGAGAGGGCACGCTCCTTGTTCTTCGGCTGGTCGCGGGTCTCGGTACACTCTATGAGTATTTCCTCGGTCTCGCCTGTGTTGGGATTCTTCCACATATAGCGCAGACGCACACCGCTCTCCACCTTGTTCACATTCTGGCCGCCGGCGCCGCTGGAGCGGAAGGTGTCCCACTTGATTTCGCCTTCGTTGATGTGCACCTCGAACTTGTCGGCCTCGGGCAGCACGGCCACGGTGGCGGCACTGGTGTGCATGCGGCCCTGTGTCTCGGTGGCAGGCACACGTTGCACACGATGGACGCCGCTCTCATACTTGAGCGTGCCGTAGACATCGGCGCCAGAGACGGCAAAGTCAATCTCCTTATAGCCACCCACGGCTCCCTCGGAGACGTCGGTGACGGACAACTGCCAGCCCTTGGACTCGCAGTAGCTCTTGTACATCTTGAAAAGGTCGCCGGCAAAGAGGCACGCCTCGTCGCCGCCAGTACCGGCGCGGATTTCCATTTGCACATTCTTGGCGTCCTCAGGGTCTTTGGGTATCAGCGCAATTTTGATTTCCTCTTCCAGCTTGGGCTGCAGCTCCTCGTTGGCGGCCAGCTCTTCGCGGGCCATCTCCTTCATTTCGGGGTCGTCCTCGTTGGACAGTATGTCCTTGGCCTCGCGTATGCCGTTCAGACAGGCCACGTAGCGTTTGCGGGCGTCCATGATGTCGGACAGGTCTTTATATTCCTTGGTCAGCTTGATGAAACGTTGCTGGTCGCCAATGACAGCGGGGTCAGTGATGAGAGTGGATACTTCCTCGAAGCGGGCCTCCAGCCCTTCGAGTTTTTCGAGAATGGTGTTGCTTGTTTCTGCCATCGTATGTTGTTTTGTTTTTTTGTTTTTACTTTATAGGCCATCCCTCCCGCCACGGAGGTGAGAGGGATGGTGGCGCACGGCGAAGACCGTGCAAATGCGGAGAGACGCAGGGTCAGAGGTTGATTCTCTCCCACACAGGTGGCTTTTTTGCCCTGGTGCGGACTGTCAGGGTGTTCTGGGCGTCGAAGTTCTTCTTGATGTCTTCGCCACCGTCCTTCACCTTGCACTTCGAGAGAGTGCCGCTGAGCACTTCCTCAACCTTCAGTTCGCCAATCTTGCTTTCAATCATTTCGCCTACTATCTCTTTCTGGCAGAAGACCTCGAATATCTGGTCCTTGGCAATGCCGGCATTGCTGCCGATGTTGATGTAGCAGGTCTTCACGCCCTTCTTCGGGTCTACCTCGTCGAGGGCCTTGATGATGGCCTCAACCTTGAAGTTGTTGTCTACGAAGCGCTTCATCTGTTTGCGTGCCTTCTCGCTGGCCTTGAGCAGGGCCTCGTCGGAGGTAGCGCCTGACGAGTGTGAATCTTTCAGCGTCTCTGACGACTTGGTGACGCCTGTCTCAGTGTCGATGATGGTCAGGGTGTAGCTGATGGTGCACTCGTATAAAGTCTTTGAGCCAAGACTTGAATTGACGGTCTTGCTCTTGCGGTCGGCAGAGTTGAATGTTCCCTCGATGTAGTACTGGATGCCCATCTCGTTGAGTTTGATGAGCTTCTCGTTCTTGGCAGAGGGCAGGTCTCCCAGTGTGGTCTGCTCGACCACGGTGAGACGCTCGGTGTCCATCAGGCCTGAGACAATCTCCTGTCGCAGATTGTTGCAGGCCACATTGCTGACGTTGCTCTTGTTTACAAACTCGGCCACAACGACATTGGGCTTGTCGTCTTGTGCCATCAACGAAAGTGCCATGAATATCAGAGCGGCAATCGTGTTCAGTCTTTTCATAGTTCTTTGATTTTATCTATAATTGGTAATATTCAATGTTTCAAGAAACTACGCTTGGGCTTCGGCATCTGCGTCGAAGGGGTAGTCAGCTGCTGGGCTGGCTGGCTGGCGGCAGGCACTGCGGTTTGGTTCTGGGGCTTGGCCATGGTCTCAAAGCGCTTGGCTTCTTTCTCGGCCATCTTCCAGTTGCGCCAGTCTTTCAGCGAGGTGGCTGCTGTGATGGTGGGCGTCTGCTTCTTCTCGTTCTCGATGGTCGAGACCTCGTCCACTTTCTTGGTGACAATGTCGCTCAGTTCGCCCAGAGTGATGCACCCTTTGCTCTTCTGAAGGGCTTCCAGAATACAATAGGTGAAGAGGCCGTGCTCTTTCTCCTTCAGCGGGTAGGCAGTCTGGCCGGCATCGGTGGCGGCAAAGACCACCATATTGCCCTGGACAGGGCCTTTCTTTTCGCGCACTGCCACACCTCGGGCCTGCTGCATCATGCCGCCTTCGCGCTTGGAACCGCTGAAACAGGCATCGAGGAAGACGAGCGTCTGACGGGACTTCATGGCACTGAGCCGCTTGTAGAAGTCTTCGGTGGAAATACCGCTGGTGGCCGGCTCTAAGCTGTAGCCGTCGACGGGCAGCAGATAGGCTTTCTTGCTCTCGTCGTCGGGCATGCCGTGACCGCTGTAGTAGACGATGGCACGGGCTTGTCCGTCCTTGACGTTAATGACATTTTCGAGCCACTTCATATTGTAGTTCATGTCGTTGAGAGAGGCATCGGGCACATATTTGATGTTCTTCTCAGGCACACCAAGCGTCTTCGTCAGATAGCGCTTGAAGATGGCTCCGTCGTTAAGGGCAAAGGGAACGGGCACTTCGTGCTTATAGTTCTCGTTGCAGATGATGACGGCAAAGGTGTTGGCGTCCTGCTCGTCGTTCACGGCCACGTATGTATCAACGTTTCCTTGTGCGCGGGCTGCCAGGCTGATAGCCACAGTAAATACCGCAAACAGTAGTCTTCTCATAGTTTAGTGATATTGTTTATCTGTAGATTTTGCCTTCCTCGTTGGTGGGATACAAATACCAGTCTTTGCTAAGTGACGGATTGGCAGCGAAAAACTGAAAGTTAGGATAAGCTTCGGTGATCTTGGTGAACTCAGTAGGCCATGCCCAGTCGGCAGGAATGACGATGGCGTGTGGGTCGTACCCTTGCTCGGCCAGGTGCACCTCGGGGGCTGCCGACGGCTTAATCCAGAAGTCTGCGCCCTGGAAAGTGAAGCCTTCGGGCTTGTCGATGGTGACTTTCTTGATGCTGCTGACATTGTTTGAACTGCCAACGACCGTGTTGATAAACGTGCCGTGTGACTTGCCAAAGATGTCGTGTACCTCAGTGTTGGAGAAGAGTTGCTTATTGCCAAGACGCAGCAAGATGTCAAACGAGGCTCCTGAGCAGCAGAGGGTGACGTCAAGTTTGCTCTCGTCAACTGTCTTTGTAGATTCGTCGTAATGGTAACTTACCTTGATGACGACGTCGTTCATATCGTAGTCACCCAGCGGGGTGTCTTCGAAAGCATAGCTCCATACAGCAGGACGCTCCTCACCCTCGTCGCCGCCATTGTCCTGAGTTGGTGTGTAGCCGGGGGTGCATCCCTTCACACTGGCCACGAAACCGTCGGATGCTGGAATGGTGACATTGGCACCGCCTTTCTTCACAAAGACCACACCGTTGTTGCCTTGGCATCCGGTGTTGCCGTTGGTGCCAATGCCATTGGCCACATACTCACTGAACACCTTATAGGCGTTCTCCACGCTCTTGCCCTTGCAGGCGTTGGTCTTGTTGTCCACGCTGATGGCGATGTTGTTGGCGAAGTAGCCCTTGGAGATTGGGCCGTCGTCATCCCAGGTGAAGTAGTTGCACTGCCCAATCTCCAGCACTGCATAGCCGCTCTCCGGCCCCATCCAGGTGGTACCGACGTTCCAGAGCGAACCGATGCGCATCAGGGCGCCGCTGGCCATCGACACGTAGCTGTTGCCGGCCTCACCGTCGTTGCCGTCGCTCATCACCAGCTCGCCGCCCACGTAGAAGTACGAACCTTGGGTCAGCTCAACCACATAGGCACGCATGTCCTGCTCGCAGAACCACTGGCAAGCGTTGTAGATACGCGTGTTGGCTGTGTTGTAGTTGCCACCATCGGCATTTGCTATGCCCGACCTCACGATGTGAGCTACGCCGTGGTTGTAGAAATTGCTCAGGCCGGCACCGCCCATGAGGTTGTTGCATTTGAATGTTCCATAGTTGTAGAACTTTCCGAAGTTGTTGTTGAAGGTGACGATGTCGATGGTTCCGCCGTTGTAGCCCTCTTGGCCCTCGTCGTTGCCGTTGGTCACCTGAATCATTCCACTTCCGGTAATCTTGCCGCCGGGCATGACCACAAGGCGGGCCTGATTGACGAAGTTCATCACGGCTCCATTGGGGATGGCCAGTTCGCCGCCATTGTCAACCACGATGACGGCTCCGCCGCCGACGCGCTGTTCCTGATATTCAGGCAGCGTCCACTTGCCGCTGATGTAGACGGTACGAGCATCGCCATAGGCTTGCTCGGTGGGCAGGACGCCTATCAGCTTGTTCCAAGTGCCGGTAATTTTGAACTTCTTCACGTAGGTCTCGTCGTACACCCAATGGCCCTCATTGCCTCCCGTCTGGGCGTAGGCACCCTTGACGGGCATCTTGACGTTTGTCATCCAGTCGCTGCGGCCTGTGCTCTGCAGTTGGTTGTAGAGATTCAGGAAGATGTCGATTTTCCTGTTGTGCGAATCGATGTACTCTTTGACGTTATTCGGGTTGTACTCCAACTGTGCCGTGTTGTATTGGGCCACGAGGGGTGACCAGACCCTATTGAAAAAGGCTATGTCCTCGTTGGATGCTTTGTACTGGGAATTATATCCAATGCCATTGGGAACCTCGCCCCATCCGAACTGGGGTAGGGTGGGGTATTGCGTAATCGTATACGAGCCGCCTGCCTGTCCTTCCACGTAATAAGAATTGTCGTAGTTGTCCGCAACATTGGCGTCGGTGGGCTCTTTGGCCCCCTCCAGAAACGATTTTGCGTAAGCATCGTTGGGGATGGTGATGTGTGGTACCGATGGCGACTCTATGCTCCTGGTGTAGGCACGTGTGGCCCTGGCTCCTGCGACGGAACCGAAAGAAGTGGTCATCAAACCATCGACGATAGCAGCTTTCTTATAGACGGTGAAACCTTTAGAGTCTGTCAGACCCACCACCAGACGCGTGCTGGCCGACGGGTATTCAAAGCTTGAGCTGAAGGTCTGTCCGTTTCTGATGGTTCCCTGAGTGAGCACATAGCCGCGCTCGTCCACAAGCGGGTCGTTGGAGTAGATCTTCACGGTGTAAGTCTCGCCGTAATCCTGATTCACGGTGACGGCAGCTTGCGCATTGGCGGTCATCACCCAGTCGTGGTCTACTGCAATGTCAACACCCAATTGTTCCTTGGCATTGGCCAGTGATTCAGCTTTGGTGGGAATGTAGTAGTCTTCACCTTTATCGCAAGCAGAAAAGAGTGAAAGGGCAGCTATGAGGAAAGTGCCTTTCACAATGTGGCTTTTTTTCATATAATTGTCGCTTTTGATGTGTTTTGTGATGTTCATTATTCTGTAGTATTATGTGTGGAGGCTGCAAAGATAGTCATTTTTTTCTATTCCTACAATTTTTTTAGTAAGAAAATGTTTTGTCATGGCTCAATTTATAAAATAAAATGCTTACCTTTCCTCTATAAATGGAGAACAAATTGCCCCGCTGAGGTAACAATCTCCGCGCAATCCGTTCCTGTATGCACATGAATCCCTATACACGGCC
>CADACW010000084.1 GCA_902786565.1 uncultured Prevotellaceae bacterium | reverse complement strand
TGGCCGTCGATGCGCCCAACACTTTCTGCGTGTTGATGCTGCGGATGCGCAGCGGTGTCTCGGCCAGGGTGAAGTTCATGAAGTTGACGGCGGCTATCAGCACAATCAGCAGCGAGAAGCAGATGAGCAGATAGACGGAACTCCTGCTGACCGACTTGATGTTGGGCGAATCCTTGCTGAGGTCTTTCGCGAAATGGGTGTCGGCTATTGGCGTCAACACCACTTGCAGGGCTTCCTTCTCTTGCGGGGTTGTCATGTTGAAATCATCTTTGAACAGTTCAATGGCTTTCTGGCGCATAGCGCTAATCACATTCGGCAAGTTGGCTGTATCGTCCACACGGATATAAGCCTGATAGTTCCAGTTGCGGTAATTGCCTTCATTGTCATTGGTACCCCTGAAGCTGACGCCGTGCAGGAAGTTGTTTTCCGGATAGTCTTCTATCACGGCACACACATTGAAGATCCAACCTTCCACCCATTTGTATTTCAGGGTTTTGCCCACCGCATTGGTTGTGCCGAAGATGCGCATGGCTTCCGAACGCGGCAGCACGATATTGGGCAATTGGTTCAGGCCCTTCAAGTCACCGCAAATGACGGTCGGCCTGAATACGCTCATAAAGTCGTGAATGCCATACACCAGATTCAGCGAATACTCCTGATCGTCCACCATATACTGGTCGAAGATGATCCAGCCCTGTTCGATGCCATAGCCCGTGATATGCGGCGATGCTGCCGCCAACTGCTCCACCAGCGGGCGAGGCAGCGTCACGCCATAGTCCTCCATGCCTGGCCCTAACTTCATGGTCAAGCGGAACAGCTTTTCGTGCTCCGTAAAACTCTTGTTGTAGCCCAGGTCGTAGTTGACCTGCGTCATGATGACAAAAAACGAGGCGAAAGCCAGGCTCAGGCCCAGCAGATTCAGCAAGCTTGCCGATACAAACTTGCGGAACATAGATGTAAAGTTTCTAACAATAGTCTTCATACGATTCTAATTTTTCTGCTGCAAAAGTACAGCAATAAAACGAATCCGCCAAGGCTCAAGGCCCCGGCGGTAGCGGATTGTCTAAAAATTAGACAGTAGAGCGTATGATTTTTAGACAGTCTGTTTGCAAATCATGCGTGCCATGTCGTTCAGCGAGAGGCATTGGTTGCGGCTGATGGCGATGCGCTCGTTGTGATGCTCCCAAGGGGCGAGGATGAGCAGTTGGCCTCGGGCACAAGCCTCCATGCGCTGGCCGCCGGGCTTTGCCAGGTCGGTAAAGCCGTTCTCCTGCAAGTATATGAGCGGGTAACCACGCTCGAAAGCCGCCCGCATGACCGCTTTCTCGCCTGGCGATATGGAGGGCGACACCAGCACGGCCCCCTGTGTGGCGGCACTGAGAAAACAGGCCACCTGTTGCTGTATCTCCGCTTCTGTCAAGCGGCGCGAGCACTGCACCTGCAGCCTGACGGGTCGCTGAAGCAGGAAGCGGTTGCCGATGGCCGAGAACTGCTGGTTGCCTACCATCAGGCCCCGCTGTACGCGGAAGAGGTCGGGGTGTTCGCGCTTCATGAGCAGGCGGTGCGGGTTGTCGGCGAGGTAGCGGAGCCACGTGTCGAGCTGGCCTTCGCGCAGGAGCAGGCGGTCGTTATAGCCGCGGGCAAAGAGCAGGCCGTGGCGGCGGTCGTTGGTCGCCAGTTGTGTTTGTTGCTGTAGTACAGCAACAGACGGGACGAGCTCGCGGAAAGCCTTGTTGCATCCTTGCTTGAAACCAAGGAGCACCTTGCCTATAGGCCGGTCTAAATGTTCGCGCACAAAGAGGATGCCGTGGAAGTGGTCGGGCATCATCTGCAGGGCTATGATGCTTATTTGTGGATTACGCACTCCGATGTCATGCCAATTTTGCGATACCCTGCGCCCCAACTCCGTCAGCACCACCTGTGGCTCGTCGGGCGTACCGGGTGCGCCGTCGCTACGCCCTGCCACCCGTCCGAAGAGCGGACGGCGCTCCTCGGTCACCATCGTGATCATGTAGATTTGGCGACCCTGATAGTCGTGACCGACGCAGCGGCGGTTCATCGAGGGAATCTTCTCGCCCGCAAAGGGTTTCTGCTTCTCGTAGGTCTCTTTGTCCATCAGTTCTCCTTTTCCTATAATAACGGCGTATGCCTACGTTTATTGTTACGATTTACTTCCTACTTGATGACCAGCACTTCGTTGTCCTTGAACGCCTCATAGCCGCTGGTGACGACGCGCTCGCCGGGCTCCAGGCCTTCAAGCACCTCGTAGTGCTGCGGGTTCTGGCGGCCTATGCGAATCTGGCGGCGATAGGCCTTGCTGCCGTCGGCAGAGAGGACGAAAATCCACTGGCCGCCCGTGGTCTGGAAGAAAGTGCCGCGAGGGATGAGCACGGCCTGCTCGGGCTGGCCCAGTTCGAGGTCGATGTAGTAGGTCTGGCCCGTGCGGATGTTCTCCGGGCGCTCCCCCCGGAAGATGAAGTCGCAGCGGAACTTGCCCTCGCGCACCTCAGGATAGACCTTGCGCACCTGGAGCTGATACTGACGGTCGCTGCGCGTAAAGGTAGCGGTGAGCCCCTGGTGCACGCGGTCGATGTAGTGCTCGTCTATCTGTGCCTGCACCTTATAGTCGCTGAGGTCGTTCAGCTGGCCTATCTTCTGGCCGGGCTGAATGCTTTGGCCCAGCTCCACGTCGAGCAGTCCCAGCTCGCCATCGATGACCGAGCGCACCTCCAGCTTGTCCTTACGCTGGCGGACGAGCACCACGTTGCGCCGCATGTTCTCGAGGTTATCCTCCATCTGGTCCATCTGCACGGTGCGGTAGATGCTGTCCTGCTTCAGGCGACGGTTCACCAGCGAGTGCTTCTTGGCCGAGAGCTGATAGTCCTCCTGCGACTGCAGGTAGTCCTCGTGGCTGATGAGCTTTTCGTCGTAGAGCCGCTTGTTCTGCTCGAAGGTGCGCTGCTTGCGCTGCGTGTCCATATCGAGCTGTGCCTGCTCCGTCTGGTTGTTCAGCCGGTCTTGTTGCATGGCCACCTGTGTGTTGCGCAGCAGGTTCTGCTTCTCGGCCAGTTCGGCCTCCGCATTCAGTATTTGGAGGTCGAGGTTCGAGTTCGAGAGGCGCACGATGACATCGCCTTTCTTCACGTGCGTACCCTCTTCCACCACTTTCTCCATCACGATGCCGCCCTCTTCGGGCGAGATTTGTACCACCTGTATAGGCAGCACCTGCCCGTTAGTGCGCACATAGTCCTTAAACTCTGCCTGCTGCACCTCGCTGATGGTCAGCTCGTCCTTTCCTACTTTCAGCGTCGAGGCATGATTGCCAAACACGAGCCAGCACAGGATTACCAGCAGCAGACTTCCTCCCGCTGCATACGGCCAATACTTCATCAGCCGCTGCGTCTTCGTCTTCTTAATTGTTCTGTCCACCTTAATTATATTTACTGATTTACTGTTTATTCCCAAATGGTCTCGCCACGGTAGTAGCGTACGAGCTGCCCCTTTACTATAGCCATCAGCTGGCATTGCAGCAGCGTAGCCCTTGATTTCAGCAGTTGTGCAGATGTGGTGTGCAGGTCGATGGCTGTGCTCAGTCCCTCTTCAAACTGTCGGCGCGTCAGCCGGTAGGCAATGCTGTCGGCTTCAACCTTCTTTGCCATCTGCTCTGCCTGTTTCTGATAAGCTTGCCAGTCCTGCCAGGCCTCTCGGTTTAGCTTCTCTAATTCGAGTTGCTGCTGCTCGTAGTTCTCGCAGGCTATCCGATAGTTGTTCCTGGCACGTCGGATGCTCGTAATGGTATGTAGGCGGTTGAAGAGCGGAATACTCAGCGTGGCCCCCACATATTCGCCCATATTGTTCTTTAACTGTGTGCGGAACGACTGTCCGGCATCAGAATGTAGCGTGTGGTAGTAAGTGGTGTTCAGGCCCGCACTCAACGAGAGAGAGGGAAACAATGCTGCACGGGCCTGACGCCACTCATGTTTGCTGACTTGCATCTGATAACGGGCTGTCAGAAGTGATGAGTGAAAAGTTGAGGGTGAAGCGCTCGAGCTTTGTTTGCTTGCTGCTGCTGCTTCTGCACTCTCCACTCTTAGCTCTTCACTTATAGGAAACGCCATTGCCTTCTTCAGTTCCAGCAGGGCGGAACTCAGAAGATTCTGCTGATGAGCCAGTTCGTAATCGGCTTCAGCCTTCTGCGACTGCACCTGAGCCACATCGGCGGCACTCTTACGCCCCACTTCTTCAAGCAGGCTCGTCTGGCGGAGCAGCAGGTCTGTCTCCTTCACTTTTTCGCCAGCCATCCGTACCAATCCTTCGTAATAGACAGCATTGGCGTATGCCTGAAGGACGTCCAGGACCGTCTGGTTCTGTCTTTGCCGTAGGACAGACTGCCCCATGAGCTGACTGGCTCTGGCTGCCCGTAAGGCGTGGATGCGGCTGAACCCATCAAACACGGGTAGTGAGGCCTGAAGTGAATAGCCATTATAGAAGGTGCTCACATCGGTGTAGAGGTTGGTCTCAGGGTCGATGGCTCGCCCAAAGTTATACTGCCCACCGATGTTGGCACTGACGGCAGGCATAAAGCTGCCAATGGCTCCTGTCCGGGCTGCCTTGTAGTTGTCGAGTTCCAATTCCGCTCGCTTCACCTCATGGTTGTGCTCTATGGCATATTGCATGCACTGCAGCATCGTCCAAGCCGTTTGCGCCCCTGCGGGAGTCAATGACAGATGGAAAATGACAAATGACAAACTTATCAGACGTTTCATAATCGTTGCGTTTTATGCCGCAAAATTACTTCTTTTCATTCAGCGTTTGTCATTCAGCAAGGCGCAAAAGTGCAGAACGTCTAAAAATTAGACACCTCATTGTATGATTTTTAGACAGATTATTCGTAATTTTGCCGGCAAAAAGAACATGAGCAAGTACGGAACCATACTTATCGTAGACGACAACACGTCTATCCTGACAGCGATGCGCTATCTGCTTGATGGAACATTTGAGCGCATTTTGACGCTGACTCAGCCTGACACCATTCTGAAGACGATGGCACAGGAGGAAATAGACATCGTGTTGCTGGATATGAACTTCACGCTTGGTGTAAACAGCGGACAGGAAGGGCTCTTCTGGCTGCGCGCCATTCGCAAGCAACATCCTCAGACGCCAGTCGTTCTGCTGACAGCATACGCTGATGTCTCACTGGCCGTAAAGGGGCTGAAGAGCGGAGCTGCCGACTTCATCACCAAGCCCTGGGACAACGACGAGTTGGTCCGCAAACTGAAGGACGTGCTCGACATGCAGCAGGAGATAGTCAGTCTGGACGAGATGGAGAAGGAGCACATCCGAAAAACGATTGACCGCTGTCACGGCAATCTTACGCAGGCAGCCGAACTACTTGGCATCACCCGTCAGACGCTCTATAACAAGATGAAACGACTCTCGTGAGATGAGAAATAAAAAGTAAAAGAGTGATGAGAGATATGATTACATTGTGTGTCATCATTGTGGTATTGGTGGTTCTGCTGGCCAGTTGGCTCGTGCGCCGGCAGCGGTCGCTGAAGACGCGTGCCTACCTGATGCAGGAGGCCATACGCAACCGTGATTTCACCTTCCGCCTCCCTACAGACGGACTGCTGCCCGGCGAGAAAGCCATGCAGGAGGCTCTTAACCAACTGGGCAGTGTCATCCGCCAGCAGGTGAACCATAAAGAGGTGGAATCGTGGGAACGGCTGACCCGTGTGCTGACCCACGAAATAATGAATGCCACGGCTCCCGTCGCCAGCATCAGCCAGTCGCTGCTCAGTCGCCCAGAAGTGAAAGGCACCGCACTTGAGGCTGGCATCCAGGCCATCAACACCGCCTCGACACACTTGAACGATTTCGTCGAGTCCTATCGTAAACTGCTGCAACTCCAGCAACCGTCACTTCAGAATATACGCCTGACCGACATCCTCCAGGAGTTACAACAACTCTATCCCCAAATACCCTGGCACTGTCACGTGGCCGGCAATATTATTGTCTGCATCGACCGTAATATGCTGCGGCAGGTGCTCATCAACCTCGTCAAAAATGCCTTAGAGGCCGGAGCAACGCACATCGCGCTGGAGTACCATGAACCGACTCTCTACGTCAGCAACGACGGACAACCCATACCAACCGAGGCTCGCCAAAGTATTTTTGTGCCCTTCTTCACCACAAAACGCACAGGCAGCGGCATAGGCCTCGCTTATTCCAGACGGCTGATGATGCAGCAGGGAGGCTATCTGAACCTTGAAGTCCAGCCTCGTACCGGCTACCACACCACCTTCTCTGTTGAGTTTTCTGCAGACTTGACGGTTGGCAAATGACAAAAGCTTTATTGGTGCAGCGAAAAAATATTTTACATCCCAAAAACAAGGACTAAGCGGACTCAGAGATAAGTGCCACTTATCTCCGAGATAAAAGGCACTTATCTCCGAGATAAGTGGCACTTATCTCTGAGGGGGGTATTTTGGCTGTTTTTGGGGAAATAAAAAAAACTGACACTCAGGTTGGGGGATTAAAGGATTTTCGCAAGTCTGCACCCCAATGCCCGCAAGCAGGCCAACAAGACAGCATACGGACAAGTGCTATTTCTTCGCGTCCAAGTGGTAGGTGAAGCTGATGCCCACATAGTGGTGGTGGAAGTCCTGCCAAGTGGATGACTGTTGATAGGCAGTCTGATTGCTCCAAAACCCGTCCTCGTTGTTGAGTATATCCTCAAACTCCAAAGAGAGGCGGGCTTTGTTTTTCAGGATTTTCCAAGTGACGTTGGCATCCCACAGCAGCAGGTTCTTGTTCATCGACTGGGCGGCGTAGCCCCGGCGGGTGGTCTCGTTGATGGTCGAACTGAAGACGAAATTGCCAATGGTGGCCTCGGCGTTAAGTCCGAAGTTGTTGTCCCAAAGGGTGGTGTTCTGTTCGGCCGAGGCGGTATAGCGGATGCGGTCGGCCTCAATCTCAGCAAAGACAGAGGCTTTAAGCCAGTTGTGGTCGGATGAGAAGGTCAGCTTGTTCTTGGGGTGGAAGTCGCTCTGTCGGTTCAAGACCCGCTCTGATTGGCTTGGCAGCAATGTCAGAAAGCCATAACGCTGTTCGGCCGTCAGCCGGAACTCGTTTGCCAGTCTGAACATGTCGCCGAGTCCCTGGTCGAAGTTCATACGGAAGTTCCAGGAGTGGCTTCCGCGAATGTTTTCCGACTGGGTGACGTATACGGCTGTCGCCGGGTCGTAGCTTAATGCGGTCGTGAGGTCACGGTCTGTGTCATGATAGGCAATGCTGGCACTGAATGAGGTCTGACTGCGGGCGAGCACCATATTGTAGGTGAGCTTGATGTCGTGTATGTGAGAGTCGCGCAGGTCGGGATTGCCCAAGGTGATGAAGAGCGGATTAGTCAGGTCGCGGTAGCCGATGGTCTCAATGATATTGGGCTGTGATGTGCGGAAACTGTAGTTCAACTCGAAGCCGACGGTCTTGCCGAGCTTCCATGTGGCACGTAGCGACGGGTCGATGAGCAAGCTGTGGCGCACGGCGGCGGTGTCGAGCAGGCCGCGCTGATAGTCCTGGCTTTCACGCTGCCACCTGGCGGTGAGACTTGGCATTAGCTGTAGCGGTTCAAGATTGATGGTTGAGGCAATTTTCAGACTGTGCGCCCGATTGCCGTAATGGTCGCTGTAGCTGTTGGCCACGTCGGCCAGTCCGTCGATCTGGAAATTCTGGTCAGTACGGTTCCTGTCGGTTTTGAACGTGTATTGTGCCTGCACCATCCATTTCTTGGTGAGCCATCGGACATGGTGCACTTCGGCTCCCAAGGAGAGCTGGCTGCTTGGCGAGGTGGAGAACTGGCTGAGTTGCGAAGAGCGTACAGACGTGCTGTGTGAGGTGATGGCGCGGTCGTTCCAGCGGTCATTCTTTCCGTCGGTATAGTTCAGGGTGATGCTGGCGCCGAGTGCGCCGTCCTTGATATAATGCTCCCAGCCGGCTCTCGTGTTTAGGTGGGTGTTATGGCCCTCGCTCCTCGAAGTGACAAGTTGCGAGAGCGTGGGCAGGTAGCTGTCTGTGGCAGACTGTTCTGCCTGTTCCGTTTCCTCCCGGCCATGAGAACGCGTACGCTTGTGTTCAGCGCTGGCCGTGACGGAGATGGTGTTCAGCGAGTCAGTGGCCCATCGCATGTCGGCATTGATGGTGGGGCTCAGTTCGTGTTTGCGGTTGTACGATTCGCTGTTCACACGACTGGCCGCCGTGTTTGGGAAGAAATTCTCGGTCTCGCTGCGCGATGTGAGCCAGTTGTCGTCGTGTGCCAATCCGCCACTGAAGCTGTATTGGCTTTTCAGTTCATGCGACCCGGCCTTCTCTTTCCATTTGTGCTGATAGCCAGCCGATGCACCCTGCTCCTGTCCGAAGCCGTTGCCCCACATGCTCATGCTGCTGCCCATGTAGCGACGATGGCGCTTGCCCAGGTTGTTGGCATCTGCAAACACCAGCACAGGGTCGGTCTTCGATAGCCGGTTCATCGTCAGCTCGCCCTCGTAGTGGTCGGGCGTCTGATAGCCAGCCTTCACGTCGCCGTACCATCGGTCCAGGAATCCGGGCTTGATGGTGAGGTCGAGCACCATATCCTGTGTGCCGTCGTCCTTGCCTGTGCGCTCGCTGAACTCCGACGCCTTGTTGTAAGCCTTGATGTCCTGCACGGCTTCGGCGGGCAACTGTTTCATCAGCGCGTCGCCGCCCAGCATGCTCTCGCCGTCCATGGTCAGGCGGATGGGCCTGCCGTTCCACGACATCTTGCCCTCGTGGTCCACTTCCACGCCGGGCAACTTGCTGATTAGTTCGTCGAGCCTCGCGCCCTCCTGCAAGTGGAATGCCTCGGGGTGGAACACTATCGTATCGCCACGGACGGTGAAGCGGCGGGCGCGGCCGGTCACCTCCACCATCTTCAGCATCTGGGGCGACATCTTCAGTTCTATCGTCCCGATGTCGAGCGTGTCTTTGCGGCTGTCGCTGAAGGCCAGCACAGGCTTTGTCTTTTTATAGTAGCCAAGCATCGAAATCTCTATACTGCCTCGTCCGTCGGCAAAGAAAGTGAACTTGCCCAAGGAGTCGGTCTTGCTGTTCATGATGGAGTAGCCATAGTCGACAATATTCTGAGCGTATTTCACCGAAGCCTCTGCCAGTGGCTCCTTCGTGTCAGCGTCTATCACGCGTCCGCGGACAATGTCGGCATTGGCTGTCTGCACTCCCATGACGAGGATGGGCAGTGCGGCGATGATGGTTCTTAGCAGGGCAAAACTGCAAAGCTGGGCGTACTTGTTCATTGTTCTTTTCGTTTTTCTATTTGTTCCTACTATGATATACACCGTGTATGGGGGAAACATTACATCAGAACCGTTAATATTTCTAAACCAGAAAACCAGGCTGCGTGGCTTCCATCCATCTGTGCATGATGGAAGTGTTTGCCTTATAAAGCCGCGTCACGTCGAAAGCCACGTTGCCGCCACCAACCATGAAAAGCAGGCACATACGCCAGGCAAAGCGTAAGGAGAAATATTTCCAATTGAGTTTTCAATTGAGCCTCAACGCGCTTGGAGGCTCGTCTGTAATGGTTACAAACGTGTCTCCGAGCGCGTTGAGACGTAAGAAAGACTGTAAACTTAGGGAAAAAATCTGAATTTATTCTTTATTTCGCTCGCTTATTCGTAACTTTGCACCCAAAATTTAAAGATTATGGAGCAAAGAAGAACAACGTCAGAGTTCATTCAGTTTGCCAATCAGCACCCCGAACTGACGTTCTTCGTCACTCGCATCGGCTGTGGCATCGCCGGCTTTACCGAATATGGAGACCTCAAAATTGAAATAGTAAAAACGTGCTTTCAGTCAAAATGATATAGAATTATTGTATAACAGATATATGGATATGAAACAAGTAATTAACACTCAGGCAGCACCTGCTGCCATCGGCCCGTATAGTCAGGCCATCCAAGTAGGTAATCTCGTCTATACATCAGGGCAGATTCCCATAAATCCCGCTACCGGCTCATTCGTTGAGGGTGGTGTCAAGGAGCAGACACGTCAGTCGCTGAACAACGTGCGGGCGATTCTCGAAAAGACTGGTCTTAGCATGGCCAATGTGATTAAGACCACCGTTTTTATGGCTGACATGGCCGACTTTGCTGCCATGAATGAAGTGTATGCAGAGTTTTTTGCAGAGCCTTACCCGGCACGTTCAGCAGTAGCCGTCAAAACGCTGCCGAAGGGTGCTTTGGTGGAAATAGAAGTGATTGCAGTCAAAGGCTGATTTGCGGAGGATGCTGGCGTGATGCCTAACCCGACCGTGGAGAAACTCTGGGAGGGTGCCAATTCTATTTCACTCCACTTTCCTCAATGGCCTTGCCAGAACCCCATGCGGTGCCAACTTGCTGAAAGCAGAGGAGATGCGGACAAAGGCAACATCACCGGCAACGGTTACGTCCTCAACATCGTAAGTCACCTCTTCCTCGCCTGTCTGCTCCAGACCGTCGTATAATGCAGTAATGGGGACGGTGGTGATCTTTCCGTTCTCCACCCACGACATCGTGGCCTGTTCGGTAAATGCCTGCTGACCAATCTCACGGCTACCCTTGCGGCCAGCCTCTGCATACAGCTCCACTGCTTTCAGGACAGCAGCCATCTTTTCACTTTGCTTGCTCATGATTACTTCTTGATAGTGTTAGAGTTCTGGTTATATGCCTTAGCCACACATTTCCACTCGCCGTCGATTTTCAGCAGCAGGAGCACATCGGTAAAGTCGATGGTGCCTCCCCAGCCTTCCTCCAGCACACGGACAACGGCCAGCGTCTCTTCCTGCTCCAGCACGTCGATGCGGGTCTTGAACTCATCGCCTGCACCCACGGTGTCAACATTGTGGTAGAACTGCTCAATGCTGCCACGCTCGAACTTGCCCACGCAGTAATCATACGGACGCAGTAATCATACGGTGCTGACTGACTGCGGTTTATGATTTGAACCGTACAAATGGACTTCTGGGAAATGGAATCTTGCGATTCTCGTCCCTTTAGTCCATCGGCAGGTCTTCCACTGGACTCGCTCTTCACTTAGAAGAGTATCATCATCTGTTCTGCACGTATGCGGTGCAAAGATAACGAAAAATCACCAGAAACATTTTTTGGGGGCAAAAAAGTTGCTGGTATCGAAAATAATTCCTATCTTTGCACTGTCACTATTAAATGAGATAGAGATATGCCAGAAGTATTTAGATTCTTTGGATTCTCCTTCTTCTTTTACAGTAAGGAGCATGAGCCTGTCCACGTTCACGTTGAAGGG
>CADACW010000083.1 GCA_902786565.1 uncultured Prevotellaceae bacterium | reverse complement strand
CAACAAGTTCATTATAGGCATCTTCGTCAGAGTAAATAACGAAAGTCTCATTGCTGAGTCTGCCATTGCTGGAGATGTCTACTCCTTCAGGAAGAACCAATGAGAAGTTAAGACCGATAAGAGTCTCGGTGGTCTCATAGTCCATGCGGATGACGAGGTTTGCCTTACCTTTGTCGTCGGTGGTGACATCGGCAGCGGTGAGAACTGTCACCTCGTTGTCGGCGCGGGTAGCGCGGCTTGTAGCAGCCTCTTCATCGCCAACTTTGCCACCGGCCATGATGGTCAGTGTTGCGGAGATGTCGGCCACGTCGGCCTTGCCATCCTTGTTGACATCGGCCTGCTGGACGCTGAACTTTGTCACATCACCAGACATAACGGTCAGGATAGACGAGATGTCAGACACATCCACAGCGTTATCGCCGTTCACGTCGCCCTCCTTTGTCTGAGGCTCAGCGCCGACAGGAGTGATCTCGATAGAGGAAATCATAATGTTACCTGTGCCAGAGTACTTCTGGAAGGTGTAGGTACCAGCAGACAGACCGAACTCGATGATGTTGCCACCCTCTACAGTCACATCGTCATGACCATAGTTGGTGCCACTCACGTTCACGTAGTTCTTGCGGTCGGTGGTCACACTCTCATCATTCTCTGCGTTGAGAGTCTTGCAAGAGTTCTTAGCAGTAATAACCTTCACGGCCACAGAGTCGCCCTCGGCCACCTGGAAGGTGATGTTGGTGTTGCTCATCTGGATGTAGATTTCCTGGCCTTCGGGCACCTGATACTGGGCATCCTGCATCACCTTGAAGGTAAGATTCTTCACGAAGAAGTCCTTCTTGTCGGCGCTGATTTCGCCACCTTCAACCGTGTAGACAGTGTTGCCGTCGGTAGCAGCAGCAGTAGCCTCCTCGTCGACCACAACCGTACCGGCTGTGACGGCAATGACCTTCTTCTCCTTGATGGGATTCAGCACATAGACATCCTTCGTGGCCTTGTTAGTGGTGAAGGTGGTGTACTCGCCATTCTTAATCTCGGTGTAGGCAGTCACAGTGGCCGACTCTTCAAGGGTCGTGCCATCGCCCTGCACAAACTCGCCGCCATTCAGTGAGTAGAAGTTCGTTGCATTCTGATACTCGCTGACGATAGACACTTCGGCGCCATCAGCATTAATGGTCGGAGCATTGAAAGAGAACTCCACATTAGCCTCGTTGTCGGCACCATCACAGATGAAATCATCGTTTGCAATGCCACCATCAAGGTCGAGGAAAGCCTGGAACTTAACGGTCTGGTTCTTGTAGCACTTGATGGGCTCAACATACACATCGCTGGCAGCGGTGGGAGCCGAACCGTCGGTGGTGTAGGTCACGATGGTAGGAATCTGCTCGTCAGAACCCTCTTCAGTAGCGGGCACCGGTGTGCAAGTGACCTCACGGAAGAACAGGCCATCCTCAAACTTCTGGTCGCCGACCACCACCATAGGTGTGCCGGGAGCCTCGTTGGCCTCGACGATGATGAAGCTGACGAACATATCGCCATTGTAGGAACCGATATAGTAGGTGCCGTCGTCATCGACTGTGAACTCCCACTTGAAGCCGCTCTTGGTAGCGGGGTGGTTCTCATCGGGAGCGGGATTCAGCGAGTTGGTCTGAGCCTCATCGGTAGAGATGCGGGGGATACGGGCTTCCTTACCGACCTTGTTATTACCCTGCTCGAAGATGATGATCTTCGACTTGGCAGTCAGCTTCAGGGCAATCATGTCCTGCTGGTTTTTCAGACGCAGCCAGTTGTAGTGCGGGCCACCATAGATGGCACCGTACTTGTCGACGATGTCCTGGGTGACATACTGAGGCAGTGGATTGCCATCGGCGTCTTCAGCCGGGTCAAGCACTGACAGGTCAACCTGGCCCTTGTTGGTAGCTACCGAACCACCCTTGAGGTCGAGGAAATGGTTGGCGCCAAAGAGTGCACCCTTGCCCGGACGCTCTCCCAGTTGATCACAAACGAGCACAAAACTGTGCTTCAGCGGCTCAAGATCATCTACCGTTGCTGCGTTAGCAACGCCAGCCAGCCCGATAAGGGCAAAGACTAAAGTAAAAATCTTTTTCATAAGTAAATGTGTTAGTTAATAAATAAAAAAGTTAATAATGATTAGTTCTGATGAATGGGTGACGCTTCCCGGCACCGATTACGCGGGGCCGGGAAGCATACACTCAATTATTGCTTTACGAGATAGGTCTGCACAGGTGTGTCGCCATAGTGGACCAGCGTGATGATGTCCTGCTGGCCGGAGACGGCGATGCCCTCGAAGACAGCCGACTTGGATATGTTGCCCTTCTCGTCCCTTACCAGTTTCAGTATGTCCAGACGTCCGGTAGTGGCAGAGTAGGTGTACTCGTAGTACGGCTGACTCTCGGTGTTCGACTCGTCGGTCCAGGTGCCAGTGGTAGTTCCTTGGCTCATCTTCACGGCCACGGAGTCGGGGCGTGCAAAGTCGAGACTCTCCACGAAACCCTGCACCTGCTGGCCGAAAGCACTATACTTGCGGCCGTCGGCACGCAGCCATTTGGTGCCATCGAGCGACTCGGGGTGAGCCACCTTCAGTGTGTCGTTATAGCCGTTGACCCATGAGGGATTGTTGGTGTTGGCATCCTCATACTCATTGGCATCGCTGCACGAGCTGGCCAGGCCTGCTCCGAAGAGCAGGGCTGTGGCAGCTATCAATGTCATTCTGAATATCTTCATAATCAAGTCTAATTATCAATTGTCAATTTTCAATCTGCAAATTATTCGCGCCAACGGGCGGCACCGACATTGTTGCGGTAGATGTCGTTGTCTTTGTTCTTGAATTTGAGGTTCACGTTGAACGCGGTAGTGGCTGTGCCATCCAGAGCGTCAGCGCGGTGCATGTTCTGGTCGCTGGCCGAAGAGGCTATCGACGGCGGGCAGGGCTGCTCCATCAGCTCGGTAGCCGAGATGTTGGCCACCTGCACCTCCAGCGTACCGTTCAGGGTGGCATTGCCGTCCTTCACCAGTTTGCCGAAGTTGTTGCTGGTCGATGTCCACGGTGTGTTGCTGAAGATGGAGCCGTTGGTCAGGTCGTTGTTGGTCGACCAGTTGTTCTCGAAGTTCAGCGTCACCTTGCCGGCCGAGCCATCGGGCTGCGTCTGCGTGTTGCGGATGTCGGCACCCCATTGTGCCAGGACGCGCTGGTCGCCGGCCTTCTTGGCCAGCACGATGAGGTTGTTCTTCACGTTGAAGACAGAGCCGTTAGGCAGACCGCGCATCTTGAAGATGGCACCGTCGGCACGGGTGTTGAAGTTGACAAGCGTGTTGTTGGAGAAGGTGATGTTCCACTTCGTTCCAGGAATCCAGCCAATCTCGCTCTGCTCTGAGAAGAAGGCGGGGAAGGGGCTGTCGAAGAAGGTGTTCTCGGTGACCTTCATATCCTCGTAGAGGTTAGAACTGATGTTGGCACCCGAACCGTGAATCCAGCAGTAGCCGCCGGCACCCTGGTTGTAGTAGCCGCAGTCCATAAAGAGGTTGTTCTTGATGACCACGTGGCGCCAAATCTTGTAGTTCACGCCCTGCTCGCGGATGAATCCGCGCACCAGTCGCTTGAACGAGCAGTTCTCGATGACGAGCGAGTCGAGCGAGATGGCCATACCGTTGGAGAACATATTGAAGAAATAGTTACCCGTGGGATTGCCCAGTCCGGCCTGCTGGTCGCCATAGTTGTAGCACTTGGGGTTGTCGAAGTCGATGTCGTAGAAGGCCAGCTTCTTCATATAGATTTCGCCGCCCTCGCCGGCCTCTGGCTGACGTCCGAAGGTGAACATTGAATAGGGACAGCCATTCCACTGCTCACCGTCGGTGGCCTGGTCGTAGATGGAGCTCTTGCCCAGTCCGCAGAGCACGCGTGCACGCAAGCCCTTGGCCACATCGGCGGGGTCGGTGCGGAGCACGAATCCCTTACAGGTGATGTCGTTGCCATCGAGGTAGTAGGTCTTTCCGCCTTCGAGCATGAAGGTTTGACCCTCGGCATAGTCGGTATTCTCGATGAAGTTGTAGAGCGTCGGGGTGATTGGGGCTGCGTCGAACTCTTCGGCAGCGGCGAACACCTCGGTGCGCACATAGCCTTCGCGGTTGGGTATGCCTAAGGCATGGGCCTGGGCCTTCAGTTCGTCGTGCTTCAACAGGACGGGGGCTCCGGGCTTGCCGTCGGAACGCGATGTGCAGGTGTTGTACTTGGCATCGATGGCCACGCTGACGCGGGGGTCGATGACGTCGATGACATAGACCGAGTTGGGGGTCAGGCCGTCTACCACTACATACCCGCGCTCACGGTCTTCCTGGGTGATTTGGTAGCGCTTCCACTTCTCGCCCACGGTAGAGTTGGGGTTGTTGGGCGACGGCGACACGGTCAGTATCTGGTAGCCCAGCTCACCGTTTTCGCCGATGTTGAAGTTCTCGTAGTAGGCCTCCAGCTTGTCCAGGTCGTCCTGGTCGGTAATCTCTGCATCGTCAGCATAGCCGAGCGACTGCTTGGCCGTGTTGTTCAGATAGACGTGCATGGTGGTCTCGGTGGTCTGTGCCTGGTTCACGTAGATGGCGTTAGGTGTGGGATAGCGGTCTTGGGTGGCTATGCCCACATACTCCTGCCATTGGCGTCCGTTGCCGTGGCCATACCAGTTGGAGGCATGACTGAAGTCGGTGGTGTTGTTGTCAAGTTTCGACAGGCAACGGATGGCAAAGCGGTAGTCGGTAGAGTACTGGAGGTCCTTGATGAGGAGGTCGAGCACCTTGGGTCCGACGATAGTGTCGAGCAGCAGGTCGCTGGTGCCCTGTATTCTTCCCCATGCATCGGCACCGCCTGACACCTTAGGCTGGAGGGCCATCTGAATCTGATAGCCAGCGCAGTCGTCCACGCCATACCAATAGAGGTGCACGGTGTTGCCGTGAGGATAGCGAGCGTCGAGTCCGCAGTTGTAGGGATAGTCGGTTCCCTTACCACGGGTATTGTCAACGATGAACATGGTCATAAACTCCCTGTTGGTGGCTGCCGACGTGTTGTCATCGTCTTTACACGACGACACCATGAGTGCCGAGGTGCCTGCCAGCATGAGCAGCATGATGCTATTCAGTATATTCTTCATAATTCTTCTATATATTAATATCCGTAGTAATTCTTATATTCGCCTGATGAGCGCTGTATGACGGTGCCGGGATAAGGCAGGATGTAGCGCACTGGAGGCAGGTTGTTGAGAGAGGAAAGTCCGGCAAACTGAGTGAGGGCTCCGTCGCGGATAATCCAGAGGTTGCCGCCATCGTCGCAGCGGATGTAGCCGTAGAAGGAGTACTTGCACTGGTCTACAGGCTGTCCGTTGGCCTCGTTGCCCCACTTGTAGAAGTCGGCATTGAGCCAGCTCTTGGCCTTGAAGCCGCCACGGGTGATGGCGCTGGTGATAGGCGAGCTCATGGGCTTGTAGGCATTGTAGATGCGCAGGCTCTGCATGCTCTGGTTGGGATATTGCTGCCTCACGTTGCCATTGTCGTCCACATGATAGCCGTAGAGCTGTGCACGGTACATACGCATACCGTAGGCATTCACCTCGTCTATATTATAAGTATGGTAATAGACACGCGAGGGAAGGTTGTCGATGTAGCCATTGCCGTCGGTGTAGCCATCGTGCTCGTTGATGGCATCCTCATAGCCTGTAAAGCTGCCCACATTCTGCATGCCAGCCGAGTAGTAGCGCAGGAAGCTGTAGACCAGCTCCTGGCCGTAAGTGTTGGTACGCACAAGGTCGCGCCAGCGCATATTCTCACCGGCAAACTCCCACTTGCGCTCGTCCATCACGGCCTTTTGGAATGTTTCCTTCGAAGCGGTGGCCTCGCCCTGGAAGGTGGAGTCGCCCTCAAGGAAGGCACGGTTGTGCACCTGCATCAGGCAGTCGATGGCCTTGTCGGTAGGCCCGCCGTTAAGCTCGTTTGCCGTCTCGGCATACATCAGCAGCACGTCGGCATAGCGCATGTAGGGATAGTTGATACCCGTGGAACCGGTCGTGGTGTTGCCGAGTGCGGCACCGGGCTGCGTCCACAGTTTCGACCACTTGTTGTTGTGCACAGTGTAGTCGTTGCGGATGTAGACAGAGTCAGCCAGATTGCCTTCCGAGTTGGTGTAGTAGCTGTAGTACCACAGGCCATTGACGAACTCGCGGCGCGAATCGCCGTTGCGGAACAGGAATCGGTAGAAAGCGTTCAAGCGTGTGCCGCCGTCGCACTTGCCCCATACGCCCACCGTGGCACCCTCGTAGTCGGAGTAGGTGGGACCCTGGGCATAACCTGTGTTGCCGGTTGAGTTCTTGGCGAAGGGAATCTCGAAGATGGGGTCGTCGTTGTTGATGACCTGATAGTTGCACTCATTGACAAACACATCCTGATAGGGCTGGCGCAGCGAGTGTGTGGCAGCCGTGATGACCGAGTCAGAATAGTCGCGGGCAATGCGGTAGTACTCCTGATAGTTGGCCGGGCGCTGCATGGAACCGTAGGCACGGGGGTTCTCCTTGTTGGGGCGCAGCGAGTAGCCGCCGGCGGTGAGGGCGATACGGGCTATGAGAGCCTGGGCGAACTCCTTGGAGCAGCGCTCCACGGTGGTGCTGGCTGTCGACGACATACCCACTGCTGCCGTCTGCAGGTCGGCAATGAGTGCCTTCTGTATTTCCTCACGGTCGGTGACGGGCAGCATCACGCTGGCACCGCGGTCGTTGGTGGGCTCGAAGGAGAAAGGCACATCGCCAAACATCACCACGAGGTCGTGGTAGGCCATGGCGCGCAGGCACTTGGCCTCGCCCACCCACTGCACCATCTCCGGGTCGGGAGTAGTGGTGGCATTGCCTTCATCGTCGAGAGTGTAGTACAGGGGGCTGGCCTCTGCCGACTTGACCATGATATTGGCATATTCGATGAGACGGTAGGCGGCCGTCCAGAACTTCAGGATTTCGCCACCCTCGTCGTCGCAGTCCAGGCGCTGATATGTGGCGTGCTGGTGGGCACTCTGCGAACTGATAGCCATGTCGACATCGCTGTTGAGGATGAAACTCTTCTGATAGGCGTTGCCATAGAGGTCGCCGACGAGCGCCTGTGCATAGACGCCGTTAAGGGCGCGCTCTACCTCCGACTTTTGGGTGTAGACGAACTCGACGGTATATTTCGACGGGGCCTCGACATCCAGATAGTCGTTGCAAGCCCCTAACGCCAATGATGCGACTCCTATCAATAATATATTCTTGAATTTCATTTTCATAATTGTATTATCAGTTTTTAATTTTCAATTTCCATTCTTCAATCTTCAATTAAAAAGTGATGTTAGTACCGAAGGCAAACATGCGGTTGCGCGGATAGCGGTTGTAGTCGATACCGCAAGCCAGGCCTGTCTGGATGTCAACTTCGGGGTCGTAGCCAGTGTAACTTGTGATGATGAACAGGTTGCTGGCCGAGACGTAGAAGCGGGCCTTTGAGATACCAGCCTTCTTTGTCCATGACTTTGGCAGTGTATAGCCTATCGTCAAGTCGTTGCAGCGCAGGAACGAACCATCCTCGATGAAGTAGGTGTTGCAGAGTTTCACGTTCACGTCGGCGGGGTTCCACAGCGAGCGGCCCTGGTTGCCCTCCTTGTAGATGTCCACGGCATTCTTGTCAGAAGCATAGTACATCTTGTAGAGAATGTCGCCCTTGGTGCCAGTGATGTGGCCGTCGATGTCGTTGTACTGCCAGCCGTCCTTGAAGCGCTCCAGCACGTTGTGGAACTTGTTCTTGTTGCCCTCGGCAGCCGAGAGCGTATAGGCCGTGGCATTGTTCACGTCGAAGTCGAGCATATAGGTGAAGTTGGCGGTGAAGTCCAGGTTCTTCCACTGTCCGCTCAGTCCGAAACCACCCTGAATCTTCGGGTTGGTGTTACCGATGATGGTACGGTCGTTGGCAGTGATGCGTCCGTCGCCGTCCAGATCCTTGAACTTGATTTTGCCCGGCAGGGTGGCAATACCGCTGTTGGATGTGCCGCTGACGTCGTTGATGACGGTGATGTAGCCATCCTCACGCGGTGCCTGGTTCTTCGATGTGCCGTTGTCGGCAGCAGCCGAGCCCCAGGGCACAGCCTGGTAGTTGTTCAGCGGGTCGTAGTAGAACTCGTCGAAGCCGTAGAGGCCGTCGTAGACGAAACCGTAGATGAGGCCCACCTCGTCGCCTACCTTCAGGTAGTAGTCGTACATGTCTTTGGTCTGCCAGCGCACGCTGCCCTCAAAGGGCTTCATGTCCACGCCGCCGTCCAGTTTGTCAACCTTCTTCTTGTTCCAACCGAAGTTGATGTTGGCAGAGAGCACGTAGTCCCTGCCCTGCAGGATGTCGCCGGTGATGGCAAACTCGATACCCTTGTTGGTCACCTGTCCGATGTTCTGATACTGGGTGCCATAGCCCACTGTGGGGTTCAGGCCTGTGCGGTAGAGCAGGTCGCGGGTGGTGTTCCAATAGAACTCCGGCGTGATGCTCACGCGGCCATTGAACAGCGAGATGTCGGCAGCCAGGTTGCGTGTGACGGTCGACTCCCACTTGATGCTGTTGTTGGGTGCCGTCGATGAGGTGCTGTAGTACTTTTCGCCGTATGCTGTGGTCTCGGCAAGGCCGGGGCCGCCCGTGCTGGCGATGGTATAGAGCTGGCGGAACATGTCGTCGTCGATGTTGTTGTTACCGGCCAGACCGATGGCGGCACGGATCTTCAACTGGTTGATCCACTTGATGTTCTTCATGAACGGCTCTTCGCTGATGACCCAGGCACCTGATATTGAGGGGAAGTAGCCCCACTGGTTGCCCGGCGAGAACTTGGTGCTGCCGTCGGCGCGGAACGTTCCGGAGAGCAGGTACTTGTGCTTGTAGTTCCAGCTGGCCTGCCCGAAGAACGATGCCGTGCGGTTGGGTGTGCCGAGGCTCGACAGCGACTCGTAGGGGGTGCCGAAGCCCATGTTGTTCCAGGCCTCGCGTGCTGTGAACGTGCGGGGGAAGAAGTGCACCGTCATCTCGTTGCTGCGGTCTTCCAGGTTGCTGATTTCCTGACCGATGAGGAACGAGAGGTTGTGGTCGTCCTTCACGGTGAAGTTGTAGTTGGCCGTGTTGGTCCAGATGTAGCGCAGACGCTTGCTGTTGGTGACGGTGGCCAGCGGCATCTTGTTGTGGATGGTCTTCTGGCCCTCTGATGTCAGTGCGCCGTAGAAGCGGTTGTTGTCAATCCAGCGCAGGCCGATGGTGGCCTCGGTGCGCAGCGTCAGGCCCTTGATGGGCTTCCAGTCGAACGAGATGCCATTCGAATAGGTATAGCTGTGCTTCACAAGCTGGTTGATGGCGATGTCGCTCTTCGGGTTGGTATAGCTGAAGAGCTCCTCCTCGTCGGGGTCGGCATAGCTGGGGTCAATGTAGCCATACTCGCGCAGACCGTTGGTGGGGCGATACTGCAGCACGTCGATGATACCGCCCGTGCCCACGTGCTCACCACCGGCACCGTTGTCGCGGCGGAAGGTGAACTTGGGGTTGAACGACATCGACAGCTTGTCGCTGATCTGCACGTTGGTCTTCACATTCAGGTTGGTGCGGCGCACGCCCGAGCCCAGGATGATACCCTTGTCTTCACTCTGTGTGAGCGAGATGTTGAACTTCACCTTGTCGGAGCCGCCGCCGATGTTCACGTTGGCCGAGTAGTTGATAGGTGTCTCGCCCATCACCTCGTCCTGCCAGTCGTGGGTGGGCAGGGTGCCGTACATGTCAAGGTCGTAGGGGTTGCCGAAGTTGGCCTTGAAGAACTTGGCGTTTGACGAGCGCGTGCCGTTGGCGGCGTGCCACTGGTACTGGTAGGCGGCAAACTGGGCTGCGTCCATCAGGTCGAGCGTCTTCGAGATATGGCTTACGTTCAGGTTGCCGTTGAACTTCACCTCCACCTTTCCGGCCTGTGCGCTCTTTGTGGTCACGATGACAACACCGTTACCACCCTTTGCACCGTAGATGGCGGTCAGCGAGGCATCCTTCAGCACGTCGATAGAGGCAATGTCGGTAGGCGGAATATCGTTGATGTTGTCCACCTGGAAACCGTCTACTATATAAAGAGGTGAGTTAGACTGGGTCACTGAGGTACCTCCACGTACGCGGATGTTGACATCGGCACCCGGCTGACCGTCGACGGTGGTCACCTGCACACCTGAGATTTTACCCTGCAGGGCGACGGCGGCCGATGTGACGGGCACCACTTCCAGTTTCTTGCCACTGATTGAACCTACCGAACCGGTCAGGTCCTTACGGGCCTTGCTGGTGTAGCCCACGACCACCACCTCTTCCAGGGCGGCATTGTCGTCTTGCAGCGTCACCTTCATGTTGGCCGAAGCGGTGACCTCCTGCTGGATCATTCCCACATACGAAATGACCACCTGCTTGGCTTTCTGCAGCTTCAGGGTGAAGTTGCCGTCAAAGTCGGTCACGGTAGCGTTCTTGGGATTGCCCTTCTCCACCACTGTGGCACCAATGACAGACTCTCCCGTTGAATCAAACACTTGTCCCTTGGCCGTTGTCTGCGCTACCAGCTCTGGGGGAGCCAGCACGAAGAAAGCGGCGAGGAGACATAGTTTACACAATAGTCTCATTGCGTCTTTCATACCTGTTTTTCTGGTTTTGTTAGTTAGTTATTTCGTTAAATTTCGGCAAATTTACAACAAATTCGCAACAATTAGAGAAGCCTACGAAACATTTTATTGATTATTAACAATTCGATTGCGCCAAAAACTTCCGTCTTCTTACCCTTCCTCTCATAATTATTTCGTAATTTTGGATAAAAACGCAAACCTTTTGTAAATAAAGGCAGTTCCGAGGATTGAGAAAAATCTGGGTTACGAACTGGCAACGGTACTCATTTCCTCATTCTGCCGTAATTTGCTTGTCAATGTAATCGTGCTATGCACGCTTTGTTAGTCCTTTAGTTTTGCACTCGTAAACTAAGATGGCGAAAACTCTTAATATTCCTTAAAGACTGACGTATACCCACAGAGGGACTCCCAGACGTCTTACATC
>CADACW010000082.1 GCA_902786565.1 uncultured Prevotellaceae bacterium | reverse complement strand
GAAGTGGATGGTGGTGTCGAGACACTCGGGGCGCACATAGAACAGTTGCCCCACCTTCTCGCGCAGCGTCATCTTTTGCAGTTGCGCCTCCACCTCGTCGGTCGGAGGTGTCACCGGGTCGTCCTCGCTGGAGCACGAGGTGAGAATTGTAGAGCCGCTGGTAATGAGGATGGCGGCCAGCATCCATAGTCTTATCTGTTTCATATTACTTGCTCAATTGCTTGACGGGGAAAGTGAAGTAGGTATCGGGGAACGGTTCGTCCTTCAGGGTGAAGTGCCACCACTCGGTGTCGAAGGGCTTGAAGCCGTGGGCGAGCATGGCGCGGCGCAGAATCATGCGGTGGGCGAACTGCTCGGCGGTGATGCTGCGCTTCGGCTCGGCAGGGCTTTTGCTATTGTCGCCCGTGTATTCGCCCGTCTCTGGATTGCCGCAGAAGTCGGGGTGACTCTCAGGACCGAACCAGTCGAAGGTGCCGCCCATGTCGAGTTCCTTCTCTGTCGCCATGTCGAACAGTGTCAGGTCGAGGGTGGAGCCGCGCGTATGACCGCTCTTCAGGCAGATATATTCCTGGGGGAAGAGCACACTCTTGTCGAGGTCGGGATAGAAGTAGGGCTTCATCCGGGTGTCCTCCAAGTCCTGCGCCCAGCGCACGAAGTGGTCAACGCCCTTCTGCGGACGGTAGGCATCGTAGATCTTCAGGCGGTAGCCCTGAGCCATTACGTCGTCGCTCACCTTCTTCAGACTGTCGGCGGCTTGCTTGGTCAGCAATGCCGTCGGCTCCTCGTAGCCGTCGATGCGCTGGCCCACAAAGTTGTACGTGCCGAAGTAGCGAATCTCCAAGATGACATCGGGCACCACGTCGGTGATGGTTACGAACTGGCTGCTGTCGATTCCCGACGTTCCGTCGCCTACCCGTAGCCTTTCGGTCGGGTTGACAACAGTTTTTGTCTCGCTTTTACGGAAGCAAGAAGAAACGCATACGCCGCAAATGATTACAAGGATGGCGGCGAGCATCCATAGTTTCTTTTTCATTGTCACTTCTTTAAAGAGGAAACGGACCAGTGTCCGCTCCCTCAGCATGATTGTTGTTTACTTCGCTCGCTTAATCGTAACCTTTTCACCTTTATGTATATACACACCGGGCTGCGTAGGTTTGCGACCTATCTTGAAGCCTTGAAGCGTCCACCAGTCGGTGTTGGAGTCGATGGCAGAACCATCGACCACTGTGATTCCGTTCGACAGGTTCTGCAGGTCGATGACGTAGGGATTCCACGACGTGCCGATGTTGTCATCGCTGACAAACAGCTGCGTGTTGTCGATGTCGATGATGGCACCGTTCAGGCAGGTGCGCAGCGTTATGGGCTGACCGGCTCCCTCGCCACTGATGACGAGATAGTACAAACCGTTCTCGCTGGCACGGGTGGCACCGCGGCACTCGTCGCCGATGAATGCGGCCACTTCACAGGTATCAACGACGGCATCGCCATCTTTCAACTGGATGACCATTGTCATGTTGTTCGGATAGAGGCCTAAGTCGACAGGCTTGAAAATGCGCAGACCTTCAGGAGCACGTCGTGGTGCTGCCATGCGTGCCTTAGCTGATGCCGCTGATACCATCGGATAGACAAACGACTTCGTCTGGCCGTCAGTGCTGTAGTACAGATAGCCGCGTCCGCCCTCCAGGGCTTTCAGACTGCCTTCCCAGCCGTAACTGCCGTAGATGGCCACGGCGGTCTGCGACTTCACGATGTCGCCCTGCTGCGGGTTGGCAGCGGCCAGCGCCTCGCCTACGGTCATCGTCGTGAGCGGTGTGTAGGCTATCCAGTTCCAGCCCTCCGTCAGCGTGACGGCACGCTCGGCGTCATCCTTCAACTGTCGGCCCGATACGGCGAGCAGACTGTTGGGCTCTGACTGCTGCGTGGTGGGCAGGCGGTCTATCTTCAGCTTGTACATCTCGTTGGCCTTCGCTGCCGTGAGTGTGCCGTCCCACCACTGCGCACCGTTGTAGTCGTTGTAGGCCGTGCGGCTCTTGATGATCATCATCCATTCGGCATAGTCGGCAAACACGTGGTCGAGGTAGTGCGACTGCGGATCCACGCCGAAGGCTATCCAGTTCCAGTTCTGGTGGATGGGGATGAGTTGCTCCACGTTGTCGCTCTTCGTCCAGACGGCCGGGGTGTCGAAGTTGCCGATTAGCCGGTCTTGGGCGAAGGTGATGGTGGTACCCGACGGTGAACCGTCGGGAACGGTGGCTGCATCGGGTAGCGTGATGTTGGCATCGGTATAGGCTACCCCCTTCGAGGCATCCCAGATGCGGAAGGTTACGGCTTTGTCTTTGTCCTTTGCCTTGGTGTCGTTGCCGTAGATGTTCAGTGTCACGTATGCCGCACCACGCACCTTCTCGGCGTTTGCCACGCCTCGGCACTCGTTGCCAATGAAGGCAGCCACCATGCTCTCCTCGTTCTCCATGAGGATGCCGTCGATATACACCTGCCCAATGATGGTCATTTGGTGGTCATACTTCGTCGGGTCGACCGCCCATTGGGGCTTCTCGCCGCTCACTTTCATCACGATGCGCAGAGGCTCCAGTATCTCGTTGTTACCCTGCAGGCCGATGGTCACGTCATAGTTGCCCACAGCCACCAATGGGTTCACTTGGAAGCGCAGCGTCTTGGTCTTCAATGCCTGCACATCGTCGCTGCGCTCGCTATCCACCAGCGTCAGCCACTGTGGCATATTATATAAGGTGTAGTATTCTGTCTGTCCGCCCTTGTTCTCAATATCGATGTCGAAGGTATAGTCTGCGCCATACTTCTTGATGACGTTCACCGAGTCGCGGGTCCACTTCAGCGTGTTCTGCTGCACATAGGCCGTCCACTTGATGGGGTTCGACGTATTGCCGTGCAGGTCGTGGATGTCGGCCAGCGTGATGTTGAGCGTGGTGCCCTCGATGTCGCGGGGCGAGATGCCGGCGCCAGTGAGGTTGATGACCACCTTGCGCTCCGAGGCTACGGGCGAGGCGATGAGGCGCGTCTCGTCAGGGGCGTTCTTCAAGGGGAAGTTGGAGCCTATGATGGAGGAGGTTGTGCCGGTGGCTATCTCAGCGGCAAAACCGCTGAGCACACTGCCGGGGGTCTGGTCTTCGAGGGTTCCTACTTTGGTGGTCACACCGTTTACGGTGCCGGTCTTCTCAAAGGGATAGTAGGCCAAGAGACCACGGCTATAGACATCGGCCGTGTCGAGGGTGTTGTAGATATTGCTGAGCAGGCGGCTCTCGGAGAGCGTGGCCTTCCAGATGCGCAGCTCGTCGATGTAGCCGTCGAAGCCTTCGCCCAGTCGCATCACGGCACCCTCCATGGCGGGCATGTCGGCCTCGGCAATGACAGCAGTGCGCTGACCGTTGATGTAGAACGAGGCAGCCTGACCGCGAACGACATTCAGGGCCAAGTGATTGGCGCGCTCCAAGTTGGGGAAGTCCTCGATGCTGGCCACCGTGGTGCTCTTCTCACCGTAGTCCAGATGCAGGTTGTTGGTGGCATCGTAGTAGAGGCGCAGGCGGTTCTGCGGCACACTGCCTGTCTCGAAGATTGTGGTCTCCCTTTCTGGTTGGGTGTTCATCTGCGCCCACAGCTCGATGGCATAGCTGTCGCCACGACTGGTGTTGATGCGCGTGATGTCGGCCTCGGCCGTCTCGTCGGCTTCTATGTGGAGCATGTAGTTGGTATTCTCAATGGACCAAGTGTCTTGCAGTGTGATGTCATGCGTATGGCGTTGGTCGGCGATGATGTTGCCGTGTCCCTCGTTCATGGGCCAGTAGTTCACCAGTCCATAGACATAGTTGTCTTTCGACTGATACTTCGTGGCAGCTGCCTCGGCCACGTCGCGGTAGATGTTAAAGAGGCTCAGGTCATGGATCTTTGCCGTGATAGGACCTAAGTGGAGGCGGTTGTCGTCGCTGTAATGAATAGCCTCTGTGTTGGTCTGCGAAACAGGCTCATTCTCGAAGAGACGCTCGCTGCTGGTGTCCCATTGGGCGAGCATGTTCAGCGTATGGTTGGAAGCCTTGTAGCTCAGTACGCAGTAGGTCCACACGCCCGTAGGCACGGTGGCATGGCTCACCAGTTCCGCACCGGCAATATGCACATGGGCATGGCCTTCGTCGTCGAAGCTCAAGGCGAACACGTTGGTGCCTACGCCCAGCTGCAGGACGGTGCCCATCGTTTCGCGATTGAGCCAAAAGTCGGTGCTGAAGTCGCCACTGAGGAAAATGGAGTTCTCCGTGTGTGCACCCCCTCCACGACGGCTCAGGTGGGCCGCCACCTCATGGCTGACGGGCTGCTGGTTCAGCTTCGCCGTGACGATGATGTCCTTGTCGCCCACGTAGCCGGGCACGATGTCCTCATTGAACTCCACGGCCAGCTCGTCGCCAAAGCCCAGGATGCCGTTCGACGGCGAGGGCGTAAAGAGGGCGCGGGGCTTCGTCATGTCCTTGATGACAGCGATGATATCGCTGTAAACATGGACAAGGTCGGTGCCGTAGGGCGTAGTAGTAAAGCCGCGGAACTCGTAGTTACCCTCGGGGTAGGAGAGGTCGCTCGACATGTCGACGGCCAGGCGCAGGTCGCCCGTGGCGGGCAGCATGTCGTAGGATGTGTTGAGCGAGTCGGCCTTGTCAGTGACCCAGGTGTGCAGGTCGGTCCACTGCGTGTTACCAGCGAAGCGATACTGCACGCCCACGTTCTTCAGGTTCTTGAACTGGCGGTCGAAGTTGGTCAGTTTCAGTTGTAGCTCGCCCGTCTTATTGTCGGTGTTGAGCACCGGCTCGGTGATAGCCAGGTCGACAGCCGATGACGAGGGCTTGAAGTGCACGTTCAGCACGCACTTGTCGTTGATCTTGATGGGCTGGTACTGCGAGAGGAACCATATCTCGATGCCCTCATAGTCGAGCACGCTCTGGTCGGACTGGCGCACGGTGATGGTCTTCTTCACCGTCTCGCCGGCAGGTACAAACACGCTGCGACCGTCGGCAGCCACACCGTCCATGAATACCTCCAGTCCGTGGGGATTAGCCTTTTCCTGCACCATGAGCTTATACACAAAGTCGAAACTCTGGTTGGTGGTGGTCTGGTTGGTGAGGTGCAGTGTGAACTGCCCCGTGCCGCCAGCCGGTATGTCGGTCAGCGTGGCGCTCTTGGCCGATATACCGCCGTCAGTGCTGACCTGTATGACCGGCTGCTCCATCCGCTCCGTTCCGTAGGAGATGACGTGCTGCTTCTCCGGCTCGTAGTACTTGGCGTACTCCAGTCCCTCGTAGGGGTTGTAGCTCTGTCCGCCGCGCAGCAGGAAGATGTCGCCCCAGCCACGCGGTGAGCGGTAGATGTCGACGGTGAAGTCGGTGCCAGGGTTGCCGTCCACCAGGTCGTAGTCGAACTCTGCGTAGGTCTTCACGTTGTCGAGTGAGTCTGCCCACATCTGGGTGTTGTTGTAGCCCACCTCTGTTTTGAAGTTGATGTTAGTGCCGAAACTTGCAGAAGAGTTGATACTGAACATGGTTTTCACCTCGCCAATGATGCCTACTTTGCCGTTGAAGACAGTGGTGGAAACATGTGTCGTGTCGCGGCGTTCACTAAAGGAATAACTTGTGCCACCGTCAAAAGAGCGGTTTTCCTTGTAGTAGTCCCCACCGTTGAACGCCTCGATTTTGTCTTTCTCGTTCTCGGCGAGCCGCTCCCGCCAGAGGCGTACCGACTCGTTGTAGTGCAGCACCATGTTCTGTGAGCGGCCATTGATGCCCGATTTCCAGACGTAGGTGTCCTCCGCACCATAGTTCGGGTCGTCGGGCGTGAGCCATGTCAGATAGACATCCTGGTCGGACTTGTTCTCATAGCTTTTGGCAGCGGTTTCGTCCATGTATTCCAGCAGGGCATTACGGGTGTCCAGAATCTTGGGTATCATGGTCTCCTCAATCTCAAGTGCAGAATATACGAAATTGGTTCTGATGCTGTCATTGATGGTCACGGCCTCCTTCAGTCCCAGCACGATGCCGTCGGCCTCGCGGTGGAAGCCCAACTTGCGGCAGGTGCCAATGATGTAGTTGTGTGACGTGCCGATGAACACGTCGCCGTCGGCCCCCACATATTTGTCACCCGTACTCGTGGCGATGTTCTCAGCTGTGGTATAGGCCCATGTCGTTTCGTCTTTCCACTGCCAGGCCACAGAACCCTTTTCGCCTACGACGGCTGTTGTCTTTGCTTTGCTGCCTGAGATGATGGCAACACCCAAACCGACAGCAACGTCAAGGTCAGCGCCCCAGATGAGGTCGAACGACAAGGTCTCATCGGCATATACTCCTTTGGTCTCACTGTCTGTCTTTGTATAAACGGTGCCTGTCTTCCAGGTGGCCTTACTCTTTGAGCCTGGCGGGTCGCGCAGCACCATCTGCACCTGTTCGGGGCCGTCGGTCACGAAGTTGTTGCCGTTGGTCAGCTCGCCCAGCACAATGCCGTTCAGCGAGGGGCCTACGTAGGTGCGGTTGTTGCGCTCGAACGACAGGCTGAACTGGCGAGTGTAGGGTGCCGTCACGTTGGGCGCGCCGGTGGTGAAGGTGATTTCATTGCGGCCCAGACTGTCCAAGCGCACCTGATTGCGCTTCAGCTGGTAGATGTCGCCAGCCTTCAGGTCGGTCATGGTGGGGTCTATCACACGAGCCACCACGCTCTGCTCGTCGCTCATCTCGTTGGCGATGGTCAGCACCTGTCCGTTCAGCGGAATGGTGTCGGTGACGGCTGTGCCGCTGTCCTTGTTGGTATAGGCCTCATAGCCGAAGAGCCCGAACGTGTACTGCTTCTTGCGGGCAAAGACGGGGAAGTCGTAGGTGTACTTCACCGTGCCGTCGGCCTCGCGGGTCCAGATGTCGGTGATGTCGATGGTCTCGGTGGTGCTCACGGCATAGTCCTTCAGTTCCTGTTCGCCGAAGGCTCCGTCGCCCTTCACTTGCCACAGGGCCACCTCAGGCTTGGCAAAGTAGGTCTGCACCATCTTGGTGTTATACTTATAGTAGTTCCACACGCTGTCGCCCTGTTCGGTCAGCACTTTCAGCGAGTCGGTCATCTCCTTGCGCACGTTGGTCAGGTCTATCTGCGGCAGGGAGGTGAACTCAAGATCCTCATTCTTGGGAATCTCAATGCTCTTCACGATGTACTTCAGTGGGGGCAGCAGGGCCGAGAACTCACCCGTCTGCGGGTCGGTCTCGATGACGATGTACTTCGCATCGTCCCCTGTTTCCGTCTGTGCCGTGCTCTGTATGGCCGTGGTGTCGCTGGCCCAGGTGCGGCTTTGCGTGGCATCGGTATTGAACAAGAACGACTCGTTGCTCAGCTTCAGCGTAATCTTGGCCTGGCCGATGTTGTTCTTCGTGGCTCCGAAGCCCACGGCCAGTGTGTCGGCCCGTGTGCCACCAGCCACACGGCCCACGAAGTTGACCAGCGTAGAGTCGGCAAAGTCGTAGGTCATGGCACGGTTGAAGTTGAAGCGGCCCTCAGTAGGGAAGCGTCCGCCGCTGACCATCGTGTGGCCGTCGAGCTTGGCTTCAACGAAGTGCTGGCCTATGGGCACCGACACGCGGTAAAGGCCGTCGGCATCGGTCTGCACAATCTTACCATCCTCCGACTGCAAGTCGCCGTCTACATAGATTTGTATGCCCTCGGCGGGGATGTTCGTGCCTGCATAGTAGATGTGGCCCTCCATGGGGAAGCTGGACACGTCCTCGAAATCGATGTTGTTGGCCGTGAGGCTCGTCGGACTGACGAACATCGAGCGCATGTTGGGCGAGAACTCATGGATGCCCAGTTCGGGAGCCAGTTTGTAGTTGGTGCCGCCCTGCTGGAAGGGTATACCTTTTATAATATAATCGCCCTCCTTGTCGGTCACGCCGTAGAGACCCAGCCGCTGCGGCACACTGGCCGACGGCTGCGCATTGACGCCCACCTCGGGGTGGTTCAGCTGGTAGATGCCGTCCTGACGGCTGATGTCGAAGGCGTAGCTCTTCACGTTGATGCCCTCGTCGAGCGGCCAGTAGAGTATCAGGCCGTTCTCCGTGCCGCCAAGGATGCGGGTGTAGTTGGCCTCAATCTCGTCTTTGCTGAGGGCGCGGTTCCACAGGCGGATGTCGTCGATGTAGCCGGTGAAGGGCTGGAGGTTCATGTCTGTATACAGGCTTGAAATGCCGCCCACAGCAAGCGTGGGGCCGTTGTTGTTGCCCCAGTCCTTACGCCCAGTGTCATCCAACGTATAGGTCAGCAGCGTGTCGGTGCCCACATAGCAGGTTAGCATGCCGTGGTCATAGACGGCGGTGACGTGGGTGAAGTCGGTGCTGCTGAAGGGTAGCCTCTTGTTGAAGTGGTGTGAGTAGTTGGTTGTGCCGCTTTGAACAACACGGTTTAGGTAGAAGTTCTCGCCATCGTCGCTCCTCACGCCCAATTCCCATCTGTTGCCCAGCCGCAGGATGGTTTGTTTTTCTGTGCCGCCAGCGCTTACGCCAAGTGGCCGTGCCCAGAACTGGATGGTGAAGGCACCGTCGCCGTTGAGCACCTTGGCGTATTTCTCCTTGTCGGCAGCCGTCCACTGCAGGCCCTTGCCCACGCCCTGAATGTAGCGCGAGAGGTACTGCGGCTGGTCGGCATCGGTGTCGGCAGAAGACTTGATGAGGTTCACCCGTGCTCCGGCCACGGCGGTACCCGTGCCGTAGCTGATGTGGCCGGTGATGGTGCCGCGGGCCTGCGAGAAGCCGGGGGTGATGACCTCGTCGGTCTGCACTAACTGCTCGTCGCACTTCGCACCGTAGGCCTGCACGGAGTATTCATAGTAGGAACCGGCCAGCGGACGGTCGTCGGTGTAGGTGTACTCCGAGGCGGTGCCGTGTACCTCGTCGGTCAGCACGGTCCACTCCTCAGTGCCGATGGCACGGCGCAGCACACGGAAGTAGATGTCGTTGGTCACGTCGGCCCGTGCCACCTTCCACTTCACGATGACGGTCTTCTCCTCCGTGCCCGTCGAGGCCTTCACCTCGCTGATGTAGCTGCCTGCAGGCAGGTTGCAGGATTTAACGTTACTATAGAAGTCGCGATCCATATAGGTGGTCTTCACACGGTAGTCCATCATGTCGCACACCGAGCCTTCGGCATCGAAGCTCGCCGTAGATTTATCCGGGTCGACCATCATGCTGTTGTCCAGCACGCGCCAGGCATTCGCGCCCGCAGGACTATACTCGATGGTCCAGTTCTGACCCGTTGGCTGTATGCAGTATTCCCAGACGAGGCGCACGGCTCCGTCGTAGCTGCGGTCTTGATCCAGTGTGATGGGCATTTCGAGCTTGGTGTTCACCTGTTGCTCTATCCAGAAGTTGGCAATGAGCCGCCCCTGCGCCGCCAGCATGCCGCTGGCCAGTTGGTCTTTGTATTTGGCTGACAATATGTCGGGCAGGAAGATGACGCGGTAATTGTACAGTTTGTCGTAGTCGATATTGGTATCTACTACTTTCAGGTCTGTTGCATCACCATTCATTTCGCCGACAACAGTGTACTCGGTGGCCTCCTGTCCGTCCTCGTAGCGGATGACATACCACTTGCCATCGGTGCGGCAGGGGCGGTAAATCCATCTGTTGCGAGTAGTGCCTCGGGCCTGCTCGTTGCGTGTCCAGGTGACTTTGTTTTGCTTTTGCCACTTGTTGAACTGAACGTTGACGGTGAGGGGACGTGTGAAGGGATCGATGATGACCTCTTCCTCAGGTCGTGTGAGGTTGAAGCTGTAGTTAGAGCTGCCGTCAGGGTCAATCTCGGCCATTCGGGTATAGTTAACCGTTACCGGATAGAAATAGGCACCGCAATTATAACCGTAGAGTCTGACAGGAGTGGTAATCAGGATGTCTGACGCCCCGGCATGGTTGCTTGTAACCGTGAAATCATCGAGATTCAGGGTGGCGTTGGCAAGTTTGGCATCGCTCTCCGGGTCACCAACAAAATATCTGTTTGTCAGGTACTTCTGTTGGACAGACATATATTTCACGGCGCCGCTTGCCCGATAGGTCAGCGTGTAGTCGTCGCCCCAGTCTATCGTCAGCTTGGGCAGCGGCTCGTTGTCAGCCAGCTGGGTGTTGAGATCTTTTTCAAACTGGGTGTCACCTTCATCGATGTCCATGTGGTTGGCCGGGTCGTATGCCGCGTAGCTGTATTGTATCCTAATGCGCTTGACACCGTCGGCGAAGCAACGGTCTGTGGGGAAGAACTGAAGCACCAGTTTTCCGTCATTAGGGAACGAAAGCTTGGAAATTCTCTCTATCTGGACAGTTCCCCAGGTGGTGTCGGTGGCCTTGTAGTCTGAGATACTCGTTCCGTTGTCCTCTTTTTTCCATTCGGCCACCTTATGCACCACGTTGTCGCTTGTCACCAGAGATACATTGTAATGATACTCAGGAAAGCCAATGTGCTTCGTCCCAGGTACGGCCATAAACTCGAACATCCAATAATAACAGTGGCTATTCATGTCGAAACTCATGTGCGTCTCGAAATATCTTGCCGCGTTGAAGTCGAATTTGGAGCCCCATAGCTGGGAACGGAAGGTGTAGGTGCCGCCTCCTGGGTCATCATGGGTTTCGTCATAGCTCCACCACGCCCATGTGGGCGAGGTACCGGCCATAAGCATCATGAGTGTCACGGCCATCTGCTGAATGAAATGTTTTGTTTTCATATTGTTGGTCTTTTAGTTATTCTTGGTTAGCTTCAGGCCCGTGGCCACGATGTATTCGCCCTCGACGAGCGTAGCCTTGGCGGTGCCAGTATAGGTGCCGCTACTGTTGGCGACGGTGAAGTTGAAGGTGCGTTGGCCGCTGGTTGGCAGTAGGGCGACAAAAACCTCCCCCAACCCCTCCGAAGGAAGGGAGAAAGCCACGGAACAGTCCACAAGAAGGGAAGAAGTGGATGCTGTTCCCGCAGCGTGGACTGCTGACTGCTCCAAGATGCCGTTGCTGTTTAGCGTCACCGTGGCCGTCTGCGGATAAGTGCGGGCATCAGAGCCGCTGCCACCATAACTGATGGCGAGCGTCTTGATGGGAATGGCAGCACCAGTGGTCTTATCGACGAACGAGAACTTGCACAC
>CADACW010000081.1 GCA_902786565.1 uncultured Prevotellaceae bacterium | reverse complement strand
CAACAAGTTCATTATAGGCATCTTCGTCAGAGTAAATAACGAAAGTCTCATTGCTGAGTCTGCCATTGCTGGAGATGTCTACTCCTTCAGGAAGAACCAGTGAGAAGTTAAGACCGATAAGAGTCTCGGTGGTCTCATAGTCCATGCGGATGACGAGGTTGCCCTTACCTTTGCCGTCGGTGGTGACGTCGGCAGCGGTGAGAACCGTCACCTCATTGTCGGCGCGGGTAGCAGGAGCCTTCTTAGCGCGGCTGCCACTATTGCCACCAGACATAACAGTCAGAACCGACGAGATATCGGCCACATCAGCTGTACCGTCAACGTTAACGTCGCTCAGAGGATCAGTAACAGTACCAGCAGCCATAGAGCTCAGGATAGCAGAGATATCGGCCACGTCTACAGCACCGTCCATATTCACATCGCCATCCTCAATCTTCTCATAATTGTAGCCAGTCAGAGGAGCAGTGAGCTGGAGCTTCACCTCGTTGAAGAAGGTATGTGAGCTGGGACCGGCATTCACACCGATGGTGAGCTGACCGTCGGCCACTTCAATACCCTCAATCACTACAGTCTGGTTGTCGTTGTTGGCGAAGGGGAATGCCTGGCCAATGCCAGGAATATACATATCGTCACCCTTGTCGCTCTGGCCTCTGAGGTCGCTCTGCACATCGCCGTCGGCAGTTGTGACATAAGCATAGCTGTCTTCGAAGACGCCAGCATCGCCATTGTTACGCTCGCCGAAAGCAAAGCGGACGGTGTAGACACCAGCAGGCAGGTCGGTAATGGTCTGCTCAACACGGTAGCTGCCGCCCCAAGTCTGGAACATAGCATCCTGTGCCAGCTCAGATGTGCCCTGCCAAGCGCCCCAACCAGGAGTCAGACCCGGACGGTTGTAGCCCTCAGGAGTGGTCCAGCCAGGAACAGACTCGTCGGTGAAGTCAACGCCATCACTCAGTTTGTAGATGTTGGGGTTCTTCACAAACACGGTCATGTCGACAGGATTGACCTTAGTCTCAAGGGTCTCCTCGTCAACTACCTCTTGGAGAAGAGAATGTACGGGCTTGCTCAAATCATTGTAGATAACCTTCTTCAGAGCGGCCTTCAGGTTCTCAGCCAGCTGGTCGTCGTCGGTAAGAGCGCCCTTGGCAGATGCCAAGATAGCATTACCCTCGTAGACGCCGATAGCCTTCAGCGACTCAGCACCCTGGCGCAGACGGTCGATGAGCACAGCCACACCAGTAGCCTTGCCACCATTAGCATTCTCAGGAGCGGAAACGCCCTCGGTGAAGAGCAGGCTGGTCAGGTTGGCAATAGCCTTCAGCTCGGCAATGGCGTCTGCCAGCAGAGCGTCGTCCTTCAGCTCGTCGTAGGTGTAGAAGAGCTGCCACTGAGCCTCGCCCTCGGGATCCTCGTTCACATTTCTCCACTCGGAAGAGCCATTGTACTTGGCAACGGTCTCCTTCAGCTGCTGGAAGAGCTCGGTAGTCACAAACTTGGTAGCCTGTGCGGGATCGCCGTTAGGCATCTCGTTCTGGCGCACCACGTCGATGGCCTTCTTGATCTGAGTGTCGAACTCGTCGCAGTTAGCGCGGTGTTCGTTCATTGCCTGTGCGGCAGCATTCAGCTCGTCAATAGCAGTCTGATAAGCCGATGGGCCAGTTGCGCTCCAACCCTCATAACGCTCGATTGTAGCGTGCAGAGTGCTCCATGCCTCACCAGCATAGCGGTCGCCGCTGCAAGCCTCACGTACAGCCTTGGCAGCATCCAGAGCATTCTGCAGGGCGATGGTCTCCTTATAGCCGGGAATATTGGGCTGATGCTCAACGAGCACGTTAGCCAGCAGAATCTCGACGAAGCCATTAGCAACCCAACGCAGGGTGTAGTTACCATCCTGCTCAGGAATGAAGGTAATCACGCTCTTGGTAGAGCCACTCACGACAGAAGTCTGTCCGTTCATATCAGGTTTGCAAGCAATCACCTGCTCGAGAACAACATTTTCAGCGGCATCCAAGATTTGGAATGTCGTGTTGTTAGTGCCCTTCCACATTGCGGTGTTGAACGAGATGTCATAGTTCTTGCCGGCAACCATAGGCACACCGGGAACAGTCTCGACATGGCCTTCACGATAGTACAAGCCCTTGGTGAAGTCGCCACCAGCGGCAAACTCGAACATACGGGGGCCTGAACCAAAGTTTGCACCAGCCTCGCGGATCTCACCGTTGAAGTTCACCTGGAAGCCCTCAGGAATACCGCCATTTGCGCAGTTGTTGAAAGCGTCAAGCGAAATCAGTGTCTCGGGCTGGTCGTTAGGATCAATTTCCACCTGGCCAATATTGACTGTGAACTCATACTCACCGTAGATTTCGTCAGCAATACGCATTTCGGGATAAATCTTGGTCACCTTAACCTCGCACGGACCATTGCGCAGATCGCCACTCATAGAAATTTCTGTAGCAAAGCCTTCAGCGGGCTCAATCTTCAAGGCCTGTCCATTGGCAGTAGCCTCGATGGCACTGCAGTCAACGTTCTTGTCGAAGTAGAGTTTGAACACAGTGTTGCTGGGCAGATTGAACGAGCCATTCTCCGGGTCAGCCTTCATCACGGCCGGCGTGACAAAGTCATACGGATAGGGCTGGTCGTAAATATTAGCATTTGTAACGTCGCCATTGTAGGTGGCAATCATGTCGGTAAAGCCTTGAACCTCGGTACCGGCATTAGGACCTGAAGTATAGGTCAGGCCGAAGTTGTTGTTCAGAGTCACCAACACCTGATTTCCCTCATCAAGATAATCTGCCATGAAGATGTAGAAACGGCCATCCGTTGTTCCCTCAATAGAGTGGATTGCAGCAACCACACCGTCCACATTGACAGAAGCACAGCTGGTGTCGAAGAACTTACGCATGGTGCCAGCCTCCTTCACCATTTCGGACAGGTTGGTGTCGAAACCGAAGTCAACGAGAATAGCATCGTCGCTGAACTCGACAGAAGTGCCAGACTTGTAAACCTCAAATCTGATGTTGTCAAAATAATAGTTGTTGGCAGTTGCACTATTGTTGAGGTCGAAAGCGATGCTGAGCAGACCTGCATGACCTGCATCAATCACGCCCTCTGCCTTATAAGTCTGCCAGTCGGGAGCGAAGTCGGGAGTTGCCTCAAAGATAGGACCTGCAAACCACTCGCGAGGCTCTTTATGGCTACCGCCACCCCAAGCAGCAGGCTCGTCGGCTCTGTAGTCGAAGGAGACACGCCATTTGGTGCCCTCTGGCAAAGCCTCGTTCAGCCTAATAAAGAACTGTGTGGCCCAAGTCTCTGTAGGATTGTCGATAGAGGTGACCATAATGCCACGGCTGCCATCCACACCTGCGCCGTCTTCAATTGTTGCAGGTTCGTAACCCTGATTATTGGTGGCATCAAGAGCTACGAAGAAGTTGCTCACGTCATCACCTTCCAAGTCGCTGTTGTTGACCAGGTTGGTCCAGCCCACCTGGGATGCCTTGCCCTGGGTCATCACCACCATGCTGGTCACGGTGACGTTAGCCCAGTTGGCGCCCTTGATGGCGTGCAGATGAGCATAGCCCTTGTCCTTCACCAGCTGCTTCAGGTCGACGGTGTAGACTGTCTCACCTTCTTCCTCACCCGGAGCGTTGCTGAAGTACTTGGCGCACCAACCGCCCCTGGTGTTGTCAATCAGGTGCGATTCGGCCTCATTGTCGTTGAACTGACCCTCGTCAACGTCGCGGTTGAAGAGGAAGCGCGGTGAACCTTCAGTGACGGTGACCACCAACTTCGAATAGATTGACAGGTCGGCAAAATTAATTACCTGACTGTCGCCGTAGGGCTGGCCGGTAGACTCGCCCACTACCCAAGCGCAGTCGGCTGTGGCCGCCTTTGACTCGTTGACGCCCCAGACGTCATGCTGCCAGAAAGGAACTTCCTGCAGCGAGATTTCCTCGGCATTCACATTCATTGCCCCAAACGCGCTGAACGCTAAGGCAAGAAATAAACGGAAAGTTTTTCTCATAATGATAAAAATTTAGTTAATAAAAAAGGGGTTTATCGCAATATTGGGTGCAAAGATAAACGCTTTTTATTTATATAGCTTTTCCGTTTGTTTCATCATGTTTCGTTTTTGTTCAAACATCTCAAACGAATCATAAGTAGTTTTTTTAGAGAAATGTTGCGGTATAATGAGAAATTATCACCAATTTTGCCGTGTCAAACGAAAATGGCGCAACGATTCTCTTCACTATGGTCAACACAGTAAGAGCTAAGAATTATGTTGCACAGACAATTCTTAGCTCTTACTCCTTACTCGCCGCAGGCGACACTTATTATTTTTTTTAATATTTAAATTTTTAAATTTTTAAATTGTATTGACCGCTACGCCTTGTTGAACTTCTCCTTCGGCTGCTTGCAGCGCGGACAACGCCAGTCGGCGGGCAGGTCCTCGAAGGCCACGCCGTCGTGCTCGGCCGGGTCGTAGACATAGCCGCAGATGGAGCAGACGTACTTGCCCGAGGCTTCCTGCTTGGTGAAGTCCACCTCGGCCAGAACCGTCGGAACGGGATGGTCCAGGTCCATCACCCGCTTGGCCTCCAGGTTCTCGTAGCCCTGGGGCGTGTGGGTGCCACAGTAGACCGTGGGATGGTTGCGGATGAACTCGCGGATGCGGTTCTGCGTCTCGCGGGCGGCAGCCAGGTCGTCGTAGACCACCGACAACTTGTCTTCATAGAGTGCCTCGTCCACGTAAGTGATGTCGCCGTGCAGCATATAGAACAGCCCGTCCATCTCCACAATAATAATACTGTTGCCCTTGGTATGGCCTTTTGCCTTTATCAGGTATATGCCGTCCTGAATCTTCTGGCTCTCCGGGAAGTTGTAGTAAGCGCCGTCGGTATAGCTGACGGGCACAAGGTTGGCCAGTCCCTGCAGTTCGGCGGCGTCTGTCTCCTCCTGGTTCACGTAGACTTTGGCATTGGGAAAACTCTTCAGTTCGCCCGAATGGTCGGCATGGCGGTGGGTGAGCAGAATCTTCGTCACCTGCTCCGGCTTGTAGCCCAGCGCCGCAAAGGCCTCCATATAGGTGCAGATGTCCTTGCCGGTGAAGCCAAACGACTTCTCGTCGGGCACCTCTTCAGGTGTTCCTGCGGGGATGCCGGTGTCCACCAGTATCACCTCTGAGCCGGTGTCTATCAGCCAGTTCTGCAAACTGCCGCGATAGCGGATGTTCTGGTCATAGTCGCCCCCTTCGCCGCCCATGACGAAAGGCTGGGTATAGAACCCGTCACGTCTGAATTTTACTGCTTTGATTTCCATCTTTCAACTCGTTTATTTTTTACACTTTAGCACTTTTGCATTTCCGAATTTTTGCATTCCCGCATTGATTTCTGCTTGTCCATAATGATAATTAGTGGTTTAATGATTCTTTTGGATTAAAAAATTTGGTTTTGTCGGTGCAAAGATACGACGATTCCCGCTATCTGCCAAAGCCCAAACGATACAAAATTTGTCTGAAACGATACAATCGCGGGGCTACGCATCACTCTTCAAGTCTTTCCCGCCCCATTTTTCTCTTCCAGCATTTGCTTGAAATCATAAGCGGTACATTCTGCTATTAGGGCTGCTAATTCCATCATTTATCTACTGTGATTGTCAGATTTGCTTGATTCTTGCTCCGCAAACTGCATGGGTGTCATGCCGGTGAGCTTCTTGAAGGTGCGGAAGAACGACCGGTCTGTATAACCGCAGTGCTGGGCAATGGTTTCATTAGTCCAGTCAGGGTGTAACTTGATGAGACGCTTGGCCTCCTCAATACGCAGTTCTGCTATCCATTCGGTATACTTCTTTCCATTTTGATGCAACCAACATGTTAGTCTGTGTTTACGGATGCCTATATCTTCAGCAGCCAGGGGCAGTTTTAGCTCGAGGCGCAGGTGTCCGCCACGCTCTATCCATTTTTCTACGGCCTCGTCGATGGCTTGCATCGCTTCGCTGCTCATCAGCATTTTCTCGTCATCGATGGCGGCAAAGGCAGATTCCTCTGTGTTGTCGTCATCTGTTTCCTCGGTCAGCCATACTTGCTCCATTTCATCAGCATTCTGCTCTGCCTCTTCCATCCGTGCCGGAGCACTACTGGTAAGATAGGAGCAGAAACTGTCAACAAGATAGAAGATGAAGAAATAGATGGCAAAAGCAATAGACATCAGCCATTGCCCATTGGCAAAAATGGCAAACGGCACCATCAGGGCCAGGAGCGTCAGACTAGCAATACTCAACTGCATCCAGCGCAATATGCCGTCGATATCGCGGTCGTAGTAATCGTGCAAGGCACGCCGCATAGCAATGAGACTGATTGTGTGCCGACAGCTGTAGTAGGTCTGCATTATCAGATAGAGAATGGCTCCAACTACTTCAGCCTTGTGAAGCATAGGCGAGTGGTCTAACAACGGCACACCGTCATTGAAGGCAGCAATGCACAAGAACACCATTACAACTACCCAGGTCAGTGGGCCGACGACCATGTCCCACAAGCTCGTTCTTCCCCGACGCTGCAATATGAGTATGGCCAGTGCAAACATATAGGATGCAGGGATGAGCATCACAAGATTGAGCATCACTGACTGCATAATGCCCATCTGTCTCAGCCCCAGCTTGAGTTGTAGCGCAAAATGCAGTGCCAGCGTTACCGTTCCTGCCACCATCAGCCAACGGGAGCGTTTCGTCGCCCTGTCCTTCATGTATCTGTCATGAAGTGCCAGGAGCTTTAATGTAAGCAGTAACATCAGCATTACCGCCGTGAACTGCATCATTCCAAGTGTAATCATTGCGGGTGCAAAATTAATACTTTTTGTCGAATAATTAGGCGAAAAGACTGACAATTTGCAAAATTGTCACACCAACTTGGCCCAAAATTTGCGATTTTGTCATACCATTGTCGTTTTTGTCACCCCTGCATTGACATTTATTTTGTACTTTTGTCGCTGAATTTGTATTCAGCATAATGGAACAGCAACTCTACGATACCACACTGCTAATTGGCGCAAGCATCAATCTGATGATTGCCTTCGTGCTGTTGCATAACAACTATTGGTATCGCGACTACGAGGTCTATCACCGTTCACGCCAGTTCTCCGCATTGGTCTATCTTGCTTTCGCAGTTGGTTTTCTGCTCCATGCCCATTATGCCTGGCGCACGGCATGGCCTGCCGCCGCCTCGGCACTCTCAGTATCCTACTTCCATATCGGTGCCGTGTTCTTCGGCTGGAGCCACACCTCGCTGCTGAAGCCCGACTATCTGACGCGGCGCATCGTTGTCCGCGACCTGATGATTTTGATGATAGGCATCATCAGTTATTGGATGGCGGTAGCAAATTCTTCACTCTTCATTCTTCATTTATCATTTTCCATTTTCTTCCTCCACGCCCCCTACATCGCCTATACCTTCTATCGCACCTATTACCGAGTGCGCCACAACTTGACTTTACGTCCGGCTGACGACCATGCTCCAGCCTGGTGGACCGAGGAGACCAAGCGCGAAGTGCTCAGTCTTCATCACTCTTTCGTTATAGCGTGTCACCTTATTATACTATTTGGTCTTGGCAGCATCGTTGTCACCGCCCTGTTCCCCACCGCCGTCTGGCCCTACACTGTGCTGCTCTGTCTGGGCATCGCCGTGTTCTGCTACATCTTCTACGCCCTTGAGGAATATGGGGCAGTCATCGAGTCGGCTACCAATGCCACAGAAGATTTGTCAAAAAAACAATATAAATACAAATGAATAAGGTCATCGACGGCATCCGTGCCGAGGTGGAAGAGCACCGTAATGGTGCCGAGCCCAAAGGCGACCTCACGATGATGTGCCTGCGAATATCTTAAAAACAAACACGTACATTATGAAGAAAAGACATTTCATTCCACGAACAATCGTGATTGTGTTGCTGATGTTGACGGCGATAGAGCCGATGTATGCCGCAGGGACAGAACCAGTGACCGACAGCCTGACGGTGGAGGAACTGCAGGCCGAGAACGAACTGCTGCAACAACGGTCACGCTTCACCACTGGCGGCATCGCCATGGTGTTCGGACTCGGAGCCATGCTGGTATTCCTTGTCATCAACAACCGCTGGAATCATCGGTTAGAAGTAAAGAACCGGCAGTTGCAGAGAGAGCGCAATGTAACGATTGCCCAGAACAAGCAACTGGCCATAGAGCGTGACCGCGCCGAGGCAGCACTACGGGCCAAGACGGCCTTTATGCAGAGCATGACACATGAGATTCGCACGCCACTCAATGCCATCAGCGGCTTTACACAGGTGCTCACCATGCCCGACATTGACCTGCCCGCTGAGGAACGGCTCGACTTCAGCCAGCGTATTCAGGAGAACACTCGGCTACTGACCAACATCATCGACGAGTTGATGCTGATTACCGATTTGGAGAGCAGAACCGAGTTGCCTGCGCCTGAAGCATGTTTCGCTTCGGCCTTGGTAACGGAGGCCATTGACGGTGTACGCCCGTTAGTCACCCCTACTGTGCTGCTTGACAGTCAATGCACGATTTCCGATAACCAGCCCATTATGAGCCACCCACGCATGATACACACGATATTGGAGAAACTGCTCGACAATGCCGCCAAGTTCACCCGCGAGGGGAGCATCACCCTGTCGTTTAGCCAAGAAGGCGACAAGTGGCATTTCGCAGTTGCTGATACTGGTCCGGGCATTCCACCCGACAAGAAAGAATACATCTTCGAGCGCTTCTCCAAGCTCGACAGTTTCGCCCAGGGTACTGGCCTCGGCCTGTCCGTGGCCCGCATGATAGCCGAGCGACTGAACGGTACATTGACACTTGACACCAGCTATCAGGGAGGTTCCAAGTTTGATCTCGTCATCCCCGTCAACTCGCAAGTATGAAAGAAAAGTTTTTGTCATTGATGGGCTTCTCCTTGCAGAGAGACAGCCTGAAGACCGAGATACTCTCTGGCCTTACCACATTTATTACGATGGTCTATATCCTTGCCCTGATGCCAGTAGTGTATGCGCCTTTGGGTAGCAAAGGGTTCCCCGTGGAGTCTGTCTTCACCGTCACCGCCCTGGGTGCCATCGTGGGCACGCTGTTCATGGCCTTTATCGCCAAACGTCCCTTTGGACAGGCTCCTGGACTGACGCTCAACGCTTTCTTTGTCAGTACGGTATGCCTTTCGTTGGGTTATCCCTGGCAGTTCGCCCTGACCGCAGTGTTTGTAGAGGGCTTGTTTTTTATTGCCATCTGCATGAGCAACATGCGCCAGCTCATCTTCGAGATGCTGCCTGCCACACTGAAATACGGCATAGCGGCAGGCATCGGATTCTTCATCGCCACGATAGGCTTCAAGAACAGCGGACTGCTGGCCGACGGCACCATCTTTAACCACATGGAGACGCTAACCACCCCTTCTTCGCTGCTCTTCCTGCTTGGTATCGTGCTCACGGGGCTGTTCACTATCATGCGTATCCGGGGCGGACTGTTGCTCAGCATTGCCATTGTCACCCTCGCGGGCATTCCGCTGGGTGTTACGACGATTCCCGAACAGCTCTTCACCTTGCCACCTTCGCCGGCGCCGCTCTTCTGCCAGTTCTCCTGGGACTTCCTGTTGCTGCCCGACTTCTGGGTCTGCGTGCTCACGATGCTGTTCTTTGATGTGTTCGACAGCCTGGGCACGATTGTGGGCGTGATGGCCTGTTCGGGCATTATCCGCAAGGATGGGCGCATTCCGCACCTGCGCAACATCATGCTCAGCGACGCGCTGGGCACCACGGCAGGTGCCTGCTTAGGTTGCAGCACAGTGACCACCTACGTGGAGAGTGCTACGGGCTTTGCCGAGGGAGGCCGCACTGGTGTTGCGGCACTTGTCATTGCCCTTTGCTTCACTGCCAGTCTGTTCTTGGCTCCAGTGTTTCTGACTATTCCCGCTGCGGCCACTGCCCCGGTGATGATTATAGCCGGGCTCTACCTCTTCGGTGTAGTACGCCACATCAAGCTTTCCGACCCTGTCGAGACCATGCCAGCCTTCCTCACCATACTGCTCATGCCAGCCACGGGAAGCATAACAGATGGTATCGTCTTCGGACTTTTCACCTTCATTACTCTGTCCTTTATAGCAGGATGGGTCAGGCACAAGGAACGTATTATGGGACTCGTCGTGTTGCTGATGTCAGCCATCGGTATTCAGGCGCAAGACATCCAGCTGCACTACGACTTCGGACGTAATATTTATTCTACAGAAGAGGCAGGACGCCAGAAAGTGACCCTCACCCTCGAACAGTTCAAGGCCGACAAGTGGGGCTCGTGGTTCTATTTTGTAGATGTGGATATGAGTCGACGCTTTACGGAGAGTGCCTATACGGAGATTTCGCGTGAGTTTAATCTTGGCCGTGAGTCGTCCTTTGCTGCCCATATCGAATATGATGGTGGGCTGAGTCGCAGCGGCAGCTTCCAGCAGGCGGCCCTGTTGGGTGCTGCATGGAATGGTCATTCTACCGACTATTCAAAAACCTACTCCCTGCAACTGCTTTACAAACGCTATTTCAAGAGCTACGACTATACGTCAGCTTATCACAGCATGCAGCTGACAGGTGTGTGGAGTACGACGTTTGCCCAACGTAAATTCACGTTCAGCGGTTTCATCGACCTCTGGCGCGGCGAGAAGTCCGACGGCCATGGTCAGATAGTGTTGTTTGCGGAACCACAGTTATGGTATAATGTCACCCCACACCTGAGCATTGGCACGGAATGGGAAATTTCCAACCACTTCATATATAATACAGCTAACGACCGCTCTTTTTTCTGGAACCCGACATTCGCTATTAAATGGAAAATGTAGCGTACTATCCAAAATCTTGACCATAGAGCGATGATAACTTGGGATAACTGTCATCGCACAGGTGACCGTCTTTGTAAACAACTGGACGGCACCTGTTTTACGTGAATGAAGGTTAAATACGTTTAAATTTTTATTTATTAATAATTTGTGGTTAATTCATGGTAATTCGCATGAAAAAGAAAGACTTAGCGGTATTCAGTTTAATTGCCGTGAATAATTCAGGCTAAGGAGTTGAGGGGTAAAGGAGCTGCTTTGTCGTTTTTTTTCAAACGGCCGAAATACCCCCCTTAGA
>CADACW010000080.1 GCA_902786565.1 uncultured Prevotellaceae bacterium | reverse complement strand
GCGATGGACACCCTTGTCTTTGGCTGTGTGATTCCCGCTATTAGGGCTCACTCGGGACTTGCACCCGTTAGACATTGCTCATGCCGAGCATACTAAAAAGAGTACTGCGACCCTCACGAGCCGCAGCACTTACAAGCCTATGTTTAACTAAAAATCCTTTTCTCTTAAAGAAATTTTTAGCCCACATAAGGACTAAAAATTTGAAAGTTTAAATGGGAGCTTCACAGCTGCCACCTGTTACCCTACAGTTGAAAACTTTCCTTTACCAATAACTAAAAACCTAAAACTATAAATATTACTACTAACCTAAAACAATCTATTTCCATTTTGCTTTCCCGCGCCCTTGCGGTACTTGCTTTTTTCTTTTGACGATGCAAAGGTACTGCTTTTTTCTGAGCCAGCAATAATTTTTATGCATTATGTGCATATTAATGCTGTGTTCTTGACAAAAATCAATCTGTTCTGTTGCGGTATATGCAAAAAGTAGCGGCCAACCGTCTACTCGACGCGATGGCCGCCTTGGTTACTTTGGCCCAGCTTCCCAGCCTTTGCCTGACGTGTGTTTTAAACCTAATGAATTTGTTATTATAGAGAAAGCATAGAAATAATATCTACTCCAGATAGCCCTTTGGCGCTCCGCGCAGGGAGTCGGTGGGCAGCGAGTCGCCCCGTGCCACCAGGTCTTCGCTGTAGAGCAGTGTCGAGTCTTCGGCGGCAGCCAGGGCAGCGTTGTGCAGGGCGGCCTTGTAGTCGGCAAACTGCTCCTCGTCGGTCCAGGTGCCATTGTCCTTGAACGACTGGTTGAGGGCATTGCTCAGTGTGAGGATGATGGCCACGGCGGCAGCGGCGCGCAGCAGCGGCTTGAGGCGCTCGGCCAGGCTGATGGTGCGGGCCTTGACCTGTACGGTGTCGTCGGTGAGCTGCAGCAGGCGCTCGTCGAAGTCGTCGCCAAGCGTCTCCTCGGGGGCCAAAGCGTCGAACAGCGGCTTGTACTGCTGCAGTGCCTGCGGCAGTTCCTCTTCGGGCTGGCTGAAGAAGGTCTTCAGTATTTCCTCCTCCTTCAGGGTCGTCTCGGCCTCGAAGTAGCGTTCCAGCAATTGTTCGATGTACTTATAGTCCATATTGTTCGTGTAAGTTAAACTTTTTCTTGATGGCCTGTCGGGCCCTGAAGATGTTGACCTTCACCTGCTCCTCGGTGATGCCCATCGCTGCGGCAATCTCCTTGTACGACTTTCCCTCCACGTCGCGCAGCTGCATACAGGTGCGCTGTTTTTCGGGCAGTTGCTCCATCAGCTTCCTCACCAGTGCCACTCGGTCGCGCTGTACGGCCTGTTCCTCTGGGTTGGCGGCGTAGGAGTGGTCGGCAATCTCTGTCGCCATCGAGTGTTGGCTCCCCCCTTCCTGCTCGTCGAGCGAAGCGTTTTGGCTGTCGGCCCGCTTCATCTTGTCGAGCGCCAGGTTTCGGCAGATGGTCAGGCAGAAGGCCTCCATCGACTCTATCTGCTGCCACTCTTCGCGCCGGTTCCACACTCGGAGCATCGTTTCCTGCACCACGTCTTCGGCATCAGCCCTGTTGAGAGTGATGCGCAGCGCCACACGGAAGAGCTCGTTCTTCAGGGGCAGTACGTCGGTGCGAAAACTGGTCTGTTTCATCCTCTCTATTTTAGTAAGACGATTGTGGAAGGGAAATGTTACAGCCGGGGGCAGATTTTTTAAAAAAAAGTTTCGCTGTCGCTCAACTCATTGGAGTGTAGGCGTAAAGGAGTGCACTTCTGTTCTGGTGGAAAGGGGGCACCCATTCGCATGGATGCCCCCTTGGTATAAAATTCAGTAGCGTATTTGATGCTTTTTCTGTTTAGTTGGCCGGAGCGAGTGCAGCTCCCTTCACCCAGTCGGTCATATTGAACACGCTGTTCACGTTCTGGCCCTCTGTGGCCCAACTGAATGTGGTGGGAACGCCGACCTTCTTGGCAGGCTCGCCGCGCTGGGCAGTCATTTCGACCCACTGCTCAACCCCGTTGGATGTCTTCCAGACCTCCAGCTTGATGCTTCTCACCTGGCTGTAGAAGGTGTCCTCGTCGCTGCTGAAGCGGCCGTTGAGCATCAGTTCCACGGGAGCCTTGCCGTGCACGCAGGGAGCGCCGTGATAGTAGTCGTCGTCGTAAGTGTTGACGATGGTGCCCGTGCCTACCTGGAACAGTCTGTGAACCTCCCAGTTGTCGTCCTCGTTGATGCGCAGAGGCAGTGTGCCGCCGGCAGCCTGCAGCGTGATCTTCACCTGGTCGGAGCTGACATACTCGACATCCATCACCACATCGTTGAAGTCGAAGTCGCTGGCCTCAGTAGCGCTCAGGTCTTCAGCCATGACGCGCAGCTTGGGATAGGTGGTGCCACGGCTCCAGACAGCACCGCAGCCGGTGGCGTTGGGTGTCACGGTCAGCTCGCCGAAGGGTGCGCCAGTGCCTCTGAGGTCGAGCACGGGATAATCTCCATCCCCAATCTCCTGCAGATATGCTTCGGTGACCACGTTGCCCCCTTTTACAATCTCAAACTCCTTGACGCTATAGGTGATGCCGGGCTCTACAGAGAAGGTGTTTCTGTGAGAAGCAACGGTGGTCTTGCCGCCAATCAGCACGTAGTTGTTGGTTCCGAAGTTTTTGAAGCCCTGGAATGTGCCGTCGCCCTGGGCTTTCACGTCTACAGCGCCCTTGATGTTTATGCCGGTATTGCCGCCCAGGTTCACGATGAAGTTGTCCATCTCGGCAGTTCCTGCCTCGGTGTAGCTGTTGGACATCAAGTTGAACTCGCCGTCGTACATGTGGGCATTGCCATTGACTATGAGCTGGCAGTAGTTGTAGAAGGTGGCATTCTTGGCGCTGAAGGTCAGGCTACCGGTAGTGTAGTGGCCGGCATTGACCCAGTAGATATCCTTCTGCGTGACATTGGTCTCACCGGCGATGGTCACCTTGCCGTCGTTGAAGAAGTTGCCCGTGCTGTTGAGCGTCATGGCAGGGGCGGTCAGCTCGGCGTCGTCGCCAAAGTTCACGAAGTATGAGCCATTGCCGTCGGCAGGCGAATAGGTCAGCGGGCCAGCCACATTGAACTTACCCTCGTTGTAGACGGTGCAGTAGTTGCCAATGTCGTACTTCTCGGTGTTTGTGGCGTTCACCGTGCCACGGTTGAAGATCTTCACGCCCTGGTTGGCGGCGATGCTGTTGCGCTGGTCTATCAGTGTGGCGCCCTCGGCCACTGAGATGATGCCTGCCTGCTCGCCATAGTCGGCTCCCAGGGTGACCTCACCGCTCAGAATGTAAAGATTAAAATGAGTGGCACCGATACGCTTCAGGGTCACCTTGCCCTCGGGCACATTCACATATACATTGTAGGGATAAGCCTCGTTTCGTCCGGCCGAGCCATTCCATCCGGCATTTTGATAGTTGCCGCCCAGCTCGGTGGTGCCGGCCTGGGTGATTTTCAGGTTGAAGCCCTCTTTCACCACTTTTTCATAGATGGCATAGATATCCCACAAAGTGGCGGGGCCCCACTGTGTCTGCACTTCCTTGCCTTGATACTTGCCCAGCAGTTCGCTCACCTCTATGGCATCTTCAGGAATGGCTGTGGGGAAGTTGGCAGCCACATCGCTGGTCGAGGGGAACTTGTCGTACGTGTCGCCATTCACGGTGATGGCACGGGTCAGTCGTGCGCCGGCAGCGCTTCCGAAGCCCCATGTCTGGTCGGGTGCAGGCTGTCCGAAAGTTTTCACGAAAGCCTGGTCGTAGTTCTCGATGATCTGCTGCTTGGCGGTGGCAGGATCGTACAAGTCTTTTTCTTTCGAGCAGCTGGTAAAAGTGGCGCAAAGTGAAATTGCGGCTGCTCCCATCATCAAATACTTTTTCATATGTGCTTTTAATTTTTAATAAATAACGACTATGGTTTTTATCAATTTGCAAAATTAATAATTTATAATGAGATTATAAGTCATATACGTGTTAAATAAACTAAAAATGTGCGGTTTTTTAATAAAAGAATGAAGCGACCATCCATATAAAACACAATTTTTGTAATTTTGCGTCTCGTAAAATACTGATTGCATACGATGATGTGGAAAAATGGAAACATTCTGACAACGATGCCGGCCTGTGCCGTTTTGGCCATGGTGCTGGTGCTGGCCGCGTCGTGCTCGAAAAATCTGTTTAAGGAGGAGGAATATGAGAGTCTGGTCAAGGGGGCCAACCCCGTAGACTCGCTGGACGCCGCCCACCAGTGGAACCTGATACAGAGCAAGGTGGTGGTCATCACGCCCAACGTGCCCGGCGTGGACGACGTGGCACTGGTGCAGGTGCTGAACGGCAACCCCTACGACGGCACCAACACCACAGAGGTGATGGGCCAATATGCGGCAAAGGCCGGCGAGCGCTCGGCCGTGGCCTACAGCTACGGACTGTCGCAGCCGCAACTCTACGCCGCCGTGGTCACAGCAGAGGGAAAATACTACGTGAAGGCTTTTGCGCCCGACGAGGGCTACGTCAACTTCAACTATGGCGGCGTCATCAGCCAGGGCCACTTCATCAAGCCCAAGAGCCAGACCTACACTTACGTCTACGAAACGTCGTTTCCACTGCCCGACGACTTCGACTTCAACGACGTGGTGATGCGCCTCTCGATGGAGGCACCCAACGACTCGCTGCTCCGCCTGAAGGTGACGCTCGCGGCCGTGGGCACACTGGAGCAGATGGCTGCCGCCGTCCGTCTGCCGGGCGTGAAGGCCGACCAGGTGAAGCAGGTGACCATCGACGAGGGCGAGGAGTTCGACCAGGGCTACACCCTGCAGCGCAGTCTGCTGCCTGCAGATGGCATGCTGATGAGCAGCACTGCGGGCGAGGCCGTCATCGGGCTGTTTGAAGACGCCCACTGGAGCATCAGCAACACCACAGAGCAGGTGGGTGGCGTGCGCCGGCGCTACTACAACACCGAAATCAGCAGCCGCCAGGGCGTCAGCGAAAAGGTGGAGGCAAAGACGCGAACCTACACCATCGCCCTGAGGGAGGGCGCGAAAGCCACCCAAATGAAACTGGCAGACATGGACCCCTTTGTGGTGCACGACTATAACGGCGGCAGATTTGAGGTGCACACACACCAGTACAAACTGGACCAGGTGGTCTGGGACTACACCAACGGCGACACCAATGCCTACAACGACCACATGGCCTGGGCCCTGCTCATACCCTCGGCCGACTTCCGCTACCCCATCGAGGGCACGCCCTTGGGCACCTACCGCAACGGCCTGCTGGCCGGGGCCTACAGCGTCTATGGCCACTCCTTCGGCGAGTGGGCCCGCAACCAATACGCTGCCACCGACTGGTGGATAACGCCCAACTACGGCTACTATCAGTAACCTGAAGGCCCCCACCCTCTGCAATGCACCCAAGCTGCTCTCTATCAGAAGAGCCTTACCTTATTATATATATCATATCATTCATCTTTCTTCCAAACAAGCCAAGCCTATTTCTGGCCTAAACGCGCCGGGGCTCTTACTGGGGAAGGGCCGTGCAAACTTGACATCACCTCCGACCACACTCTGAGAAAGAACCGTCCAAACTCTTAAATTCTCTCGAGAATTTAAGAGATAAGTGGCACTTATCTCTAAACCGGGTCGGCAGCCTTGCCAAGTTTGGACGGTCCTTTCTTTGCATTTGTTCCCGCTTTTCTTGCGCGTTTCGCGGAAAAGCACTAACTTTGCAGCGTCAAAAACCAAAAAACTCAACTTTCGCAAACTGTAGGAGTGCACTCCAAGAAGTTGAGCGACGGCGAAACAATATATAAATATGAAAGTAAGAGACACAATCGTCGACCTCTTGTCGACCAAAAGCCACAGCAAACCCTCACGCATCTACGACTGGGTGATGCTGATGGCCATCGTCATAGGCATCATGCCCCTGATGTTCCGCTCGCACACGAAGCTGTTCTGGTATCTCGACCTGATTTCCGGGCTGTGCTTCATCGTTGACTACGTGCTGCGATGGGCCGTGGCCGACAGGCGGTCGCGCCACGGGCGGCTGATGGGATTTCTCACCTACCCCTTCACGCCGATGGCCATCATCGACCTGCTCTCCATCCTGCCTACGCTCAACCTGATTGCCCCGGCCTTCAAGCTGATGCGTGTGTCGCGACTGCTGAAGCTGCTGCGCATCATCAAGTTCATCCGCTACTACGAGCCGCTGGAGATCATCCTGGCCGTCATCCGCCGGCAGGGGCGCATCCTGTGGACGGTGTGCTCGCTGGCCCTGTTCTATATCTTCATCACGGCCCTCATCATGTTCAACGCCGAAGAGGACATAAACCCCGAGACAGGCGAATATCTGTTCCGCAACTTCTTCGACGCCTTCTACTGGGCGGCCTGCACACTGACCACCGTGGGCTATGGCGACCTCTACCCCATCTCCAACATAGGGCGCGCCATCAGCATCATGTCGTCAATCGTGGGCATTGCCATCATCGCCCTGCCGTCGGGCATCGTGACGGCTGGCTATATGGCCGAGCTGGAGAACAGGCGCAAGAACGGGAACAACGAAAAGGAGGAGGAGAAAAAAGGAGAATGAACTACACGCTGAACATACGTGGACGGCTGATGGACCTGGCGAGGCCGAGGGTGATGGGCATTCTGAACGTCACGCCCGACTCGTTCTACGACCAGAGCCGCACGCCGACGGAGGAGCAAGTGGCCGCACGCGCACACCAGATAGTGGACCAGGGCGGCGACATCATCGACATAGGTGCCTGCTCAACCCGACCCGGCAGCACGCCCGTGGGCGAAGCGGAAGAGGCGGCGCGCCTGCGCATGGCCCTCGGCGTGGTGAGACGCCAACTGCCCGACGCCGTGGTCTCGGTAGACACGTTCCGGCCTGCCGTGGCCCGCATGGTGGTGGAGGAGCTGGGGGCCGACATCATCAACGACGTGGGCGGCGGCAGCGACGACATGCTCCAGACGGTGGCCCAGATGGGCGTGCCCTATGTGCTGATGGCAGCACAACCGACGCTGCGCGACACGCTGCTATTCCTGGCCGACCGCGTGCAGCGGCTGCGCGACCTGGGGCAGAAGGACATCATCGTGGATCCGGGCTTCGGATTCGGCAAAACGGTGGAGCAGAACTTCAGCCTGCTGGCACAGCTGGAACGCCTGCTGGTGATGGAACTGCCCGTGCTGGTGGGGGTGTCGCGCAAATCGATGATTTACAAAACACTGGAGTGCACACCCGCCGAGGCCCTGAACGGCACCACCGTGCTGAACACCGTGGCACTGGGCAAGGGAGCGTCCATCCTGCGGGTGCACGACGTGAAGGAAGCAGTAGAGTGCTGCAGGCTAATTCATAATTCACAATTAACAATTCATAATTCATAATTCTAAATTGATGATTGAGTTTGGACTGAAAGACTTCATCGACATACTGCTGGTGGCCATGATTCTGTACTATAGCTACCGGCTGATGCGCGAGTCGAAGAGCATCAATGTCTTCGTGGGCATCATCATCTTTGTGGCCCTGTGGGTGTTTGTCTCGCAGGTGCTGGAGATGAAGCTCCTGGGCGGCATACTGGACAAGTTGGTGTCGGTGGGCGTCATTGCCATCATCGTCATTTTCCAGGAAGACATCCGCAAGTTTCTCTACAACTTAGGGGCACGCCAGAGCATACGCACGCTGATGAGCCTCTTCTCGCAGAAACACAACGAGGAGCCCGACAAGGCCAAGCTGAAACAGAGCATCATGCCCATCGTGATGGCATGCATGCAGATGTCGAAGGGCCGCGTGGGCGCACTCATCGTGATAGAGCGCAACCAGCGGCTGAACGACATTGTGGCCACTGGCGACGTGATCGATGCCAACGTCAACCAGCGGCTGATAGAGAACATATTCTTCAAAAATTCGCCCCTGCACGACGGGGCGATGGTGATAGCCGACCACCGCATCAAGGCTGCCGGCTGCATACTGCCCGTAAGCCACGACCTGGACATACCCAAGGAACTGGGCCTGCGCCACCGTGCCGCCTTGGGCATGAGTCAGGAGAGCGATGCCCTCTGCATCATCGTGTCGGAGGAGACGGGAGGCATCTCCATTGCCCACAACGGCCACTTCCACCTCCGCCTCTCGGCCGAGGAACTGGAGGCCGAACTGACCGAGGCCATAAAATGATTTAGAAGGGGGTCTTCATTGCAATATGGTTTTAATAACTGCAGGAAAAAAACGATTTTTTCTTCTGTTATGTATATCCTGTCACGAGGGAGCAGAGGCAATTGCCTTATGGTGCCTGCTTTGCTGAAGTCCCGGCCATCATGGAGAGGATTTTCGCAATGTCGGCCACGTCTATCTTGCCGTCGTAGTTCACGTCACCCCTGCCGTCTTCGCCGTCTATTGTGATGCTGCTGAAACCCTCCATCACGGGCTGGCCGTCGCGCCAGCCGATGGTGGCTGTGGCCACGTCGCTGTCGTAATGGCCGTCGAGGGTGGCCCAGACGCGAATCTTGCAGGTCTGGCTGAGGCTCACCTCGCCGCCGCGCCCGCTGCCGTTGTCGGTGCACTTTATCTCGTAGACACACTCAGCCCCCTCGGTCTCGCAGCCGAACACCAGCCGCCCACGGTCGTAGGCGATGGTGGGCGTGGCGCACTTTATTTCCTCTGGAGCAAAGGCTACGATGCTCTTGGCGTCGTTCCACGGCTCGGTCGTGCTATATGCCTCTAAACTTGAAGAGGGCACGTGCAGGGTGACATACATTTTATATGAACTTCCAAAAATTTTAGTGCCGCCGGGCTTCCCTTCAAAATCACAAATCACAGGCATTTCTTCCGGCAGGCAATAGACATCATCCAGCGCTGGGGTGCTGTTGAAAGCGAGGTGGCCAATGCTCTTGACCCCACTTCCGATGGTCAGGGAGGTCATTTTGCGACATCCCTCAAAAGCAGACCGTCCGATGTCCGACACGCTGTTTGGTATGACCAATGACTTCAGGCCACAACCAGCAAATGCCATTGTCCCGATGCTCGTCACACTATTGGGGATGGTCAAGGACGCAAGGTCACTACAGTCATTGAATATGTTTTCCCCAATACTCGTCACCCCACTGGATAATGATACATCTGCCAGCTTGTGGCAAAGAGAGAAAGCACTATGTCCAATGCTTGTCACACTGCTGGGAATGGCTATGGAAGTCAGCTTCGTGCAACTCATGAACGCACACTTGCCGATGGTCGTCACGCTGCCGGGGATGGTTACCGAGGTCAGGTTGTAACAGTTGTAAAACGCTCTATCCCCAATAGTTTTCACACTACCAGGGATGGTCACCGAAGTCAGGTCGTGGCAATTGCGGAAAGCATTCTCTCCGATGCCCGTCACGCAGTACTCCTCACCGTCGTATGTCACAGAGGCGGGAATGTCCACGCTGCCTGTGTAAAAGGTCGAACTGGCAGCCGTCGCCCCATCCGTTTCGTCCAGGGGGATTAGGTCGAAGTTTGCGCCTGTTGTCACTTCGGCCTGCTTCGTCGCTGCGTCCAGTATGTACCAGATGCCGTCAATCTTCACGGCATCCTCCGCACTTGCCGCCAAAGGCAGGAGCAAAAGGGAAAATAATGAAATAGTTGTCAGTTGTCTCATAATTCTTTAGTTTTAGTTCGTTCTTATCTCTATAGATGCGCCCGGCGCAACCTCAAAATCTCTGTTTATTGTCACCCCATTGCTACATTTTATTACTGATTTTCCAAGCATTATTTGCCGATGTACTTGCGGCCATGCCGGATGCGGATGCCGGGGCGGGGCGTGCCGGTGACTCGGCGGCCCTGAAGGTCGTAGAAATTATATTGAGTCTCTCCGGTGTTATCGTTATCTGGCAACTGGATAGATGAAACTATTGAAAAATCAAATGGCCATCGGGTCTTTGTAATGTCGTTGTCAACTTGTATAATCCACTGCTCTTCTGCTTCGGAATCATTTCTGTATCCATAATGTATCAGGATGCTCACTTGTTGCTTAATGGCTGCGGGGTTCAAATAGAAAAGGAATTCACCACTCGAATCGATACAACCTATCTGTTCAACAATATGGAGCCCGTTGCTTAGTTCCAGCTGTTTGCGCTTGCGCCCGTCAAGTGTCATCACGGTATCGATACGGCTAACAAAGATGTCCTCATAGCCCTCTAACGACGGGTATTTGTCGCCCACCTTCATATTGAAGTCATAGAGCACAAGTTCGCCTTCGCCGGTCTGTTCGTATGGAAGATAGTCTGCATTTCCTTTGCTGCGCCAATACTGGTCTGCCATCAGCGCCTTATAATCGTCAGTATCGACATAGACGCGGCCGTCCTCCTCGCGGATGCATACCTCAAAATCTTTCAGAGGGATGCTGAATATGTCGTATGGGATATAGTCGTCTCTGAATGAATACTCCTGGTCGCCGCCAGTCGAGAACTGTTGCGTATTGCATTTCATTACGCGGTAGGTTCGTCCGTTCTTGACCCTTGTCTCGCTGTCTATATAGAAATATTCTCCGGAAAACATAAACCAGATATATTCCCAGTCCGCCTGGCCCAGTTCGTCGACGGCCAGCAGCCTGTTGCCATCCCTGCGATGTATATACCCGCTCCTGTATACCCATGAGGAATAGCCAGGAGCAATCATATCTTCCACAGGTTGCTCGTCAGCATTTTGGCCAAACGTCTGCAAAGATGCCAGGACGAAGGCTAAAACATATAACAATCTTTTCATAGCACTTTAGTATTTTTAATGTTGCAAATGTAGTAAACTTATTCAATAATTCCAAATATTTTGGCAATTATTTGTCTATTTTATCCAAAGTTCCCCACCGGTCTTGCATTCAAATCCGCCTTGCGGGCTGGCACGGGGCCTGCCCCTACATCGCCGCCGTCCATAGCGGAAAGGCGAGTGTTCAGCTCATTGATGCACTGCACAAGCAAGGGGACCATTTCCACATAGTTGATAAGTATAAAAACTTCTTTTTCATAACATTTGTGATTTAAAAGATTAATTATTGAGTCCACTTGTAAAAGTGTTTGTAAAGATTTTACCTTTCTTTTTGCTACATTAGTAACGCCGTACTGACTAAAAATGTTGAGATATGACTAATACTAAATTAAATTATAACGGCATTTGGAAGCAAAACGTAAGCACCTCTGAAAATGCTCTAAAAAAACACCACTTTTGCGAGTGGACTCATTATTTAAATATGGAATTCCGCTGCAAAATTATGGATAACAAAAGAAAGCTCCAAACAATTTGGAACTTAAAAATTAAGTAAAAATTAAGTAACTTGTTATATCCCTTTTAATCTTCTGGAAACCAGCCTCTTAGAAATAACCTTTTTGGGTTAAGTGTGATTAAATGTTGGCGGGAATCACGTCGATTCTGTCAAATTTTAGCAGTTCTTTCTTCAGTTCCTTACTACTTCCTGTCTTTGAAAAGAGGGAATTTACCATATCCGAGCTAATTTGTGAAATATAAGAAGATGACACACCAAGGAGGTTTGACACATCCTTTACACCAAGATGTAATCGGAAAAGAAAACACGTATAACGCTTCCTGTCGTCTGACAAATTGCAGGATTTCAAGAATGAGTATAAACTTTGCATGTTCTGCTGTGCAAAGCTCTCAATTTTTGCCAAGTCTTCATCTGATAATTTAAT
>CADACW010000079.1 GCA_902786565.1 uncultured Prevotellaceae bacterium | reverse complement strand
AGGGTAAAGCAAACTCAGAGATAAGTGCCACTTATCTCGGAGATAAGTGCCTTTTATCTCGGAGATAAGTGGCACTTATCTCTAAGGGGGGTATTTCGGACGTTTGAAAAAAAAACGACAAAGCGACTCCTTTACCCCTCAACTCCTTAGCCTGAATTATTCACGGCAATTAAACTGAATGACGCTAAGTCTTTCTTTTTCACACTTACCATGAATTAACCACAAATTATTAATAAATAAAAATTAATGATTAATTCGCAAATTATTGGTAATTCGCAAATTATTGGTAATTCGCGTTTTACAAAAAGAAATACATTTTCTATGAATAATTCAGGCTAGAGAATTTGCGAGTTTGGACGGTTCTTTCTCAGCGTCAGGCCGGAGGTGATGTCGAGTTTGCACGGCCCTTCCTCAGAGAAAGCCCTGACGTGTTCACTTCACATAGACACACCGTCAGAGAGACACAAACGGGCCGACAACTTAAATAAAGTTAAAAATCAAACAAAAAAGGGTGTTTTCTGCTGTTCTTTGCCTTAATCTTGCACAAAAACACTAATTTTGCAGCGGTGTTTTCTTACAAGCACTGACTTTTTTGCTCAATTCTCACTCGAACTGCTACCTCGGAAGAGACTTTATGAGCAATACTATCCTACGTTGAAGCTGCGCACTATGCGCAGGCTTCACCATAGTAGGATAGAGGTTGTAGCAGACCCGAGTGAGATATGGTTGGGTCTGCGCTTTTTTGTGTTCCTACGCATCAGGTGCCTTCCCCCCATCACAAAAATCAAAACACTAACTTATACCTTATTTATTATTAACTAACTTATTTATTATTAACTAACATTATTTATTTATGAAAAAGAAACTATTTACTCTTTTGACGCTCGCACTGTGCGTTTGCAGCGGGGCGTGGGCAGCTGTTGGTGACACCTTCACCGTTACTTTTAACGGATCAGACTCGCAGACTTCTAAGGACTACTTCTCTTTTAGCGGTAACCACAACTTTAACTCAAAGTTCAATGGGGCTACGTATGATGGTGTGACTTATACCAGTGGTCTTAAAATGGAAAGTACAACAACTATCAGTTGGACTGCTGAAGCAGAGCATACTGTTATCATCCTGCAATCGACTTGGGAAACTAAAGGTGCAGTACAGACAAACAAACTTGATGGTACAGTAATTTCTGTTTCTGATGCCACCTCAGGGACAGGTTATAATTTGTATACTATTGAGAATGTGGCTGCAGGTTCGCATACCATTAGCAGGGGAAGTGGCGAGAATGGTCTCTTTATGGTAAGAGTCGTTTATACTGGTGAAAGTTCTACTGTAGTGGCACTTCCGATTATTACGTGGAACAGCAGCACCAACAAAGCAACTATCACCTGTTCAACCACAGGCGCTACTATCTATTACACTACTGACGGTTCAGAGCCTACCGCATCAAGCACTGTCTATAGTGAGGCCATATCGCTGTCTAATTCTACGACAGTGCGTGCTATAGCTATTAAAGAAGGAACTGCTTCAGTCATTGCAAAGGAAGACTGCTACGTAACCCATCCTTCGGCTCTTGCTGTTCTTGGTTATAAAGGAGGAACTGTTTCAGGTGACGTATGGACAAGTACTGATGGCCAATATGTTCTTACAAATAATGTTGCCGGCCGTGGAATTAATTACGTAAACCTCGCTGGCTCTCAGGATGGTTTTAAGCTGAATCATACGGATTCCTATACTCTGAAAATTAGTGACAATGTCAAGCTTACTAAAATTGTTGTTGTAGGTAAATCTTGGCTGACAGGTAATGCAGGTAATGCCTCTACAGTTGCTTTTGACGACTTCACACCGACTTCAGGTACATTCTTTGATTATGTTGATGAGACTTATGTAAACACCATTGAGTTTACTCCTGCTACAGAACTTGGCTATGGTGCAACCATCACTATGCGTCCGGGCAACAATCAGCTTGGTGCCTATATCGAGATTTACGGTGAGGAGTACACAAAATCTACAATCAACTTAGATGCTCCTGTTACATGGGACTTCACGAATTGGAGTAGCACTACCCAGGAAGGATTAATTGCTGATGCAACGAATTGGGATCAATATGAAAAGTCAGGTAACGATGGCACAGACTTTAAAAACAATGGACGTACTTACAGAAACAGCCTGAGTTCAGCAGCCTTACAGTATAGTGGAGCAGACATTGAAGAAACTTCAGGTCTCAATTTTACGGCTGACGCTTATGGATTAGCTGCTATTTTCAATATCAACACATCAAGCATCGCGCCGGAAGGTGGTTATCATGGCAGCTCCTATCTTTGGCTTTATGGCAAGAATACGAAGATAACCATCCCCAATGTTACAGCGGGTTCAGTTATTGAGATTGGTGTTGAATCACATAAAGGAAGTGAAGAGCGAGGCATTACTTTGAGCAATGCCACTCAAACAGAAGGCAATGAAAAGGCAAAGCTCTATCAGGTTTGCAAATGGACAGTTAACGCAGACGGTGATGTCACAATTACACCTACAAGTGGATTGCACATCTACTATATCAAACTGCAAAAAGCTTCTATGGCAGTTGCCTTTAAGCCCGCCTACGACAAGACCACCTACGTTACGACTCAGGCTCTCGACTTCTCAAACGTTTCTGGTCTGAAAGCTTACGTGGCCACTGCCGCTGCTGCTGGCAAGGTGACGCTGGAGGAGGTTGGCGCTGTTCCCGCTGGCACACCGCTGATGCTTGTCGGCACAGCTGGCACTGAGTACACCGTGCCTGTGGCTGTTTCTGCTGAGGCTCCTGCCAACAATATGTTCCGGGCTGGCGACGGCACTACGGAGTTCAAAGGCACAACCTTCGACTACATCCTGTACAGCGACGGCCTGTTCTATCAGATTGGCAGCGGCACCGTGGCCACCACCAAGGCTTATCTGCACTGCAACACCGACCCGACGGCAAGCGGCTCACGCACACTGGCCCTCAGCTTCGGCAACGAGACCACGGGCATCAGCAACGTGAACGCAAATGTGAAGGAGAACTGCTACTATGACCTGCAGGGCCGCAGCGTGGCTCAGCCTCAGAAGGGCCTGTACATCGTGAACGGAAAGAAAGTAATCATTAAGTAAAGAAAAGGAGGACCAAAGCAATGAAAAAGACATATATCAATCCGGCAATGAACATCGTTAACGTCCAGACACAGCAAATGATTGCCGAGTCTGCCGGCTTCGGTGAAGGCAAAAAGTCTGGCAGCGTAGCTGTTTCACGTCGTGGCCGCAACAATAATGTTTGGGACGACGAGGAGGAGGAATACGAAGAAGAATACTAAATGCAATTAAGAATTTTGAATTAAGAGTTTAGAGGTATCGCCTACGGCGAGTAAGAATTAAGAGTTAAGAATTGTCGGCACAACGTAATTCTAAATTCACAATTCCTAATCGCAGCAAAGCGAGAATAAATCTAAAGTCTAAACTCTTAATTCTTTATTGCAAGAAATACAAACAGCCCCACCCAATTCGTGAGAACCCGGTGGTGCGTCAATAAAGTTAAATTTTTTTTCATTTTGTAAATGCCGCTGCTCCGGGAGGAGCGGCGGCATTCTTTTCTTTGTCTGTGCTTGCTGTGCCGTCACTCCGCCGGACACTGATAGTCGAAGCGGTCCACGTCGATGTAGCCGCCGGCTCGCTTGGTGGCATAGCAGAAGATGCCGAACTTGCTGCCCATGAAGAAGCGGCGGTAGTCGAACACGCAGCGGTAGCCCTTGGTGCCTATCTGCTGCCACCGCTCGCCGTCGAGGCTGTAGTAGAAGTTGGCGGCATCGTGGTGGCCGGGCTGGAAGTCGGCGGAGATTCGCAAGTGGAGGTGAGAGGTGAGAGGTAAGAGGTGAGAGGTCAGTTCTATGGTTTCGACAACCTTCTCGTCGACGCTGGTCACGGCCTTTTCGCGGTCGGTGAGACTCACTTTCTGCTCGCTCATTTCGAGGAAATATTTCTTCCCCTTCTTTTTGACGGTCAGCACGCCGCTGTCGCCGTTGAAGGCGCAGAAGCCAGCACAGTCGCCGTCCTTCATCTTCGAGATGTCTATGCTGATGCTGCCGCTGCAGGTGGGGCCCTCCATGCGCTGGGTGAGCGTGTTGGGCGCCAGATAGAGGTTGGCCACCACGCGGCTGGTCTTCAGGCGGAGGTAGCCGGGGCGCTCCTTGAGGCTCCAGGCGTCGTCGACGGGGTTGTGGTTCCACTGCCAGTGCAGGCCCAGCTTGGGGGCGTCGAAGCCGTCGGCACAGACGATGTGGCGCTCGGGCATGCCGCTGCGGTAGGGGCGCATCACGTCGGGCACCCTGCCCTGCTCGTCGCCCAGCATGGGCCAGCCGTCAATCCAGCGCACGGGCGAGAGCGTCAGCACGCGGCCCACGCCGCCACGGTCCTGAAACATGATGCCGTACCAGTCGCCCTCGCCGGTATCGACGATGGTGCCCTGTGCCAGATGGGAGAATCCGCCGAAGTCGCTCTCCAGTATGACCTGCTTCTCCCACTTGGGGGCGCGGAGGTCGGTGGTGCGGTAGCACACCTCGCGGCGGTGGCGGCCGGGGCCGTAGACGTGGCTGATGAGCAGGGCGTAGTAGGTGCCGCGGTGCTTCACCACGCGTGTGCCCTCCAAGAGTCCGCGCTCGTCGGCCTCGCGCTGGAAGTAGTGGCGCAGGCTGCCGTCGACGACGCCCTTCAGGTCGGGGGTGAGCTGGCACATCTCGCCTGTGCCGAAGAAGACGTAGGGTGTGCCGTCATCGTCGAAGAAGAGGGTGGCGTCGTGGAAATGGCGCAGACGGGCGTGTACCGTCCACGGCCCTTCGGCCTTGGGGGCGGTGAAGATGTAGGTCTGGCCCATGGGTCCCGACTCATTGGGTGCCAACAGGGCCCAGAAGCGACCGTCGTGATACTTCAGCGATGTGGCCCACTGTCCGCGGCCATAGACGGTGCCCTCGAGCAGGTCGTACTTGGGCGAGTCGGTCAGACGGTCGAAGATGTAGCCCACGGTCTCCCAGTTTTTCAGGTCTTTCGAGGCCATCACGGGTGCGCCGGGCATAAGGTGCATGGTGGTGGTGACCATATAGAAGGTGTCGCCCACGCGAATGACGTCGGGGTCGGGCACGTCGGCCCAGAGCATGGGATTGGCTATCTTGCTCTCGTGCAGGGTGGCATAGTCGTCGGCCCTGCTCACCGCTGTCTGCAGCAGCAGGGGGAGGAGGAGGAAGAGGAGGTTTCTCATTAAATTGAAAGTTGAAAGTTGAAAAATCTTCACCCCACTTTGAAGGTGTAGGTTGTGCCGGGCGTGGTCTCCACATCGTACTCGTAGACTGGGCGGAGGGTGGGGGTGGGCAGCTGGCCCAGCTCGTTGGAGCGGAGCGGCTGCTTCACCTCGGCGGGAGCCAGCAGCGCATTGGGGCAGGGGCCGCTGGCGGCCTTCAGACGGGCATCGCTGAGGGGCCAGTAGGAGCGCAGGCGCAGCGTGCCGCCCAGCGTGGAGGCCACGGTGACAGCCACGGGCCGTGACTGCCGCCACCTGACATCGACGGTGAAGCCGCCCCTGGCCCTGAGACCGCGCACCTCGCCGTCGGCCCAAGCCGCAGGCAGGGCGGGCAGCACGTGCACGGCACCGTCGTGGCTCTGCAGCAGCATCTCGCAGATGCCGGCGCTGACACCGAAGTTGCCATCGATCTGGAAGGGCGGGTGGGCGTCGAACAGATTGGGATAGGTGCGCCCGTTGGGATAGTTGCGCATCTGCGAGTCGTCGGGCAGCAGATGGAGCATGTTCTGGATGATCCGGAAGGCGTGGTCGCCATCGAGCATGCGGGCCCAGAAGTTGGTCTTCCAGCCCAGGCTCCAGCCGGTGGCCCTGTCGCCGCGCTGCTTCAGCGTGTTGGCGGCGGCAGCAAACAGGTCGGGGTGGGTGTAGGGCGAAATCTGGTTGGAGGGGTAGAGACCGTAGAGATGTGAGATGTGGCGGTGCTCATCCTTCGGGTCGTCGGCATCGATGAGCCACTCCTGCAACTGGCCGTGGCGCCCTATCTGCATGGGCGGCAGGCAGGCCAGCGCAAAGCGCAGCCGGGCGGCCAGCAGGCTGTCGCACCCCAACACCCGGGTGGCCTGCAGGGTCTGCGAGAGCACGTCGAAGGCAATCTGATTGTCCATGGTGGAGCCTGCACAGACGTTGGTGCCCTTGCCCTGCGGGCCGTGCTCGGGCGACACGGTGGGCACGGTCATCAGCCATCCGGCGGCTGCCTTAATCTCGCCGGCCGAGGGGTACACCTGCATATAGTCGAGCAGGAACTGGGCGGCACCCTTCAGCACGGGGTAGTACTGAGCCAGGAACTGCTTGTCGCCGGTGTAGAGATAGTGCTGCCACAGGTGGGTGGTCAGCCAGGCGCCGCCCGTGGGGAACATGCCCCAGGGGGTGCCGTCGACGGGTCCGGCAATGCGCCACAGGTCGGTGTTGTGGTGGGCCACCCAGCCGCCGCAGCCATACATGGTGCGGGCGGTCTCGGCACCGGTGGCGCTGAGGTCGCGCACCATCTGGAACAGGGGCTGCTGCGTCTCGGCGAGATTGCCCACGAGGGCCGGCCAATAGTTCATCTCGGCGTTGATGTTGATGGTGTACTTCGAGTCCCACGGGGCGTTCATCTTGTCGTTCCACACGCCCTGAAGGTTGGCGGGCTGGCCGCCGGGCTGGCTCGACGAGATGAGCAGGTAGCGACCGTACTGCATCATCAGCGACACAAGGTCGAGGTCAAGGGATTGACGGTTTTCTGTCTGGCTGGTGCTCTGCTCGAAGGCAGCCAGCCGCCGGTCGGTGGGCAGGGCTGAGTCGGCGTTCTTGGGCAGCGTCAGGCAGACGCGGTTGTACTGCTCCTGATATTTCTTGACGTGGCTGGCCAGCAGCTGCTTGTAGGGCTTGCCCTTGACACTGGCCAGCGTCACGTTGTTCTTCTTCACGGGGGAGCCACTGACATCATGGTAGTTCACGAAATTGGTAGCCGCCGCAATGCAGAGCGTGGCGGTGGTGGCATCGTCGACGCTCAACCGGTCGGTGCCACGCTCCACGTCGCCGTCGGTCTCGACCATGATGCGGCACTCAGCCTTCAGGCCGGCCTTGATGCCCTCCTGGTCCACACCGTCAATGACAGCGGCCAACTCATTGACGGGGCCGCTGATGCCCTCGTGGCTGGAAACGGTAAACACCTGCTTCTGCAACTGGCTGTCGAAACTGACGTCGAACTCCAGCCGGCCCTTCTTGCCAGCCTTCAGCTGGACAACAATGACATTGTCGGCCAGCGAGGCGAAGACGGTGCGCTCGTAGCGCACACCTTCACATATATAAGATGTGGTGGCGGTGGCGGTGGCCAGGTTGAGCGCCCGCTCATATTTCTGCACATCCTTGTGGCCCAGCGTCAGCTTCAGGCTGCCAAGGGGCAGGAAGCGCATGCCGTGGGGGCCTGGCACGAAATACTTGTCCAGCAGCTTGGCGGCCTCGGACTCACGGCCCTCGAACACCAGCCGGCGCACTTCGGGCAGATTCTGCAGGGCCTCCTTGGGGTTGTTGTTGTAGGGACTGCCGCTCCAGAAGGTCTCCTCGTTGAGCTGAATCTCCTCCACGTCGGTGCCGCCGTAGACCATGCCGCCAAGGGCGCTGTTGCCCACGGGCAGGGCCTCCAGCCAGTGGCGGGCGGGCTGGTTGTACCACAGGCGGTGCTGTTGTGCGGTGGCAGCGGTCACGGTGCAGGCCACGAGCACGGTCATCATCAGTTTCTTCATAGGGCTATCGTTTTAGTGCCTCAAAGAGGGCGTTCTTTTCAATGGTCCAGCCTTGGCGGGCCGACAGCTGGCAGTCTTTGCCCACAAACATCTTGGCGGCGCTGCGGTGGCCCTTCAGCTGCCAGTCGAGCCAGGCCAGGGCCACCACCGAGAACTCGCCGCCATGGGGCTGGCGGTAGGTACCGCCGTGGCCCACGGGGAAGTTGGCAGCGCAGGCCGGCACATGGCTGATGAGGTGGAAGTCGTCCATGCCGTTCTCGTAGGCTATGTCTTCCTTGCCTCCCAGGATGTAGATGATGGGCGTGTGGATGTCGTTCAGCTTCTGCTTGGGCGGCATGGGCATGCCTCCCACGGCCTGGGCGGCATTGTCGCGCTTGAAGAGGCCGCTGTTGCAGATCATGAGGGTCTTGATGCGAGGGTCGGCGCAGTTGTGCAGGGTCTGCAGTCCGCCGCACGACATGCCTGCCACGCAGATGGCGCCTACGTCAATCTTCTGGTAGTAGGGCGAGGCCGGGTTGGCATTCTGGCGGACAATCCAGTCGATGCTCTCCATCTGCTGCTCCGACCGCGACATGGGGCCTCTGTACCACTCGTCGGTCATGGGGATGTTGCCGGTGGCGAGCACCACATAGCCGTGCGATGCAATCTCGTTGAGGAAATTGATGTGCTCGAAGGGCGAGTTGGCACAGGCGCCATTGCCCCAGACGAGCACGGGCAGCGGGTTCTTCGGGCCAAAGGGGGCGAGGTCCTGTGGCAGCAGCAGGGTGTGCTCTGGCAGGGTCGGCTCTTCCTTCATCACGGCCTTGTAGGGGCCCGTGCCGCCGTCTTCCACAATGCGCTGCTTGGGGGCCTTGGCGGCCGCCTCCTTCAGGAAGAAGCTGGTCATCTGGCGGAAGGTGCTGTCGTTGAAGGTCACAGGGCCGTGCTGGCCTCCGGCCACGCTGACAAAGCGCTCCAGGCGACCGGCCTTCTTCAGCGCCTCGGAGAAATAGACACCCTGGCAGTGGGGCACCACATTGTCGGCATCGCCATGGAACACGAGGAAGCGCGGACACTCGGCGTTGACGTAGGTGATGGGGCTGATCAGGGCCACCAAGTCGGGGTTCTGGGCTGGGGCGCCACCGATGAGGGCAGCCTCGGGCGACTTCTCGTCCTTCACGGTCTGGCAGTTCTCCATACGAGCCATATCCACGGGGCCGAACCAGTCGACCACGGCATCGACGCGGCTCGACTGGGCGCGATTGCCGCCCACGGTGCCCTCAATGTCGACGGTGGTGTTGCCGATGGTGCAGCTCTTCATGCCATTGGTCACACCGGCCAGGGCCGACAGATGGCCGCCGCTGGAGAAGCCGGTGATGCCGATGAACGACGTGTCGAGGCGGTAGTCGGCAGCATGGGCGCGAAGGAAGCGGATGGCGCCCTTCACGTCCTGAATCTGGGCGGGAAACTTGGCGTCGCCGCTGGAGCGATGGTTGATGCACACCACGGCAAAGCCGGCATCGGTCAGCGGTTTGCCTATGGACATATAGGCCATCTGCTTCATGTTGTTGGAGAACCAGGCAGAGCCGTAGATGGCCACTATAACCTTACTGGGACCAGCCGCCGAGGTGGGCAGATAGATGTCCATGCGGTGGGCCTCCAGGTCGTCGCCGGCATAGTTGATGTCTTTGTAGGTGGCAGTGTTAGCTGGCATAGTGAAGCCCGGCATTTGGGCCATTACCGCCACTGACAGCCACAACAGGACGGAAAGAAGGAAAGTTTTCTTCATTGTCATGATTTAATTTTGTTAATTCAACTTGCGCGCAAAATTACAAAAAAAGTAGAATAACGGCAATCACCATTGTTCCACTTTCTTTCACTCATGTATCAAAATGTGCTGAACGGCCCTTTTGCGCCGCTGTTTCTATCCTGCAGTGCGGCGGGTTCGGTAGAGCCAAGCAGAGCCGAGGCAAATCAGGAGAGAGGCACAAACAGCCAGAATCACGCCCACGGGCATGGCTGCCTGAGTGGTCTCGGCAGCAGGGGCCGTGGCCGGGACTTCGGCTGTAGTCACCATACCGGCGGAGGCTGAAGACACGTCTTTCTTGACTATCTTCTTAACCTTCTTCATGGGCTTCTCGGCCTTCTTCTGGGCTTTTTCAATCTTCTTTTTCTCTTTCTTCTGAGCCTTCTCAATCTTCTTCATCTCTTTCTTCTTGGCCTTTTCAATCTTCTTCTTGGCCTTCTCAGCCTTTTCCTGTTCCGCGGCTTGTTGCTTGAAAAACTCCTCCTGCTCTTCCTTACTGGGCCAGGGGGCAATGTCGGGTGAATTGGTTACCATAATTTAAAAAGTTAAAGTGAATATTTAATGATGTATTGTATCAGGATTCCCACAAGGAAGCTCGTGGCATTGCACAGCAGACTGTAGACGACCGCTCGCTGCCAACGGCGCACAAAGCAGAAATACCACAGCGTTTCGACCACCAGCACCAGCACTTCGCCCACCATAAGGCGACCAACGCTGTTGCCAAACGTCAGCAGCAGATAGTTCAGCGGCACATTGGTCAGTATGTTGACGGCGACGGCGCCCACCAGCACATCGGCACGCGTTTCGCCCATCAGCATCAGCAGGCCCACCTCCACCGCAATGGTGAGCAGCAGGGCCGACAGCATGAAATAAGAGTCAGGCGAGAGGGGCAGACTGTGCGCCAGCATATAGCCTGGTATCAGCACCGCAGCCAGCAGTCCAAACGCAAGCCCCTCGCGCCGGGGCAGCAGCCTATTGGCCAGGTGCAGCGTCATAGGCATCGTGAAATTGATGGCCAGCACGCCTGCCACTACCGGCAGAAGGGGCACGCTGTCAGCACTTCTGAACATCATACAGGCTGCCACAATGCCCAGACAGGCCACGATGGCACGGCTGATGCCCAACCAGCGAGCAAGCCATCCGCCACAGGCCTTTCCTGCCATGGCCGTGACGGCCAGCAACAGCAGGACTGCCGATGACTTCTCTAACCCAACGGAAACGACCTCGCCCACAAACGACCGCAGCAAGACAAAGATGAGGATGGCCAGCAGCCAAAAAGCAATAAACGCAGGAGTCTTCGCCATCGAAGGCAAGCCAGCTGTCTCTCTCCTCGCCGATGGGGGAAGGGGGCCAGCAGAGGGCTCTATGCGGGAGACCACAGCCCCCAAAACGCTGACAAGCAGCAGCATAGCCGCCAACAGCCACCAGGAGGCATAGAGCACACCGACGGTCAGCCCCAAAACTCCCGACGAGACGAAAATGCCGAGACTCCGCATATCATTGCCACTCAAGACGGCAGTCTGCTTGCCGCCCCAGACGTGGAAGAAAGAATTGCCCAGGCCCAGCAGGACAGCACACAATGGCAGCAAGTCGGCGCCCCGCAGCACGGCCACCATCTGCAGGGCCACAGCCGCCGAAAGCAGCACAATGGCGACAAGCAGCGGCCCATGCCGGCTACGGCTGCGGTCTGCCCACCAGCCAGTCAGCGGCTGGGTCATGAAGGCCAGCACATTATAGGCAAGAAACAGGGCCAGCAAGCGGGCTCCGTCGGCATTTCCAACCATCAGGTACAGAGCGCACACACAAAGGCCGTCCACCAGCAGGTGGAGCACGGTGGCAATGCCTATCGTCCATCTTGTGCAGTCACTCATAGCAAACGTCAAACGATTCGACTGCAAATATAATCAAAAAGATTCATAACCATATCGTTCTTGAACATTTTTAACGCACGAATGGCATGACAAGCAAGTCCGCATTCATCAAAGCACGAATATTTGGAGAGCCTTTTCATGAGTTGGAGAAATACATGATGCAGTTAGTGCAGATTATGCATAAAGTCGTAGAACTAACAATTAGGTATGAAAATCATCGAATTGGCAAGGATAATTGAA
>CADACW010000078.1 GCA_902786565.1 uncultured Prevotellaceae bacterium | reverse complement strand
CCAGAACTTAGAGGCACGTTCCTCCTGTTCCTGCTGCTGTTGTTCTTCACTCTTGTTGTCGTCGTCATCGTCCTTGCAGGAGGTGACGCTCAGGCCGAGACCGCACACGAGCACGGCCATTATCCAAAGGTTCTGGATCTTTTTCATTTTTTCGTTATGACGTTATTTCGTTACTCTGTCTTTGTCAGTAGGGGAAGTACTCCTGCATGGTGTTGGTATATACGGAGCCGTAGTGATCCTGGTTGTAGATGCTGACGTGCGAGCCTATGGTGGTGCGGGCCAGCTCCTTGTAGAGGTCGTAGATGGAGATAGTATTCAGGCGGCCCACCTCGTTGCGGAAGGTGCGGGCGAAGGCGTTGCTGAGGAACACGCCGAGCGTCTTGTCGTGTACGTCGGCATCGCTCGTCTCGCGGGTGTTAGCGGCAGTGATGGCGAGCACGTTGGGCAGTCCCTGCAGGGCCACGCCCCAGTTGCCTGAGAAGCAGGTCTCGATGGCGAACATCATGCGGCGGTACTTGAACTCGCGGCCCATCTGCTCAACGATGTCGTGGATGCGCTGCGTGCCGAAGTACTCGCTGGCGTCCTCGTTGCCCCACAGCGGGCCTTCGCGCTGTCCGCCGTGGCCGCTCCAGAAGAAGAACACGTTGCTGTTCTCCGTGGAATGGATGACCTTGGGCAGACGGTCGCTCTGGCGACCCAGCATGATGTCGGCCACGTCGTCGCGGGTAATCTGCGAGAAGTGGTAATCGACGACGGCACCCTCGCGCTGGTCGAAGTCGAGGTCGCTCTCGTCCTCGATGGCATTGATGTATATCTTGCCTGGGTACTTGTTACGCTCGTCGTTGGCCAGGTTGTCCTCGACGATGAGTACGATGTGGTCTTCGTCGTAGCCGGACTCGGTCAGCAGTTGGTACATGGCGAAGGCATCGGCCTGATGGCGGTAGTTGGCCCAGGTGGTCGAGGGGCTGATGATGACGGCCCAGTTGTCGGTCAGTTCGGGCAGTTCGGGGTCGCTGCCAGCCTCGAAGTTATCCTGAATCCAGCGTTTCTCCTGTTCCCAGATGTTGGTGGTCGAAGCCTGGCTGCTGGTGCCGGCGGTACTCATATAGACGATGGGCTCGATGTCGGTCTTGCCGTTACTGCCCTTCGTGGGCTGCCAGAGCATATAGGTGGTGTTGAGTACCTTGGTGTAGGTCTGCTCGTCGAAGTCGAGGTTGCCGGTGGCGCCGTGGAGGGCGAAGTCGTTCTCGAGGAAGAGGCACTCGAAGCCCACGTGCAGCTGTGTGTCCTCCCAGCCGGTGTTGTAGCCGTCGCGGCTTACCACGCTGCGCATGTAGTCGGTCAGTCCGGCCTCGTAGGGTTTCTTGCTGTAAACAACTTGCTCGCCATTGACGAGACATTCGTCGGGGCTTATCATCTGGTAGTAGGCACCGAGGGCGATGATGCAGAGTGCGTCATAGACCTGTGCCTCGCCGTTGTGCGGGCGGCGCCCGTAGGTGGCATGGTAGGCCTGCGGGAATCCGTAGTCGAGGCTGCCCGAGGGGGTGATGCCGACGACGAAGTCGCCCTCGCCGCACTGGCTGATGAAGGCATCGTCGCACGACGTGTCGGCGAAGATGGGCACGATGTCCCTCAGTTCGGCGGTGTTCTCGCCGGCAGCCTCGGCCTCCTCGACGCGCTTCAGCAGGTAGTTGTAGAGTTGCTTCTGTATGTCGGCATAGTCGGCGGGCTCACTGACGGCCACGCAGAGCATCAGGTTTTTGGAATTGCTGTCCTCGTCGATGTTCTGGAGGAAGGCATCGATGCTCTTGCCCTTTGTGTACTTCATCTGACCCTCGCCGGCCACATTCAGCCGGAACTCAGTGGCGTAGTAGCCGAACCAGTCCTCGAACGACTTGCCGTAGGTGTCGTCGCTGTAGATCAGGGCCACGTCGGCCTTTCCGGAGCGGGCCACGGAGAGCATCATCTCGCACTGCGTGACGTCGCTCTCGGTGAGGAACCAGGCGTAGGTGCTGCGGGCGTGGATGCGCTGTAGTTCACTGCTGGTACAGGTGGGCATGACCACGGGCACACGGCGCTGGGCAGCATAGTTGAGCAGCGTCTGGGCGTGGTTGCTGTGGTAGGGGCCGATGATGGCGTGACAGGTGTCGTCGCCCTCCTCAGGCGTGGTCAGTTTGTAGGCCAGCTGCTCCAGGTTCTCGGTGTCTTCGTCGTGGTAGCGCAGGTTCAGTTTCACCTGTTGCTTCAGTCCTGTCTGGGCGCGACTGATGTTGGTCATGGCCCAGTCGATGCTGTTCTGCCACTGTTGCTGGATGGTCTTGGGCAGGATAACGTCCACGTTGATGACTTTCACTTTGGTGGCCTCGGGCTTCGTGCTGCCTCCATTGTCGTCATCGTCGCTCTTACAGCCGGTGGTGATGACGCAGGCCAGGGCCAGCAGCAGGCTTGCCGCTGACCTGATGATATGCTGATATTTGAACATGGTCATAATTCGTTAAATTCTTTTTGTCGTAAAACTTATTCCTCGAGGAGCTGGATGTTGTCTGTGACGTAGTTGCTGTTCCAGCCGCCGAACACCTGCGAGGCGGGCATGGTGGCGATGGCATCGGAGCGCATCCACTGAGCGGTCCAGTTGAAGAGTGCGGTTCCGAAGTCGCGGCGCACCCACCACTGGCTGGCCAACTGCGTGTCGAGTGAGAGTACGTCAACGTCGGACTGACGGCCCATGAAGTAGTAGCCCAGGCCTTGGGCGGCAGAGCCGAGGTCGGCAAAGTGGAAGCGCGAGCGTTCTTCGGTGTAGAGGTCGCTTAAGAGTTGGCCGTACTTGTAGGCCTCCTGCAGAATGGAGTTCTGCTCCTCGCCGGTGTAGATGCCGTCGCCCACGGTGGTGGCCATAAAATTGAAGACGATTTCCGTCCTGCCACCCAGTTCCTCCTTCAGCACCTCGTAAACGCTGTCGCGCAAGGCTACCTTGTCGGGTTCGTAGAGGCGGAAGTAACACATGTTGTCGCAGTTCAGCGGCTTGTAGTCAGGGTCATCTTCACTGGCTTCGCCCGACTCTATCTCCGCCTGGTGGTTTTCCTCAGCCTCCTCGATGGTCTGGCGGATGTACTGGCAGTAGCGGCGCGCCGACGAGGCGGCCGAGATGTTCAGACCGTGCAGGCGGGAGCCAAGTCCCAGCCGGGCGGTAGCCTTGGCCACGTCGTCCTGATTCATCTTCAGCACCAGCACCTCGTCGATATCCAAGAAGCGCTCCTTCAGCGGCTCCATCCAATCGACCATGAACGGCTCGGTGAGCACCAGCAGGCGGCGCTCGTAGGGCTTGGCGGTGTAGATGTTGTAGCCGTTGTCAAACCAGTCCTCCATCATCTCCTTGGCGGCGTCGAGGTCGGCACCCGCCAGATAGTTCACGTCGATGGTGTCGGGCTGTGCCTGGTGGTCGAGCACCTTCAGGCGGTACACGCCCTCTAAGACGTTGTCGGCAAAGCCCATGTCGCCCAGTTGTCCAGGCGCAAACACTACGGTGACTGACATCGTGGCCCCCGTGGCCGTCTCCTGGCCGGGTGTCCCGTTGTCATCATCGTCCTTGCTACAACCCGTGGCGATGGCCGCCACGAGGAGCATTAAAAAGAAAATCTTACTTTTCATACTTTATTTCATTATTATTATATATATATGTGTAACTATTGTTTCGCCGGAACAGGTGGCGACCGTTTGCCGAGACGTTGGCGTAGTCGTAGCCCACGATGTCGGCCTCCTGGCGGTCGGCCCAGAGAGTGAAATCCTCGCCGCTCTTCGCGACGGCGAAGGCACGGCTTTGGTAGGTGCCGTCGGGGCGTACGCCGCCGTCGAGTTCGATGGCGGGCAGGGCCGTGCAGTCGGCATAGGTGAAGCCTTCCACTCTCTTGACGCCCACGCCGCCGCAGGTGATGTAGAAGCGCCCATCAGTGGCTTTGTCGTCGAGAGCCGTCAGTGTGCACTTGCCGTTGAGCCACCTGACGCGGTAGGCCGTCTGGTCGTCGGCCACGCCCACGCCGCAGGCCAGCTTTATTTTTCCCTCATAGACGGGATAGCAGACCCAGAGGCGCTTCGCATCAATGGTCTCGCGGCAGACGACGGCCACGTAGCACCCGCCGCTGACGATGTTTGCCATCATCGGCTCCGTGTCGCTGTCGGTACGGGTGAAGGGCGTCCACTGGCCCGTGGCCTCGCGGTAGCTGCAGGTGGCCGACGGACAGGCCACGGGGAGACTCACGTTGAAGAAGTTCATCTCGCCCAAGAGCGACTGCTGCACGGCGGCATCCTGCAGAACAGAGGCTTTGATGCGAAGGGCGACGTAGGGGTCCACCAGTTCAGCAAACTCCCAGATAGGTGTGACGCGCATCTCCACCAGTTCCACGTTCGAGCCCAGTTCGTCCGCCGGGTCGTAGTTGATGCTCGTGCGCCACTTGGCCACGCCGTCGATGCTGAAGTCGCGTGTGCCGTCGGCCTTGTGCTCGCCAAGGAGGCTCGTCAGCACCGATTGGTCGCCGCCGCGCGCCGTGATGTTCAGCCGTCCGTGCTCTATCCACTGGAACTCGTCGGTGCCCGAGCGATGCTCGTCCTTGCTCTTCACGGCCTGAAGGAACTCCTCGGTGGTAAACTCATCGGTCTTCGACTTGTCGTTCCAGCGCCACATATAGTTCATCAGGTCAATGCGCAGGCTGCCGCCCAGCCATGCCTCGGTGATGACATGGGTGCCCCAGACGTTGACGAACGAGTCCACGGCGGCGTAGTCCTGCTGGGTGCTCTGGCCAAGGTGCTCGATGGCACCCCTGAAGCTCTCTGTCAGTATCCACTTATTCTTGTCATTATAGAGTGCGCGCAGGTTGGCTGGCGACAGCGTGGTGTTGGCGCGCAGAATCTGTTCGTTCAGTGAATAGAAAAACGACTCCTCGATGCCGTCCTCAATGAAGTACTGCCGCTTGCGCTTCTCGCCCTTGTAGAGACCGATGTCAATCTCTTCCTTCAAGTTCAACGACACGTTGGCCACGTAGTCGCGCTTCGAGTATTCAAACTTTCCCGTGCTCCTCAGGGTGTTCATCGGCGTTGTGGTGAGCAGCACCTGGCCCGTCATACGCTGCAGTTGTTCCACACTCGCGCGGTCGATTACCTGGCAGCGTATGTCCTGCCAGTTGCAGTACTCGCCACGCACGGCATCGTAGGAGTAGCCCACGCCGTGGTTGCGCAGAAACAGGTCGTGCGTCTCCATGTCCTGAGCGCGTGTCCACTGGAAAGCAGCGGGACTCTCCGCAGTCTGGGCATCGCCGACCCAGGCCTCCAGAGAGTCATCGCTACAACTGACAGCGACTCCCGTCGCGGCCAGCAACAGTACTAACCTAAATGTATGTGAAACTTGAAATCTAAATCTTTTCATAAGCCTTTCTTTTCCTAAATATCCACGAGACTGAACCCGTCAGGCTTCTTGTCGTTGAAGCTGACCACCGTGCAGGTATAGACAGCACCGAAACCTGAGAGGAACTGGTTGAACTTTGTCAACTCCTTGTATGTGAACGAATAAGTGCGCTCGCGCACGTCCTTGTCACGCACGGTGTTCGGCGGGAACTTTACGAAATGGAAGTTGCGCCACCACCCCTGGAACAAGCCCACGTAGGAGCCGATGGTGGCGTCGCGGGCCACGAGGATGCCGCTACCCAGGTCGTTGGCGTCATAATAAACGCTCCGCTGTAGCCAGTGGCTGTAGCCGCGCTGCGTGGTGCCGAAGCCCTCGTCGGCAGGCGACGTGATGTTGGGGTCCTTGTTGATGCCGTTTCTGTAGTAGCAGGCATAGGGGAACACCTTGCCGGGCAGTTTCTTCACGATGCGCTTCTTCTGCGGCAGGAAGTCCTCGTCGGCACAGAGCAGCATATAGAGCGTGATGTCGTAGACCGACCCTACCTTCTCAGGCAGCCAGAGTCCTTGGTGGCTGTCCTCATAGTCGTCTATCAGTCGCCAGCCCGTGCCCTTGCCAGCCTCCATCGACACGAGTTTGCCGGCGGCGTTGGCAGAGTAGCCCTCGCTCTCCTTCACGCAGATGTAGTATTTGCCGCCCCTGACGAAGACGTCGCCGTAGGCGCAGGGCGACTCGAAGGCTGCGTTCTTGCCCATCTGGCTGCGTGTCTTGTAGTCTATCTGCCGCAGGTGAGGCATGCAGTGGATGCTCACCTCGGCATAGCCCATGTCGTTGCGCCCGCTCTCACGGTGGAAGGTCAGTGTGCCGAACGACTGCTTCTTGCCGGTGCTGTGGCAGTCGAGGGCGGTCATGTCGATGGTGTAGCCGTCGGAGGTCTCGCTGATGAGGCGGTCGTTGCCGCCCACGAGCATACGGAAGGCGGCTTCGGCCTCGGCGGAACTGCGCACACACACGGCACGGCAGAAGGGCTGCGCCTCGTCGGTCACCTCGCCGTAGACAGGCTCGAAGGTACGGCCCTCGAAGTCGATGTCGTTCATCGGGCTTACCTCCTGGCCGGTGAGCATGGTGAGCAGCGTGGCGAGCGACTCGCGCTCCTGCATCTTGAGCTGCACGTCTTCCGACAACACGTCTGTCGGGGTTTCTGTCGTTGTTTCTTCGTCGTCGTCTTTACAGGCAGTGGTGATGGTGACTGCTGCCAGCAGCATGGCTATCGTTTTCAGATATTTCATATTACCTTATTTATATATATTGTCCTTGATGATGTTCAGGGTGGGATATTCAAACATGAAGCCGCGCACGGCCCTGACGGGGAAGTAGTCGCGGTGGAAGTCGCCTGTGGCCTCGCGGAGCGTCAAGCGGTAGTGCTGGTCGAGGATGGCGAACAGCGGATTGTCGGTATCCTCGGCGTGGCGAGTGGCCAGCACGCTGAGTTGGCCACGGTAGCGCACGGCGTTGTCGCCGTCGTCGAACGAGCGATTCTGCAGAAAGTCGTGAATGCCGTAGTAGCCGTTGAACTGTGCGCCGAAGCCCGACACCTGGCCGGGGAAGAGCGCCTTGGGGTTGAAGCCGAGAAAGGCGTGGAGGTTGCGCACGTCGTCGGGCGACGGCAGATACCAGCGCGTGTTGGGCTGGCTCTCGTAGAAGGTGTTGGGCTTCCAGCCCCACATCCAGCCGTTGTACTGCTGGGGATAGTAGCCCAGGTCGCGGTAGAACCGGGCGTAGAGCACGCCGTCCACGACGTGCTCGTCGGTATTGGTCTTCTTGCTGGTGGGGTTGCGGCTGAAGCCCATGGCGTAGTTGATATCGCGGCGCGTCCAGAACTGTGCGCCAAGTTTCAGTATGGGTGTGGTGACGGTCTGCCCCTCGCTCACGAATCGGAACAGGTCGTCCTCGACGGTGCGGACGCCCTTCTCGTTGATGGCAATGGGTTTGGCCACAAGCAGGCTGCCGCTGGCGTAATAGAAGCGGCTGATGCGGCGTCCGGGGGCCAGCGAGTCGATGGGGTCCACGTAGCAGTCGGCGCCCGAGAAGCCCACGTAGGCGGGCTGGTGGATGCCGTCGCCGAGGAAGATGCCCTGGTTCATGCGGATATGCTGGCGGTAGATGGGGTACGCGATGGTGACGCGCTGGTCGGTACGGATTTTCGGCACATACTCCGAGCAGACCTCCAGGACGGGGTCGCCGTCGATGTAGAGCAGACGGGATAGACTTTCTAGATTACTTATATTATCTATATCAGAGAAATCAAACAGGGCTTTCTCCGAGGTGTCTATCTGGTAGATGTCGGTGCCGGTGAAACTGGCGGGCAGTTGGCTGTCGCTGCGCTGCGCCATGCGGAAAGTGGCCTCCATGAACTCCTGCCGCAGACTGGAGGGCACGAGATCCCAGAGGGGGATGAGTTCAAAGTGGATGATGTCGAGCGACGCGTCGCGCTCGAAGTTCTGCGAATAGTTGATGCTGGCCAGCCAGTTGGCCAGATGGGTGGGGCTGATCTGGCCCGAGCCGTCGAGGGCGCGGATGTCGCTCTCCAACTGTGAGCGCAGATCGGTGCTGCCGCCCGTGACGGTGATGGCTCCCTCGTGCGACTTGCTCGACGAGGGTGTACGGTTCTTGCCCGTGCGGTCGGTGTCGGCGATGCGGCCCAGGGTGAAGTCCACCTCCTGCTTCATCTCCTCGACGCTGTTGAACGAGGCCGACTTCTGCATGGTGAACGTGTAATCGATGCGCCCGCCCAGGTCCACCTGGATGATGACGTGGGTGCCGTAGTCGGTGAGTATCTGCTCGATTTCCTTCTTGCGCTGGTCGGAATCCCCTATTACTCGCAAGAGATAGAAGAGGCTGGTGTTGAGGTCGGCGGTGAAGGGAACGGAGTTGGTGCGCTGCATGTCGATGAGCGCGGCGCGGTCGATGATGCGCGAGGCGACGGCTTTCTCGAGTGAGCCGTGGCCGAAGTTGTGCTGCGTCAGTTCGCCCTTGGCCTTGTCGATGAGTTGCTCGGCTTGCTTGCAATCCTCGCTGCAGCCCTCGAAGTGGTTGTCCGTGTCGCCGGTCTGCTGCTCCGCGAGGTCGCGGCCGAAGGCGTGTATGCTGTTCGAGGCCACGTAGCGCACGCCAGTCTGCGCGAGGTGGCAGTCCTGCACGTAGGCGGTGCCGTAGCGGTCGGTCATTTCGCGCAGCCGCTCATAGTTAAGGACGGGTGCCTTGGTGCGCACGGCCATGGGCGACTCCAGGGCCTTGTAGATGTCGTAGCCGTAGCCGATATAGAGTTGTTCGCGCGGGTCGCCGTTGTGGCTGTTGTCGGCCTGCGAGAGTTGGACGATGCGGAGGGTGGCGCGGGGCTGGGCGTCGGCGTCGGCGGCAGAACCGCCGACCACTGTGGGGGCGAAGGTCAGCAGGGCCTCGCGGCGCATGCCGGTGTCGTTGGTCTTGGTAGTAAGGGCGACGATGCTGTCGGCGGCCAGTGTGTCGCTGGCTACCGACAGCCAGTCGCTGCCTTCGTCGATGGTGACGGCAATAGTCCCCGTGGCGGCTGTGCGCCCGCTGATGCTCACGGTCACGCTCTCGTAGGCGGCGCGCCAGCCGAGGGCTGGGGCGTCGTCGTCGCTGGTGTCGGCGGCAGTGCCGCCCACCACGCTCACCGTCCATGCGCCCGGTGTGGCGGGCGTGGGCGGTGTGGGTTCGTCGGTGTCATCGTGGCAGGCCGCGAGCAGGGCGGCCAGCGTCAGGAGGGCTATTGCTGTTCGTTTCATGTCGTTCTGTTAATTACTTATCCTCAGACTTGTTGTAGTTATCGCTGGCCTTGGAGATTTGCGGAATTTGTCTGAGCTTGCTCTTCTTCCAGAAATCGCTGTCAGCGTCGAACAGGTCGTCGGCGGTGGCATTCGCCAGATTTAAAGCGATACTGAGGTAGCCCTTGATGCCGCGGTCCTCATACTTCTTGATGAAGTAATCCTGGGCATACTTCTGGATGGCGGGGTCGTCGAAGAGCGTCCAGATAGGCTCCAAGTAGAACGACATCGGAGCGGCCTTGCTCATGATGGGTTTCTTGTCGTCGGCGGTGTACATGGAGTTCACCCAGTTGCGCAGCGTGTTCGACCACCTGGTGCGGTCGTCCAGCTTTTTTCCCATGACGATGTCCCAGAGGTCGTTGGCCGTGTCTTTGTCGTTGCCGCCATAGACGTAGAAGTTGGGCGCGGCTTCGTGGAACATTTCCTTACCGCTGTCCGAGAGGGAGAAGCCGCCTTCCAAATCGAACGCCCCACCATATCCTATTTTAACTTTACCACTGATGTTGCCACTACCGTCGAGCAGGAGGTCGGTGGCATGGCAGTGGACGACGATGGTTCCGCCGAAGTTACCGCCGGCAATGAAGAAGGGTCCGAAGTCGTTGTCTATCTGGTTCAGGGCCTGGTCGGCGGCGGTGTAGTCGGGACTGGTCGATACCAGGGCGTTGAACAGTTTGTTGTAAGAAGAGGTGAAGGCTGTTGAGAACACGCCACCCCACGTGGTGTTCATCGACACACGGTCGTTCATTGCGTCAATCTGCGCCTGCTGCTTCTCTGTCAGGCCTTTGCTGTTCAGGCCGGTCAAGCCGCGCTGCTTGTTCATGCGGGCGTAACGCTCAACGAGGGTGTTGATTTTCTTGATGGCTGCCTCGTCGCTGTCAGACAGGTCGTTGTTATTATCATTGGAGGCGAAGGTGCGGATTTCGGCTGGCGAGAGGGTCACGTTGTACATCGGTGAGAAGCGGGTGATGACGTAGTCCACGTTGCTGTACGACTGCTTTTTCGTTGAGGTGTATTTGCCGTGTGCCGAGAAGTTGATGGCACCGAAGTTGCACGACATCGTGAGGGTGGCGTCAAACTTCTTTTTGGACACCATGCTCTCGTCGATCATCGCTGCTGCCAACTGTGTCAGTTCAATGGGGGCCTCCTGATAGGCCAACGGCCCCAGTCCGCCATTTTCTGCTCCCTTCTTCTGCAATTCCTCGATGTAGGCGATGTTGAAGATGTTGTTGGGTTTCTTCACCTGGTAGGGGTCAAACGTCGCGGTGGCTTTGGCCTTGTTCTGCACGTTGAGCACGTAGTCGTAGTCAACGCCGCAGCCCACGCCCTGTCCGGCGAAGGCCAGTCCGCTGCCGTTAGTGGGAGCCTTCCCGTCGATGAGCGGTGTCTGGCGGACGGTGACCTCCTGGAACTCGCCGTCGCTGTTGCCGATGGTGAGGGTGGTGGTGCGGTCGTAGCCGGTGGGGTTCTCGTCGAAGAGCAGGGTCAGGGTCTGCGAGCCCTCGTAGGTCACCTGCCAGTCCTTGATCATCACCCAGTCGGCATTCTTGCCCAGGTTGGCGGTCCAGAGGCCGTCGGCGGTTACTTTCACGTCGATGGCGGCGCTCTTCATCTCGGTCTCGATGCCGCGTGTGAGCAGATCCGAGTCGAGGGTTACGGTCGAAGTCTTCTCCGAGCCGTTGTCGTCGTCATCGTCCTTACAGGAGGTGACGCCGAGGCTGAGACCGCACACCAGTGCGGCCATCAGCCAGAAGTTCATTCTTTTTTTCATGTTCATTTTGTTTTATATTATATATATAATAATGTATAGGCTTTACCTGATGACTTCCTCGCGGTAGGTTGGCGGTGTCACTTGTTTGCCGTCCACCCAGTAGTAGTGGTTCTTGTAGGCATCGTCCACGGTGAAGTCGATGATAGAGCGGTATGTATCAAGGAGGATGTTGCCATCGTCATCGATATCTGGTTCGACATGGTAGGGGTACAGGGTGATACCGTTCTCCGAGCGTGTGGCATATTCATCATCGCCACGGTCGTAGAGTCGGATGACACGGAACAGCAGCACCGGTGCTCGCCACATGTCGAGGCATATGTTATAGTTCCATGTATTCATTTCGTAGATGAAGTTGGTGGCCTTATCGGCATAGGACACTGGCCGCGTGCGTGGCTCCGTTACGTTGGCTCCGGGCACCTTGGCATAGTAATGTAGAACCAGGCAATAGACGTAGGGATCCTCGGCGTGCTTGGCCACGAGGTCGGCGGAGGCGATGTCCTGCAAGTAGATGGGGTCGGTGGAGAATGCCGACGGCCAGTAGAACAGTTTCGATGCCACCTTCGGGTAGGTGGTCCAGTGGTAGAAGGTGGGCTGTCGCTGATTTACTTTATCGAGTTGCTTCATGTCGGTGGGATAGTTATACCAGCGCAACACTTTCTGCTGCCCAGTGGAGTTGTCGTCGTCGGTGTAGCCCACGGAGTTGAGTTGGACGGCGGATTCCGGTCTGCCTTCCTCTGGCGGCGTCACCGACTTGTAGAGGTGGCGGGGGTCAATTCCTGCATAGTTCACGAGTGCCCTCATGGCGTTTATATTGATACCATTGCTGTTTTTCAGTTTTTCGTCGGTGACAGGCTGCATGTTGTTGGTGCAGGCCCATAGCCACGTCATCATCTTCATGGCCATTTCGCGGTTGGGCAGGTTGGTGATGCGGCGCCCGTCGGCACTGGGTGTCAGGCCCTCGAAACTGATGAAGTAAGTGAAGGGAGCCTTGTCAAAGTAGGTTCCGCCGGCACACTTCACGGGAATCCAGCGGTTGCCGTCCTTGTCCTTATACACGTTGTAGTAGCAGTAGTGGGCTTTGCCGGTGAACTCGCTGGTGTTCCACTTCTCAGGGTCGTTGTACGACCTCTCTGTTATCTCGGGGCCGGTGCCGCCATCTTTATCCAGTTTATACGACTCGTCTTCGTACTCCTCGTAGTAGCGGTAAAAGTCCTTGACGCCTTTGCCCTGCAACCGTGACGTGGGGGCGGGCTGCGAGCCGTTGTTCAGGTCGGCGCCCGTGGCGTGGCGGACGACCCAGCGGTACTTGCCGTCGTTGTCGAAGAACTGGATGTAGTTGTCTGTGCTGGAGCCCATCTTCGTGCAGTCGAACTT
>CADACW010000077.1 GCA_902786565.1 uncultured Prevotellaceae bacterium | reverse complement strand
ATCTACATCCAGCAGGGCCGCAAGTGGGTGTCAAAGACAAAATAACGAGGGTTGAAGACAGAATGATGCCGAAATGCTTTTGTTTTATAATTTCTTGACAGGGGGCGTGCTGCCGATGAGGGGCACGCCCCCATTTCGGTTTTGTTGCATCAGCTTTGGGTTCAGCGATTGGCTCTAAAGGATGATTCTTTCGTTTGTCCGTCAGTTGACGGACGATTTGATTGTCAGTTGACGGACGATTTGATTGTCAGCTGGCAGACGGATGATTTTCGGCTGACAGAAAATGGGAAAGAAAAAAAACGAAACGATGAAAAATATAGATCTGATGTCTCAAAACTGACGTTATGGCCATAAAAGGAGAAGAAACGGACGCGCTGGTCTTTTCTTTTTTTCTTACTTTTGCAGCGCATTAGCCCAAATAACTGGGAACATTTACCATAAAACTATGAAACGTTACGCTTTTCTATTTGTTTCATGTCTCATTGTGTGTCTCACCGCAAAGGCGCAGATGGGGCAATTCTTTTCTGCCGACCGATTTTCCAGCAGTCTCATAAACGACCTTCGCCAAGATAAGTTTGGCTCCATCTGGATTGGAACCGACTACGGCCTGAACCGCTTCGACGGCTACAATTTCCAGACGTTTCTGCACAGCGATGACGACCCGACGTCGCTGGTGGACAATGTGGTGGTTTGTATGCTGGCTGACACAAATGGTGATGTCTGGGTGGGTACGAGCCAGGGCCTGGACCGCTTCGACAGCCAGACATGCAGTTTTGTGCACTATGCTTTCCCCGACAGCGTGCGTCCCCGCGTCACGTCTCTGCTGCGCCTGCGCGACGGCAGGCTGGCCGTGGGTACTGCCGGCTATTCTGCCTATGTATTGGGCAAGGATGGCCAGTTGCGGCTGTATGACAGCGAGGGTCATTATTATTACAGTCGTCTCTATGAAGACCGTTTTGCCCGCGTTTGGCACAGCAGCTACGACGATGCCATTACTGTGGACGACAAGGGTCACATCACCACCTTCCACTCCACCTACGGCATTCCGCAGGCATTCGTCGAGCAAGAAGGCGAGTTGCTGGTGATTTGCCAGCATGGCATTCTGTCGTACAGCGACGGCCAATTGAAACGTGCCAATATCGACATGTCGCTGATAGACAAGCACAACCTGATTTTGTGGAAAGCCGACGTCGACGCCTCCGGTACTATATATATAGGTACGCGAGGCATGGGTGTCTTCACCGTTGCTCCGGGCAAGAACCGCCGTCTGGAGCCTCTCGACGTGAGCTGCATCGGTGTGGATATGCAGACAACCAAGGTCAGCTCGACCCTTTTCGACCATAAGGGCAACCTGTGGCTGGGCTGCCACCGCAAGGGCCTGGTGCTGGTGCCCACCAAGCCGGCCGCCTTCCAGAGCTGGAGTTTCGAGGGCCAGGGCGTGCGCCTGGGCAGCACCATCAGCTCTCTATGCGAAGGCGACGGCGGCATGACGTGGACCACCGTGCAGGGCGTGGGCATCTATGGCTTCAACGAAAAGGGGCGCGTGGTGGCGCATCCCGAGGCCCCCGATGCCGCTGAGTTCATCTTCCGCGACAAGCAGCGGCGCTACTGGGTGGGCACCGACGACGGTCTGTACACCTACGACCCGCTGACGGGCAGGTCGGCGCGCCGGCTCACCTTCGACTGCGACAAATTTAACGATATGACCAGCGACGACGCCGGCAATATCTACATATCCACCTTTGCCCGTGGCTTCTGCGTGTTCAATCCGCAGACCGGCTATCTGCGCAATTTCTCCATGAGCGACAAGAACGACTCTGTGCGTGGCCGTCTGTGCAACAACTGGATTCTGGCCATGATGCCCGACAGCCACGGCCGTCTGTGGATGGCCACGTCGAGCGGTGTGGCGTGCTATGACCCCAAGGGCAACACGTTCAAGCCCTTCGGCTGGCCGCAACTGCTCGACGGCATTATGTGCTTCTCGCTTTGCGAGACCACCCGCGGCCATATTCTCATTGGCACCAACCGTGGCCTCTATGTCTACGAGCCAGGGCAGCCTGAGGCAGTGCTCTTCCCGGGCAGCGACGTGCTGAAGGACAAGGTGGTGAACTATATCGTAGAGAGCAACGACGGCCACCTGTGGTGCTCAACGTCGATGGGCATCTGGCAGTACGACCCCGGCGAGGAGACGTTTATAGGCCACGTGGCCGGCAACGGGCTGACCACCAAGGAGTATATCTTCAACGTGGGCATGCACACCGATGCCGACCGTGTGTTTTTCGGCCATAACGACGGCCTCACCGTCTTCTCGCCCAAGCAGTTCGTGGCCCAGCAGAAGCAGCCCCAGGACTCGCTCCGTCTCACCGCCTTCCGCGTGGTGGACCAGTATGTCGAGTCTCCCACCGTGGTCAATGGCGTCCAAGTGACCGGCGGAGAGCCCGTCATCAGTTGCGAGAAGTTCACCGTGAGCTATCTCGACCACACGGTGACGCTGGCCTTCTCGCAGTTCAACTTTGAGGTGGCCCAGAACGTCAGTCTGGAGTATCGGGTGAACAACGACCCCTGGATACGCCAGCCCGAAGGCTCCAACGAGATTTCGCTGACCCACCTGCAGCCCGGCACCTACCGTGTCGAGGTGCATGCCTGTCAGGGTGGCGACTGCTCGCCGTCGAAGGTAATCACCATCACCGTGCTCTCGCCGTGGTACAGCTCCACGCTGGCCTACTTCTGCTACTTCCTCCTGTTCCTGGCCCTGCTGGCCCTGCTCATCATCATGTGGCACCGCCGCGCCAACCGCCGCCTGGACGAAGAGAAGATGAAATTCCTCATCAACGCCACCCACGACATCCGCTCGCCGCTGACCATCATCCTCAGCGCCCTCAAGAAGCTGAAGGGCGGCAAGCCCGGCGACCTCTCGGCCGCCGACGTGCAGTCGTTCTTCAGCAGCACGTTCCAGCCGTCGGTCGAGGCCATCGAGCACAACTCGAAGCGTATCCTCAACCTGGTGAACCAGATTCTGGACGTGCGCAAGATCGACAAGCAGCAGATGCACCTGCACAGCCAGGAGACCGACATGGTGACCTTTGTGGCCGGTGTGTGCAAGATGTTCGAGTTCAACGCCAAGGAGCTGAACATCAAGCTGCACTTCCTGCACGAGGGCATCGAGTCGCTGCCGGCCTGGATAGACCGCTCGCAGTTCGACAAGGTCATCACCAATCTGCTCTCCAACGCCTTCAAGTACACCCACGAGGGCGGCGAGGTGCTGGTGGTGCTCAAGAAGGCCGATGAGTCTGGCGGACAGCAGTCTGCAGGGTCGCTCGTGCTCCAGGTGCAGGACACCGGCGTGGGCCTGGACCCCGAATCGCTGCGCCATATCTTCGACCGCTTCTATCAGGGCAGCAACTCCCGCCGCCTCAACATCGACGGCACCGGCATCGGGCTGAACCTCTGCAAGATGATTGTCGACATGCACCACGGCACCATCAGTGCCGCCAACCGCACCGACGGCCGCCAGGGCTCGGTCTTCACCATCACCCTGCCGCTGGGCAACGCCCATCTCTCGCCCGAAGAGATTGACACCACCCCCGAACAGCCCGCCGCCAGCCAGAGCACTACTGCCGGCACACCCGCGTCGACATCGTCGTCGCGCAAGCGCGTCCTCATTGTCGACGACGATGCCGAGATAGCCCAGTATATCCAGCAGGAGCTGCGCCGCTACTACAAGTTCGGCATCTGCTCCAACGGCAAGGAGGGCATCAAGGAACTGCTCCAGGGCGACTACGACCTGGTGGTGTCCGACGTGATGATGCCCGAGATGGATGGCTTCACCATGCTCCGCATGATCAAGTCGAACCTCAACCTGAGCCATCTGCCCGTCATCATGCTCACCTCGAAGGCCGAGGTGTCAAACCGCCTGGAGGGTCTGGAGTATGGCGCCGACGCCTTCCTGGCCAAGCCCTTCGACATGGAGGAGCTGCACCTGACCATTGAGAACCTGATACAGGGCCGCCGCCACCTGAAAGGCAAGTTCAGCGGTGCCCAGCAGCAGGCCGACAAACTGGAGCAGCCTGAGGTGAAGGGCAACGACGAGCAGCTGATGGAGCGCATCATGAAGGCCGTGAACAAGAACCTGAACGACAGCGACTTCAACGTCGAAATGCTCTGCCAGGAGGTGGGCATCAGCCGCGCCCAGCTGCACCGCAAGATGAAGGAACTGACGGGTCTGAGCACCTCGGAGTTTATCCGCAACATCCGCCTGGAGCAGGCCGCCCGTCTGCTGAAGGAGCAGAAAATCAATGTCACCCAGGTGGCCTATACCGTAGGCTTCTCCAATCTGGCCCACTTCTCCACCATTTTCCGCAAGCATTTCGGCGTTTCACCCTCCGAATACTCCGTGATGAAAGAGGGTGAGGAGTGAACGTATAGACCCCAACAGATTTTTGGCACGGACAAGACGCAGAGTGGCACCAAGCCCGGTCGGGATAGCCGAGTTTCCTCGCGTTTGTCCGTGCCAGATTAATTAAATCGTTGTTTGAGTAAAAAATATGCAAAAACATTTGGCGGTTTGCAAGATTATTCGTAATTTTGCCAGCCGTAAGTGAATAATTATACCAACTATGAAGGAGAAGAACAATCGGCTTGAGGCTCTGCGCCTCATCATTTCCAGCCAGCGGATGGGAAGCCAGGAAGAGCTGCTCGGAGCCTTGCAGAAAGAAGGCTTCCAGCTGACCCAGGCCACACTGAGCCGCGACTTGAAGCAACTGAAGGTGGCCAAGGCCGCCACCATGGGCGGCGACTACGTCTACGTGCTGCCCAACGAGACCATGTACAAACGGGTGGGCACGTCGAGCTCGGTGCGCGAGATGATGCAGATGCCAGGCTTTATGAGCATCAACTTCTCGGGCAACATCGGCGTCATCAAGACGCGTCCCGGCTATGCCAGCGCCATTGCGTGGAACATTGACCGCAGCAACATCACCCAGATACTGGGCACCATCGCCGGCGACGACTGTATCTTCATCGTCGTGAGCGAAGACTGCACCCATCAGGAGGTGGTCGACGCCCTTGCCGAGGTGATACCCAGCCTCAAGTGACTGTTACGCTCCCTCTAAACCCTAACGACTATTTGCAAAGCGAAAAATGGAAGAAACTGAAGAATTGTCGATGGCACATACAGGCGTTCCCCAACCCTCTGGCGCAGCCAACACGGAGATTGACATTCTTGTGGCGGCACCGGAGCATGAAGTCTACGTAGACACCATTCTCGACACCATTGCCGAGGCCGCCAAGGTGCGCGGAACGGGCATTGCCCGCCGCACGCACGAGTATCTGGCCAAGAAGATGCAGGAAGCCAAGGCCGTCATTGCGCTCAGGAAGAGCGACGGGCGCTTTGCTGGCTTCAGCTACATCGAGACCTGGGGCAACAAGCAGTATGTCACCACCAGCGGCCTCATTGTGCACCCCGACTTCAGGGGGTTGGGGCTGGCCAAGCGCATCAAGGACATGACGTTCACCCTGGCCCGTACCCGCTGGCCCCACGCCAAGATATTCTCGCTGACCAGCGGTGCCGCGGTGATGAAGATGAACACCGCCCTGGGCTACCAGCCCGTCACCTTCGACGACCTGACCGACGACGAGGCTTTCTGGAAGGGCTGCGAGGGATGCGTCAACTACCCCGTGCTGCGCGAGCGCAACCGCAAATTCTGCATCTGCACCGCCATGCTTTTCGACCCCACCGAGCATCTGCCTGCAAAGATTCCGGAGGAGGTGCTGGCGCGCATACACCATCTTGAAGAACTTGAAGAACAATAATACAGAATAGACCATGAACAAGAAAAAGGTTGTCGTCGCTTTCAGCGGCGGATTGGACACCAGCTATACGGTGATGTACCTGGCCCAGCAGGGGTATGAAGTGCATGCTGCCTGCGCCAACACGGGCGGATTTAGTGACGAACAGTTGAAGACCAACGAGGAGAACGCCTACAAGTTGGGAGCAGCCCACTATGTGACACTCGACGTGACGCAGGAGTACTACGCCAAGTCGCTCAAGTATATGATCTTCGGCAATGTGCTGCGCAACAACTGCTACCCCATCTCCGTCTCCAGCGAGCGCATCTTCCAGGCCATCGCCATTGCCCGCTATGCCAAGGAGATTGGCGCCGACGCCATTGCCCACGGCTCTACCGGAGCCGGCAACGACCAGATACGCTTCGACATGACCTTCCTCGTGATGGCACCCGGCGTGGAGATCATCACCCTGACACGCGACAAGAAGCTGACGCGCAAGGAGGAGGTGGACTATCTGAACGACCACGGCTTCAGCGCCGACTTTGCCAAGCTGAAATATTCGTACAATGTGGGCATCTGGGGCACCAGCATCTGCGGTGGCGAACTGCTCGACCCCGCCCAGGGACTGCCCGAAGAGGCTTATCTGAAGCACGTCACTGCCCAGGCCCCCGAGTCGCTGCTGAAGATTCAGTTTGAGAAGGGCGAGATAGTGGCCGTCAATGGCGAGCACTTCGACGACAAGGTGAAGGCCATCCAGAAGATTGAGGAGATTGGCGCCAGCTATGCCATAGGGCGCGACGCCAACGTGGGCGACACCATTATCGGCATCAAGGGCCGCGTGGGCTTCGAGGCTGCTGCCCCGAAACTCATCATCGAGGCCCACCGGCTGCTGGAGAAGTCGACCCTCTCAAAGTGGCAGCAGTACTGGAAAGACCAGGTGGCCAACTGGTACGGCATGTTCCTGCACGAGAGCCAGTACCTGGAGCCGGTGATGCCCGACATCGAGGCCATGCTCCGCTCCAGCCAGCGCAACGTCACGGGCACGGCCATCCTGCGCCTGCGCCCCTACGGCTTTGAGACCGTGGGCATCGACAGCCCCAACGACCTGACCCGCTCGAAACTGGGTGAATATGGCGAGACCCAGACGGGCTGGACTGCCGACGAGGCCAAGGGCTTCATCAAGGTGAGCAGCACGCCCTTGCGCGTCTACTACGGCATTCACCCCGACGAGCAACGATAGAGAGGAAAAAGCACTATGAGTATAAGCAGAAAGCTATTGATGGCTGCTGTGCTACTGTGGGCAGTGACTTCGGTCGCCGCCCACAGATTGTGGTACGACCATCCGGCGCAGACGTGGACACAGGCGCTGCCCATCGGCAATGGCGTGATGGGTGCCATGGTGTTTGGCACCCCTGCCGTGGAGCGCATACAGCTGAACGAAGAGACCATCTGGGCCGGAATGCCCAACAATGTGTGCAACCCCGAGGCCAAGGACTACCTGCCACGTGTGCGGCAGCTCATCTTCGAGGGCCGCTATGCTGAAGCGCAGGCACTGGCCAACGAGAAGATGATGCCTGTGGGCGCAGGGCAGAATATGGGCATGCCCTACCAGCCTTTTGGCGACCTCTACATCGCCATGCCGGGCCATGCCAACTATACCGGCTACGAGCGTCTGCTCGACTTGGACAATGCCCGTGCCATCACGCGCTACAGTGTCGACGGCGTGAGCTACGAGCGCGAGGCCATAGCCCCCTTGGGCAGCAAGGCGGTGGCCCTGCACCTGACGGCATCGGCACCCGGACGACTGACGTTTACGGCCTCGTTCTCCACACCCCATGCCGATGTGCTCATCGGCGGCGAGGGCCTTGAGGCCACCCTCACGGGCGTCAGCGCGAAGCATGAGGGCCTGCAGAACCGCGTCCGATTCCAAGGGCGAATGACGGTGCAGGCCAAGGGCGGGCAAGTGAGCCAGAGCAACGGACAGCTGACCGTCACGGGGGCCGACGAGGCCACCATCTACGTAGCCGTGGGCACCAATGTGGTGGACTATCAGGACGTGGGCGGCGACGAGGTGGCGCAGAGCCGGCAGCGACTGCACCAAGCCACTGCCGAGGGCTACGACCGACTGAAGGCCCGCCACGAGTGGCTCTACCACCAATACTACGACCGCGTGAAGCTGGACCTGGGGCCCGACCTGCACCCCACGATGCCTACCGACCAGCGCATAGACCGCTTCTCGGCTTCAGCCCCCGACAACTATCTGGTGGCCACTTATTTCCAGTTCGGCCGCTATCTGCTCATCGCCTCCTCGCAGCCCGACAACACAAATCCCGCCAATCTGCAAGGCATCTGGAACGACAAGATGCTGCCCTCGTGGGACTCGAAATACACCACGAACATCAATCTGGAGATGAACTACTGGCCCTCGGAGGTGTGCAACCTGACCGAGCTGAACGGCCCCCTCTTCCGCCTCATCCGCGAAATCAGTGTCACGGGGCGACAGACGGCACAACAGATGTACGGGGCCGACGGATGGGTGCTGCACCACAACACCGACCAGTGGCGCATCACCGGGCCCGTAGACCACGCCCCGAGCGGACTGTGGCCCACGGGGGCAGGATGGATTGTGCGCCATCTGTGGGAGCACTGGCTATATACGGCCGACGAGGACTTCCTGAGGCAGTATTTCCCCATCATGCTCGATGCCGCACGCTTCTACTCGCAGACGCTGGTCAGACATCCATCGAAGCCCTACCTGGTGGTCTGTCCGGGCGAATCGCCGGAACACGGCGGCAAGGGGCGGCCCACACCGCTCGATGCTGGAGTGACGATGGACAACCAAATCATCTTTGAACTATACAACGAGGTGCTGGCTGCCAGCAGCATACTGAAGGTGGAGACACCGCTGCTGGACACCCTGCGCACCCAACTCGCGCAATTGCCGCCGATGCAGATAGGCCGCTGGGGACAGCTGCAGGAGTGGCTCGACGACCTGGACGACCCTAAAGACAACCACCGCCACTTCTCGCACCTCTACGGGCTGTACCCCTCAAACCAGATTTCGCCCTTCCGCACGCCGGCACTCTGTCAGGCCGCCCGTACCTCGCTGCTGGCGCGTGGCGATGTCTCGACCGGCTGGTCCATGGGGTGGAAGGTGTGCGCCTGGGCCCGCTTCTTAGACGGCGAGCATGCCTACAAACTCATCACCGACCAGCTGACGCTCACCGTAGACACCTTCTTGGTCTACCGGACCAAGAAACAGCATGGCGGCACCTATCCGAATATGTTCGACGCCCACCCGCCGTTCCAGATCGACGGCAACTTCGGTTGCACCGCGGGCATTGCCGAGATGCTGGTGCAGAGTCACGACGGCTTCATCTACCTCCTCCCCGCGCTGCCTGCAGCGTGGAGGAACGGCTCGGTGCGCGGACTGCGCACCCGTGGCGGTTTTGAGGTCGATATGGAGTGGAAAGACGGTCGACTCAGCAAGGCCGTGGTGCGCTCGGCCCTTGGCGGCAACTGCCGTCTGCGCTCGCTCACCCCGCTGAAGGGCAAGGGTCTCAAGACGGCCAAAGGCAAGAATCCCAACCCCCTCTTTGGCGTAGCAGAAACACCGGCCCCCATCGTCAATGGCAAGCCCGACGCGCCCGCCCCTTTGCAGAAGACTTGGCTCTACGACCTTGCCACCGTCTCAGGCGGCGCGTATATCATTAATTAGGCTGATTTGTATAGCAAGACTTCGTGAATAGTTTAATTCCAAATAATAATCATTTATGAGCAAACATTTAGTATTATCATTTCTTGCAGCCATGACATTGATAACCATTGGCTGCGCACAGCAGAAACCGCTCGTGCTCTACTACTCGGAGACGGGAACAACGAAAGCGGTGGCCCAGGAACTGCAGAATCAGTTGGGGGCCGACATCGAGGCCGTGGAGGCCGTCGTACCCTACACGGGCAACTTCCAGGAGACCATCGAGCGTTCCGGACGCGAGCGGCAGAATGGCGAAACGCCTGCTATCAAGCCCCTGAAGTCGCGGCTGGCCGATTACGATGTCATCTTCCTCGGCTACCCCATCTGGTTCGGCACCTACGCCCTGCCCATCGCCACGCTCGTCAAGGAGCAGGACTTCGCCGGTAAGACCATTGTGCCTTTCTGCACTTTCGGCAGTGGCGGTCTGAACACTTCAACCGAAGCCCTTCGCCAGGCCCTGCCAAAGGCCAACGTCAAGGACGGCTACGGCGTGCGCACAGCCCGTGTGGCCGCTGCCGCAAAGGAGCTGGACCGCTTCCTGAAGGAGAACGGCTACGTGGAGGGCACCGTCGAACCCCTGCCCGAATACTCGGCCCAGCAGCCCGTCACCCCCGAGGACAGTGCCGTCTTCGATGCTGCCTGCTCTGACTACCAGTTCCCCTTAGGCACGCCTCAGACCGTGGGCAAGCGCGTCACCCCCGACGGTGTAGACTATAAGTTCACCGTCATCAGCCGTGGCATGAACGGCGAGGAGACCACCTCCACCATCTACGTGACCGAGGATGCCGCCCCCGACACCAAGCCGGAGTTCACTCAAGTAGTGAGGTAACGCCAAATTCAAGTATCCTACACACCAGATGGCTTTCTGTACGAAAGCGGCCTTGGATTGTCTTACTTTTAAAACGGTATACAGCTTATGACAGGACGTGAAGACCGGAAAGAGAACGACCTCTTTTTTGTGTGCAGCCTGATAGATTACATAGGGCGCAAGACAAAGAACTACCGTAGCACTGTGGTGAACGCGCTGGGTAGGAAAGAATTACAGCACGTCTATGACTATGCCGACGTGTACCATTGTGAGAATATTGACAAGGTGGCGGACGAGCTGATAGAGAAGCACCACATAGAAGAGGGCTATTTCGACAACATCTCCACTGCCCGTTATGCGGTTCCGTCCCACTGGGACATTGGCAAGGTTTATCAGCGATTGATACTTGATGTGGCTCATTCCTCTGACGGCGACATCATCGGCACATTGATTGCTGTGTACAACTCGTGGATAACCCGCAAGATTGACAACTACAACTCCTCAATGTACTACGAGAGTCCTAACTATCTGTTTGAGTCGTATAGGACGGGAGCCGTACTTGTATGAACTAATCATTATGGCACAGGCTTAAACATTTCGGAGGACGGAGGGAAAAGCCTTTAGTTTTATCCCCGGCCTCATCTGCTTTTAGGTGGGGCCTGACTGCCTTATTCCAGCAAGCGGCGCGTGAAGTAGCGCACGGGATACCACACGGCCAGGAAGCCCACGGTGAGCACGGTGACGAAGACGAGAACCACATCCCAGGGATGGACGCTCACGGGGTAGGCGTTGATGACGAATGCCCCCTCGCTGCGGCCCAGGCTGATGATGCCATACTGCTGCTGCAGCCAGCAGAGCAGCAGGCCCAGCAGTATGCCGGCCACGGCTCCGACGATGGTGATGAGGCGCCCCTCGAAGAGGAAGATGCGTGAAATCTGGCGGTCGGTGGCCCCCAGATGGCGCAGGGTGGCCACGTCGTCGCGCTTGTCGATGATGAGCATCGAGAGCGACCCGATGATGTTGAAGCAAGCCACAACGAGGATGAACGTGAGGAAGATGTAGGCAATGAGCTTCTCAATCTTCATGATGCGGAACGTGTCGTCCTGCTGCTCGTAGCGGTCTTCCACCCGGTATTTGTCGCCTGCCAGACGCTTGATCTCGGCCTTCACTTGCTCGAAGTCGCTGCCTGCCTTCAGGCGCAGCTCCAGCGCCGAGAGCATGCCCTGCTGGTCGAAGATGCGGCGGGCAAAGGCGATGGAGGTGATGATGTAGCCGCGGTCGTACTTGCCCTGCATCACCTCGAAGAGCACGCCCGGCGAAAAGAGCTCGTCTTCTACGAATCCGCTGGAAGGGTCGTCCATCTCCAGCTGGCCTTCGCGGCGGGGGGCATAAATGTGCAGCGGCTCGTCGAAGTAGTAGCCCATGCCCAGCTCGTAGGCCAGACGTATGCCCGGTATGCCGTATTGCAGGTCGGCGGCATGCAGTTGGAAGGTGCCCTCGCCGAAGAGTATTTCGCGTATGTGCGTCAGTTGGTCGAAGTTGTCTTCCACACCCTTTATGCAGACCATGGCCTGCCTGCCTTTGTAGACGGCCAGGGCCTGGTCTTCAACCGTCTCCGTGGCCACGTCGACCTGTGGCAGCTGCCTGATGCTGGCCAGTATGGGGTCGTCGGCAGGGGCCGTCTTGCCCTCTATGGGCGTGACCTTCAGCTGTGGGTCGAAGGCCGTGAAGAACGAGGCCACCAGGTCGCTGAAGCCGTTGAACACGCTCAGTGTGACCACCAGGGCCATCGTGGCCACGGCCACGCCCACCACGGAGATGCCGCTGATGAGGTTGATGACGTTGGTCGACTTCTTCGAGAAGAGGTATCGGCGTGCTATGTAGAAAGGAAAATTCATGGGTGCAAAGGTACTGCTTTTCTCTGTAGTATGCAAATTATTTCGGTTGTTATTTTTTTCCGCCTACGCGTCATAGGTCCAGTCGTTTGTCATTGCTTGGCCCCGGTCGGCTCAATGAGATATCCGTTGACGGCCCTTTGGTTTGTCATAGAATTTCATATCTTTTTGAAACGGCCCCCAAACCCCCTCAATAGATAAGTGCCACTTATCTGGGAGATAAAAGGCACTTATCTCCGAGATAAGTGGCACTTATCTCTAAGTCCGCTTTACCCGCCTTTTCAAGATGTAAACTTTTTTTGTGCGGTGCAATCGGATTGGTGTCAGACAAGTGCACAATCGAGTAGGAGGTAAACACTAATCGTAGGTGTTTATCTCCTACTTTCGTGTTTACCGACCTCTCACACCACCGTACGTGCCGTTCGGCATACGGCG
>CADACW010000076.1 GCA_902786565.1 uncultured Prevotellaceae bacterium | reverse complement strand
AAAAATAAAAGTTTGTAGTACACAGTAAAGGAATCGAGGAGGCTGGAACGGCGGTGACAGCAGGGAAATCAGAGAATCGGGGGCAAAGTTGGGTTAAGAAACAGCACAGCTGTGTGATAGAAAGAACGAGCAATAGCCCTGCATAGGGGCAGGCCATGCGCCAGTCCCACATTTGCAAGGCCCCCATCAGTAGGTGATTTTCTGGATGATCTGGCCGGGGTCTACGATGGTGAGGGTGAGGACATGGGTGGTGCGTGTAGAATCGAGGGGGAACGTCAGGACGAACTCCTTGCGGTTCTCCAGGACTTGAAGTTTCCACTCGGGACTCCACTCCGTAAACTTGTTTTCGCAGAGCTGGGGGGTGCTGCCGTCAAGGCTCACCAAGAAGCGGTTGCTGCGGTCGGAGGCCACGGGCCACATGGGCACCACGCTGATGCAGACGGAGAGTTGAGAGGTGAGGGGTGAGAGGTCAGCGGTGAGCGGAATATCGATGCTGCCGGTGGTCTGGAAGTCGAGGGGCTGGCCCATCTGAAGGGCTTTCCAGTCGGTGCCGATGCCTTCGAGCAGACGGAAGGGGGCTGCGACGGAGAGCGACGAGAGGTCGACCTTGCGGCTGAACTCCGGATGGCGCTGGGCATCGGGCAGACGGTAGGCATCGGTGGGCCTGTCGGAGAGTTCGGGCATCAGCTGATATTTGGCACAGAAGCCGGGGGGCACCTCTGAAATCATTTGGTCCCACTTGCCATCGAAAAGGCCGTTGTAGCGCTGACGCAAGCGCTCAATCTCCCTGAAAGCATCACGCGACTGCTCGGCGTAGGCGGCCAGGCCCGTCTCGTGGTTGGCCTGGGCGTAGAGGAACTTGCGGTTCATCTGATAAGCGGAATGTACGGCATAGCCCAGCATCTCGAAGAGGGCCGGACGCAGCTCTGGGGCCACGCTGCGCTCGATGGCATCGTAGGCGAAACAGATGTCCTGATAGTCCAGGAGCCGCTTCTGCGCGGTGCCCGTCTGGAACGAGAAATCGCTGTCGTGCAGACGGTTATACTCTTCGCTGTCCCACTCATATTCGTAGCCCATAAACTCCGGCTTGCGGTCCCACGCCAGACGATAGTAATTGTCGAGGATGAACTGGAACTGCTCCTCATACACCGCACCAAAGACCTTGGCCAGCCAAGCGGCCTGGTAGCGGTTCACATTGTCGTAGGTGAAGGCCGGAAGATTCCAGGCCATATCGAAGAAATGCTGCATTTCCACCTCCATGGGCTTGATGTCGCCCACGTTGAGCAGCCAGTAGCGGTCGGCGCCGGCGGTATAGGCTTTCAGCAGTTCCTCGTACATCAGCATGGGGGCAGTGGTGGAAATCCAGAGGTTGTCGTGGGGCGTGCCCAGATAGGAGAGGTGATAGTAGACACCGCTGCCACCGCTGCGCCGCCGCTCCTTGTCGTTGCTCACGCGCTTCATATAGCCATAGTTGTCGTCGGGCCATACGAGGGTGATGTCGTCGGGCAGGCGCAGGCCGGCGTCGTAGATATCGAGCGTCTCCTTGTAGGGCACGAATATCTGCGGCAGCCGCTGGGGGCTCTGCTTCTTGTACTTGGTCAGGATGCCACGCTGGCGGTCGATGACACGCTCCAGCGTGCGGGCACGGTCGGTGGGGTCGGTGCTGCCCTTCATGGCCTCGTCGTGGAGCCCACGCATGCCCATGGTGTAGATATTGTCGTATTGGGCCGTCTGGCGGATGCGGTCGTCCAGCTTGCGGATGATGGTGGCGCTGTTGGTCTCGTAGTTCCACTCGCCGTCACGCTCCTTGTCCCATTCCGACTGTGCAGCATTGTTGAAAAGCAGTGGCTCGCAGTGGCTGGTGGTAATCATGATGCCGCGCTCGTCGGCCACCTTCTGACTCTCCGGGTGGGAGTAGAAGGCACCCGTACAGGAGTGCATGGCGGGAGCCAGCATATTGGCCTTCAGGCGCAGCAGCAGCTCGCACACACGGTCGTAGGTCTTGGGGCCGATGTCGCCCAGGTCGCGCTCGTAGTTGGTTGACGCCCATTTCTTCAGCCCCCAGTCCTCATCGTTGATGAAGATGCCCCGGTACTTCACCGTGGGCGACGGCTGGACGAAGCGGCCACCGTCGTAACACACTTCATCCTGATGGGCCACAGGCACGTCGGCCCACCAGTACCAGGGCGACACACCCATGCGTTGCGACAGGTCGTAGATGCCATAGATGGTGCCGCGCTTGTCGCTGCCGGCAATGACCAGCGAGCCGTCGACCACATCGATGAGATACGACTCCCACTGGCCCCTGACCTTCCTGACGTCGAGCTTTCCCTGCTTGACGAGGCGGTCAACCAGACGGCTCCGCCCTATCGTTCCGACAAGGAGCATCCCGTCCGTGCCCTTCCGGGACAAGAGCGGCTTGGTGCCGGTGACTTTGCTGACATCGTCGGCCAGGTCAGTGGCAGCACGGACCACGCTCTGCCACTCACTGTCGTCGACGACGATGGTTGCCGCCTTGCCGTCCTTGGCAATGCAGAAGCGCCGGGCTTGTGCCGAAGCGCTAATAGCCAGTAGCCACAGAGCCGCGACTGCCAACAGGGGAATTGTCAGATGCCTTTTCATAGTTCTACCATTTTTCCGCCCGCTTCAGGACGAAGCCGACTAAGGGTTATATACCTTATAAGTGGGAGTTATATACCTTCTAACTCCGAGTTATATACCTTCTAACTCTGGTTACTGTGCTATGATGATGAGCAATGCAGCCACGTCGGCGATGTTCACCAGCCCGTCGGCGTTCACATCGGCCGCCTTGTTCAGGGATGCCCCTTCGGTGATGATGCGGAGCAACTCGGCCACATCGGCAGTGTTCACCAAGCAGTCGCCGTTCAGGTCGCCTAAGATTTCGGTTCCGGGAAACCCGGCAGCTTCCTCGACCAGAAGCTCGCCTCCCCTAATGCTGATTCTGAGCACTTTCGTGCTGATGGTCACTTGCTTGCTCACGCTCTTGCCGCCGTCGGAGGCCGTCACCCAAAACTGGTTCTTGCCCTTCACCTGATTCAACAGATAAATGGTCGAGGGGTCGTCCTTGGCCTGTATGGCCTCCAAGCCGCTGCCGCCGATGAAGAACTTCACGGTGTTGGCCACCGAATGGTTCTGTTCGGCTGTGAAGACGGCCTCAGAGCCACCCTGGGCAATGGTGGTACGCACGGCAAACACGGGTTTTCCCACTCGGTTGTAAACACCCTTCAGACTGCACTCGCTGCCGCCCGTGAAGTTGGAAAGCAGCAGATAATAGGTGTTGGCCGACGGTTTGTCGCCATCGCCGTCAGGCACCAACGCGCCGTTCCACCCTTCGGGGGTGACATGGCTGAGTTGGTTGACGTCGGTGAAGAAACCGTTGGTCTTCTCTGCCGTCATATTGCTGTAGTAGGCCAGTGCACGGCTGTCCACAAGGTCGCCCTTGGCCACCGAGCGGCTCTGTCCGTTGTAGGAGCCATAGAGGCGGGCGGTCATAATCGAGTTGTTGTTGGCTTTCTCGCCAAAGGCGAAGCTCTTGCTGCTGGCATTGACGATGCTGAGGGCATTGTCCACGTTCACCCACGGGCCGGGCAGGGTGGTGAACACCGTGCCGTCGAGCTGGCAGTGGGTGAAGCAATTGCAGTCGAAGTCGGCTGAATAGTCGGGATAGTAGAACGTGCGGACGGGCTTGGTCAGCTCGTCGACGCTGATGGCCATCAGTCCGCCCTTCTCGGCAGTGATGGTGCAGGCAGTGTTTGCGCGTACATTGTCCAAATAGATAACGGCATTGCCGGGCGTGGAGTAAATGGAGAAGCGGTGGTTCAGGGCAGCGTCGTTGGTCTGCAGCTCTCCGTTCATCACCCACGCATTGCCGTCCAGCTGGTAGTTGCCGCTGACCACGGGGGTGGCGTTGGTCTTCTTGCCCTGCACGTCGTACCATCCCAGAAAATTGCCAGTATTGTTGGCCCGGAAGGGCACCACGATCTTGTTCTTGTCGGCAGAGTTGGCGGCAATGTAGCCGGTATAGCTCTTCAGGCCATTGCTCCAGGAGAAGCAGGTGAAGCGGTCGTCAGTGGCTGCGCGGACGATGTTCTGCGAAGCGAAGACCTTCGCAGCGCTGTATTCGCGGTTGAAGTCCTCCCAGCGGGTGGGGGTCAGGTCGGCCGTGCTGAGTGCTTCGTGCATGAGCCAGGTCATCATCACGCGGTGGGCCTCGACGCCCATACGGCGGGCACCCACGTCGGGTCTCAGCAGCCACGAACCGTCGGCGGTGGTCTTCTGGCGGGCCTGTATCTGCTTGTAGGCCAGGTTTTCAAGCATCAGCGCATGGGGGTCGCGCAGGAAGCAGGCATTGGTGCTGTACGAGGTGATTTGGTCGTAGAGGAAGAGGCTCCAGTCGTTGCCGTTGGGCATGGCCAGCTCGCCGTCGGCCAGAGCCAGCCAGTAGAGCACCTCTTGCATCACCTTGTCGTTGTTGTGCATCAGGGCGTTGGTCTTCCACTTCTCCTCGCCGTAGAGGCCACGCTGGAAGAGTTTCAGCGCCAGAGCGGCCTCGCCCAACTCCTGGATGACGACGTTCTGATAGCTGGTATGAAAATAATTGTGGTTCTGCAGCGTGTAGTCATCGTAGAGGTTCCGGCCCTTGTACAGGTTGGCTACGGTCTGCTGGTCGTAGTCAGGGTCGATGACGGTCTTGTCGGTGGCATCGTCTTTCTGCGAATAGCTGTTGATGGCAAACTCACGCAGCCGCTGGAACCACTTGGGGGCCAGGGGGTCGTTGGGGAAAAGGCCCAGCGTGGCGGCAAGGATGTCGGCCTCCCAGCCGTTCTCCTCGGCCTTGGTGTCGCCGTTGTAGCCAGTGGGGATGGTGCGCTGCAACTCGTAGTTGCACTCGGCCTTCAGCAGTTGGTAGATGTAGCCGCGCTGCTTCTCGGTGAGCTTGTCCCACTGGAAGAAGGCACTGTAGGCCACAGACATGGCCCAGAGTGAACTCTCCCAAACAGCATCGCTGGCAGAGGTGGAACCCCAATACTTGTTGCCGGCGGTGACCTTCAGCTTGTTGGCCTTGTGGGTGCTGTAGGCAAAGACGAGGCTCTTCATGGCCAAGGTCTCCAAGTCGGTCCAGGTGACACCCTGCGGCAGCTCTACCTTGTCCTTTCCGTACTTGACCAGGAAGGCGCAAATCATAGACAGGTCGGCATTGGGGCGCACACCGCGCTCGTCGTTGCCCATGGTATTCTCGCCACGGAAGCAGCCGCACACCTCGCCCTCGCTGTTGGGGGCCACGCAGTCCTGGAAGTCGTTCTTCATATATTCGGAGAAGCGGGCCAGCATCTGCAGGAGTCCGGCTTTCATCTCATTTTCTTCGATGAAATGGCCGGAAATTGCGCCTTCGGTAGGGCTCTCCACATCGGTCTCAGTAGGCTGCTGTGGGGGCGTATAGTCGTCGGGAAGGCGATAGAGACGCACATCGTCAAGCATGATGCAGGAGCCACCCGACTGCCAGTTGACGGCATAGCTGATGGTGACATCGCCATCGGTCTCGTGGGAGAACAACAGCTGGTCGGCTGACCAAGGCATCGTGAGGAAGCAACCCGTGGTCCCTTGGGCGAAGCTGATGGTGTTCATAGAAGGGCCCACGCTGACATTGAGCATCGACGTGGCCTGGTTGGCGTAGGCTGAACGCAAGGCGGTCTCCAACTGGTACTTGCCTTTGGGTAGCGCCTTCAGCGTCTGACTTAAAACGGTGGTGCCCGTGCTCCAGCCCATGCGCAGATAGTAGGCCTGCTGGCCGTCGGCCAGTGTGGTCACCTTGCCGAAGTTATTGTCGGTGTAGCAGTCTTTGTTCACAATGAGGCTCACGGCATTGGCCGTGTTGGCAACGGTCCACCCCTTGGGGCCGCTGACACTATAGCCGCGCAGGCCGTCGGCTGAGTTGTTCACTGGCGAGAGTGCTGCCACAGCGTCGGCCTCAAACGAGGCGTTGGTGATGTACTGCGCCGTGACATCGGTCTGTGCCGACAAACGGCCAAAGCACAACAGACATACTAAAAGCAAATTGATTCGTCTCATCATCTTCAATATTCAATTTTCAATCTTCAATCTTCAATCTCCGCGAGCCGTCGGGCTGCTCGGCAATGACCACGCGCACGGCATCGTCGGGCAGCAGTTCCTCGATGAGTTCGGGCCACTCGATGAAGCAGAGACGGCCACTGTAGAAATACTCTTCGTAGCCCATATCGTAGACTTCCTCCAGCCGCTTGATGCGATAAAAGTCAAAATGGTAGACCACATCGCCCTGTGCGGCCGTGTACTCATTGACGATGGCGAAGGTGGGCGACGTGATGACATCGTCGACGCCCAACGACTCGCAGATGGCTTTGATGAAGGTGGTCTTTCCTGCACCCATCGAGCCATAGAAGGCAAAGACACGGCGACTGCCTATCTGGGCGATAAACTCGCGGGCAGCCCCGGCAATGTGCTCAAGATCTGGTATTGTGATGGTCATGTTACTTCTTCTTTTTGGTTTTCGGGGCGCGCTTCGTCCCTTTCTGGCTCAACAGTTCCAAGGCACGGCGCACCATATCGTTGTCTTCGTTCATAATCGAATAGTATTCGCTCATATCCCAAAGGTCGCGGGCAATGAGAGCCTTCAGCTGCATACGGAGCAAGGGCAGCGTCTTGAGCTGTTCGGCCTCGTCGTGAGGTTTCACGCCCAGCTTCTCGCCTTCCTGCAGGATGGTGTCGAGGAGCGACTGGGGCACCTCGAACTGCTGTTTGAACTGGCCGAAGTCGGGGTATTGCGCCTTCAGGCTGTTGCGGTGATTATCCACAAAGCGCAGATTCTGCTGGATGATGACGCTCTTGGCCGCCAGTTCGCGGTGGTAACGGGTGAAGCGCGTGGTGTCAAGGGGAACGAAATAGTCGGGCATGATACCACCTCCGCCATAGACGGTGCGATGCTCCTTGAGAGTGGTGAACTTGAGCGAATCGGCAAAGTGGATGCTGTCGGCATTGGTCAGTTCGCCCCTGTTCAGACGGTCCATCAAGTCGCGGTCATAACTGCGCTTATTGCCTTTCTCGTAGGGCTTCTGGATGCAGCGCCCCGAGGGGGTGTAGTAATGGGCAACGGTGAGACGAATCATCGAACCGTCGGGGAGGTCGATGGGGCGTTGCACCAGCCCCTTGCCGAAGGTGCGGCGACCGACCACCATACCACGGTCTTGGTCCTGCAGGGCACCCGTCACAATCTCGGCAGCAGAGGCAGAGAACTGGTCGACCAGCACCACAATGCGCCCTTGGGTGAAACGGCCGTCGGCTGGAGCCCGGTATTCCTGACGAGGCACGCGGCGACCGTCGGTGTAGACTATCAGGTCGCCGGCCTGCAGAAACTCGCCGGCCACCTTGGCCGCCGTCTGCAGATAGCCACCACTGTTCTCCTGAAGGTCGAGCACCAGGTCTTTCATGCCCTGGGCCTGCAGCTTGTCCATACTCTCGAGGAACTCGTCGTGGGTGGTGGCGCTGAAGGCACCGATGCGTATGTAGCCTATGCCGGGGCGCAGCATATAGGCAGCGTCAATGGAATGGACGGGGATTTTATCGCGCTTCACGTCGAAGAAGAGGGTGTCGCGGATGCCCTGACGCACAATCTTCAAGTGGGCAATGGTGCCCTTGGGACCGCGCAGACGGCGCATGATCTCCTCCTTGCTCATCTTGACGCCCGCAATGGCCGTATCGTTCACACCCACAATGCGGTCGCCGGCCAGGATGCCCACCTTTTCAGAAGGGCCGTTGGAAACGGGCTGGATGACCAGCAGCGTGTCTTCAACCATATTAAATTGCACGCCGATGCCCTCAAACGAACCGTTCAGAGGCTCGGTCATCTGCTTGGTCTCCTTGGGGGTGGTGTAGCTGGAGTGCGGGTCGAGCTTTTCCAGCATGCCGCGAATGCCATCCTCGACGAGTTTCTGCTCGTCAACGTCGTCCACATAGAGGCTCTTGATAGCCATTTCGGCAATGCTCAACTTGCGCAGCGCCCCTTCATCCTGAATCAAGATTTGAGACAAGGAGGCCTGCGAAAACAGCAACAGGGCAAAAATGGGCAGGAAAGGGCGAAAAGTGTTATGTTTGCTTTGCATATTTGTTCGTTTTCTTCATTTTTTTGTCAAATGAGAGGGCAAAGGTACGCACTTTTTTCGGAATCAGAAAACTTTCAGGCCATTTTTGTTTGTGGTTTCACGGATTTTTAGTAATTTTGTAGCCTCAAACAACAATTTATCTCTAATACTAAATTTATAAACAATATTTTATTAATTAATTTTCAATCATTTATGTGGTTATTAAAATCATCAATTGGTAGGAAAGTTGTAATGTCTGTCACCGGCATTGCGCTCATCTTGTTCCTGACGTTCCACTGCGCCATGAACATCGTTGCGCTCTTCTCCGGCGAGGCTTACAACATGATTTGTGAACTCCTCGGCGCCAACTGGTATGCCGTGGTTGCTACAATGGGACTGGCCGCTCTGGCCGTGATTCACATTGTCTTTGCCTTCATCCTGACGGCGCAGAACCGCACAGCACGTGGCGAGAACCGCTACGAAGTGTCTACAACGGTGAACGGCACCAACGTGGTGGAGAAATGGGCTTCGGGCAACATGCTCGTGCTGGGCATCATCATCCTTCTGGGACTGCTGCTCCACCTCTACAACTTCTGGTACAACATGATGTTTGCCGAACTGACTGGCATCACCGTGGCTCACAGTCCTTCTGACGGCTTCGCCTTCATCCAGGACACATTTGCCTGCCCCCTGTTCGTGGTGCTCTACCTCATCTGGCTCTGCGCCATCTGGCTCCACCTCAGCCATGGCTTCTGGTCAGCCCTGCAAACTCTCGGATGGAGTGGCAAGACCTGGCAGTGCCGCATCCAGTGGATTGGACTGATTTACGTCACCCTGCTCTTGCTCTGCTTCCTCGTTGTGGTGCTGGCCTTCGCTTTCGGCTGCGCCCCCTCGCTCTGCGACTGCTGCAACGGTGCCGCTGAGTGCTGCGAAGAGGCTGCCGCCGCCGCTTGCTGCAAGTAAAGCCCACTCACGAGCCTCTCCCCCACGGGGAGGAATAGTTAGAAACATTTTTTAAAACAAAGGTCCTCGCCCCTGTTAGACCTTCCCCCTTTTGGGGGATAAGAGGGGGGCTTCATTATGGCAAAAATAATTGATTCTAAGATTCCCGCAGGACCAGTGCCTGAGAAATGGAAGGAATATAAGGCCCACCAGCGTCTGGTGAACCCCAAGAACAAACTGAAGCTCGACGTCATCGTCGTGGGTACGGGCCTGGCCGGCGCATCGGCAGCCGCATCGCTCGGCGAGATGGGCTTCAACGTATATAATTTCTGCATTCAGGACTCGCCGCGCCGCGCCCACTCCATCGCCGCACAGGGTGGTATCAACGCCGCCAAGTGCTATCAGAACGATGGCGACTCCATCTACCGCCTGTTCTACGACACTGTGAAGGGTGGTGACTACCGTGCTCGCGAGGCCAATGTCTATCGTCTGGCCGAAGTCTCGAACAACATTATCGACCAGTGCGTGGCACAGGGTGTTCCCTTCGCCCGTGAGTACGGCGGCATGCTGGCCAACCGCTCTTTCGGTGGTGCCCAGGTAAGCCGTACGTTCTATGCCAAGGGTCAGACGGGCCAGCAGCTGCTGCTCGGCGCCTACTCGTCGCTCTCTGCCCAGGTGCAGGCCAAGAAGGTGAAGCTCTTCACCCGCTACGAGATGGAGGATGTGGTCATCGTCGACGGACGCGCCCGTGGCATCATCGCCAAGAACCTGACAACAGGTAAGCTGGAGCGCTTCTCGGCCAATGCCGTGGTCATCGCCACCGGCGGCTATGGCAACACGTACTTCCTCTCGACCAACGCCATGGGTTGCAACTGCACCGCTGCCGTGCAGTGCTATCGCAAGGGTGCCTACTTTGCAAACCCCAGCTACGTTCAGATTCACCCCACCTGTATCCCAGTGCACGGCGACAAGCAGTCCAAGCTGACGCTGATGTCGGAGTCGCTGCGTAACGACGGACGTATCTGGGTGCCCAAGAAGATTGAAGACGCCAAGGCTCTGCAGCAGGGCACTAAGCAGGGATGGGAGATTCCTGAGGAAGACCGCGACTACTATCTGGAGCGCCGCTATCCCGCATTCGGCAACCTCGTTCCCCGTGACGTGGCTTCGCGTGCCGCAAAGGAGCGCTGCGACAAGGGCTTCGGCGTGAACAACACCGGCCTGGCTGTGTTCCTCGACTTCTCGGAGTCCATCAACCGTCTGGGGCTCGACGTCATCATGCAGCGCTACGGCAACCTCTTCGAGATGTACGAGGAGATTACTGACGTGTTCCCCGGCGATGTGGCCAACGAAATCAATGGCGTGAAATACTATAAGCCGATGATGATCTATCCCGCCATCCACTACACCATGGGTGGTATCTGGGTGGACTACGAGCTGCAGACCTCCATCCCCGGCCTGTTCGCCATCGGCGAGTGCAACTTCTCCGACCACGGCGCCAACCGTCTGGGCGCTTCGGCTCTGATGCAGGGTCTGGCCGACGGTTACTTTGTGCTGCCCTACACCATCCAGAACTATCTGGCCGACCAGGCTGTCTGGCCGAAGATTGCTACCGACCGCAAGGAGTTCGACGATGCTGAGAAAGCCGTCAACGCTGAACTGGATCGACTGCTCAACATCAAGGGCAAGCGCTCTGTGGACAGCATCCACAAAGAGCTGGGCCACATCATGTGGGAATATGTAGGCATGGGACGCACCGCCGAGGGGCTGAAGACTGGTCTGAAAAAGATGCACGATCTGGAGAAAGAGTTCGACACTAACCTGTTCGTGCCCGGCACGAAAGAAGGCCTGAACGTAGAGCTGGACAAGGCTATACATCTGCGCGACTTCTTCACCATGGGCCAGCTCGTAGCCTTCGACGCTCTCTCTCGCAATGAGTCCTGCGGTGGTCACTTCCGCGAGGAGTACCAGACCGAGGAAGGTGAGGCTAAGCGTGACGACGAGCACTACTTCTACGTAGGCTGCTGGGAGTACAAAGGCAAGGGCAACGAGCCCGAACTCATCAAGGAGCCGCTGGAGTACGAGGCCATCAAGGTTCAAACCCGTAACTACAAGAACTAAGTAGCCCCGTCCCCCTATGCTGCGACACCGTCGCAGCCCCAAAGTAAAATCTAAAAAAGAAAAAAAGAATATGGCTAAAAGTATCAGCTTTACAATAAAGTTCTGGCGCCAGAATGGCCCCAAGGACGCCGGTCATTTCGACACACACGAAATGCACGACATACCTGATGACACCTCATTCCTCGAGATGCTCGACATCCTGAACGAGGAGCTCATCAACGAGGGCAAGGAACCCTTCGTCTTCGACCACGACTGCCGCGAGGGCATCTGCGGCATGTGCTCTCTCTACATCAACGGTACGCCTCACGGAAAAACAGAGCGTGGCGCCACCACTTGCCAACTCTACATGCGCCGCTTCAACGATGGCGACGTCATCACTGTGGAGCCGTGGCGCTCGGCTGCCTTCCCCGTTATTAAGGACTGTATGGTGGACCGCGGTGCCTTCGACAAGATTATCCAGGCTGGCGGCTACACCAGCATCCGTACAGGTCAGGCACAGGACGCCAACGCAATCCTCATTCCAAAGGAAGATGCCGACGAAGCCATGGACTGCGCCTCATGCATCGGCTGTGGAGCTTGCGTCGCCGCCTGTAAGAACGGTTCTGCAATGCTCTTTGTCTCGTCGAAAGTCTCTCAGCTTGCCCTTCTTCCACAGGGTCGCATCGAGGCAAAGCGCCGCGTGAAGAACATGATTGCCAAGATGGACGAACTCGGCTTCGGCAACTGCACCAATACTCGCGCCTGCGAAGCCGTCTGCCCGAAGAACGAGACCATCGCCAACATCGCCCGCCTCAACCGCGAAATGATCAAGGCGAAGTTCGCCGACTAAGGAATAAGGTTCGGGCGGATTTGTAATCCGACCGCAAAGAATATAAGGATTTGCAATCCGCCCGAACTTATCTGAACCACATTATAATATGGTATATAGCATCCAAGCAAATGAAGACAACCAACGAATACATCGACCTCATACGCGCCCACAGCGACGAGCTCCAAACGCAGTTTGGAGTGAAAACCTTACGTATTTTTGGTTCCGTCTCACGAGGTGAGCAGCATGAGGGAAGCGACGTAGACGTTTGTGTGGAAATGGAGCCGCGCATACTCCTAATAGTCCGACTCCAGCGTTACCTTGAGCAGTTGCTGATGTGTCCTGTCGACGTTATCCGGATGCATAAGCATATCAATCCCTATCTATTAAAAGACATCGATCGCGATGGTATTTACGTCATTGGAGAAGCGTAACCGCATAAAGTACACGCTTGAGCAGATAAATACAGCTATCAACCAACTGAAGGAATGGAATGAAGACGTTGACGATGCCGACTCATTCTACCTCTCATCTTCTGGAATGCAGAAGCTGGCTGCCAACAGTATGCTCATCGAGGCCATCGGTGAAGGCATTAAGCAGATAGACGAACATTCTGATGGTGAACTTCTTCCTGAACGCCCCGAGATTCCTTGGAGGGATGTCATCGGTGCCAGAAACCGAATAGCACACGGCTATTTCGAGGTGGACGCGGAAACAGTCCTCTCCATCATCAAGAATGACCTCGACTCCCTGCAAGCTGCTATCCGCTATTTCATAGAGACCATTTAGTCTTTTCCTGTCATCTCCACCGCACCGCCGGCGCCGTATACAATGTATTTGACCACAAAATAATTTTGCTCTTGCTTTTTGCACTCGAATACTGCAAAAGCCGTCAAAAGGGATAATATAGTTTCAGGACGCTTTACTTAAAGACAGCTTCTTTCGTATGCACGAAAACCTATTTGTCAGATATTGTAGCACCAATGATAATGCAGCAAGGCATAAAGAAAAAGTCAAAGGGCTTATACCTAAAAGATGTTGTGACATAAGCATAATTCTTTCTTCAGACAAGACGGAGGAAGGCGCATTTCACAGCTTAAACCGTAAGCGAACTAACAAAGTGAATTATG
>CADACW010000075.1 GCA_902786565.1 uncultured Prevotellaceae bacterium | reverse complement strand
CCGCCGTATGCCGAACGGCACGTACGGTGGTGTGAGAGGTCGGTAAACACGAAAGTAGGAGATAAACACCTACGATTAGTGTTTACCTCCTACTCGATTCTCTTGGGTGTCTCCAGGGCAGAGGCGTCTATCTGGAGGTGCGCTCCTCCTCTTCGAGCAATTCATGCTCGACGAGCGCATCCTCGCTGACCACTTCGTCAGGGTCGGCAGGGAGCTGGGCAATGTTGATAGACTTCTCGCCGCTCTCGTCGCGAATCACAATCTCGCCCTCCAGACACTGGTCGGTCAGATTGTCCTCGGCAGCCTTCACCGTGATCCAGGCAGTGCCCACACCGCTGTCCTGCGACACGGTGGCGAACTCTGGCACGGAGACAATCTCCCACTTGCCTTCGGCAGCGATGGAGAGCGTGGTGCTGTCGCCCTTCTGGCTGCTCAATGCATTGGCGTCGATGCACACCTCCTCGGCATACCCCGTGGTGGGGGTGCCATAGCAGGCCATCAGGGCCAGGGGCGAACTGAAGCCCAGCAGGGTGAGGGCCTTCGTCATCAGGCTGCTGCGCAGCCGCTGAAAGTTCATAATCATAACTCAAAGAATTAAAAGTTAACATGCTACAATCAACCCGACAAAGTTACGAAATCTTCACCACATACCGAAAATTTTTTTAGAATATTAACGTCCGGGAACGACGCTTGTTCTGTTAGCTCCGGGGAATTGACCAAATCCCCCCGGCCTCCATCACCTTTTCGCTGGTCATTCCAGGAAAGCTTTGCTGCCGACCGGACACTCTGCTGGCAATTCAGTCAAGGAAGAACAGGCTGACGCCGATGACTGAGATGACGGCGCCGGCCACAGCACGCCAGGTGATAGTCTCGTGGAAGAGCCAGCGAGAGGGCAGTAGGATGATGATGGGGGTCATGGCCATCAGGGTGGAGGCGATGCCTGCCGCCGTATACTGTACGGCCATCAGCGAGAAACCTACACCCACAAAGGGGCCGAAAATGGTGGTGGCCATAGCCACAGAGAGGCCTTTCGCGTCGTGTAGCGCCTCACGCAAAGGGGCAATGCCGTCGCGGAAATAGAGGAGCAGGCCGAACCCTGCGATGCCAGCCACGCAACGGTAGAAGTTGGCACTGAAGGGCACCAGCCATTCGGGCACTCCCGCTACCGTTTCGTAATGGTCCATACCAATCTTGCTCAACACCAGTCCGACGCCCTGGCACACCGCGGCACCGATGGCAAAGAGGATGCCGTTGAGCGGCAGTTTCAGCGAAAGTTTATGATTGCCGCTGCGGCCCAACACAGAGATGCCGATGCCGAAGAGCGTCACCACCATCGCAACGACGCTCATCAGCGTCATCTGCTGGCCCAGCGTGACCCAAGCCATCAGCGCTGCCGCCAGCGGAGCCAATGTCATGAAGAGCTGGCCGTAGCGCGAGCCGATGATGATATAGCACTGGAACAGACAGAAATCGCCTATTACGTAACCCACAAGTCCAGAGAGCAGCATCCAGCCAATAGCTTCGGTTGACGCGCCGGCGGGCAGCGGTGAACCCGTTACCACGCCAAAAAGCACCAGCGAGAACACCAATGCCAACCCAATGCGCAGCACGTTCAGCGTCAGATTGCCCAGTCGCTTTGAGCCAAACTCGCTCAACAGCGCCGTTGCCGTCCACGAAAAAGCTACGCCGATAGATATCAGCTCTCCTAAATAGGCCATTGTCTACAATTTTGGCCCCAAAGGTACAAAAAAGAATGTGAAGCGCAAAAAGAAACGGACAGAAATTACATTCAGACGAAAAAACTTCTGGTTGGAATAAAAAAAGGCCGCAGGGCACTACTGGGTGCGCCCTGCGGCCTAAAGATAAGATGTATCAGACTAATCGTCGAGCACGGACTCCTCGATGTAGTCGAGCACGTTCTTGCGGTTGGCCTGCATGCGCTCGTACTCCTCTTTGGAGCCGACCACAATCTTCTCGAACTCGCGCAGACCCGTACCGGCCGGGATGAGGTGACCACAGATGACGTTTTCCTTCATTCCCTCCAGATAGTCCTGCTTGCCACGGATGGCGGCCTCGTTGAGCACCTTTGTGGTCTCCTGGAACGATGCTGCCGACATGAAGCTCTTGGTCTGAAGGGCGGCACGGGTGATACCCTGCAGAATCTGTGTGGAGGTTGCGGGCACGGCATCGCGCACCTGTACGACGCGCTTGTCGCGACGCTTCAGGCTGGTGTTCTCGTCGCGCAGACGGCGGGCAGTCACTATCTGTCCGGGCTTCAGCTCCTCGCTGTCGCCAGCATCGGTGACAACCTTCTTGCCCCAGATGCGGTCGTTCTCCTCGGCAAAGTCGAGCTTGTCTACAATTTCCTGCTCCAGGAACGAGGTGTCGCCCGGATCGTTGATCATCACCTTGCGCATCATCTGGCGGACGATGATCTCAAAGTGCTTGTCGTTGATCTTGATACCCTGCAGACGGTACACGTCCTGCACCTCGTTCACGATGTACTCCTGAACGGCGGTGGGACCCTTGATGGCCAGGATGTCGCTGGGCGTGATGGCACCGTCGCTGAGCGGTGTGCCTGCGCGCACGGCATCGTGCTCCTGCACCAGTATTTGCTTGGAGAGCGAGACGAGGTACTTGCGCTGGTCGCCAGCCTTCGAGGTGACAATGATTTCGCGGTTGCCGCGCTTCACCTTGCCCATGGTGACCTCGCCGTCAATCTCAGAGACAATGGCGGGGTTCGACGGGTTGCGGGCCTCGAACAGCTCGGTGACACGAGGCAGACCGGCGGTGATATCACCACCCTTGGCGGCAGCACGCGGAATCTTGACGAGCGTCTCACCGGTCCTGACGGTCTGGCCATCCTCCACGACAACGTGTCCTCCCACAGGGAAGTTGTAGGTTCCCACCTTGTCGCCATTGTCGTCGATAATGTCGCAAGTAGGCACCTTGGTCCTATCCTTTGACTCAGTCACAATTTTCTCAGTCAGACCGGTCGTTTCGTCGGTCTCGGCTCGGAAAGTGATGCCTTCGATGACGTCGTTGAACTTCAGACGGCCGGCATATTCGGTAACAATGACGGCGTTGAAGGGGTCCCACTGGGCAATCTTCTCACCCTTCTTCACCACGTCGCCCTTCTTGTAGTAGAGCGAGGCACCGTAGGGCACGCTCACCGTTGAGAGGGCAATCTTGGTGTTGGGGTCGACGAAGCGCAGTTCGCCCAGACGGCTGACCACCATCTCACATTCGCGGCCATCCTCGTCGAAGGGTACGGTGCGTACCTCTTCAAACTCCAGTCGGGCAGTGTCGTACTTCGACACGATGGTAGCGTTGGCAGCAGCATTGGCAGCCACACCACCGGCGTGGAACGTACGCAGTGTGAGCTGTGTGCCCGGTTCGCCGATGGCCTGTGCGGCAATCACGCCCACGGCCTCGCCCTTCTGCACCATGCGGCGGGTGGCCAGGTTGCGTCCGTAGCACTTGCGGCAGACGCCCTTCTTGCTTTCGCAGGTCAGCACCGAGCGAATCTCCACGCTCTCAATCTCTGCCTTCTCAATCTCTGCGGCTATCGGCTCGGTGATTTCCTCGCCGGCTTCCACGATGGTCTCGCCCGTCTTGGGGTTGATGACATCGTGAACACTGACTCGGCCCAGGATGCGCTCGGCAAGCGACGAAATGACCTCGTCGCCACTCTTCAGGGCAGTGCAGACGAGTCCGCGCAGCGTGCCGCAGTCTTCCTCGGTGATAATCACGTCGTGGCTGACGTCAACCAGTCGGCGGGTCAGATATCCGGCGTCGGCCGTCTTCATAGCTGTATCGGCCAGACCCTTACGGGCACCGTGCGTAGAGATGAAGTACTCCAGCACGGACATGCCCTCCTTGAAGTTGGACAGGATGGGGTTCTCAATGATTTGGTGACCCTCGGCACCGGCCTTCTGAGGCTTGGCCATCAGACCGCGGATACCGGAGAGCTGCTTGATCTGGTCCTTACTACCACGGGCACCGGAGTCGAGCATCATAAACACGGCATTGAAGCCCTGGTCGGCCTCGGTCATCTGCTTCATCAGAATGTTGCCGATGTCGTTGTTGACGTGTGTCCACGTATCGATGACCTGGTTGTAGCGCTCGTTGTCGGTGATGAAGCCCATGTTGTAGTTGTCGGTAATCTGCTGCACTTCAGCATTACCCTTCTTGATGAGTTCGGCCTTCTCCTTCGGAATGATGATGTCGTCGAGGTTGAACGAAAGACCGGCCAGATAGGCCATGCGGTAACCCAGGTTCTTGATGCCGTCGAGGAATTCGCAAGCCTCGGCAAAGCCCACGTTCTCGATAACGTTGGCGATGATGTCGCGAAGCGACTTCTTCGAGATGACGGTGTTGACATAGCCCACCTGTGGCGGCACGATGCCATTGACGATGACACGGCCCACGGAGGTCTCGACCTGGTGGCGAACCTTCAGACCGTCAATCACATCGTCGACCATCACCTTCACCTGGGCGTGCAGGTCGCACTTGCCCTCGTTGTGGGCGATGATGGCTTCTTCAGGGCCATAGAACGAGAGGCCCTCGCCCTTGGCACCCGGACGTATCTTGGTGATATAGTACAGGCCGAGCACCATATCCTGAGAAGGCACGGTGATAGGTGCACCGTTGGCAGGGTTCAGGATGTTGTGGCTCTGCAGCATCAGCAGCTGGGCCTCAAGGATGGCCTCGTTTGACAGCGGGAGGTGTACAGCCATCTGGTCGCCGTCGAAGTCGGCGTTGAATGCAGTACATGCCAGCGGGTGCAGCTGGATGGCCTTGCCCTCGATGAGCTTGGGCTGGAAGGCCTGAATGCCCAGACGGTGCAGTGTAGGTGCACGGTTGAGCAGCACGGGGTGGCCTTTCATCACGTTCTCCAAAATGTCCCAAATGACGGGCTCACGGCGGTCCACAATCTTCTTGGCACTCTTCACCGTCTTCACAATGCCGCGCTCGATGAGCTTGCGGATGATGAACGGCTTGTAGAGCTCGGCGGCCATCAGCTTGGGCAGACCGCACTCGCCCATCTTCAGCTCAGGGCCTACGACGATAACCGAGCGGGCTGAGTAGTCCACACGTTTACCGAGCAGGTTTTGGCGGAAACGGCCTTGCTTGCCCTTGAGCGAGTCGGAGAGTGACTTCAGCGGGCGGTTGCTCTCGCTCTTCACGGCGCTCGACTTGCGCGAGTTGTCGAAGAGTGAGTCGACGGCCTCCTGCAGCATACGCTTCTCGTTGCGCAGGATGACCTCAGGGGCCTTGATCTCAATGAGCCTCTTCAGGCGGTTGTTGCGGATGATGACGCGGCGATACAGGTCGTTCAGGTCGCTGGTGGCAAAGCGTCCGCCGTCCAGGGGAACCAGGGGGCGCAGCTCGGGCGGCGTGACGGGGATGATCTTCATAATCATCCACTCGGGGCGGTTGATGCCCCTTTCCACGCTCTGGCGGAAAGCCTCAACCACCTGCAGGCGCTTCAGAGCCTCGTTCTTGCGCTGCTGCGAACCGTCGGTGTTGGCGCGGTCGCGCAGTTCGTAGCTCAACGAATCAAGGTCAAGGGTGGAGAGCAGTTCGTAGATGGCCTCTGCACCCATCTTGGCAACGAACTTCTTGGGGTCGCTGTCTTCGAGCAGCCAGTTATCTTCAGAGAGCTGGTTGTCGTAGATATCATTGTATTCCTCTTCTGAGAGCAGGTCGAATTTCTGCGAACCCAGCAGAGGCTCGCCTTCGGCATTTTTGCGGCCTTCCAGTGGGCCGGGGTTGATGACCACGTAGCGCTCGTAGTAGATAACTGCATCGAGCTTCTTGGTGGGCATGCCGAGCAGATAGCCTATCTTGTTGGGCAGTGAGCGGAAATACCAGATATGAGCCACGGGAACCACCAGTTCTATGTGGCCGCTACGTTCACGGCGCACCTTCTTCTCGGTGACCTCGACACCGCAACGGTCGCACACAATGCCCTTGTAGCGGATGCGCTTGTACTTGCCGCAGGCGCACTCATAGTCCTTGGTGGGGCCGAAGATGCGCTCGCAGAACAGACCGTCGCGCTCGGGCTTGTATGTACGGTAGTTGATGGTTTCCGGTTTGGTGACCTCGCCAAACGAGTTCTCCAATATCTGCTCGGGTGAGGCAAGTCCGATGGTAATCTTTGTGAAGTTGTTCTTCTGCTTTGTTTCTTTCTTGAAAGCCATATCTCAAAGTTTCAATTTTCAATTTTCAATTTTCGATTTACTTAGTCGAGAGTGACACTCAGACCCAAGCCGCGCAGTTCGTGCAGCAGCACGTTGAGCGATTCGGGGATGCCCGGTGTGGGCATCGGCTCACCCTTGACAATGGCCTCGTAGGCTTTTGAACGGCCCACGGTATCATCAGACTTGATGGTAAGAATCTCTTGCAGTACATGGCTGGCGCCGAAGGCCTCGAGGGCCCAGACTTCCATCTCTCCGAAACGCTGGCCGCCGAACTGGGCCTTACCGCCGAGAGGCTGTTGCGTAATCAGTGAGTACGGGCCAATGGAGCGGGCGTGCATCTTGTCCTCGACCATGTGGCCCAGTTTCAGGAAGTAGGTGATACCCACTGTGGCCGGCTGGTCAAAGCGCTCGCCGGTCTCACCATCGTAGAGGTATGTTGAGCAGAGGCGGGGCAGGCCGGCCTTGTCGGTCCATTCTGCCAGGTCGTCCAGTTTGGCACCGTCGAAGATAGGCGTTGCGAACTTCACGCCCATCCGCTTGCCTGCTGCACCGAGGATGGCCTCGAAAATCTGGCCCAGGTTCATACGTGAGGGCACGCCCAGCGGGTTGAGCACCAGGTCTACGGGACGGCCGTCTTCCAGGAATGGCATATCCTCCTGGCGCACCACCTTCGACACGATACCCTTGTTGCCGTGGCGTCCGGCCAGTTTGTCGCCCACGCCAATCTTGCGCTTCTTGGCAACGTAGACCTTGGCCATCTGCAGGATGCCGGTGGGCAGCTCGTCGCCGATGGTTATGGCAAACTTCTTGCGCTTCATCTCGGCGTCAAGCAGCTTGTACTTCTTCATATAATTGATAATAAGCTGGCCGATGAGATGATTCTTGTGCTCATCGTTGGTCCAGTTGCTCGTCTCCACGTCACCATATTCCAGATTCTTTAGGCCGGTGATGGTGAACTTTGCGCCCTTGGTGATGATTTCGGCTCCAGTGTAGTCCTTGACGCCCATAGAGGTCTTGCCCTTGGTCAGTTCGTGGAGCTTGTCGACCAGAATGTCCTTCAGGTCGTCTACTTTTGCCTCGTATTCATCGTCAATCTTGGCAAGAATCTGCTTGTCCTGAAGCTTGGTCTGACGGGTCTTGATGGCACGTGCAAACATTTTCTTGTCGATGATGACGCCGGAGAGCGACGGGTTGGCCTTCAGCGAAGAATCTTTCACGTCGCCTGCCTTGTCGCCGAAGATGGCGCGCAGCAGCTTCTCTTCAGGCGAGGGGTCGCTTTCTCCCTTAGGCGAAATCTTGCCGATGAGGATGTCGCCTGGCTCTACACGGGCACCCACGCGGATGACACCGTTCTCGTCAAGGTCCTTAGTGGCTTCCTCGCTCACGTTGGGGATATCGGCAGTAAACTCCTCCATGCCACGCTTGGTCTCGCGCACGTCGAGCGAATACTCGTCGACATGGACGGATGTGAGGATGTCTTCGCGGACGATGCGCTCGTTGAGCACAATGGCGTCCTCGTAGTTGTAGCCCTTCCAGGGCATATATGCCACCAGCAGGTTGCGGCCCAGGGCCAGCTCGCCGTTCTCGGTGGCGTAGCCCTCGGTCAGGATGTCACCTTTCTTGACACGCTGCCCCTTGTCGCAGATGGGGCGCAGGTCGATGACCATATTCTGGTTGGTGCGGCGGAACTTGGGGATGCGGTATTCCTTCATGGCCGGCTCGAAGCTGACGAACTCTTCGTCTTCGGTGCGGTCGTAGAGAATACGGATGGTGGTGGCATCGACATATTCGATGACGCCTTCGCCCTCGGCAGTAATCATCGTGCGGGAGTCTTCGCACACCTGCTTCTCAATGCCCGTACCCACGATGGGGGCCTCGTTGTGAAGCAGAGGCACGGCCTGGCGCATCATGTTCGAGCCCATCAGTGCACGGTGGGCATCGTCGTGCTCCAGGAAGGGGATGAGCGAAGCGGCGATAGACGCAATCTGCTGGGGTGACACGTCCATCAGGTCTACATCTGAGGGAGGAACCACAGGGAAGTCGGCATCCTGGCGGCACTTCACCACGTCGCGGATAAATGTGCCATCGTCGTTGAGCGGTGCATTGCCCTGGCCAATCACGTGCTCGGATTCCTCCTCAGCGGTCAGATAGACAATCTCGTCGTTGTTCAGGTTGGCCACGCCATTCTCCACCTTGCGGTACGGGGTCTGGATGAAGCCCAGCTCATTGATCTTGGCATACACGCAGAGCGATGAGATAAGGCCGATGTTCGGGCCTTCAGGGCTTTCGATAGGACAGAGGCGACCGTAGTGTGTGTAGTGCACGTCGCGCACCTCGAAACCGGCACGCTCACGCGACAGACCGCCAGGGCCCAGAGCCGACAGACGGCGCTTGTGGGTCACCTCGGCCAGCGGGTTCGTCTGGTCCATGAACTGTGACAGCGGGTTTGTGCCAAAGAATGAGTTGATGACACTCGAAATGGTCTTGGCATTGATGAGGTCGGTAGGTGTGAAAACCTCGTTGTCGCGCACGTTCATACGCTCTCTGATGGTGCGGCTCATACGGGCCAAACCGATGGAGAACTGGTTGGAAAGCTGCTCACCCACAGTGCGCACGCGGCGGTTCGACAGGTGGTCGATGTCGTCGACGGCGGCTTTCGAGTTGATGAGCTGTATGAGGTATTTGATGATTTCAATAATGTCTTCCTTCGTCAGCACGCGCACGTCCATCTCGGTGGTCAGGCCCAGCTTGCGGTTGATGCGGTAACGGCCCACATCGCCCAGGTCGTAGCGCTTGTCGCTGAAGAAGAGGTTCTGGATGACTTCGCGTGCACTGGCATCATCGGCAGGGTCGGCATTGCGCAACTGGCGGTAGATGTAGAGCACAGCCTCTTTTTCGGAGTTCGACGGGTCCTTGGCCAGCGTGTTGAAGATGATGCTGTAGTCCTGGGCCAGTTGCTCGTTCTTGTGTACAAGTATGTTCTGGGCACCGCTTTCCAGGATGTCCATCATGTTGTCCTCGGTAATCTCGGTCTCACGTTCCATGATGACCTCATTACGTTCCACGGAAACCACTTCGCCTGTGTCCTCATCGACGAAGTCCTCGTTCCAACTCTTCAGCACACGGGCGGCCAGCTTCGAGCCGATGGCCTCATTAAGGGCCTTCTTAGTGACCTTCACTTCCTCGGCCAGGTTGAATATCTCGAGTATGTCCTTATCAGTCTCAAACCCGATGGCTCGCAACAGCGTGGTGACAGGCAACTTCTTCTTGCGGTCGATGTAGGCGTACATCACGTTGTTGATGTCGGTGGCAAACTCAATCCATGAACCCTTGAAAGGAATGATACGGGCAGAGTAGAGTAGGGTGCCGTTGCTGTGGACGCTCTGGCCGAAGAACACGCCGGGAGAGCGGTGCAACTGCGACACGACGACACGCTCTGCACCATTGATGACAAACGTGCCATTGGCCGTCATATAAGGAATAGGCCCCAGGAACACGTCCTGAATCACGGTGCCGAAATCCTCGTGGTCGGGGTCTGTGCAATAGAGTTTCAGCTTAGCCTTCAGCGGCACACTATAGGTAAGACCGCGCTCCAAGCACTCTTCGATGGTGTAGCGTGGCGGGTCGATATAGTAGTCGAGGAACTCAAGAACGAAATTATTACGAGTGTCGGTGATGGGGAAATTCTCGGCGAATACTTTGTAGAGGCCGTCGTTCTTGCGTTCTTCGGGGGGGGTGTCGAGCTGCAGGAAGTCCTGAAACGACTTTAACTGCACATCGAGGAAGTCTGGCAGGGGCATCGGGTTCTTGACGCTGCCAAAGTTTACTCTGTTGTCTATTACTTTTGAAGCCATGTTCTTTGTTTGTCGATGTTTGAGGGATATATAGCGGAGTCAGACAGTACCACTCCTTTGCTGTTTAGAGAGACGAAAAGGCTGGGAACCCTCTACTGGAGAGTCCCCAACCATAATGTTTATTGGCGTGTGTATAAAAGTCTGATTACTTCAGCTCAACCTCGGCACCAGCGGCCTCGATGAGTTTCTTCAGGTTCTCAGCCTCTTCCTTCGACAGGCCCTCCTTCACAGTGGCGGGAGCACCGTCAACCAGGTCCTTAGCCTCCTTCAGGCCCAGACCACAAGCTTCCTTCACGGCCTTGACGACCTGCAGCTTGGCTGCACCGGCCGACTTCAGGACCACGTCGAAAGAACTCTTCTCTTCGGCGGCCTCAGCGGCACCACCGGCGGCGGGGCCAGCGGCTACTGCAACGGCTGCAGCAGCAGGCTCAATTCCATACTCGTCCTTCAGGACTGTTGCCAACTCGTTTACTTCCTTCACAGTCAGGTTCACCAACTGCTCGGCAATAGCTTTAATATCTGCCATTTTATTTAAATGTTTTAATTGTTTTTGTTGTTAATAATTAGATGTCTGTTCGCTTTATTTGTTACGCTCAGCGATTGCGTCAAGCAGGCCGTGGATTTTGCCACCGGCATTGAGACCAGAGATGACATTCTTGATCGGCGACTGCAGCAGAGCCACAACATCGGCGATGAGCTCGTTCTTGCTCTTGATGGCAACCAGCTCGCCAAGCTTGTCGGCTCCAACGAAGAAGCTCTCCTCGGCATAGGCACCCTTCAGGGCAGGTATCTCTTGTTTATTGTCCTTGAATTCCTTGAGAAGCTTGGCAGGTGCGTTGGCCACCTTGGTGAACATCATTGCGGTATTGCCTTTCAGGCACTCATACAGCGGTGTGTAGTCCACGTCGGCAGCCTCAAAAGCCTTGTGCAGCAACTTGTTCTTTACCACAAGCAGTTTGATTTCGCTCTTGAAGCACTTACGGCGAAGGTCGCTCGTCTGCTCGGCATTCAGGCCATTCAGATCTACCAGGTAGAAGTGGGGATATTCCTGAAGCTTCTTGCCAAGTTCTACGATGATGGTATCTTTTACTTCCTTTTTCATTTGTCTAATCTTTTTTACGGGTTATTCAACTGATTTAGGATCTATCTTGATACCCTTACTCATTGTACTCGACACAAAGATACTCTTGATGTATGTACCTTTGGCAGCAGCGGGCTTCAGCTTGATGATGGTCTGGATGAACTCCTTAGCATTCTCATAAATCTGTTCTGGTGTGAAGGTGATCTTGCCAATAGAGGTATGCACGATACCAGTCTTGTCAACCTTGAAGTCAATCTTACCTTGCTTCACTTCCTTCACAGCCTTAGCCACGTCCATAGTAACAGTGCCGCTCTTGGGGTTAGGCATCAAGCCGCGGGGGCCGAGTACACGACCGAGAGGGCCAAGCTTACCCATGCAAGAGGGCATTGTGATGATGACATCGACATCAGTCCAGCCGCCCTTGATCTTCTCGATATACTCGTCGAGACCAACATAGTCGGCACCTGCCTCCTTAGCGGCAGCTTCCTGATCAGCAGTACACAGGGCCAGAACTCGCGTCACCTTGCCAGTACCGTTAGGCAGCGACACAACGCCGCGAACCATCTGGTTGGCCTTGCGCGGGTCTATACCCAGTCGCATATCAATATCCACTGAAGCCTCGAACTTGGTTGTGGTGATAGCCTTCACCAGCTCTGCGGCCTCTTTGAGAGAGTATGCCTTCCCTGCTTCAATCTTCTCAGCTGCCAACTTTTGATTTTTTGTCAGTTTACTCATTGTCTTAAAGAATTGAAGTTATTGTTATTTACCAGGGAACTCCCCTTGTACAGTGATACCCATACTACGTGCTGTACCGGCAATCAGCCGCATGGCAGACTCCACGGTGAAGCAGTTCAAGTCGGCCATCTTGTCCTCGGCAATGGCGCGAACCTGATCCCAGGTCACGCTGGCCACCTTCTTACGGTTGGGCTCTGACGAACCTCCCTTCAGCTTGGCAGCCTCCATCAGCTGCACTGCGGCAGGAGGTGTCTTGACAACGAAAGTGAACGACTTGTCGGCATAGTAAGTGATAACGACAGGAAGAATCTTTCCAGCCTTATCTTGGGTTCTGGCATTGAATTCCTTGCAGAATCCCATTATGTTGATACCCTTAGAACCCAGAGCGGGACCTACGGGAGGCGAGGGATTGGCAGCACCGCCTTTAATCTGCAGTTTGATTATTCCAGCAACTTCTTTAGCCATTTCGTTAATAATTAAAAATGATTTTCATATAAGCCAAGGAGTGGAAGCCTCCTATGACCGTATACTAGAAAGGGCATATCGTAACAGCTATGTCCTATTCTTTCTCCACTTGGTTGAAAGAAAGTTCCAGAGGAGTCTTTCTTCCGAATATCTTCACCATCACCTTCAGCTTCTGCTTCTCTGCATTCACCTCTTCGATGATGCCGCTGAAGCCGCTGAAAGGCCCGTCGTTCACCTTGACGGTCTCGTCCACCATATATGGTACAGAAGCGTCCTCGGTAGTACGGATGGCAGTATCCTCCACCGTGCCCATGATGCGGTTGATGTCCGACTGGCGGACAGGGCTTGGGTTGTCCATGCCGCCAAGGAATCCGAGCACGTTAGGCATATATCGGAGTGTAGACGTGGTTTCGTTGTCGAGGTTGGCCTCTACGAGCACATAGCCAGGGAGAAACAGCTTCTCCTTGATGACTCGTTTGCCGTTGCGCAACTGGGCATATTTCTCTGTGGGCAACAAAATTTCGCCGATACGAGCGGACAGCTCGGGCCGGTTCTTCATCAGTGCCTCAAGATACTCTTTTACTTTTGCCTCTTTGCCGCTAACAGCTTTTAGCACATACCACTTCTTGTTTCCTGTCTCAGCCATTGTTGGATAACATACATTAGCCCGGATAAACCAGACTCATTATTTTCTCAAACGTAAAGTCCATTGCAAAGACTATTAATGCAATGATAAGAGAAGCTGTGAGTACCAACACGGCACTACCCGTCAGCTCCTTACGTGTTGGCCAGGTCACCTTGTGAGCTAACTCATCATAGCATACCTGGCAGTACTTGAAAAATTTCTTAATATAGTTCATCGTGTTTCTTTCTTTAGCACGGGAAGGAGGACTCGAACCCACGACCCTCGGTTTTGGAGACCGATGCTCTACCAACTGAGCTATTCCCGTAAGTAATTGAGTGTTCAGAGTTAAGAGTTGAGAGACCTCACTCTTTGTTAAGAACTATAGCCGCTCAACTCTAAACTCTTAACTCTCAACTATGATTTAGTCTTCGTAGACCTCGGTAATCTGGCCAGAGCCTACTGTGCGGCCACCCTCGCGGATAGCGAAGCGCAGACCCTTGTTCAGTGCCACAGCGTAGATGAGCTCAACAGTGATCTCAACGTTGTCGCCAGGCATCACCATCTCAACGCCTTCGGGGAGAGAAATCTCACCTGTGCAGTCCATGGTGCGGAGGTAGAACTGAGGACGATACTTGTTGCCGAAAGGAGTATGACGGCCACCCTCTTCCTTCTTCAGGACGTAGATAGAAGCCTTGAACTTCTTGAAGGGCTTGATCTGACCCGGATGGCAGAGCACCATACCGCGCTTGATCTCGTTCTTGTCGATACCGCGGAGCAGC
>CADACW010000074.1 GCA_902786565.1 uncultured Prevotellaceae bacterium | reverse complement strand
GGCTGGTACGGGTATGGCCGCCATGGCGGGCGTGCCTTTAGGTACGCGACCTGGGTGCCGTGTGGGTCGCGTACCTACGGCACGCCCCCCCCATTTTCCCGCCGTTTCCCAGCCGTTGAAACGGCTGGCTACCGCTGTCAGGCCCCTGCGGGGCATTGGCTGCGCGTGGTTTCCTTAGCGGCATACAGTTTAATTGCCGTGAATAATTCAGGCTAGAGAATTTGCGAGATAAGTGGCACTTATCTCCAGCATAGGTTGGCAGGCTTGTCAAGTTTGGACGGCCCTTTCTTTGCATTTGCCCCCGCTTTTCTTGCGCTTTTCGCGGAAGATCACTAACATTCCGGCGCTGCATAGTTTTTTTTCCTGTAGCGTGCAAATATTTCCGCCATTTTCTTTACTGGTTCCCAAACTTTTCGTAATTTTGCAACCGATGAAACGAAATTATTGTTGAACCTTAAACCTAAGAAATGCGTATGCCACCATATTTTGATTCTTGTATTGGCAATAAAAACGGGAAAAACTATTGAATGAAATAAAAATGTCCTCAATAATTTGGCTTCGTCAGTCTTTTTGACTACTTTTGCAGGGTGAAACAAATTTTAGTGCTATGAACTCTACAGTCGTAATGAACAACCTGCTGAACCTAATTCAGTCGATGGCACTGACCGCCAGCAACAAGCGTTGGCTGGCAGACCACCTTTATGAGGAGGCAAAAGCAGAAGCCCCCACCAATGTAAAGGCGCACACAACGTCAGCGAACAAAAAGAGAAAACTCCAGATTGACCCCCGGGTGGCAATCATGTTCCAAGGAACGAGCCTGCCAGAAGATTTTGACGAAAAGAAAGCATACGGTGAATATTTATATCAGAAGTACAAATGAAAAACGTATTCCTTGATACAAACATCTTCATAGACTTTCTCGCTCATCGGGGGGATTTTTACGAGCCAGCAGCTTTGATTGTCAGTCTTGGTATACAGGACAAGATACAATTGCAAGTATCCTCATTGTCATTCGCTACGGCAAGCTACATCCTCTCACAGCATCACAAATGGAACACATCTCGAATCGTGCGGGAGTTTGAGAGTTTTATAGACATCTGCAAGATAACAACAGTTGACGAAACCATTGTCAGACAAGCAGTGTCTGCCCCTTTCATAGATTTTGAAGACGGAATGCAACATTATTCTGCCATGTCATTCTCGTCAGACTTTATTATTACTCGCAACTCTGATGATTTCTCCGAATCCCGGATAACTGTTATGGAGCCAAACGAGTTCCTCGATTTGTGGGAACAAGAACATCAAGATGAGTTAGATGAATGACAATAGCCACCTCTTCAAAGGTGACTATTAATCAGAAACATTCTGTCTTACTCCCCGCTTAAAGCGACGTCTGGGATGGCCGAAGCCTCCCGCCCAGTATGATACTGCGGCATCAGAACTAAGTTCCGACGCTGCAGAGATAGATGTTTTTTCGGAGAACTGGTGTTTGCCTGCGAGACTGAGGGGGTGACCTTCGCCAGCGAGGTGACGACCAGCAGCGCGAAGGGCAGCGAGGGTGAGCGCGTCAGTCTGGCACCGCCTGCATACACCATCACCGTCGTGGCCAAGAAGGAGGGCTTTGCCGACAGCGATGCGGCGACGGCCACCATCCAGTGGGGCGACGGGCGGCCCGTGTTCACGGGCTTCAGCAGCGTCGCCATCGACACGAAGGGGGCGAGCGACGTGAACGGCGACGGCACCGTTGACGTGGCCGACATCGCCACCATCATCAGCACAATGGCAGCGCGGGCCAGGATGCAGAAAACGGGCACTCAGTCAGACCTATTCTAACTAAAGGCCTTTCCGTAAAAAACGACAAGCCGGAACTTCCCACCGAAGCCCCGGCTTGTCGTTTTCTGGAGGTCAGCAAATAGCTGACCTCCAACACAATGACAGGTTTTACACGTTGAAGCGGAAATGCATGATGTCGCCGTCCTGGACCACGTAGTCCTTGCCCTCGACGCCCATCTTGCCGGCCTCCTTGACGGCGGCCTCGGAGCCGTACTTCAAGTAGTCGTCGTACTTGATGACCTCGGCGCGGATGAAGCCCTTCTCAAAGTCGGTGTGGATGACGCCGGCGCACTGCGGAGCCTTCCAGCCACGCTTGAAGGTCCACGCCTTGACCTCCATCTCGCCGGCGGTGATGAATGTCTGCAGGTTCAGCAGGGCATAGGCTTTCTTGATGAGGCGGTTGACGCCGCTCTCCTCCAGCCCCAGTTCCTCAAGGAAGAGCTGCTTGTCCTCATACGATTCCAACTCGGCAATGTCCTCCTCGGTCTTGGCGGCAATGACCATCATCTCTGCCCCCTCTTCGGCGGCCAACTCGCCTACCTTGCGGGTGAAGTCGTTGCCGTCCTTGGCATCGGCCTCGCCCACGTTGCACACATAGAGCACGGGCTTGGCCGTGAGCAGGAAGAGGTTGCGGGCGCAATCCTGCTCCTCCTTGGTGTCAAACTCCACCACGCGGGCGTTCTTGCCCTGGTCGAGCACCTCCTTGTATGCCTTCAGCACGGCATACTCCACCTTGGCGTCCTTATTGCCGGCGGCAGCGGCCTTCTCGGTCTTGGCCAGCCGGCCTTCGATGGTCTCCAAGTCCTTGAGCTGCAACTCGGTGTCGATGATTTCCTTGTCGCGGATGGGGTCGATGGTGCCGTCGACGTGGGTGATGTTCTCGTCCTCAAAACATCTCAGCACGTGGATGATGGCATCGGTCTCACGGATGTTGCCCAGGAACTTGTTGCCCAGGCCCTCGCCCTTCGAGGCCCCCTTCACCAGTCCGGCAATGTCTACTATCTCACACGTGGCGGGAACGATGCGTCCCGGATGTACCAGTTCGGCCAGACGGCCCAGCCGCTCGTCAGGAACGGTGATGACGCCCACGTTGGGTTCTATCGTGCAAAACGGAAAATTAGCTGCCTGTGCCTTGGCGCTCGACAGGCAGTTGAACAGGGTGCTCTTGCCCACATTGGGAAGGCCCACAATACCACATTTCAAAGCCATGTTATTCTTTTGTTTCTTTCGATTTTTACCTTGTTTCGGTTTTGGCCTGCAAAGGTATAAATAAAAAGCGAAATGTGAAAGAAATCGGCAATTTTCTTTGAATCTTTGGCATAATTGCGTAAAATAAACGGCAAAAATGAAAGTTTTTGCAAAATAAATTGTTCATTTTGAAAAAAATATGTAATTTTGCAGGCTAATTCTGCGATTACGTAAATAATTAATATGGAAAAAAGACTCTTGACGCTTTTGGTGGGGTGGTTCCTGTGCATTGGAATCGCCTTCGCTCAAAACCAAATCAGCGGTACTGTCTATGAAGACACTGGCGACCCTTGTATCGGAGCCACGGTCCTCATACAGGGTACGAAGCAGGGCACTAAAACCGACATCAACGGGCATTTCAGCATCGTTGTGCCCAATGGTAAAAAAATTGTTGTAAGTTACATCGGAATGATTTCTCAGACGGTCACTCCGAAGAACGGGATGAAAATCACCTTGAAGTCGGACCAGCACATGGTTGACGAGGTGGTGGTGACGGGTGTGGTGAAGCAGGACAAGCGCCTCTTCACGGGAGCATCCAGCAAGATTGACGCCGACAAGACAAAACTGGCAGGTATGGCCGACGTGAGCCGCTCGCTCGAAGGACGTGCCGCCGGTGTGCAGGTGACCAACGTGAGTGGCACCTTCGGAGCAGCGCCCAAGATTCGCGTGCGCGGTGCCACCTCCATTTATGGTAACTCGAAGCCCTTGTGGGTCGTCGACAACGTGATTATCGAGGACAACGTGGATGTCTCGGCCGACGAGTTGGCCTCTGGCGACGCCAAGACGCTGATTTCGAGTGCCGTGGCTGGTCTCAACTCAGACGACATCGAGTCGTTCACCATTCTGAAGGACGGTTCGGCCACCTCTATCTATGGTGCGCGCGCAATGGCCGGTGTGATCGTCATCACCACAAAGAAGGGTGCCAAGGGACGTGCCGCCATCAACTACACGGGCGAGTTCACCAGCCGTCTGAAGCCCTCATACGGTGACTACAACATCATGAACTCGCAAGAGATGATGGGCGTCTACAAGGAAATGGCAGACAAGGGATGGCTGCAGTTGGAGAACCTGGCCAACGCCCAGAACTCGGGTGTCTACGGCTATATGTTCCAGCAGTTGCGCAAGTACGACGCCACCTCTGGCAGATTCGGCCTGCAGAACACCGAGGCCGCCCGCAACGCCTATCTGCAGGAAGCAGAATTCAGAAACACCGACTGGTTCGACCGGCTCTTCTCCACGAGCATCTCGCAGAACCACTCCGTGAGCATCTCGGGCGGTACGGAGAAGTCGCAGAGCTATTTCTCCATCTCGCTGATGAACGACCCCGGCCAGTACATCCAGCGCGGCAAGGTGAAGCGTTACACCCTGAACGCCAACACCAGCTACGACCTGCTGAAGAACCTGACCGTGCGCCTGGCCGCTCAGGGCAGCTATCGCGAGCAGGAGGCTCCCGGCTCGCTGAACCGCACTACCGACGTGGTGACGGGCGAGGTGAAGCGTGACTTCGACATCAACCCCTTCAGCTATGCCATGAACACCAGCCGATGCCTGGACCCCTACGCACGCTATACACGTTTCTACACGGGCTTCAATATCTTCGACGAGTTGCAGAACAACTACAACGACATCAACGTGAGCGACCTGATGTTCCGTGCAGAGCTGGAGTACAAGCCCATCCAGACTGAGAAGAGCACGCTGACGCTCTCCGGACTGATCTCCACCCGTATGTCGAACACCAAGAGCATACACAACGTGATGGACAATGCCAACCAGGCCAATGCCTACCGCGCCGGTGTGGATGCCACAGACGACAACTCGACCATCCGTGACAGCAACTCGCTGCTCTACACAGACCCCGACAACGACTCGGCTCTGCCTGAGACCGTGCTGCCGTCAGGAGGTATCAAGTATGAAGACTCCAACAAGGGACGCTCAAACTTCTACCGCGTCATGGCACAGTTCCGCACCGAAATCAACGAGGACCACTCGTTGAGCGTGCTCGCCGGTTCTGAACTGTCCACACGCCGCATCACCAACACCACCTGGACGGGATGGGGCTACCAGTACGAGAACGGCGGACTGACCTATACCCCGTATCTCTGGCTGAAGCAGATGAACGAGGAGAACACCGAATACTTCGGTGAGTCGTTCACCCAGCACAACTCGCTGGCCTATTACGGACAGTTCGACTACTCGTTAAAGAAGCGCTACACCGTGAACGGCACCATGCGCTACGAGGGCTCCAACCGCCTGGGCAAGGCCACGTCGTCGCGCTGGCTGCCCACGTGGAACATCGGTCTGAAGTACGACATGGGCAGCGAGCCCTTCATGCAGAGCGCACAGAGCTGGCTCTCCACCCTGATGCTGCGCGGCAGCCGCTCGCTGACCGCTGCTTCAGGCCCCGACTACGTGACCAACGCCACTGCCATCTATAGGGCCGTGAACATCTGGCGCCCCACCACATCGGCAGCCGAGAGCGGATTTGATATTGACCAGATAGCCAACCGCGAGCTGACATTCGAGAAGAAATACGAGTGGAACGTGGGTATCGACCTGGGATTCCTGCACGACCGCATCACCCTGACCGCCGATGCCTACTGGCGCAACAACTTCGACGAAATCGGACTGGTCTTCACACAGGGTGCCGGTGGCGTGAACCGCAAGTGGGCCAACGTGGCCGACATGAAGTCGAGGGGATTTGAACTGAGCCTGCACACCGAGAATTTCGTCCTGCCCAAGTTCAAGTGGAGCACCGACATCATCTACTCATACGCCAAAAACAAAATCACGAAGCTGAACACCGGCGACCGTGCCGTCGACCTCGTGACCGGAGCCGGCTATGGTGTGGAGGGCTATGCCGTGCGACCGCTCTTCAGCTACCAGTTCGACGGACTGAACAATGAGGGTCTGCCTATGGTCATCAATGAGGAGGGTTATGCTTCCGTTGGCGACCTGAACTTCCAGGAGACCGAGAACCTGACCGACTTCCTGGTCTATGAAGGCCCGACAGAGCCTACATGGTACGGTTCGGTTGGCAACAACTTCTCATACAACTTCAACAAGGGCGGCAAACTCGACCTCGAAGTGTTCATCACCTATAGCGGCGGCAATGTGGTGCGTCTGGACCCCGTGTTCAGTGCCACCTACAGCGACCTGTCGTCGCTGCCCCGCGAGTTCAAGAACCGCTGGATGATTCCCGGCGACGAGATGGTGACCAACATCCCCACCATTGCCTCGCTCAACCAGCGCGACCGCTTCGGCAGCACTGCCCTCTCTACGGCCTACAATGCCTACAACTACTCCACGGCACGCATTGCCAAGGGCGACTTTGTCCGTCTGAAGGAGTTGGCACTCACCTACACCCTGCCCAAGGAGTTGCTGGCCAAGACCGGATTCCTGAGCAACGCCTCGCTGAAGCTGGCCGCCACCAATGTCTTCCTGCTTTATGCAGACAAAGACCTGAATGGGCAAGACCCCGAATTCATCAATTCTGGTGGTGTGGCTTCGCCTATCTCAAAGCAGTTCACCGCCACGCTGCGACTCGGATTCTAAGCCATTGAAAAAGAATGATAATTGAGAAAAACTGATAATGATATGGTAAGATATAATTATAAAAAGGTAGCGGCAAGTGTTCTCTGCTTACTTCTCTACTCCGTTACGCCTTTGCTCCTGACAGGATGTCAAGACAAGCTGGATGAAATGCCCGACAACCGCACCGAGATAGACAATCCTGAAAAGGTGCGCAAGCTGCTCGTCTCTGCCTACCCTGTGTCCACGCCCGCTGTCATCAACGAGCTGTCCGGCGACAACTACCTGGACGACAACGTGGTGGTGCCTGCCACTCACAACGATGCCTACGAAAAGTTCCACGAAGAAGCCTACCGTTGGGAGGACATCCAGAACTATTCCATCAGCGCCAACGACACTCCCTATCAGGTGTGGGAGGCCTACTATGGGGGCATCTCCGTGTGCAACCACGCCATCGCAGCCATGAACGAGTTGAGCGCCGACCCTGCCCACGACCCCGAACTGTCGCACTGTTGGGGCGAGGCCCATGTGCTGAGGGCCTATCTGCACTTCATCCTCGTCAACGTCTTCGCCGAGGCGTACAAGGATCAGACCCAGAGCAAAATAGACCGCGGCATCCCCTACGTCACAATGCCTGAGACCGTGGTGCGTGTAGACTACAGCACGTCGGAATTTCTGCACAGCGTGGCCGAGACCTACGACCTCATCGAGAAAGACCTCCTGGAGGGCATCAACCTGATTGACGACTCAAAGTATAATGTTGCTGCCTACCACTTCAACCACAATGCAGCCTGCGCCTTCGCCTCACGCTTCTATCTGTTCAAGCGCGACTATGACAACTGCATCCGCTATGCCAACGAGGCACTGGGCACCACGCCCTCGTCCATGTTGCGCAAGTGGAGCAGCATCAACCAGAACACCATCAACTCACGCCTGAATGACTACAATGACGAGACGGCTCCCTGCAACTTCCTCATTCAGTCTACCTACTCCCTGCAAGACCGTATGCTCTCAGCATGCCGCTATGCCACTAACAACGGCACCACCTTCAAGCAGGACGGTGTGACGTGGACAGTGCCCTCGACCCTCTCCATCGTCATGTCGGGCGGCGGCCCCAACTGGAGCGGCTATCTGCCTTGCTACGACGGCAACCTCTTCATCTGGGATGGACAGGAGTATGGCGTATGGATGTTCCGCGTCTATGAGTACTTTGAATATACCGACAAGATTGCCGGCATCGGCTATGTGCACATGCTCTACCAGCCGCTGACCGCCGAGGAGACGCTGCTCTGCCGCGCAGAGGCAAAGCTCTACAAGGGCGACCGCGACGGTGCCATACAGGACCTGGGCTACTGGACGGCATCGCACATGGTGTCAGCCCCTCTCACCCTGACCGACATCCAGCGCAAGTACAACCGGCAGACCCGCAACAACATCTTCGTCAGCCCCATCCACCCGGAGAAGATGGGCTTCGAGAAGGTGCTTGCCGACGACGACCTGGCCGTGCTCGACTGCATCCTCCACTTCCGCCGCATAGAGCGCCTCTACGAGGGCGACCGCTGGTATGACATCAAGCGCTACGGCATCACCGTCTACCACTACTACCGTGGCCCGCAGGAGGACGAGATACACATCGACTCCCTCACATGGGACGACCAGCGCCGCGTGCTCCAGCTGCCTAACAACGTGATTGAGGCCGGCTATCCCGCCAACCGCCAGAGCGGTTCGATGGGTTCCGCTGGCGGCGGCGGTTTCCAGACTGCCAAGCCCACCTCCACCCCTATGTTGCTTCAGAAATAAACATCAATGACAATGAGAAAGATATTCAACATAATGATGGCCGCCACATTGGGGCTCACCCTCGCTTCGTGCGGCAACGACGATGACGACTTCTCAGAGAGCATCTTCGACACCAGTGTGAAGGCTGTTGACCCCGACAAGGCAACGGCTCCATTCGACAAGTGGCTCTACGAAAACTTCGTGGTGCCCTACAACACGGAGATACAGTACAAGTTCAACTTCCCTGCATCCAATCTGGACTTCCAGCTCACGCCCACCGACTACAAGAAGGCGCAGCTCCTGAGCTACTTCATCAAGTACCTCTTCTACGATGTCTACACCAAGTTTGCAGGCGACAACTTCATGAAGGCTTACGGCCCCAAGATTTTCCATTACATTGGGTCTACGGCCTACGCCCCCACCACGGGCACCGAGACACTGGGCTATGCCTCAGCAGGCGTCAAGATTACGCTCATCAACGTCAACGACATGAAAATGTGGTCGCCTGAAAGCCCCTATACGCCTGCCGACTTCGACATCCTCAACAAGAACCAGTTCCACACCATGCACCACGAGTTCTCGCACATCCTGCACCAGACCAAGTCCTACCCTGTGTCATTCGGACAGGTCACGCCCAGCACCTATGCGCCCCGCGACTGGCAGAACCGCGACTCTGTGGAAAGCCACATGCTGGGATATGTCACACAGTATGGCTCATCGGCCAACTATGAGGACTTTGTGGAGACCCTCTCCTGCACCATCACCGACACCGACTACCGCTGGATGACCACCATCATCGATGCCTGCGCCAACGGCGGCGTGCGCGAAGGCGACAAGCAGCAAATCTACACGCTCATCGACTCGCTCCAGATAGAAGGCCTGGACAATCCCGACCGCATCTGGAACAACTTCACCCTCTACAAGGAGACGTCACGCACCACAGAGACGGGCGAGGTGACCGAGCGTTTCGTGCCCAGCTTCCACCAGGCCGATGCCAAGCAACATGGCTCCGGCAAGACGCTCACCTACGTCAAGGAGAAAGACTTCACCTCCTTCCGCGACTTCCTCGACAACTGGGTGCAGATTGACACCAGCGACAAGGTGGGCGGCATCAACGCCATGCTCAAGAAAATTGACATCGCCACCAAGTGGTACACCGAGAACTGGGGCCTGTACCTCTACCAGATTCGCCAGGAAGTGCGCGAGCGTCAGAACAACGTGAACGACTACGTGCGCGACAATGTCACTATCTACGAACTGCAGTAGACCGAAGATTGTAAATTTGAAGATTATGAAAAAGACATACAGATTTATAACCACCTGTGCAGTTTGCTGCGCCGTCTGCGCAGCCACAGTGGCCATCACCTCCTGCAGCTTCGAGCAGGAAGACTACTTCGACGAAAACGCATCACTGCGCGTCACCCACCTCAACGAGTCTCTGCAGGACAGACTGGTGGCACAAAGCGACACCACACAGCAGAAGTATGGCTGGTTGATACAGTATTTCGTGGCAGGAACCGACGAGGCCAACTATGAGGGATTCAACATCTTTGCCCGTTTCTACAAGAGCGGCAAGGTGACTATGGCCAGCAACCACCGCTATCTGCGCAACGGACAGGCCAACAAGTACACCGAGCACGACAGCTTCTACGAAATGCTGGCTGAAGAGGGACCCGTGCTGTCGTTCAACACTTGGAACGACATCCTCACCGTTCTCGTCGACCCCGTATCGCCTGGGTCCGCACCCACCAGCATTGTGGCCGACGGCGAAGGCATGAATGGCGACCACAACCTCGTGCTGACCAAGTATGACGAGAACAGCATCACCTTCCGCGGCGAGCGCCACGGCGCCGAAGTCAGGTTCATCCCCTGCGACAGGCCCTGGAAGGAATACATGGAGGCAGTAGAGAAGACCAAGAGCGACATCACCTCAAGCTACATCAACTCCTACTATGTCACCAACAACTTTGACAAAGAGAAAAGAGACACCATGTATTTCGTCGGTCTGAGCAGGGGCTACTTCAGCTATTGCGACCGCATCGTCGACCCGCTCGTCAACCTCGACCTTTCCTGCGTGTTCACGCCAAAGGGATTCCGTTTGGGCTCCGTTTTCCACCTGGAGGAGAGCATATTCCGTGAGTTCACAATCGATGCCGACAGCACCTGTCTGATTTCCGAGAACGACAGCATCCGCGTCATACCCTGCTGGGACAACTACATCATCAACAACCGCAACACGGTGTGGAACTTCGACGTCAATCAGATGAACGAGCAGCAGCAGCAGCTGTTTGAGCAGCTGGGGCAGGAGTTCAAGAAGGCCAACAAGAACTATACGCTGGCACAAGTGGGACTGGGCCGCTCGTCGGGCAGCGGAGCCGTCAGGGGCCTCGTGTTCACCTTCTACACCAATGCCGCCAAGTCGAAGACGAACACCGCCGGTCTGGCTCTCACCACTGTCCGTCCCGCCTTCGGCCAGATGCGCATCGAATGTAGCGACGAGGACAAGGCCGACAAGAACCTGACCACCATCGCCGCAAAGACCGAAGCCGAACAGCTGGCACGCCAATTGGCACAGTCACTGGCTGGCACCTACGACATCATACCCGACAGCCACTTCCATCCCACAAGCTGCACCTTGAAGGCTGTCAATGGGACTGCTGAGTTAACAATAAAATAACCAACTATAACAAAAAAAGACAAACTATGAAGAAGTATTTACTTATGGCACTTGTGGCCGTGATGAGCCTCAATGCCAGTGCCCAGTTCAAGCAGCACGCCGACAATGTGCAGCCGGGCAAGCAGAAAGTGACCCAGTGGAACGCAACGCAGAAGTCGTACCACGCGGTTGCTCCAGTCCAGAACCAGAAAATGAAGAGCTACGGCCCCATGGGCAAGCACCTCACCCTGGATGCCAGCCGCCTGCAGCCCGTCGAGCGTCACCTCGGCACCAAGTCTGAAACCCTGAAACAGACCAAGGCCCTGACCGCCAAGCAGTCGCAGCTGCTCAACCACCTGCAGAATGCCAAGCCCACTATGACCGTAAAGGCCGGTGCTCCCCGCAAGGCTCCCGCCTTCAAAGAGACCTATACCGGCAAGGGTACCGACTATACCACCAAAACCGACACCACTTGGACGATGACTCCCACCACAGCCACAAAGACAATAGATGGCGAGGAGAAGGAAATCAACGTTCTCGTAGACGTCATCCCCTTGGCAAGCTATCTCAAGACTGCCTTGGCCAAGCTGTATCCTAACGGTGTGCCCATAGAGTACACCATGGGCGACGACGGCACCATCACCATCGAGCCACAGTCTATTGCCTCCTATCAGAACGACGCCAAGGACACCACCTTCTACATCAGCATCTTTAGCGTCAACGACGATGCAGAGGAAGGCATCATCACCATGAACCTGGCAGAAGACGGCCTGCTGAAGATTACTGACGGCAACGGCATTGCCTTTGGCGAGTTTGCCAACGTGCCTTACGGCGATCTCAGCAGCGAGATTTATCAGGGCTACGACCTGCTCTATGCCAATGTGCGCTACGTGTACGACGGCCAGAAAGACGGTCTCACCCTGGAGCAGGACTACAAGGGTCATGGCGTAGACTTGCGTACCAACCAGGCTACCGGCTGGACCATGCAGCGCGGCACCTTCACCGAGAACGGCGTGGATGCACCCATCTTCCTCAATATGTCTCCATTCGACAGCATGTTCGCCAGCATCTATCCCGACGGCATCTATGTGGAGTACGAGCAGAACGACAACACCATCACTGTCAAGCCCCAGGTGCTCGCCTCAATAACCGACGATGAAGGAAAGCCCGAATATCTGATGATTTGCAGCGGTACGGCCGAAGACGGTGTCATCGTGCTCACCACCGATGCTGAGGGCAACCTCACCACCATCGAAGACGAGAGCATCATCATTGCCGGATGGTCTACCAGCAAGTTCGACCCCTCATTCGAAACCTACAATGGCTGGTACTCCTACACCGACAGGGTGACCTACCGTCTGCCCAACGCAGCACCCGTGGCTCCTGCCGACGTGTGCTTCGAGCCTAACGAACTGGTGCTGTATGCCGGACTGGGAATTTCTGGCTACAGCTATAACGACAACCTCGCTGTGATGGGTGCATACGCTCCTGTCTCATTCCGCAACGGCACCTTCGACGAAGCCACCAGCTTCGAGTGGTCCGTCAAGGAGACCGATGCTGACGACAATGAGACCGTCATCACCGGAAACGACAACAATGTCTTCACCTTCAACACCAAGGGTGATGCCACTTACAGTGATTTCAAACTCATTGCCTCAAACGAGGGTGCCCAGAGCCAGCCCTTCACACTGGGCGCCGGCCACGCACTCAACAGCAGCAATGCCATCCAGTATGAAGCCGCACACTTCTATGGCGGCGGCGGACAAGGCTCCTTCCAATTCTCAGACGACACCTATGCCACGATGACACGTCAGAACCCCGACGGCGACCTGGCATTCTACACCAACTGGGGAACACCCGACATCTACGAGGACGTCAGCATCAGCCGTATCTACTCTTACCAGGGCAAGCCCGCCACACCGCTCTACATCACCGGTGTCACATTGCCAATGGTAGACTTCAAGGCCAACGAGGACTTCAATCTGCACATCAACCTTTACAAGTGCACGCGCAGCGCAAACGGACGCCTCACTCTCGGCGACATCATTGCCCAGGGCGACGCCACCATCGACAATGTTGTTTCCGACTATGCAGAGAGCAGCGGCCTGTCGGCTGTGAACTTCAATGAGCTCTATGCTGAAGACGAGTTCGGCATGAGCGAGACATTGGATTATCTCTTCATCGAAGACGAGTTTGTCATCGTCATCGAGGGCTGGGACAACGGTACATTCAGCGGCGTGCTCGGTGCCCAGGACATCACTGGCAACGAAATCACCTCAACATGGTTCGACCGTACAGGCCGTGACGGCGAAATGCGTTCATACACCACCTGGAAGACCACACTCTTCATCGGTCTGCTGGATGCCACCTACGGCTACCTCTATACCAACGACAACACCAACTTGCAGTTTGCCGCTGAGGGTGGCGAGGCTACCATCCACGTCAATCCCATGTACTACGGCATTGATGATGAGACCGAGCAGCCCACCTACTCTCTCTCCATCGAGAGCATCACCATCGACGGCGAAGAGGCCGAGGAACTGCCTGAGGGCATCAACATCGAAATTGCCAACGAAGACTACACCACAGCTACCGGTACCAACGCGAATGGCGAGACCTACGAGTATTTCGTCAACGGCATTGACTACGATATGGTTGTCACAACCGATGCTTTGCCCGAAGGCGTCGACAGCCGCAAGGTGGAGATTGTCTTCATGCAGACTGGTGCCCGCCTGAAGGTGGTCATCAACCAGGGCCAAGGCGCTGGCATAATTGGCGATGTCAACGCTGACGGATTTGTCGACGTGGCCGACATCTCAACCATCCTGACCATTATGGCCGACGACACCAAATTTGACAAGGCTGCCGATGTCAACAACGACGGACAAATCGACGTGGCCGACATTTCTACCACGCTGACCATCATGGCCGGAAAGTAGTAATTGGACCCATCAAATCGAGTAGGAGGTGAACACCCATCAGAGGCGTTCACCTCTTTTCGGTATGCTCGGCATGAGCAATGTCTAACGGGTGCAAGTCCCGAGTGAGCCCTAATAGCGGGAATCACACAGCCAAAGACAAGGGTGTCCATCGCGAGGT
>CADACW010000073.1 GCA_902786565.1 uncultured Prevotellaceae bacterium | reverse complement strand
GACCTGGGTGCCGTGTGGGTCGCGTACCTACGGCACGCCCCCCCATTTTCCGCCGTTTCCCAGCCGTTGAAACGGCTGGCTACCGCTGTCAGGCCCCTATGGGGCATTTGGCTGCGCGTGGTTTCCTTAGCGGCATACTGTTTAATTATCATGAATATCTGCATTTGCCTCCACCTATCTTGCACTCAACTATCAAGTTGAAGGAGCACAGCGGTTCTTCTGCCTTGCTCATTCAGGGAGAGAGGCTCATAGGCTACAATCTTTCCGAATCCGCTTGCGGGTCCGGATTTTTTTGACAATATGCCACTCCCTGCAACGCTGGCGCATAGAACAAGCCCAGCCCCAACGAAACTAAAAAAAAAGTTAAATTGCGGCGTCCTTTGGCAAATATCTGTCAAAGGGTGTTGCCGTTTCAACAAATATCCCTAATTTTGCAGCTGACTCTCAGAGTTCTAACCAAGCGCACACCCTGCTCCGGACAGGAAAGCCACTCCATGAGGGCCACGACATAACAAAAGGCGTTTACTTTCAACGCTTTGTTCTTGACGGATTGAAACTTCGCAAACTTCAAGTATAGTCATGGGCATAGCAAGAGGTAGATGCCCGCATGATGTGATTACAGCGTCACGACTTATGCTTCGGCATAAGTGTGTGGTTTCATATCAGTGTGGGGTCTATGCTTGCTCGTTCAACTATACTGGGCAATGCGAAGGCCTCAATCCGTGGGACGAGTAGAAGAGTATAGTTCCCACATCTTTTTTGTGCCGTAACGAAAAACATCAAAAACTTTTAGAGGCCGAATCTGGGGGCAAGGAGGCAGAAGCATTATTATGAAGAGAATATTTAATATATTGATTCTGCTTATGATAAACTATTTGAGCATTTATGCAGATGTCAAAAAGAATTTAGTTTTCACTTTGGGTGAAATGTATGTATTAAATCCTGTCGCAGATTCAGGAATGTCTGGTGGCGCAAATGGATTAGCACAATACTCAAGTTCAAATAACTATAATGGAGAGTATACCTTGTCTGATCCTACTGCTTTTTCTATAACACCTATTAAAAAATCATATAATTATTATGGAACGCACTACTACAATAATTATCAAATCACGCCTCTAAAGGAGGGAACTTATAACTTTAGTCAATATATCTATGATAGCAGTAATATGAGTAGTACAACAGTAATATATAGTATTACAGTTGTATCTGTTAAGAGTATTTACCTTCCCACATCACTCTCACTAGATTTAGGCGAAAACTACTTGTTTGCACCAGTTATTGTCGATAGCAGAGCAAAAACTTCGCTTACCTGGACAAGTAGCGCACCAGAGATTGTGCAAGTCGATGGAAATGGTAATATAAGTGCTATTGCATTAGGTACAAGTATCATTACCTGTATAAATTCAAACGGCGTTTCTGCCCAATGTGAGGTGACGGTGAACCCTGTGCTGGTGAGTGGAATCTCCTTGAACGAGACAGAGGCAGAGTTGACTGTTGGCGAGAAACTACAGATGGAAGCAACGATTGCCCCAGACAATGCTACCGACAAGACCCTCACTTGGAGCAGTACCAACGAGGCGGTGGCTGTGGTGAGTGAGAGCGGACTGGTGACCGCCGTGGGTTCTGGCACCTGCCAAGTGAAGGCTACGGCCAACGACGGCAGCGGAAAAAGCGCAAGCTGCCTGATAACGGTGGAAAAGAACAACAAGCTGACGGTGACGGACATGACGCAGTGCAGCGGTGGCCGCGGCGTGCTGAACGTACTGCTGAGTGACGAGGAAACCATTATGGGCTTCCAGTTCGACCTGCAGCTGCCCACGGGCGTGACGGTGGCCGAAAAAGACGGCGCACTGCTGGCCCAGCTGACGGGCAACGCCGTGAACACGCACAGCATCTCGTCGAGCAAGGTGAGCGACGGCCTCTACCGCTTCGTGGTGACGCCGCAGGGCAGCCGAGCCATCAGTCAGGCCACCGGCGACGGCATGACCATCACCATCGACGTGGCCGATGAAGTGGCTGTGGGCACTTATCCGATGACTATCAGCGACATAGAGATGACGGTGAAGAAGACGGGCAATGTCTATGAGGACATACACCCAAAGAACAGCACGGCTACGCTGACCGTCACCGAGGCCGTGATGGGCGACGTGAACGGCGACGGCCGCGTCAGCGTAACCGACGTCATCAGCATGAACAGCTACATCCTGGAGGAAGAGCCCGCACAGTTCATCCGCAAGGTGGCCGACCTGAACGGCGACGGACGGGTGACCATCACCGACATGGTGCAGGTCATTGACATCATCCTGGGGAGATAACCTAAAAAACATAGAACGATGAAAAAGAACATTATCCTTTTACTTACTGCCTGTCTGTTCAGTATGGGGCAGGCCGTGGCCGACAACCGGCTGACCGTGAGCGACGTGAACGTGGCGCAGGGCGGCCAGGCCACGCTTGAGATTGACTGCGAGTTTGACACTGAGTACACGGCCTTTGAGCTGCAGCTGGCACTGCCTGAAGGACTGTCGCTGTTGACCGACAGCGAAGGGTACCCCATAGTGGAGCGAGCCTTCGACACCAACCACATCCTGACGGGCAATCTGCTGCCCTCAAACGGCAACTACAAGATTACCTGCCGGTCGATGGAAAACCTGTCGATGCCCACCAGCGGCCCACTGCTGCTGGTGACGCTGCTGGCTGATGCCAGCCTGACTGTCGGCACGAGTCTGAACGCCACAGTCACAGCCTGTGAGTTTACCCGCACGGCTGACTCACAGGGCGAAAGCCTGGCCGATGCCGACTTCACCGTCAATATCACCGAGTTCCGCACCCTGCTTGACGAGGCTTCCACTACTGAGCCTGTGGCAGAGACAAATGCTAACGTCCGCGTGCGCCGCACCATCAAGGCCGGCGAGTGGAGCACCATCTGCCTGCCTTTCGCCATGACGGAGGAACAGGTGAAGGGGGCCTTCGGCAGCGATGTGCAGATAGGCGACTTCAACGACTATGAGTTTGACGGTGACGCCATCAGCGTGAAGTTCAACGCGGCTGCGGCCATTGAGGCCAACCACCCGTATGTCATCAAGGTGACGGCAGACGTGGCCGAGTTCACCGTGGATGGGGTGGACATCGACCCGCAGGAGGCCGTGGTGGACTTCGACACCAGCCGACGGAAGAACCAGCCGCGCCAGATGGTGGGAACATACGTGGCGGGAACGGTGCTCGACTGGGGCACGCTCTTCCTCAGCGGCAACCAGTTCTGGTATTCCACGGGAAATACGAAGATGAAGGCCTTCCGTGCCTACTTCAACTTCTACGACCTGCTGCCCGACTTCGAGGACAACTACGAGTCGCGCCAGGTCAAGATGCTGTTCGGCGACAATTCGACCACAGGCATCAAAGGAATTGAAGATGGAAGATTGAAAATTGAAGATTCTGTCTACGACCTGCAGGGCCGCCGCGTGGCCTCTTCAACCTTCGATTCTCAGTCTTCAATCCAGAAGAAGGGCATCTATGTAAAGGAAGGTAAGAAAGTAATCATCAAATAAACAAAAGGAGGACAACGACAATGAAAAAGGAATACAGAGAGCCATCGGTGGCGGTGGCATACATAGGCACGGTAACTGTGGTTTGCGGTTCGCAGGGCGTGAGTTCCAACGGCGCCGCCGACGACATCAACTACGGCGGTGTGGACACGGAGGGCACGAAAGACCCGGCCTCACGCCGCAACCACGATGTGTGGGAAGACGAGGAAGAGGAATAAGAAAATTAGAAGGCATATATAACGGCGGCATCTGCAATCTGATTGTGCAGGTGCCGCCGTTATGTAATTCTATAAGGCTAGGATATGAATATATTTTTTTATTTTTACACCGCATTTTTTTGCTGATTCCCAAACTTTTCGTAAATTTGCAGCCGATGCCGCTGGAATGTGCCCCCCATGCCATCTTTGGCGAATCATTGCCAACCAACAGCGGACAAATGTCATCATTAAAAAAAACATCGACATGGAAGGATACAAAGGAAAATACCTGAACCCGAAAGCCGACCTGACTTTCAAGAAAGTATTCGGCGAGCACGAAGACCTGGTGATGAGTCTGCTCAACGCGCTGCTCCCCCTCGACGAAGGGAAGAAGATAGAGCACGTGGAGTACCTCACTCCGGAGATGGTGCCTGAGAATCCCGGCAAGAAGAACAGCCTCGTTGACGTGCGCTGCAAGGAGACGGGCGGGCGCCACTTCATCGTAGAGATGCAAATGAACTGGAACAACGAGTTTCATCAGCGCGTCATCCTCAATGCCTCCAAGGCCGCGGTGAAGCAGCTCGGCACCAGCGAGGACTACTCTCTGCTGCAGCCTGTCTACGCGCTGAACCTCATCAACGACGTGGGCTTCGACGCCGGGCCCGACGAGTTCTACCACGACTATGCCATTGTGAACGTGGAGCACAGCGACCGCATCATCGAGGGGCTGCGCTTTGTGTTCGTAGAGCTGCCCAAGTTCAAGCCGCAGAACATTGCCGAGCGCAAGATGATGGTGCTCTGGCTGCGGTTCCTCACCGAGATAGGCCGTGACACGGAGGTGGTTCCCCCCGAACTGTTGGAGAATCCCGAAACCAACAAGGCGCTGAAGATACTGGAGAAGTCGGCCTACAACGAAAAAGAAATGAGGGCCTACGAATACTATTGGGATGCCGTTTACAACGAGCGCGGTGCCATTCGCCATGGCTATAAACAAGGCCTTAACGAGGGGCGTGCCAAGGGACTGGCCGAGGGACTTGCTGAAGGACGAGCCGAGGGACGCGCTGAAGGACGCGCTGAAGGACGCGCTGAAGGACGCGCTGAAGGTCTTGCCGAGGGCCGCGTCGAAGGCCGCGTCGAGGGCCGCGCCGAGGGACTTGCAGAGGGCCGTGCAGAAGGCCGTGCAGAAGGCCGTGCAGAAGGCCGTGCAGAAGGTGAACGCAATAAGGCAATAGAATCGGCCCGCAACATGAAAGCCGATGGTATGCCTGTAGAATTGATAGCAAAGTATACTGGCCTCGATACTGAGAGCATCAACAATTTGTAGCCCGAGTATTTTTAGTATGTCTTAATTATTATTATGTCAACAATGAAACTGTGGGAGAAAGACTTTGAGATTAACAGTGAGATAGAGCGGTTCACCGTGGGGCGCGACCGCGAGATGGACCTCTACCTGGCCCCCTACGACGTGCTGGGCAGCATGGCTCACGTGACGATGCTGGAGTCGATAGGGCTGATAGGCAGCGACGAGCTGCCCGTGCTCCTGAAAGAACTGCGCAACATCTACGAGCAGACACAGCAGGGCGAGTTTGTGATTGAGGAAGGCATTGAAGACGTGCACTCGCAGGTGGAGCTGATGCTGACCAGAAAGCTGGGCGACCTTGGCAAGAAAATCCACTCTGGCCGCTCGCGCAACGATCAGGTGCTGCTGGACCTAAAGCTCTTCACCCGCCACCAACTACAGCTTGTTGCCGAAGCCGTTCAAGACCTCTTCGACCAGCTCATCCAGAAGAGCGACCAATATAAGGACGTGCTGATGCCGGGCTACACCCATCTGCAGGTGGCCATGCCGAGCAGCTTCGGCCTCTGGTTCGGTGCATACGCCGAGAGCCTGGCCGACGACATGCTGTTCCTGCAGGCGGCCTACCGCACGGCCAACCGCAACCCGCTGGGCTCGGCCGCAGGCTACGGGTCGTCGTTCCCCCTGAACCGCCAGATGACCACTGACCTGCTGGGCTTCGACTCGATGAACTACAACGTGGTCTACGCCCAGATGGGGCGCGGCAAGATGGAGCTTGGCGTGGCCTTCGCGCTGGCAGCCATCGCGGGCACAATGGCAAAGCTGGCTTTCGATGCCTGCCTGTTCAACTCGCAGAACTTCGGCTTCGTGCGTCTGCCCAAGGAGTGCACCACGGGGTCGAGCATCATGCCCCACAAGAAGAACCCCGACGTGTTTGAGCTGATTCGCGCCAAGAGCAACAAGCTGCAGGCCCTGCCCCAGCAGATAATGCTCATCAAGAACAATCTGCCCGTGGGCTACTTCCGCGACCTGCAAATCATCAAAGAGGCCTTCCTGCCCGCCTTCGACGAGTTGCTGGACTGTCTGCGCATGACGGCCTACATTATAAATAAAGTAGAAGTGAACGAGCACATACTGGACGACCCACGCTATGACCCAATGTTCTCGGTCGAGGAGGTGAACCGCCTGGCTGCCGAGGGCATGCCCTTCCGCGATGCCTACAAGAAGGTGGGACTGGACATCGAGGCCGGCCACTTCAAGCCCTGCAAGGACATTCACCACACCCACGAGGGGTCAATAGGCAATCTGTGCAACGACCGTATCGAGGCCCTGATGGCACAGACGATGGAACAGTTCGGCTTTGACCGTGTGGCGCAGGCCGAGCAAGAATTACTGGCAAAAGGCAACAACTAAAGATGAAACACTCACTCATACTACGCACCCTTGCTGGCGTGGCGGTCTTCCTGGCCTTTGCCTGCCAGGCCGACAACATGTACTCCACAAACTACTGCAACTTCGTGTTCTTCGCCAACCTCTACCCGTCGAGCGCTCTCACCCGCGCCGTGGGCAGCACCGGCGGCGACTTCTGCATCGTGAAGGCTGTGGTAGAGCAAGGGGTGACGCATCTGAAGCTCACACCCAACCGTGGCTCCTACGCCGCCACCGACCTGGACCTGGTGATGAGCACGGCCATAGCCGGCGAGCGCATCACTTATGTGGCGATGGGCCAGAAGCGGGGCCTCATCATTGGCCGCTCGGTCTACGGACAACTGAAGGCATACGACCTGCAGTGCCCCAACTGCGACTTCAACTATGAACTGCACTGGGCCGAACTGGCACAGGAACTGCAGTGCAGCAAGTGCAAGCGCATCTACAACATCGACGGCGACTACGGCTACGTGAAAAGCGGCGAAAAAGGCATGGCCCTGGCGCAATACAGAAATGTGGTCTACAATATGCAAGACGGCCGGCTGGTGGTGAGAAATTAAAAAAAAGGCTAAAACTTTTGGCCGTTACAAGAAATAGCCGTAACTTTGCACTCGCTTTTTGCAGCCGCGATGGTGGAATGGTAGACACGAGGGACTTAAAATCCCTTGACCAGGAATGGTTGTGCGGGTTCGAGTCCCGCTCGCGGCACCTACTAACATCTTTATATATATAACAAACAAATGAAAAAGACTCAATTGGTATTGCTGTCGGCAACCGCTATGGTGCTGACTTCTTGTTCTGGAAAGCTGGGCGCACTCTCAGCCGACTATTTCACCGTTACCCCCAATCCGCTGGAGACCCAGCAGGGACAGGTGCCCGCCACCATCAGCGGTGTGTTCCCCGAAAAGTATATGAAGAAGAAGGCCGTGGTGACCGTCACCCCGGAACTGCGTTTCAACGGACAGAGCGTGAAGGGACAAAGTGCCACCTTCCAGGGCGAGAAAGTGCTGGGCAACGACCAAAGCATATCATACAAGGCCGGAGGACGCTACGACATGAAGAGCACGTGGAAGTATGTGCCCGAGATGGCCGAGAGCGAGCTCTACCTGACTTTCGACGCCAAGGTGGGCAACAAGAGCGTTAACGTGCCCGCAGTGAAAGTGGCCAACGGCGTGCTGGCCACCACTGAGCTCTATATGCAGACTGCCACATCGGCAGCCCCCGCACTGGCCACCGACGCCTATCAGCGCATCATCAAGGACAAGCAGGAGGCCAACATCCAGTTCCTTATCGGCCAGGCCAACCTGCGCAAGAGCGAACTGCAGAACAACTCGGTCAAGGAGTTTGTCCGTCTGCTCAACGACATCGTGGCCAACCAGGAGGGACGTCGTCTGGACAACGTCGAGATTGCCGGTTTCGCGTCGCCGGACGGTGGCTATGACATCAACGAGCGTCTGGCCGACAAGCGCCAGGGTGCCGCCTCACAGTACGTGAAGCAGCAGATGAAGAAGGCCGCCCTCGACGCCCCCGTCGACACCAAGTACACCGCCGAGGACTGGGAGGGATTCCAGCAGCTGGTGGCCGCCTCTAACATCCAGGACAAGGATGTCATCCTGCGCGTACTCTCTATGTACAAAGACCCCGAAGAGCGTGAGGCTCAGATCCGCAAAATCTCGTCAGCCTTCCGCGAGCTGGCCGACGGCATCCTGCCCCAGCTGCGCCGCTCTCGTCTGATTGCCAACTACGAAATCATTGGCCGCAGCGACGACCAAATCAAGGAGCAGCTCAATGCCGACGCCTCGAAGTTGAGCATCGAGGAGATACTCTACGCCGCCAACCTCTACAGCAACGATCCCGCCAAGGCTGAACAGACGTACAAGAAAGCCACACAGTTGTTCCCCAACGATGCACGCGCCTTCAACAACCTGGCTATGCTGGCATACGAGAAGGGCGACTACGACCAGGCCAAGCAGTGGGCACAGAAGGCACTGAACATCAACAAGAACCTGCCTGAGGCCAATGCCAACCTGGGCATGCTCTCACTGCTCACCGGCGACACCAACACGGCAGAGAGCCTCATCAGCAAGGGTGCCAACGCCAACGGTGCCAACGAGGTGCTGGGCAACCTGCATCTGGCACAGGGCAAGTATGCACAGGCCGAGCAGGACTTCAAGGGCATTCAAAGTAATTCGGCCGCACTGGCCCAGATTCTGAACAAGAACTATCAGGCTGCCGCCAGCACGCTGAAAAACATAAAGACTCCCGACGGTATGACCGACTATCTGACCGCCATCGTCAATGTGCGCATGGGCAACAAGGCCGCTGCACAGCAGGCCCTGAAGTCGGCCATCGCCAAGGATCCTTCGCTGGCAGAGAAGGCTGCCAAGGACCTGGAGCTGATGTCCATCAGCAAGTAAACCGCAATGAGCATCAAGACCACAGGCAGAGAGGCAGGAAGGGGGCTGATTTCCCTCTTCCTGCCTCTTTGCCTGTCTGCTCTATCGCTGCTCCTGGCCGCCTGTGGCGTGTCGGGCGACAGGTTCCGTCTGGAGGGAAAGTTCAAAAACCTGAACCAGGGCGAGTTCTACATCTATAGTTTGGAACAGGGCCGCAAGGACACCATTGCCGTGCGAGACGGCCGCTTTGTATACGACATCGAGCTGGCCGACACGGTCACCTACCTGCTCATGTTCCCCAACTTCTCCGAAATTCCCATCTTCGCACGGCCAGGCGCCTTGGTCAAGATTGACGGCGACGTATCGCACCTGAAGGAGACCACCGTCACCGGCACCGACGAGAACAAGGCCATGACAGCCTTCCGACTGGACACCAGCGAACTGATGCCACCAGAGGTGAAAGAGCGCGCCCGCCTGTTCATAGCCGACCATCCGCAGTCGGTGGTCAGCTTGTTCCTGCTGCGCCGCTACTTTATCCAAGGCTTGGAAACAGACTATAAGGAAGCCTTCGACCTGTGCGGCACACTGCTGGAGGCACAGCCTGCAAACATTGCGCTCATCCAGTTGCACAAGCAGCTGGAGACTTTGCAGAGCCTGAAGGCAAAGGGAAAACTGCCACACTTCAGCGCCACCGACTCCGAGGGCAGAAAGGTGGGCAACAGTCAGCTGGACGGCAAAGTGAACGTCGTGTTGACGTGGGCATCGTGGAGCTTCGAGTCGCAAAACATCATGCGCCAGCTGAAGAAGGTCGAGAAGAAAAACCCCAAAGAGCTGAAAGTACTGAGCATCTGCCTCGACGCCTCGACAGCCGAAGGGCTCTTCACCCTGAAGCGCGACAGCATCGACTGGCCCAACGTCTGCGACGGTAAACTGTGGCAGTCGGCCATCGTCAAGCAACTGGCCTTGACGTATGTGCCCGACAACATCGTGGTGGACAAAGACGGCAACATCCTGGCCCGCAGCCTGAAGGGCACCGAGCTGAAGGAGAAGGTGGAATCGCTGCTCAAGCAATGACTTTATACTTTTTTGGCCTGAAGCTGAAGAAAAAACGACACAATAATTTCGTCATTAGGAAATAATTGCTTAATTTTGCACCCCAAAACAAACAATTTGTAAACCATAGCTATGCCACAACTTTCAAATCGCCTGCAAAGACTGGCACCTTCGGCCACACTGGCCATGTCGCAAAAGAGTTCGGAAATGAAGGCCAAGGGCATCGATGTCATCAATATGAGCGTCGGTGAGCCCGACTTCAACACCCCTGACCACATAAAGGAAGCAGCCAAGCAGGCTGTCGACCAAAACTATTCACGCTACTCGCCTGTGCCTGGCTATGCCGACCTGCGCAAGGCCATTGCCGACAAGCTGAAGCGTGAAAACCAGCTGGACTACCTGCCATCGGAAATCCTGGTGAGCAACGGCGCCAAGCAAAGTGTCTGCAACACGATGATGGCACTGGTGAACCCCGGCGACGAGGTCATCATCCCCGCCCCCTACTGGGTGAGCTATCCGCAGATGGCGCTACTGGCCGGAGGAAATCCCGTATTCGTGGAGGCCAACTTCAGCCAGAACTTCAAGATGACCGCCAAACAGCTGGAGCAGGCCATCACCCCTAAGACGCGCCTGCTGGTACTCTGCTCGCCCAGCAACCCCACCGGCTCAGTATATAATAAGGAGGAGTTGAAAGCCATTGCCGACGTCGTGCTTAAACATGACGACCTCTATGTGCTGGCCGACGAAATCTATGAGCACATCAACTACGTGGGCCGCCATGAGAGCATCGCCCAGTTCCCCGGTATGAAAGAGCGCACCATCGTGGTCAACGGCGTGTCGAAAGCCTATGCCATGACAGGATGGCGCATTGGCTATATTGCCGCACCGGAATGGATAGTGAAGGGCTGCAACAAACTGCAGGGCCAATACACCAGCGGCCCCTGCTCGGTGAGCCAGAAGGCAGCCGAGTGTGCCTACGTGGCAAGCCAGGAATGCGTAGAGCAGATGCGGCAGGCATTTGAAAGGCGCCGCGACCTCATCGTCGACCTGGCCAAGCAGATTCCAGGACTGGAAGTGAACGTGCCCGAAGGTGCCTTCTACCTCTTCCCCAAATGCTCGGCGTTCTATGGCCGAAAGGTAAGCGGCGGCAATGCTGACGGAACAGTCGTCAACAACAGCACCGACCTGGCCATGTACCTGCTTGAAGAGGCCCACGTGGCCACAGTTGGAGGCGATGCCTTCGGCGATCCCGACTGCTTCCGAATGAGCTACGCCACCAGCGAAGATAACATCAAAGAGGCAATGAGACGCATAGCCGAAGCACTCGCAAAATTGAAATAAGATGAAAAATTTGGTTAAAATGCGTTAATCGTCTCCCCAATAAACATTATTTTAGTATCTTTGCGAGGTCAAAATGCCTACTAACGCTGACTGACGACGTAAGAACTGAAAACACCAAAGACGTGAATTTACTTTTTTAACAAACATTTTTAACAACTTAAATCTTTAAAAACAAAAAATTTATGGCAACACAGAAAGCAGCTGCTCCTGCAAAAGCTAAGGGCACGAGCAGCATCGGTATCAAAGATGCAATTTGGGTAATCGTTATTTGCGCCATCATTGCATTCTGCAATTTCTTTATCAACTTCGGTCAGGCCTCCAACTTCGAGGGTGGCGATCCCGCCGGTTCACCTCTGAACATCTGGGGTACCATCTACAAGGGCGGTATCATCGTGCCTGTGATCCACACTCTGCTGCTCACCGTCATCTTCATGGCTATCGAGCGCGTCATTGCTCTGAGCAAATGTATCGGTAAGGAGAAACTCGCTGCCTTCCTGGCAAAGATCAAGGCCGACCTGAAGGCCCTCAACTTCGACGCTGCTCTGCAGCACTGCGCCGCTCAGGGTGGCTCGGTGGCTAACGTAGTTCGCGCTACCGTCATGGCTTACAAAGAGGCCGACGCCGCTCAGGGTGTGAAGAAGGAAGTGAAGATTGCTCGCATCCAGGCTGCCCACGAAGAGGCTATCGCCGTCGAGATGCCCACTCTGACCATGAACCTCCCCATCATCGCAACCATCGTTACACTGGGTACACTGACTGGTCTGCTCGGTACTGTGGTAGGTATGATCAAGTCGTTCCAGGCCCTGGCACAGGGCGGTGGCGGTGACTCCGTCGAGCTGTCGGCTGGTATCTCTGAGGCCCTTATCAACACGGCCTTCGGTATCGGTACTTCTTGGCTCGCCGTTGTCTCCTACAACTTCTTCACCAACCGTATCGATAAGATTTCGTTCGCACTGGATGAGATTGGTTATTCACTCGCACAGACCTACAACACCACACACCCGGACGAGGCTTAATTTTGTCTAACCCTTTAAACTAAATGTTACTACTATGGGTAAGATAAAAATTAAGAAAAACGATGTCTGGATCGACATGACCCCGATGTCAGACGTGATGGTGCTGCTGCTCACGTTCTTCATGCTGAGTGCAAACTTCGTGAAGAATGAGGTGGTGAAGGTCGTCACGCCAGCATCGCAGACCATGGCGAAGGTCCCGTCGTCTGCCACACTCGATATCACTATCGACCCTGAGGGCAGAGTGCTCATGGCCACAGACAAGGTCGTGACGATGGAAAAAGCCCTTGACCAGATGCTCAAGGAGCGCGACGTCACGCTCAATGCAGAGCAGAAGAAGGCATTCCTCGCCGAGACGCAGATTGGTATTCCAATGAAGAACCTGCCTGAATATCTGGGCAAGACCCACGAGGAGCAGGTCAAACTGCTGAAGACCAATGGCATACCGACCGACAGCCTGCAGAACCGCGAGGACAAGATGAGCGAGTTCCAGCTCTGGGTGAAATCTATGAAGAACGGCTACAAGGAGTGGTACAACGGACTTGAAGATGTGGACAAGAGCGGCGTAGCCAACAAGCTCGAAATCTGCATCAAGGCCGACAAGCAGACTCCCTACAGCTCGGTGAAGATGGTCATTGCAGAACTGCAGGACATCAACGAGAGCCGTTACAAACTCGTTACACAGTACAAAAAGTTGGAGGACTAAGCAATGGCAAAGAAAAAAGAAAGCAAGCAGAAAAAAATGAATGTCCGCGTGGACTTCACGCCCATGGTGGATATGATGATGCTTCTCATCACCTTCTTCATGCTGTGTACGTCGCTCGCCAAGCCGCAGGCCATGCACCTTACCATGCCTGCAAAGGACGAGAACATGACTTCTGAAGACAAGGACAAGTCGAAGACAGAACAGACCATCACAATCTATCTGGCTGACAACGACAAGCTCTACTACTACATTGTCGACAAGAAGGAAGACTTCGGCAAACCCGAATTTCTCAAGGAGACCACTTGGGGCAAGGAGGGCATCCGCGAGGCACTGCGCAACCACCGTCACGCTCCCGTCAAGGTGCTTATGGACGCCAAGGTACAGCTCGACAACTGGTTCAATGCTCTGCCTAAGACCCAGCAGGAAGCCAACGACTCAGTCTACAACCGCGCACTTATCATGATCAAGAAAGGACATGTTGACATTGTCAACAACAACGAGCTTGACCGTGCAAAGTACAACAAGGTTGACAAAGACATGAAGGAGTATACGGAGGACAATATGGTGCCCACGCTTGCCGTGAACATCAAGCCGCTGAACAACTCCAACTACGACAATCTGGTGACCATTCTCGACGAAATGCAGATTTGCTGTATCGGTAAATACGTGATTGACCAAATCAACGATAAAGATATGGCTATTCTGGATGGTAACGGCATCACAGTTGAATAACCCATTAAACTCGAAAGAACTATGGCAAAAATAGATCTATTAGACCAGAAATGGATTGACCTCGTCTTCGAAGGCAAGAACGAGGCATACGGTGCCTACGCCATCCGTCAGAATACAAGCAAGCGCAACCTCTTTGCCATGCTGGCACTCATCATCGGACTGGTGGCTATCGTGGCCATCTTCCTGCTCGTCAACGTTGCTCAGGACGCCATCGCAAGGGCTGCCGCCGAGCACGAGACGGAAGTGACACTCGAGCAAATCGAGGAGGAGGTTGAGGAAGAGCAGGACGAAGAGGAAATCGTCTACGAAGTGGAAGAGCTGGAGCAGCTCGTCGCCGAGGAGACGGTGATGAACTCTGAGAAGTTTACTGCCTACGAAATGGAGGACGATGCTCCCGAGCAGGTCACCAAGACGCAGGATGAAGTAGCCACCAGCGATGTGGCCATCGGTGCCATCGACTACGACCAGGGCTCTAACGAGGCCGAGCACGTGCTGAAGGTCAATGAGAAGGTGGTGGACGAGGTGCCCCCCGCAGTTGAGGAGACCAAAGTCTTCGACGTGGTAGAGCAGATGCCCTCGTTCAAGGGTGGCGACGCTGCCCTGATGGAGTGGCTCTCGAAGAACATCAAGTACCCCGTGATTGCTGAAGAGAACGGCATTCAGGGACGCGTGGTTGCCACCTTCGTGGTAGAGCGCGACGGTTCGATCACCGACGTGAAGATTGTCAAGTCGGTCGACCCGTCACTCGACAAGGAGGCCGTGCGTGTGCTGAAGTCAATGCCTAAGTGGATTCCCGGTAAGCAGAACGGCCAGGCCGTGCGTGTGAAGTACACCGTGCCTGTCACCTTCCGCCTGCAGTAATCCTCACTCGCAGCATAACGACGCATTAAGACGAATTTCACGAATCGACACTGTTTTGGTTCGTGAAATTCGTTTTTTATTTCCTGTAGGCAGACACGAGTGATATGAAGCCCTCATCAATTTGGTGAATAAGAATTTTGTAACTACTCAGTTCACCACCTGGCCCTGCCCTGAGCGAAACGGGAAATAACATTTTTCATCCCTCCGCTACAGATTCGCCCGAAAATAGTTACCTTT
>CADACW010000072.1 GCA_902786565.1 uncultured Prevotellaceae bacterium | reverse complement strand
ATTTGCAATAGCCGTAAAATACAGACTGGTCATTGTCAGACAAAATGCTGCTGGTTCGAATCGCTGTCTGTCCCAAAGCGTCTCCATAATATATATACGAGTTTGCGCTGTCATTACTTGTTTGGCACGTCTCAAAATACTTGTAATTTGTTCCATGCTAAAACAGTCTAAGAACTGACTCATCCATATTGCGTCCAAACCACCTTCACGATGCGGAAAGGCAACCCTTTCATCCAACAAGTTGATACCGTAGCCACTAATGCGGTCAGCACCATTCTTGCCTTGAATATTGTCCTGCATCATAGCTATCTGCTGAGGCAAATCCAAAATTGTCACTTCTGCATCCTTTTGGTAACTGACACACTGCAAAGCCCATTTCCCTGTATTACCACCGACATCATATAGCGACTTAACATGATGCTCATCGAAAATAATCTTAAGAGCCTCTGGAAAGGAGCTGTCACTATAAAAATGATCAAATCCAAACCAGCTCTTTTGTACTTGTGGCGGTAAGCTTGACAGCCCTTCATACACCGTAGGCCAATCTCCGAAGTGTTTTAATCCTTCTGGCTTTCCATTAAGCAGCGATTCTTCCAGATGAAACCATCCTTCATAGTTCACATCGTGATTGAAGTCTATATTAACCCTTGTAGCAGGATCATTGATCAAGAACCATCCCGTTTTTGAAATGGTAAATTTATCATTGGCAACATCTACTAATACAAGTCCAATGCTCAGCGAGGCTTCCAAAAGGCATTTCACGGCATAATCCGACAGGCCAGTCTGCGAGACTATCTCTTCTCTGGTAAGCCCATCTTTCGAATCGCGAATCAGGTCGAGTATACCAAATTTAAGCATCAAACGGGAGGCTTGGAAAACGACAGGTCCCCACGCAATAAACTCTGCTAACCGCTGTGCCTCACGAGCCGAAAGTGTTTCTGAAGAGTATTTCTTTGAAAGTTCTGGAAAAAGATGCATTTATTTCAGTTTAAATAATTGTTTGGCTAGGCCCTTGTAACATTTACCCAAGCCATCTGCGTAGTCGTAATCCTTTCCTGAACCAAATCCATCTACATCGATTTCGCATACAATTTGGTTGGAAGCAATTTCTAAGACTTTGATATATGCAGTTGTACTAAACTTACCTTGTCCCCATGTTCCCGTAAATGCTTGATGTCTCTCCAAATCCTTGACTTCAATGATAATTTTATATTTAGCGCCATCTGAAGATTCTGGTATTTTCAAGCCTTTGGAATTTTCATTAAACGAAACAACAAACGACTGCTGCATAGCAGTAATACGCTTTTCATACTGATCTCCACACCATGCTTTAAAATCTTCATCTTCTTCCCATGTGGTTTTTGTGAAATCAAACTCCACAATGGCACTTACATTCTCTTTGAGAAACGAAGCATTCCCCATTTTCACTTTGACTCCACCAGCCATACAATACATACTAGTGAGTACAGTAACCAATGTTATTAAAAATAATCTTCTCATAATTGTATTATTTGGTTAGACGATATCATTCCTACCTATTTCATTTTTTTTATTACCAAAGCGCTATTGGTTCCTCCAAATCCAAAGGAATTACTCAGGACCGTATTCACTTCCATATCTACGGTTTTTGCCGTAAGATTAATCTTTTCGGAATACTCATCTGGATTCTCGAAATTGATGTTTGGAGCTACAAAATTATTCTGCATCATAATGATACTGTAAACAATCTCACTAGCACCTGCCATCCAGCATTCATGACCTGTCATTGATTTGGTACTGCTAATCAGAGCACGCTGCCCACGAAAAAGTCGGTCAAGCGCAATGGCTTCATACATATCACCCTGGTGTGTAGATGTGGCATGAGCGTTGATGTAATCAATATCATCTAGCCCAACTCCTGCATCCTTCATAGCTCGTGACATAGCAGTGACGCTACCATCGTCATTCGGTTCCGAGATACCTCCGCCATTACTTGAGAAACCATAACCAATTACTTCTGCTAAAATAGTAGCACCACGCCTTACGGCATGGTCATAATCTTCCAACACCAAGGCAGCCGCTCCACCACTTGGAACTAAACCGTCTCTATCCCTATCAAAGGGGCGACTGGCTTTTGTTGGCTCATCCATTTTTACGGAGAATGCGCCAAGAGCATCAAATGAGGCCATAGAATAATAGTTGGTTTCTTGAGCGCCACCACAAAGAACCATTTCTTGGAGACCCTGCTTTATAAGCATATACCCCAATCCTATAGAGTGGCTTCCACTAGCGCAGGCCGCACTGATGGTGAAGTTAACACCACGCAAATGGAAAATGGTACTGAGATTCATATTCACCGTTGAATTCATCGATTGGAATATGAGACCATAACCTAACATTGCGGAGTCATGTTTTTCGTCCATTATCTTTGAAGATTCTATCACAGGTTTGGCTGATGAATCATTACCAAAGATGCAACCAACTTCATTATCAAGTAGATATTGATTGTCAATTCCTGCCTGTTCAAATGCCTGGCGACTTGCCATATAAGCATATTGCGCTTCTTCTGACATGCCAGCACGAGTGTGTCTGTCAAGCATTTGCTTTGTAATAACGGGGGACTCGACTATACCAGTCAATCCTGAACGATATCCATATTCAAGCCTTTCTTGTTGAATACCAATACCAGATTTGCCATAATACAAAGATTCTTTTACTGTTTCAATATCTGTTCCAAGGCATGACCAAATTCCCATGCCTGTGATTACAACTCTTCTTGCCATATATTCCAAGCCAAACCAAATTAATTAATATCATCAGCACTAATTGCTATTCTCACATAAGCAGTTTCTGGGTGCTTCCTGTCTGCAGGTTTTCTGTCCCATTTGTTTTTCCCCAAAAGAAAAGAACGACAGACATGGCGCTTGCCCGTCTCTGGTCCCTGTGGGTTAGTTTGCGCAGATGAAAAGGCGCAAACCAAACAAAACACGATTAACAAATATTTTTTCATTCTAAAATCAGTTGATTAAGTATACAATCCACCATTAACATTGATAGTTTCTCCTGTAATATAAGAAGCGTCATCTGACACGAGAAAAGCAACTAAAGCCGCGACTTCATCTGGTTTGCCAAATCTTCCAACGGGGATTAGTTTTTTTAATTCTTCTTCTGGCAGTTCCTTTGTCATATCAGTCTCTATAAACCCAGGGGCAATTGCGTTAACTGTAATATTTCGAGACGCAACTTCTTGGGCCAGAGCCTTTGTTGCCCCAATAAGAGCTGCCTTAGCGGCACTGTAATTCACCTGACCAGGAAGGCCTTTGACACCAGAAAGAGATGTGACATTAATTATTCTTCCTTCACGCTTGCGTGGCATCATATGCTTCAACAACCGTCTTGTAATATAAAAGAATCCATCAAGAGTTGTATTTATGACTTGGTGCCAGTCTTCGTCCGACATCATAAACATCAGTCCATCGCGTCTAATTCCAGCATTGTTTACTAAAATCGAAATATAATCATCTGGATGATTCCGCTCCCAAGAATCAATTGCTTCATCTACTCTATTCTTGTCTGAAACATCGAAAGGCATCAACTCTGCAATTGCCCCTTCTTGCTCTACTAAAGTCTTTGTTTCTTGGGCCGCTTCAATATTCGAATTGAAGTTAATGAGTATAGGCATACCCATTTTGGCCAATCTAATACATATAGATCGTCCGATTCCTCTTGACCCGCCAGTGACTAGAATAAATTTCATTAGCCAGCAGTTAAATAATAACCGTCGGCTACCTTAACGGTTGGTTATACCTTAAATTTAATTTAAATAGAAAGCGTGGAGCCAGTCTGTCGCTCGCTTCACGTTCTAAAGGCTCTCGCATTGCCCGACTAATCGAAACGAGCAACTTGAAGAGCCCCACACCGAATGATATATATACCTCTTTACGATTACAAATCGTTTAGAGGGTGATATAATCATCTCAGGGACGTCACAGTTGCTTTGTTTTTGACTAGTCGTTCGAACTTGCGAGATTCTTAGAACGTCAAAGCCAAAGCGTACATTAACGCCTTTCTTTTTATATGCCCCACCCATTCGAATCGTCTTTAAGGATTCTACTTCGGTGTGGAACTGGCTGCAAAGATAGGCAATTTATTCTAAAATCTGCAACAAATTAAAAAAACTTTTATTTAGAATGTAAAAAATAGTAAAATAGTGTTTTTTAGATAAAATGGGCTTTCTCAATTTCGGGTCATAAATGAAGCCCCCGTTTATGACTGCCTAGAATCATTACTTTTGCTGCCTGATGGCAACGGCGGGCAAAGGCTAAGTCGTCTTCTTTATCCTTCCGACGAGGAAGTTCATTATTGCATCCTCCGCCACCGCAAGATTGGGAGATAGTAGTAGCGGCATTAACATAGCCAAAGAACAGGCTGGCTGTGGTGGCGGCTACCTCTGCCACATTCTCTGCTATCCCTTCTGCCAGGTTCAAGCCTGTATCCACAAGGAAACGCACAGCAGACTCGGCTCCTATCTGATAGACCTCAGATTTGGTTCCAACAGCAATGTTGCGAAGAGCATCGATGGCCTTCAACATCCATCTTGCATTGGCCAAACGATCCTTGGGGTTGTCGCCGAGTGCCTTCCTCACAGTTTCTTTCTCCCTGTCATTCATGACGTATCTATCGAGTCTGGGATTGATGACGACCTGAACGGCATTCCAAAGACCGGGCCAGACAGACTCCAAAACGCTGGACATGTTATCGTAGTTGTCGGCTTTCGCCTTTGCTCTCTCGTAGGAATCTATAGTGATGCCTCGTTTGGTCATCTCGTCATATTGATGAATTTTCTTGATGGCTATGGCATTCTGACGCAACTCCTGCTTGACAAAGGCTCGACTTCTGCGTGTCAACTCGTCTTTGTGAACGGAGGCGAAACTGCGAAGAATAGTCTGCATGTCGGTCATCACAGACTTGATGTCTGCATCACGCTTCTTCCTGACTTCTTTGGGGTCATCGAAGAATCCTATCTTTCGGCGGTTTTATTCGGTTATTTGTAGCAAGTCCTTTCGGTCGTTTGTAGAAGATTCATTCGGTTACTTGTGATTAGGTCTTTCACCATTTTGAGGGAACGATATCCTTGATGAGGTTAGGGATGCTAAAAAAAAAGGCGCATTTTGATGTGATTTTCTTGTTGGGAGAAAGAAAATGAATTTTTTCTTCTTTCATTCACGGAAAAATGCTTATTTTTGCAGAGAAATTCTGAAATTGGGCATGGCAGAGGGGAGAAGATACGAATGTGCGACTTCCTCCAGGACTGGCTTTGCCGGGGGCACCAGCTGATAAAAATAAAAGAATGAATAACTAACCATAACTGAAAAGAAGATGAAAAGACTGCTGACAAATTTGTTTACACTCTCTGTTTGCATCCTCGCAAGTGCCACGGCAATGGCACAGCCGCGACAGGTGCAGAGTCTCGACTTTGGTTGGCGTTTCCAGGCTGGCGACGTTAAGGACGCAGCAATGCTGACCACCGACGATAGCAACTGGCGTAGCGTCAACCTGCCCCACGACTTCCAGATAGAACAGCCGTGGGTGGCCCCTGCTGCCGACGAGAAGGCCGACAACAGCGATGCCGCCGCCAACATCAAGAGCCGCCTCTCCTCACGTGGATTCAAGGAGATGGGTATTGGGTGGTACCGCCTGCACCTGACGCTCCCCGACAGTCTGCGCTCGCGCCGCCTGCTGATTGACTTTGGCGGCATCATGTACACCGGCGATGTCTACCTGAACGGTGAGCGTGTCGGCGGCACCGACTATGGTTATTTGGGCTTTGCCGTCGACGTGACGGGCAAGGTGAAGTTTGGGCGCGACGAGAACATACTGGCCGTCAGGGCCGACACCCGCGACCCCAAGGCTTCGCGCTGGTACACCGGCGGCGGACTCTTCCGCAGCGTCAGGCTCATTGCCACCTCGAAGGATGTCTATCTGGAGCGCCACCCCCTGCGCATCTCCACCCGCGCCAACCGCTTCGTGACCATCACCGTCGAGGCCACCACTCAGGGCAAGGACAAGCAGATGCCCGTCAGCGTGAGCATACTCGACCCGCAGGGACTGGAGGTGTATCAGTGTGAGGCCGTAGTAAAGCGTGCCACCCCGTCGCGCACCATTGAGCAGCAGCTGCCCGAAATAGAGATAGCCAACCCGCAGCTATGGGACACCGACCACCCCAACCTCTATACCGCCGTGGTCACCCTGAAGCGACAGGACGGCAGCGTGGCCGACTGCTATCAGGAGCACTTTGGGCTGCGCACCGTGGAGTTCGCCCCCGCCTTCGGAATGAAGCTGAACGGGCGCAAGGTGCTGCTCAAGGGCTATGCCAACCACCACAGCCTGGGTGCCTTGGGCGCTGCCGCCTATCCGCGTGCCATCGAGAAGCGGCTCCAGCTGATGAAGCAGTTTGGCATCAACCACATCCGCACCAGCCACAACCCCTACAGCCGTGAGTTCATAGAGTTGTGCGACAAGTACGGCATCCTCGTTGTCGACGAACTTTACGACAAGTGGACGCGCCAGCACACCGGCGGTCGCGTGCCTTTCGAGCAGTTGTGGCAGGCCGACGTGCAGGAGTGGGTGAAGCGCGACCGCAACTCGCCCTCGGTGGTGATGTGGAGCCTGGGCAACGAGCTGCAGCAGGACCCCAACATGCCCTACAACGACTACGGCGTGACGCTGTACCGCCTGATGCGCCCGCTCGTGAGCCGGTTCGACAGCACCCGCCTCGTTACCGTGGCCATGCACCCTCGCTACCGCAACTGGGAGACCGACTCGCTGCCCTGCGAACTGGCAAAGATTACCGATGTGCAGGCTTACAACTACCGCTATATGTACTTCCCCGGCGACGGGCGGCGCTTCCCCTGGATGACCTTCTACCAGAGCGAGGCCTCCATTTCGGCCATGGGGCCCAACTACTACGAGATGAACCTCGACAAGGTCATCGGACTGGCCTACTGGGGTGCCATCGACTATCTGGGCGAGAGCCAGGGGTGGCCGGCCAAGGGCTGGAGCCAGGGCGTGTTCACCATCGACCTGGAGCCGAAGCCAAAGGCATACCTCATGAAGTCGATGTTCAAGCCCGACGAGCCGGTGGTGCACATCGGCATCATCGACAAGAAGGGCGACCAGATGTGGAACGGCGTTCAGACCGGCAACGACGGCATGAGCGACCACTGGCAGCGCGTCGAGGGCCAGAAGCTGTCGCTTTATACCTACACCAATGCCGACGAGGTGGAGCTGGTGCTCAACGGCAGGAGCCTTGGCACGAAGCCGAACCCCGTGGACGACACCAAGCACCGCAACCAGATTCTCTGGACCGACGTGGTCTACCAGCCCGGCTATCTTGAAGCCATCGCCCGTACCGGCGGCAAGGTGGTGGCCCGCCACCGCATAGAGACTACTGGCCCCGCCATCCGCCTCAAGGCCGAGGCCGACGTGGCTGGCCAGTGGGCTGCCGACGGCTCCGACCTGATGCACGTGCGCATTGCCGCCGTCGACAAGAAGGGCCGTCTCGTGCAGACGGCCACTGGCGAGGTGACCTTTGATGTGCAGGGCAATGCCGAGATTGTGGGCGTGATTAATGGCGACATCAACTCGCCCGAGCTCACCGTGGGCAGCAAGCGCAGCCTCTGGAACGGCACGTGCACCGTCATCCTGCGCTCCACCCGTCAGGCCGGTGCCGTCACCCTCACCGCCACGGTGCCAGGCCTGAAGCCCGTCAAACTGCCGTTGCTGACCCGCTGACCTTCCCGGATTCGCCGAAAGAATAAGGGCGTTGGCTGAATTATTTTGCCCTTGTGCCATTGTTGTCATACCTTTGCATCCACATCTTTAACCCAAAAACAAGAAGACGATGAAAAAAGTGATGATGACAACAATGGCACTCTTTGTGGCCTGTATGGCACAGGCCGACGACTTCGCCTATCCTTACTTGACGTTCCAGACTGCCGACGGTATTGCCCAAAGCCTGCCAGCCAGCCAGCTGACGATGACGGTGGCCGACGGCCAACTGACGGTGAGCAGCACCACTGGCGACAAGACTTTCGCCCTGGCCAGCCTGGCCAAGATGTACTTTACGGAAACGGCTGCCGGAAGCACTGTGACAAAAATAGACTCCCTCCCGTCGGCTGACGGGAGGGAGGGAAATGTCGAGGTCTATACCCCCAGTGGCATTTATGTTGGCACTTACCCTTCGCTGTCGAATGCTAAGGGCAGTCTTCGCAGCGGTATCTACGTGGTGAAGACTGGGGGTCAGACGTTTAAGACTGCAGTGAAGTAGGGGAGTCTGCCCTTACTTCACCAGCACCTTGCCACCATCTTTCACATAGACGCCCTTCTTCAGCTGGCCGTTCATCTTGTGGCCGTTCAGGTCGTAGTAGATGCCGTTGGCAGCCTTGCTGGCCTCCACGCCCTCGATGGCGGTGAGTTCGCCCAGCGTGGTGTGCTGAATCTTCAGCTCGTTGGCAGTCGACGACTGCTCGTCCCATGAGAAGCCGCAGCGTGTGGGCAGGAAGGTCTTGTCGCCCTCTGTGCGCACGAGCACGCTCTGCAGCGGCGTGACGTTCTGCTGTGCCGGTATGCCGTAGCGGCCGTTCTTGGCCATAGACTCCCAGCTGCTGGAGAATGTCACTTGGTTGCCCTGTCCGTCAATCATGCGGACGGCCTTCAGTTCGCTGTCGATGCTCATGGCATCGGTGTTCTTCACGCGCAGATACTGTGCTTTTGGTGAGTAGACCAGATAGGGCACACCAGCCTGTATGCCTTCGGCGGTGCAGGGCACGAAGTACAGGTTGAGCACGCTGCCCTCCTGACCGATGGCAGCCAGGCGCTCCACGGTGACTTCGGCTTCGGCCAGTTGGTCGGCGCTCACCGACATGGGCAGGCACAGCGTGTTGTAGCCGGCAAAGAGATAGCGGTTCACCTGCACGGCATGCTCCTGGTCCTGCAGCTGCTCCACGTTCAGCTTGGGGCTGCTGGCATAGACGTTCTTCACTCTGTTTTGTGCGGTGGCGGCAGTGCAAATGGCGGCTGCGGCCACAAGTGCTAGTGTAAACTTTTTCATAATCTTCAGTGTTTAGGTTGCTAATCTGCTGCAATTTTACGAATTTTCCCGCATAAAAAGGCCATCTGCCCCTATATTTTAATATTTTTTAAGATTGAAGTTTGAGGAATGAAGCCTGAACGTTGTACCTTTGCACGCAGTTATGCTACAGATTGAAATAGACAATGCCAGTGGTTTTTGCTTCGGCGTGACCACGGCCATACAGAAGGCCGAGGAAGTGCTCAACGAGCGGCGCGACGAGGGTGGTGCCGACAGTCGGCCTACGCTCTACTGCCTGGGCGACATCGTCCACAACGGGATGGAGTGTGAGCGGCTCAGGCGGATGGGGCTGGTCACCATCACCCACGACGACCTGCACCGTCTGCACGACGTGAAAGTGCTGCTGCGGGCCCATGGCGAGCCGCCAGAGACCTACGAGCTGGCCCGCCGCAACAATATCGAGATTGTCGATGCCACCTGCCCCGTGGTGCTGCAGTTGCAGAAGCGCATCCGCAGGCAGTACGAGGCCCCTTCGGCCCTGTCCTCCATCGTCATCTTCGGCAAGAAAGGCCATGCCGAGGTGCTGGGCTTGGTGGGCCAGACCGAGGGCAACGCCATTGTGGTGGAGAATCTTGACGAGGTGACGCGCCTTGACTTCTCTCGCGACATCTACCTCTACTCGCAGACCACCAAGAGTCTGGACGAGTTTCACCGCATCACCGACTATATCCAGGCGCACATGGCGCCCGGCGCCACTTTCCGCGCCTTCGACACCATCTGCCGTCAGGTGGCCAACCGCATGCCCAACATCGGTGCCTTTGCCTCGCGCCACGACCTTATTCTTTTTGTGTGCGGGCGCAAGAGCAGCAATGGCAAGGTGCTCTTCAACGAGTGTCTGCGGGTGAACCCCAACTCACATCTCATTGAGGGCCCCGACGAGATTGACCCCAACTGGCTCCAGTCGGTCAGCACCGTAGGCATCTGCGGCGCCACCAGCACGCCCAAATGGTTGATGGAGCAGTGCCGTGACGCCATTGCAAATGTTTAGGTGTCTTATTGTCAGGGTTGGGCGTTTGGACGCTTGGGGGCAGGGGTCTTCCGCTTTTTGTCCTTCTCTGTGCCTTCCAGTACAATGTTCACGTTTTTCTTGATGATGTTTGTGCAGTACTGGAATGTGGCGTCCTTCTTGGCCAGGATGAAGATGTCATTCAGGTTGATGCTGTCGATAGGCATTTCAGGCAGTCCGTTGAACTCCATGGCATAGCCGGCGTTGTGGCAGACCACGTTGCGTATGTCGATGTTGCGGAAGATGGGTGTCTCCTCGGTCACGGGCACGGTGTCCGTCTTCTGCTGCTGTGTGCTGTCGGCAAGCACTTCGGCCACCGATTTTCCGCCGTAATACATATTAAAGGTGAGGGCATAGGTGGCAATGTCGGTCATCGAGACGCCATCGATGAAGATGTTTTCAACGATGCCGCCACGCCCGCGTGTGCTCTTGAAGCGGAGCCCCACATCGGTGCCCACAAACTGGCAGTCCTTGACGCTGATGTTGCGCACTCCGCCGCTCATCTCCGAGCCCACCACAAAGCCGCCGTGGCCCGCAAAGACGGTGCATCCGTCCACCACCACGTTCTCGCAGGGCCGTCCGCGTCGGCGCCCGTCGGCATCCTTTCCGCTCTTGATGCAAATGCCATCGTCGCCGGCGTCAAATCGCGAGTTCACGATGATGGCGTTCTTGCACGACTCCAGGTCCAGTGCGTCGCCGTTCTGTGCATAGGCCGGATTGCGCACCAGCACATTGTCTATGATGATGTTCTCGCACATCAGCGGGTGCAGGTTCCATGCTGGTGAGTTCTGGAAGATGACGCCCTGCAGCAGCACGTTCTTGCAGTTGACCAGGCTGATCATCACGGGGCGCAGGAATCGCTTGATGCTCTTCCACTCTTCGAGCGACAGCGGTTTGTCGGGCACGTTCATCGACGAGAGCTGCTCGCCCAGGTCGTAGCTCTGCGAGGGCACCCAATAGTCGGGGCGCTTCAGCACGCCGCCGGGCTGCGATGTGAGTTTCTTCCACATGCCGTCGTTGACCTTGGCCTTCTTCAGCGGGCGCCAGTACTGGCCGTTGCCGTCGATGACTCCTTCGCCGGTGATGGAGATGTTTTCCAGGTCTCTGCCGCTGATGGGCGACTGGCATCGGCGTGTGTCAAGTCCTTCGAACGAGGTGGTCACCAAGGGGTAGAGGGCCTCGTCGGCCACAAACTGCACGACGGCGCCCTTCTCCAGATGGAGGTCTATGTTTGAGCGCAGCACGATGGGTCCGGTGAGCCAAACGCCACGGGGCACGATGAGATGGCCGCCGCCACGGCTGGCCAGCTCTTCTAACGCCTGATTGAAGGCAGCGGTGCAGATTTTCTGTCCGGTCTTGTCGGCTCCGTACTTTGTGAGCGTCACTTCGCGGTCGGGAATCTGTGGTGCGCTCACCTCGGCCATCTCGAAGGGCAGGCTTTCCTGAAATTTCTTGTAGGGGTTGGTTTCTTCGGCACTGATGCCCAGCGCTACTGCGAGCATCAGCAGCATGATAGTAGTTTTTTGCATGGTGTAATAGTTTTGTTTTTAGCTATATTGCGGTGCAAAGGTATTGAAAAAAAAATAAAACGCCTAATATTTTTTGTTTTTTTTACATCGCACTTTTGGGTTGCGACACACTTCATCCGTTTTTTTCCAGTTGCAACTGACTCCGGTAAAGCGGGGTTCATATTTTCATGGTGAAATTTGCCCAAAAAGATTCTTGCAGGACCTAAAAAATAACAGCGGACTATGACAAAAAAGTCTTACAAGTCCGCTGCACTCTGCTATAATAAAGAAGAGCCTCTTGTCGGATTCGAACCAACGACCCCTCGAACCAACGACCCCGAGATTACAAATCACGTGCTCTGGCCAACTGAGCTAAAGAGGCGGGTGGGCAAGCGGTCTGCATCGCGCCGCTACAACCAAGTACCTTTGCTACGTTCCCGTCCTGGAGGGTTTCCCCGGGAGCTGGCCGTACAGGACTTGCCCATATTGAGCTTTCCTCCGAAAGCGGGTGCAAAGGTAGTATAAAAAAGTGAAAAGCAAGAAGCGAAAAGTGAAAAGTTTGCCATATTTAACTTACTTTTACAAGTTTGTAAAGGCTATGTGGTGGAAAATGCTTAATTTTGCAGCGCAATTAATAATTAATAGTATTATTAGGCTTTGACCGCTCAAGAGTATGTCCAGTTGAAGGCCTTCGCCCGTATCGACGGTGCGAAGCTGTCGTTGTTGTGGATGGCGAGTTTCGCCCTCTACATCATTGGCTTGAGTACGCCGGCCTATGGCCTCGCTGCCCTGGTGCTGGCTGTGCTGACTCCCTTTTTCGTTGGCTCCTGTCTGCGCCATTTCCGCGACGACGGTCTGGAAGGCAGCATATCGCTGATGCGCGGCTGGGCCTATACCATCTATGTGTTTTTCTACGGCAGCCTGCTCTTTGCCTTGGCCCAATGGGCCTACCTGACCTATATGGACCAGGGCTATCTGATGAAAGCCATCGGGCTGATGCTCACTGCGCCCGAAACGGCCGAGTCGCTGCGCCAGATGGGGCTGACGGAGACCCTTGACGAGAGCATTCAGATGTTGGGCCAGATGCGCCCCATAGACCTGTCGCTCAACATGCTCACTTCAAACATTCTGATGGGCATTGTCTTGGGGCTGCCCATTGCGGCGGTGCTGCAGAAAAGGAGCGAGAAACGTTAACGTGTAAATCAATAATAGAACAGTGGATATATCAGTTGTCATACCTTTGTATAACGAGGAGGAGTCGCTGCCGGAGCTGGCGGCTTGGATAAAACGGGTGATGGAAGCCAACCATTTCTCGTATGAGATTATCTTCATCAGCGACGGCTCTACCGACCGCTCGTGGGACATCATCGAGCAGCTGCACCAGGAGTCGGCCTGTGTCAAGGGCATCAAGTTCCGCCGCAACTATGGCAAGAGCCCCGCCCTCTACTGCGGTTTCAAAGAGGCACAGGGCGACGTGGTCATCACCATGGACGCCGACCTGCAGGACTCGCCCGACGAGATTCCCGAACTCTACCGTATGGTTAAAGAGGAGAAGTTCGACCTTGTGTCGGGCTACAAGCAGAAACGCTACGACCCGCTGTCGAAGACCCTTCCCACCAAACTCTTCAACGCCACGGCGCGCAAGGTGAGCGGCATTGGCAATCTGCACGACTTCAACTGCGGTCTGAAGGCCTATCGCCGCGATGTGGTGAAGAACATCGAGGTCTACGGCGAGATGCACCGCTACATTCCCTACCTGGCCAAGCAGGCAGGCTTCAGCCGCATCGGCGAGAAGGTGGTTCAGCACCAGGCCCGCAAGTATGGCGAGTCTAAGTTTATGGGCTGGAACCGTTTCGTCAACGGCTATCTCGACCTGCTCACGCTCTGGTTCCTCTCCACCTTTGGCAAGAAGCCCATGCACGTGTTCGGATTCCTTGGCTCGCTGATGTTCTTCGTGGGCTTTGTGGCCACCGTCATCATTGCCATCGGCAAGTTGCTGGGCCGTCTTTGGATAACCGATTCTCCCTTCTTCTACGTGGCTCTCACTATGATGGTGATAGGCACTCAGTTCTTCCTGACCGGCTTTCTGGGCGACCTCATCAGCCGCTCGTCGCAAGGCAGAAACGACTATCAGGTGGAGAAAATGATAGGTGACAAGCAATGAGGATGACAGACCTTTCCGGGAAAAAGGGCGGCAGGAGCGTCCTGCCAAGGCCCACTGCCGCCCTGCGCAATGCGGCCGTGATTTTCGCATTGCTGCTTTCGGTGTTCTCATGCTCGTCCATCGACTGCCCCATCCAGACCAGCGTGGAGGTCAAGTACCAGGTGTGCCAGTTTGAAGCCGGCGAGGTCGTGGGCGACACGCTGGCTGACACCCTCTTCGTGCTGACCCGTATCAGTAACGGCAAAGACACGGTGCTGCTGAACCGTGGCATAGATCTCACCACGTTTTCACTCCCTGTGAGCTATCAGCGCCCGGCAGACACGCTGACGATAGTTCTTGCCCACAAGACGGGCGTGTGGACAGCAGACACGGTGTGGATGCAGAAGGACGACATACCCCATTTCGAGTCGGTAGACTGTCCGGCCCACTTCTTCCACCGCATCACCGCCGTGCGCAGCACCCACCATGGCATCGACTCCATTGCCATCGGCAACCCTTCAGTGACCTACGATCCCGAAATCACCAATATCAATATATCCTTCAAGTAACATGCACAGACTGGCACTGCTCATCGTCTTCCAGTTGGTGCTGCTTGCTGGCAGCGCACAGGGATTCCTGAAGTTGCAGCGCGACTCGCTGCCCGCCTTCAGGGGCTTGGCCGTCTCTACCGACCTGGTGGGAGCCGCACAGATGATTCTGGGTGACTACGGGCAGTATGAGGCAGCACTGAGTGTGAACCTCTACGACCAATACTTCCCCATCGTGGAAGTGGGACTGGGCAAGGCCAGCCACCCCGACGACGAGGTGACCGGCCTCTCCTACAGCACCAAGGCACCCTATTTCCGGCTTGGCATCGACGTGAACCTGCTGAAGAAGAAGCATAAGAACCGCCGCCTCTATGCCGGACTGCGCTACGGCCTCACCAACTACAAGGTGGACATCACGCTCAAGCCCTTCACCGACCCGTTGTGGGGCTGGGATGTCAACTACGGCGTCAGTGGCGAGAAGTGCTATCAGCACTGGGCCGAGCTGGTCTTTGGCCTCGACGCCAAAGTGCTGGGCCCCGTGCGCATGGGATGGAGTGTTCGCTACCGCCGCCGCCTGTTCCACGACGACGGCATCATCGGTAAGACCTGGTATGTGCCTGGCTTCGGCACACAGGACGGCACCAGTTTGGCCGTCGCCTACAACATCATCATCGACATCAAATGACAACCCTTCGTTTCTCCTTCTTCCCGTTTTCGTCTTTCGTCTTCGCTCTGCTGTTCCTTTCGTCTTGCGCCCAGCCTTCTTGGCAGCACGACGAGGGGCTGGTCTTCGGCACCGTCTATAGCATCAGCTACCAGTATGACAACAATCTGCGCAGCGACATTGAAGCAGCACTGAAGAGTGTCGACGACGAGTTCTCGATGTTCAACGAACATTCCACCGTGGCCCGCATCAACCGGGGCGAGCCGGTAGACAGCAGTGCGATGTTCCAGGAAGTGTGGCGCCTGGCGCAGACAGTGAACCGCGACACATGGGGCGCCTTCGACATCACCGTGGCCCCGCTGGTCAACGCCTGGGGCTTCGGCTTCAAGCACGAGCAGATGCCCACCCCGGAGCAGGTGGACAGTCTGCTGCAGATACGGAGCCAGCTCGACTTCAGCGCCATTGCCAAGGGCTATGGCAGCGACGTCGTGGGCCGTCTGCTCGCGTCGAAGGGCATCCAGAACTATATGGTCGAGATTGGAGGCGAAGTGGTGACCAGCGGCCTCAACTCCCGTGGCGAGGCGTGGCGCATCGGCGTGACCAAGCCCACCGAGGCAGCCGATGCCGGCGGCGAGCTGCAGGCCATCCTGCGCGTGTCAGGCCGTGCCATGGCCACCAGCGGCAACTATCGCAACTTCTACTACAAGGGCGGCCGCCGTTATGCCCACACCATCGACCCTCGCACGGGCTATCCTGTGCAGCACAGCATTCTTTCGGCCACGGTGCTGGCCGACGATTGCGCCACTGCCGATGCATACGCCACTGCCTTTATGGTGCTCGGACTGGACAGCGCCCGCCAGGTGCTGGAGCGCCATCCCGAACTGGCTGCCTATTTCATCTGCAGCACCGAGGCCGACAGCCTCACGGTGTGGCAGTCGCCGCAGTTTTCACAATATCTGAATAACGAATAGGGGGGGGGCGTGCCATGGAGAAGCCTGCAGCCGTCAGTTTCCAGCTCTACGAGCATTTGCTCCAGTTCCAGCTCTTTCAGGGACTCAGCCGCTCGGAACTGCTCCAGATTGCGGGCAACACCAAGTTCGGATTTCAAAAGACGGCCAAAGGGAAGACCGTGGTGCGCGAATACGACAGCTGCCACCAACTCTACTTCCTCATCGGCGGCCGGCTCTCCTATACCACTCAGAGCGACGCCCACAACTATGCCCTCACCGAGCACCTCTCTGCACCCTGGCTGCTGCAGCCGGAGGCCCTCTTCGGGGCCGCCACCCAGTTTACCGCCACCGTGACCACCGAAACCGACTGCCACTTCATCACCCTCTCGAAGGACGAGGTGCTGCGGCTGCTCGACGATTTCCTCATCATCCGCCTCAATCTGCTCAATCTGCTTTCCACGCAGGTGCAGCGGCGCAGCCGCCACTCTTGGCGCAGGGCGCCTGCCGACGTGCAGCAGCTCATTGTCCGCTTCCTGCTGGACCGCTGCGTCTACCCCGCCGGGCCCAAGGAGGTCTCCATCCTGATGCGCCAACTGGCCCGAGAACTCAATGCCACCCGGCTGGAAGTGTCGGAAGCCCTGAACAGCATGCAGGACGCCGGGCTGCTCACACTCCGCCGCGGCCGCATCGTCATCCCCCTGATGGAACATCTGGTCATGTAGACCCATCACAAACAGAAAACCGAAAAAGATGTTGTTCAATTCTATAGCATTCCTGCTCTTCTTCCCCATCGTCTGCGTGCTCTTCTTTTGTGTGCCGGCCTCGCAGGTGAGGGCCAGGAACCTGTTGCTGCTGTTGGCCAGCTACTACTTCTACATGAATTGGCAGCCTGCCTACGCGCTACTGCTCCTGACCAGCACCCTCGTCACCTATCTTGCCGCCCTCGGTATTGCCCGTTTCCCCGACAGGGGCAGGAAGAAGGCCTGTCTGGTGGGCAGCCTCGTGCTCAACCTTGCCATCCTGTTCCTGTTCAAGTACTACAATTTCCTTGCCACCAATGTCGAGGCCTTTCTGCACGCTACCGGCACCGGCATCGACATACCCGAGTTTGGCCTGCTGTTGCCCGTCGGCATCTCGTTCTATACGTTCCAGGCCTTAGGCTATTCCATCGATGTCTACCGTGGAGACACCCAGGCCGAGCGCCACTTCCCCACCTATGCCCTGTTCGTCTCGTTTTTCCCTCAGTTGGTGGCAGGCCCCATTGAGCGTTCCCGCAATCTGCTGCCACAGTTCAAGCAGCAGCACCGCTTCGACTACGAGAGCGTTATGGCCGGCGTGCGGCTGATGGTCTGGGGCTACTTCGTCAAACTTGTCCTGGCCGACCGGTGCGGCATTTATGTAGACACCATATTTAATAATATAGACAAGCACAATGGCGGCTCTTATCTGCTGGCCTCGCTGCTGTTCCCCTTCCAAATCTATGGCGACTTTGCCGGCTATTCGCTGATAGCCATCGGTGCGGCCCGTGTGCTTGGCTTCCGTCTGATGGAGAATTTCCACCGTCCTTACTTTGCCTGTACGGTGGGCGAGTTCTGGCATCGGTGGCACATCTCGCTCTCAACCTGGTTCAAGGACTATGTCTACATTCCCTTGGGGGGCAACCGTGTGGGCCGGCTGCGCAACTACTTCAATCTGCTCGTCACCTTTGTCGTCAGCGGCATCTGGCATGGTGCCAATTGGACCTTCTTCCTGTGGGGCACCCTGCACGGTCTGCTGCTCTGCATTGAGAAAGCCCTCGGCATTGGCAAGCAGCGGTTCACGGGCTTCCGCCGTTTTTGCCATTGGGCCGTCACCTTCGCCCTTGTCTGCTTTGCCTGGATTCTGTTCCGGGCCAACACCCTCCACGATGCCATCACCGTAGTGTCAGGCATCTTCTGCCAAGCAGGCCTGCCCGATGTCAGTTTTGCCATGTTCACCGACTTGTGTCTTGCCGCTCTCGCCATAGGCGTTGTGCTGCTGAAAGAGATGGCCGAAGAGTTCCATTGGAGCGTCCAGGTCGCCGAGTCGCCCAGCTGGCTGGTGCGCCATTCCTATCTGGTGCTGCTCATTGCCTGCATCATCTTGTTTGGCGTGCTGGGTGGCGACCAGTTCATTTATTTCCAGTTCTAATCCCGAAACGGCTGAAGCATGAAAAAACTCGTCTGTTCCCTGCTCTTTGTCATCATGGCCCTGTTTGCCGTCGACAGGGTCGGTGGCGTCGCCATGCAGTGGGTGGCCCGGCATACCAACGATGTGCTTGGCCCCAAACTGCGCTACCTGCAGCACGATGTCCACGAGGATGTTGTGTTCGTAGGGGCCTCCCGCTGCCATCACCATTACGTCCCCTCCATCGTCGCCGACTCCCTGGGCATGAGCGTCTACAATGCCGGCGTAGGAGGTTCGGACAATATCTTCTCTCACTACATTGTGCTCTGCCACATCCTCGCACGCTATACGCCCAAGGTCATCTGCCTTGAAGTGATGCCTACCGATGTGTGTCAGCAGGACGACCCGTTCCAGGTGCTCAGTTTCTTTGCCCCTCTGTATGGCACCAATGCGTCGGTCGATTCGGTCTACCGTGTGGCCGGCAAGAGCTGGCAGTACCAGGCCTCCCACCTGCTCCGCTACAATGCGAAGGCCGGCTCGAACCTCGTCGGGCTGGTGCTCAACCGTCAGAAGGGCAATGACTGCGGCTACATTCCCCTGCCCAGGCCCAAAGCCCACCTCCAGCAGCCGGTCGCAGAAGAGGCCTGGCCGGGCGTCGACAGCCTGAAGATAGCATACATCGAGCGGTTCATCAGCATCTGCCGCGACAGGCACATACAGCTCATCTTCACCATCTCGCCCAAATACACCCTCGTGCCCCCCTCCCACTATGACACGCTTCGCCAGATAGCCCGGCGGCACGGCATCCCCCTCCTCGACTATCACACCCGCGGACTCTATCTCGACCATCCCGATTATTTCAAAGACCGCACCCACCTGTGGGACCAAGGGGCCAGGCGCTTCTCCGCCCTCTTTGCAAAAGATTTGAAGAAAACATTAGAAGATGTTAAAGTGGCAGCGGATATGCAACAATAGTGACACTCTGCGCGTCTATTAATCAAAAAAACGGAACAAATGATACATTTGGAGAACGTCAACAAGACCTACTACGGGGCGCAGCCGCTGCACGTGTTGAAAGGCATCACGCTCGACATTGCGAAGGGCGAGTTTGTCTCGATTATGGGCGCCAGCGGGTCGGGCAAGTCCACGCTGCTGAACATTCTCGGCATTCTTGACAACTACGACTCCGGGCTCTACGAACTGGCGGGCGTCCGAATATGGAACCTGTCGGAACGGAAGGCCGCCGACTACCGCAACCGCATGATAGGCTTCATCTTCCAGTCGTTCAACCTCATCTCCTTCAAGAATGCCGTGGAGAATGTCGAACTGCCCTTGTTCTATCAGGGTGTGAGCCGACGCAAGCGCCACACCCTGGCTATGGAGTATCTTGAACGCTTGGGGCTGAAGGACTGGTCCACCCACTACCCCAACGAACTGAGCGGCGGACAGCGGCAGCGCGTGGCTATCGCCAGGGCCCTCATCACCAATCCGAAAATCATATTGGCCGACGAGCCCACGGGTGCCCTCGACTCGAAGACGAGCGTTGAGGTGATGCAGCTGCTGAAGCAACTGAACACCGACGAGGGCATGACCCAAATCATCGTGACCCACGACCCCGGCGTGGCCAGCCAGACCAACCGCATCATTCGCATCAAGGATGGAATTATTGAATGAAATATGGCAGACGGCGCGGCGCAACAAGCTGCGCACCACGCTCACGGGCTTTGCCGTGGCGTGGGGCATCTTCATGCTCATCGTCCTGCTGGGTGCCGGCAACGGGCTCATCAATGCCAACCTCAAACAGAGCGACCGCTTCCTGAGCAGTTCGATGATGGTCTTCGGCGGATGGACGTCGAAGGCATATCAGGGCTTGCAGGAGGGCAGGGATATCCGCCTGCACGAGCGCGACATGGAGATAACGGCCACCGAGTTCAAGAAAAATGTTGACGCTGTGGGCGCGCAGTACAGCACCGGTGCCGTCATCAGTCTTGGCCAGCAGTATATCAGCACCACCATCAGCGGCGTCTACCCCAACCACACCCAAATCAACAAGGTGAAGATGATGGAGGGCCGCTTCATCAACGACATCGACATCCGTGAGAGTCGGAAGGTGCTCGTGCTCAGCAACAAGCAGGCACAAGAATTAATGGCCGCCCCCACTAACCTCCCCCCGAAGGGTGAGGCTGCCAGCGCCAAAAGCCTCCCCCCTGTGGGGAGGTTGGTGGGGGCTTTCGTTAACGTCGGTTCGTTTGCCTTCAAGGTTGTAGGCATTTATAAGGAGAATGAGAATGGGCGGGCCGAAGCCTTCGGTTCATACACGGCCATCAAGCGCATCTACGGAGCCAACACCGACGATGCCGGGCGCATAGAGTTCACCTTCCACGGATTGCCTACGGAGGAGGCCAACGAGGCTTTTGAGCGCGACTACCGCCACAGGCTCAATGCCGAACATCAGGCCCATCCCGACGACGAGGATGCCATCTGGCTGTGGAACCGCTTCACCCAGAACCTGCAGATGGAGAAGGGCATCGGCATCATCCGCACCGCCCTCTGGATTATCGGCCTCTTCACGCTGCTCAGCGGCATTGTGGGCGTCTCGAACATCATGCTCATCACCGTCAAGGAGCGCACCCACGAGTTCGGCATCCGCAAGGCCATCGGCGCCCGCCCCTGGTCCATCCTCAGGCTCATCATTGTCGAGAGCGTCATCATCACCACTTTCTTCGGCTATATCGGCATGGTGCTCGGCGTGGCGGCCAATGAGTATATGGACGCCACCCTTGGGCATGAGACCATCGACACCGGCCTGTTCAAGGCCACCATGTTCCTCGACCCCACCGTCGGACTCGACGTCTGTTTCGAGGCCACCATGGTCATGATAATCGCCGGCACCATCGCCGGACTCATTCCTGCCTATAAGGCCAGCCGCATACGCCCAATTGAAGCACTAAGAGCAGAATAAGCCATGAGAATAGACATTGACAGCTACCGCGAGGTCCTCGACACGCTGACCCGCAACAAGAGCCGCAGTTTCCTGACGGGCTTCGGCGTCTTCTGGGGCGTCTTTATGCTGGTGGCGCTGATGGGTGGCGGTGCGGGACTGAAGGAACTGCTCCAGCAGAACTTTGCCGGCTTTGCCACCAACAGTGCCATGGTCTGGGCACAGCCTACGGGCAAGGCATACAAGGGTTTCCGCAAAGGCCGCTACTGGCACATGGACTATAAGGACGTGGAGCGGCTGAAAATCAGCGTACCGGAGTTGGACGTGGTCAGCCCCGTGCTTTTCAGCAATGACGGCACGGCCTACTGCGGCGACCGCAAGGCCACCATTTCCGCCAATGGCGTACTGCCCGTCTATCAGCGTGTGGTGGAGCCGAAGATGTACTATGGCCGATACATCGACGAGGCCGATATCCGCGACCACCGTAAGGTGTGCGTCATCCAGAAGAAGACCTACAAGGAACTGTTTCCCGGCGGTGGCGACCCCTGCGGCAAGCGCATCCGCATAGACAATATTTACTATCAGATAGTAGGTGTGGACTATAGTTCCAGCAATATGAACTTCGGCGGCGAGGCTGGCACCACCGTTTATCTGCCCCTGACGTTTATGCAGCAGGCCTACAACCGTGGCAACGCCGTCGACATGATTGCCGTCACTGGCCGCAAGGGCGTGGTCATGTCGAGCATCACCGACTGCATCCGGCAGACGCTGGCACGTGCACATACCATCGACCCCACCGACGAGCAGGGGGTCATGGTCTTCAATACCGAGGTGCTCTTCCAGTTGCTCGACAATCTGTTCCGGGGCGTCAACTTCCTCATTTGGCTTGTGGGCCTGGGCACCTTGCTGGCCGGTTCCATCGGTGTGTCTAACATCATGATGGTCACCGTCCGCGAGCGCACCACCGAGATAGGCATCCGCCGCGCCATCGGGGCCACACCCCGCAACATTCTTGGCCAAATCATCAGCGAGAGCATTGTGCTCACCCTGGTGGCAGGCATGAGCGGCATCCTCTTTGCTGTGCTCGTCCTGCAGATGCTGGAGTTGGCCAACACCGAGGACGGCATTCTGGCCGCCCACTTTCAGGTGGGCTTCTGGACGGCCATCGTTGCCGCACTTCTGGTCAGCGTCATGGGTGTCATTGCCGGACTGGCTCCTGCCGCCAGGGCCATGTCGATCAAGCCGGTCGATGCCATGAGAGACGAGTGAGCGAGTTGAGAACCAAGAGTTGTCGGCTTCGCCGATTTAGAGTTAAGAGTTATAAAAAAATTAATCGATATGAAAAAGTATAGCAAACTGATTGTTGCCGTCATCATTGCGGCGATTTTCATCGGAACCTTCGTGTTCCTTTGGCAGAAGAGCCAGCCAAAGGAAGTGCAGTACACCGTGTTGGAAGCCCGGATGGACAGCCTGCAGAAAACGACCATCATCACCGGCAAGATAGAGCCGCGCAATGAGGTGAACGTCAAGCCGCAGATTTCGGGCATCATCGCCGAACTCCTCAAGGAGCCTGGCCAGTTTGTGCAGCAGGGCGAGGTGATTGCCAAGGTCAAGGTGATTCCCGATATGCAGCAACTGAGCAGTGCAGAGAGCCGCGTCCGGCTGGCCACCATGAACCTGAAGCAGGCGCAGGTGGACTACGACCGCGAGGAGGCCCTGCACAACCAGCAACTGGTCTCCGACGACGAGTTCGACAAGGTGCGCCAGCAGCTGCGCCAGGCCACTGAGGAGCGCAGTGCCGCCGAAGAGGCCCTGCAGGTGGTGCGCGACGGCGTGAGCAAGTCGAATGCCAGCGCCAGCTCCACCCTGATCCGTGCCACTATCAGCGGCGTCATCCTCGACATCCCGGTCAAGGTGGGCAACTCGGTCATCAACAGCAACACCTTCAACGACGGTACCACCATTGCCACGGTGGCCAATATGAACGACCTCATCTTCCGCGGCAACATCGACGAGACGGAGGTGGGCCAGCTGGTCATCGGCATGCCGATGAAGATTACCATCGGGGCCCTGCAGGACATGAGCTTCAACGCCGCCTTGGAGTACATTTCGCCGAAGGCCACCGAGTCAAACGGTGCCAACCAGTTTGAAATCAAGGCCGCCGTGCGCTTGGAGAACACAGGCAGCAACACCGCTACCCTCCGCTCTGGCTACAGCGCCAACGCCGAGATTGTGCTGGCCAGCGCCGACAATGTGCTGACTGTGCCTGAGAGCGCCATCGAGTTCTCCGGCGACAGCACCTTTGTCTATGTTGTCAAGACCGAAAATGGAGACTCCACCTTCGTGCGCACACCCGTCACCACCGGCCTTTCCGATGGCGTCAACATCCAAATCAAGAGCGGACTGACAGCCAACGACCGCGTCCGCGGCCCGCAAATCATCACCGACGACAACAAAGAGTAACCCATGAACAGACGTCTCGTATGCTGCTATATCATAGCAGCCCTCATCTCCCTCCCCGCCACGGCCCAGAAGCAGTGGACCCTCCGCGAGTGCTGCGACTATGCCGTGAGCCACAACATAGCCATACGCCAGCAGGAGAATGCCTGCCGTCAGCAGGAGCTTAACCTGTCGAATGCCCGTAACAGCCGTCTGCCCGATGTCAGCGGCTCCGTGGGCCAGAACTTCAGCTTCGGCCGCGGCCTCACTGCCGACAATACCTATACCAACACCAACACGTCGTCAACGTCGTTCTCGGTGGGTGCCTCGGTGCCCCTGTTCACCGGCTTCCAGATTCCCAACCAGATTGCCCTCAGCCGACTGAACCTTGAGGCGGCCACGGCCGACCTGGAGAAGGCTAAGAACGACATTTGCATGCAGGTGGCCCAGGCCTATGTGCAGATACTCTACGATATGGAGATTGCCGAAGTGGCCCGCCGGCAGATTGCCATCGACTCGCAGCAGGTGGCACGCATACAGGCCCTCGTCGACAATGGCAAGGCCAGCGGTGCGCAGCTCTCGCAGCAGCGGGCGTCGCTGGCCGGCAGCCGGCTCACCGCCACCCAGGCCGACAACAACCTGGCCCTGGGTCTGCTCAATCTCTCGCAGTTGCTGGAACTGCCCACGGCCGACGGCTTCACCATTGTCAAGCCGGCGCTCGTCGATGAGCCGGCGGTGAGGGGCGAGATGTTTTCGGCCGTCATCCCTTCGGCCGATGCCGTCTATGCCGAAGCCCTCGGACTGAAGCCAGAGATTGCCGCGCAGCAACTGCGCCTGCGGGCCACCGACCGCACCATCGCAATAGCACGCGCAGGCTATATGCCCACCCTCAGTCTGAGCGGCGGACTCGGCTCCAACTACTACACCACCAGCAGTTTCAGCTCTGACCCCTTCGGCAAGCAGCTGAAGAACAACTTCTCGCAGTATGTGGGCCTGAGTCTCAACATTCCCATCTTCAACCGCTTTCAGACCCGCAACAACATACGCAGCGCCAAGATTGACCAGCAGAACCAGAAGCTGGCCCTCGACAACACCAAGAAGACGCTCTACAAGGAGATTCAGCAGGTGTGCCTCAACGCATCGGCAGCCCGCGCCAAGTACGAGAGCAGCACCGCCGCCGCCCAGAGCAGCCACGATGCCTTCAATCTGATTGAGGCCAAATATGAGAACGGAAAGGCCACCATCACCGAGTTCAACGAGCAGAAGAACCTCTATCTGAAAGCGGAGAGCGACCTGACGCAGGCCCGCTACGAGTACCTCTATCAGATAGCCCTCCTCAAGTTCTACCGAGGCCAACAATTGGATTTGTAGCGGGAGGTCAGCGCCGCCGGAACTCCGAGCAGACGATGGCCGTGGCGATGGCCACATTGAGACTCTCGGGGCCCTGGTGGAAGGCGGGGATGAGCAGCTTGTGGCCGATGAGCCGGCGGATGGGCTGTGAGATGCCGTTGCCCTCGTTGCCCATCACGATGATGCCTTCGGCGGTCAGCGGTTGCGTGTAGATGTTTTCGCCATCAAGCAGGGTGCCATAGACGGGCACCCTTGTTTGTTGCAGCAAGGCCTCCAAGTCGGTATAGACCATTTCGACGCGGGCTATACTGCCCATGGTGGCCTGCACCACCTTGGGGTTCCAGGCGTCGGCAGTATCTTCCGAGCAATAGATGGTGCCGATGCCGAACCAGTCGGCCACACGGATGATGGTGCCCAGATTGCCGGGGTCCTGCACACCGTCAAGGGCGAGGGAGAGGTGAGAGGTGAGAGGTGAGAGGTGAGAGGTAAGGGGTGAGGGGTGAGAGGCGGGAGGCAATTCAAACACGCCCACCACCTGCTGCGGATGTTGCAGGAAACTGAGCCTTTGCAGCTCGTCGTCAGTCACTTCCTGGAACGGGCCACCGCCCCAATCCTTCGTGGCGAACAGCTGGCGGCAGCGGAACCCGGCGGACAGCAGGTCGCCCACCACCTTGGGACCTTCGGCCACGAAACAGCCTTCGCGGCGGCGGAACTTCTTCTGCTCCAACTGCCGCACATATTTTATCTGGTTCTTGCTGAGCATCGCTTATCGGGCCATTTTTGCCGTAGGCACCCTGAAACTGCGCCGCTGCGAGGTGACCTCGTTGCGCCCTTGGGCCACACCCACGGAGACGATGATTTCACCGTCCTTCAGTTTCTTGTCGGCCACGATGGTGGCAGAGTAGCGCACGCCCTGGTGGGGCGCAATGCTCTCGATGAGCAGGTTGGGCGACACCTTGATGTGCCTGTTGCCGGTCTCGTCGCTCACCAGCGGGCGCACGTCGTAGATGGGGTCGTCTGACGTGTTGTAGATTTCAAACCGCACGATGCAATGCTCGCCACGGGTGAGCACGCCGTCGCGCCGCGTCTCCTCGACCACGGCGTTCCTTATCTCCAGTGCGGCCTCGCGGTAGTTCATCCGGCTCCGCTCCGTCTCCACCTGCTCCTCCCATGCCTTCTTGTGCTTGTTATCTACTGCGGCACCAATGGCGGCACCGGCCACGGCTCCGCCCACCGTGCCGGCCAGGGCGCCGATGTGCTCACCGCGCCAACCGCCGGTCAGGCCGCCGATGGCCGAACCGATGACGTGGCCGAAGAAGCCGCCATTCATAGCCCCTTCGCCAGCACTGCCGCAGCCACACAACAGCAGGGCTGCGCTCAATAGCCATAACACGCTTTTCCTCATCTTTCTTTTTCTATTATATAGTTGATGGGTGCAAAGTTAGCACTTTTTTGTAAAACGGGAAAGGATTTCCGTCGAAATTTTGGTGGTTTCGGAAATATGTTGTACCTTTGCAAGCAGAACAGCTGTAAAACCTATTAATCCATGAACCAAAGCGACTGCATCGTCATTATTCCTACCTATAACGAGAAGGAGAACATTGAAAAAATCACCCGGGCCGTCTTCGGCTTGGAGAAATGTTTCCATATACTGGTCATCGACGACGGCTCACCCGACGGTACTGCCGCCATCGTGAAGCGCCTGATGGCGACTGAGTTTGCCGACCGCCTCTTCTTGTTGGAGCGCAGTGGCAAGCTGGGGCTGGGCACGGCCTATATTGCCGGGTTCAAGTGGGCGCTGCAGCACGACTATGAGTATGTGTTCGAGATGGATGCCGACTTCAGCCACGACCCCAACGACCTGCCGCGGCTCTACGCCGCCTGCCACGACGAGGGTTACGACGTGGCCATCGGCTCGCGCTACGTCAGTGGCGTGAACGTGGTCAACTGGCCCATGAGCCGTGTGTTGATGAGCTATTTCGCCTCGCAGTATGTGCGGCTGGTCACGGGCTTCAAGATTCACGACACTACCGCCGGCTTCAAGTGCTATCGTCGCAGGGTGCTGAAGACCATTGAGCTGGACAAGGTGCGCTTCAAGGGCTACGGCTTCCAGATTGAGATGAAGTTCACGGCCTGGAAGATAGGGTTCCGCATCAAGGAGGTGCCGGTCATCTTCGTCAACCGCCGCGAGGGCACCTCGAAAATGTCGGGGGGCATCTTCGGCGAGGCTTTCTTTGGCGTCATGCGTCTGCGCTGGGACGGCTGGACGCGCCATTACCCCCAAATTGTGGATTAATCGCCCTTACGCGCCGTTTGCGCGGAACAAAGGAGAAATTCTCACGGAGCAAAGGAAAAACAACAACTCCTCTCCTCCTTGACTCCTTAGACCATTATTTGTGTCTTTGGCATAGAATCGTCTAAGAAGTTGAGGCGTAAAGGAGATGCTTTGTCGTTTTTTTTCAAACGGCCGAAATACCCCCCTTAGAGATAAGTGCCACTTATCTCCGAGATAAAAGGCACTTATCTCCGAGATAAGTGGCA
>CADACW010000071.1 GCA_902786565.1 uncultured Prevotellaceae bacterium | reverse complement strand
TAAAATGCAGTTTATATTTTGTGGGCAAATTTAATTAATTCTACTGATAAAAACAAGTAAATTGCAATTTTGTTATATGCAATTTTGCAATTTATAACACTTTTCGCTTTAATCATAAGTATTGTGTGCACTTGTTTCTAATTCTGAAATATTCAAACAGTCAAAAAACTGTTTCACAAAAACAGCCCTACTGCTTTTGTTTTTATCGATACCCTAATGAAGTGGAATTATATGTATTGGCTCAAGGTTCCCTTCTTTCGTCTTTCCAGCATATTGTCATAAAGAATCTGTTGAGCTTTGATTCTATTAGGGAGGTGATTGTAGTTCCTGCTGGGATATGCAACAGTCGCAGTGATTTCATAAGTATGATTCTTCCAATGGAGATTGTATAACTCGATAGTTCATGCCTTTTGTCCTTACATATCTTCAAGAGACAATGAGCCGACATGAATCGTCATCTTGCGAAGCTCAGGTGTCTGTTCCAGAACTTTGTCAACCTTTTCACGGAAAGCATCTTCTTTGTAGCGGTAGCCTTGTTTTTTCAGCTCATAGATCCACGCCTCTTTCTCGATGATGTCAACGACTATGAGGTCGATTTCGTCATCGCCCTTCCTGTCCCACCATTTTCCGACGATATAGCGGCCCTCTTCCTGGAACTTCTTCGTGAAGTAACGCTCCATCATCAGACCTGACACTCCGCTGTAGTCGCGCTTGATAATATCGCCAAGTGCCTTCAGAGCCTTGTTCTCAACCAACGCCTGATACTTGTAGAAGAAGCGGAACCAGAATATTAGGAAGCAGTCGTTCAGCACATATCGTACCTTCTTACTGTTCTCCTTGGCAAAGATGGGCAACGACTTGGTAATTACCTACAAAGAAATAAAGTACAGTGTCATCACCACATCGCTGTGATAGTTCTGTCTTTCCAATACGTCTGCGTCCCATCAACACCGTCATCCTTGCTTCGCGTCGGCTGTGCTGCAAAACCTCGCCAAGCACCTGTCGCTCGTTTTCCCTATCGTAGAATTTCATACCTTTAAATAGTATTCGTTATTACCGTAACCGTCATTACTCTTGCAAAGATACAAAAAGTATTTATACAAACAAACAAAATGGGATAAAAACTTTCATTTTGTGTCCGTATTTCTTCACGGGGCTGCCCTCGCGGAGTGTCGGATGATGTGAATGATGTTGTTCATCGTTTGATGTTTTTGTTGTTATACATTATATTATTATTACGTCTATATGCCGTTATTTCAAATAATCTTCGTAACTTTGCACCCAAAAGGGTGCGAGACTCGGCTGCGCCTCGGCAATTGGAGCAAGCTCCATTGCTCTCGGCTTGCACGAGCCTTGCCCCCGAAAACCCATAAAAAGTTAGGATTATGACAGCAATACAACTGCGTGCGGAGCTGTTCCGCGAGATGAGTCCGCTGCTCGATAGCGAGGCGGCGATGACAAAGGTGATAGCCTTTGTTAAGGGTTTAGTTATCGCCCAGAAAAAAGAGGCGGACATCGCTCCCCGTAACGGATGGGCAGCCGCTGCTATGCAGGCCCACGCTGACGGTGAGGACAAGCTGTTGGCCACTGATGTGTTCGAGGACGAGAAGATGGAGGACTGGAAATGGTGAAGAACCGCATCGCTACGCTTACTAACGACGAGATTGAATCGCTGCAAGACGTGCTCCGGCAGATGTTTTGTGAGTAGCCTGCCCTGACAGTTCATCATCAGCACGCACATCATCCCCCGCCCGGCTCCGTGCCGTGCGGGGGATGATGCTGTATGTATGTGCGGTGTCGCTGTTATTTGCTGTTTTCTTGCTTTCGTTTGTGGCCGCCGGGGGAGTCGCCCCCCCGACGGCCTGTTGAGTCATGTCTGTGCCCGACAGTGGGCGGGCAGCATTACTCGTCCCAGTCGCTGGAGGAGCGTCCGCGGGCGGGACCACTGCCGCCGCCGTCAAAGTCGATGGCGTCGTCGCCTTTGAGGTTGCTGCTGACGGTGTTGACTCGACTGGCGCAGAGCATCTGTGCCTGATGGATTCTCACTGTGTGCAGCCGGGGCTGCTGGTATGTTTTCTTTTTCATTGTTATTGTCCTTTCCTTTTATTGGTTAAAGGGGTCGCTGCGCTCAAAATTCTCAAAAAATTTATTTCAAAAATCATAAGAACTCACGCGGGGGCGTAGCCTTTGATAATTTTCTTATTCATTTTTCTTATAATTTTGAGCGAAGCGACCACGGGTTATTACTTCACTATTACCTTTTTGCCTCCGTGGATGTAGAGGCCCTTAGCCGTCGGCTGGCCGTCGAGGCGGCGGCCGTCGAGGGTGTACCAGGCGGCGGGCAGTGCTTCACGGCTTGACTCCGCAGAGACGGAGAGGATTCCGTTGGCCTCGTCGTCGCCGAAGTTGAGCACAAAGGCGCGGACGCCGTCTTCCACGTCGTTGCCATGCTCATTTCCGCCGGCGGAATTGCCGGCGGTGATGCCGGCGGCCAGCTGGAAGTAGGCGCGCTGACAGCCGATGGTCATGGCGGCGTTGGGATAGTAGAGCTTGTTGCCGCTGCCGAGGTAGAGCTTGGTGTTGTCACCGCCGTCGGCGATTTTGACGGGGGCGTAGGTGCCGGTGAAGGTGAGCACGCCATCGACGGTGGCGTCATTCGTGGCTTTGCTGACGGTCACGTCCTCGAAGACGGGGTTCTCGATGTTAACGCCCGTATTGTTCCACTTGATGATGAAGGGCGTGCCGGCGGGGATGGTCTGGCCTTTAGCGTCGTCGAAGTTCAGGGTCAGCGTGCCGTCGGCGAGGCTGCTCGTCGTGGTGTTGAGCGTCATAGCCTTCACGCCGTCGTCGCTGAGGGTGCCGCTGGCGGTGCTGACGGCGAAGGGCAGGCAGAGGGTGTTCCAGGAGCCGTCCTTGTAGAGGGTGCGGCCGCTGAGGGCTACGGCGAGGGTCTTGCCTGCGTGGGCGGTGATGGCGGCGGTGTTGTCGGCATTGTCGGCCAGGAGCAGGGCGGGCTGGAGGGTCTGGCCGCCGATGGCGGCGAGGTCGGCGGCGTCGAGGGTGCCGCTGTAGATGTGGCCGCTGCCGTCGGTGAGGGCCTGGCCGTCGGCTACTTTGACGGTGCCTCTGGCGTTGTAGCTGCTGGCGGTGATGCGGTCGGCGGGGTTGGTCCAGCCGAGGGTGATTGTATTATTTGCCCAGATGCCATCGCCGCCACTACCTGTTGCAGTAAGTTGACCGCTACTGAAGGTAAAATCATTGTCGAAGTTGAAGGCAATGAAATCATCCGTGCAGCGAATACCGATGTAGCCGCTTGCCGTGACCGTGGCACCAGTCTGTACATAGTTGCCGACAAGGACGGCTATCCCATAACCGGCAGTTGTCGTGACACTGAGCGCACCATCACCGCTGACGAAGAGTGTATAATCGCTGTAGATACCACGATTGGAAGCGGTGTTGACGGTCATCGTCTTGTCCTCTGCAATGGTGAGATAGGTTTCGTTGAGGAGGCTGAGCGTGTGGTCGAAGGTGATGTCGCTATCCACCTTGTACCAGCCTCCGGCAAGGTCGGTCAGTGTATTATCTGTCAGTGCTACAGCTGATGCCTCGTCAGCACCGCCTACAAGGGCAGAAACGAAGGTAACGGTGAGGTTGACGTATGTGCCGTCCTTCAGGTCGTTGGGCACGGTGAGTGTGGCGGTAGTGCCGTTGATGGGCAGTTTTGCTCCATTCATAGTCGTCTCATTACTTTTAGTATATCCGTATTCGACACTTCTCACGGCATAGCCATTCCCAGGCGTAAGGGTCAGCGTAACATCTGTACCCTTCTCAGCCGTTACACCAATCGTCTCTCCGCTTGCCGCGCTCTTGTCGTTGTATGTCACCGTGCCATTGCCCGTCACATTGACCACGACGACGGGCGGTGGCAGAATGGTGAATGTCCGTTCCACGTAGCCCAGCGATGCATAGGTGCCTTGGAAGGTGGCTCTGACGGTAGCCGTGCCGACATTGGTGTTGTTCGTGTAGGAATACTCGTAGTCCGTGCCTTTGGTGAGGCTGAGCGAGCCTGCCAGCACAAGCGGCTCTGGGGTAATCTCGCTGCCAGTGTAGGTCTGGTCGGGAATATTGTCTATAACACCAACTGTTTTCAGGATAGAAACACTCCACTTATCGTTGCCGACATCGGTCATAGTGATGTCATAGAAGCCCGATTCGTCATTCAAATTAAAGTTCGTGCCGTTTCCATACTCAGGGAATGTTCCTGTGCCGCCGGAATATGGAATGGTTGCCTCGTATGTGCTGTTGTCCAAAAGAAATACTCTATAGTCGTCGTTTTCATCATATTCCAGAATCTGACACGATTGCCCCTGCTGAAGATTTACCGTAGTCAAGCCGTCGTAAATGGTGGCCTCCGTAACAAAATCATCTGAACCAAAATATCCCCACGCAAACTCCGTCGTGCCGTGAGTGCCTTGTTCAAATACCGCACTTACCGTTACATTGCCCTTGGGCATCTGGAAAGTATTGCCAGTTGACGGAACATCATTGTTGTCAGCATCTTTTACGACAAAGCGGCTGAGCCTGTATCCGAAATCAGGTGTGACGGTTATCGTTACTTTCTCGCCATATTTCGCCGTTGCTGCGCCTGTCAGCGTACCGTGTTCAATGTCATCGGCAATGGTGATGGTGTAGTCGGTGTCGTCCTTCTTCTCGATGATGCGGCGGTCACCGTCCTCGATGATGGTAAAATAGTCTGTCTTGCTGGCGGTCACGTTGTTCTCGCCGTGCATATAGACCACGCTGCCGAAGTTTTTAATGCTCGATGCGTCCACCTTGTCGATGCCGTCGTAAATGGTCACGGTGCCGATGGCGTTGGTGCAGCCGTAGTAAGTATATCCAGTTCCGATGCCGTCAGAATCTGAACCGCCCGTTGCCTTTACCGTGCCTCCCTTGATAGTGATATTTCCGATTCGTGCGGTCAATGCGCCACCGCCAGCATAGATAACGCCTGTACCGATGCCTGCGCCCCACTGACTGCCGCCGTTAGCTGTAATGTTTCCGCCCTCGATGACAATATCGCCGCCGATGACATCATTGGCAGGCTTCCACGCACGGCTCAGACCGATGCCAGCGGAATTATCCCCGCCATTTGCCGTCAGCGAGCCGTCGCCCTTGATGGTAAGCGTTGTGCCTGAGCCGCCAATCTGAATGCCCGCCTTATTTGTTGCTCCGCTCACGCTGTTCGTGCCGACAAGGGTAATCTCCGCTGTTCCCTCGCAGACGATGCCGCCGCTGATAGCAACGTTGTTGAGAGTGATACTTGCTCCATTGGCAATGGTAACGGTGTGACTGGTCGTGCCTGTCAGTACATCGTTGTTGATAGCCGCGAAATCGCCGGAAGCGTCCGTCAGGTCTATCGTGCTGCTGCGGAAAGTGGCGGTGACGGTGACGTCGGCGGTGACGGTCAGGGTGTAGATGCCTTCGCCGTCGGGGGTCAGGGCGGTGCCGTTGGCCTGGACGTCGGTGGCGGTGAAGCCGGGCCGCGGCCTGAAGGTGATGACCTCGTCTTCGATGGCCTTACCGTCGGTGAGGGTGCCGCTGACTACTTCCATCTCTTCGGGCAGGGTGACGGTGAAGGTGGCCTTATCCCTCCAGTAGGCGGTGACGGTGATGGTCTGCACGTAGGACTCGTTCCAGATGTAGGGTGCGGTGAAGTAGTCGCCGGGCTGCTTCTCTGCGTCAGGCTCGCAACTGGCCACCCAGTGGCTGAACTTCTTGCCGTCGGGGGCGGTGAAGCCACACGCGGGCAGGGTGTAGAGCTGGCCCTTGGTGGCGACGTCGCTGGCCATTGTGCCGCTGCCACCGTTGGCAACGAACACGACGGTGTGGTGCAGTTCAACGACCTTGAACTGGAAGGTCTGCGAGCCGCCCCAGTCGCCCGTGCCCTTGACGGTGGCATTGTAGAACTGGCCGACAACGTAAGAATCGGCATACTCCACGTCGAGGCTATAGTCCGTGCCAACTACCAACTTCGTCTCGCCATTCCACACCTCCACGTTTCGTTCCAAAGGATAGTACACGCCGTAGCCGTCGTCGTAGGCTTCCATCCCCTTAATCTCGCAGTTGGCGATGTTGAAGGGCGTGATGCGGAACTCCCGGGTGTTCGTGCCCACGTAGCCGCCCATGCCGGTGACGGTGACGGTGGCGGTGACCATCTGCGTGGCGCTGCCCGTGTTGTTGGTTATGGCGAGGGTGTAGTCAGTGCCCTCGGTCAGCACGGTCTCGCCGTCCTTCACCACGACGGTGGGCGTGACGGTGGGCTGACTGGCATCGTAGAGATAGGCCACATCGTCCCCCGATTCAAAATTGTCCAGGCTGATGGTGGTGTAGGACATCTTCTTGACGCTGGTATAGGTAATCCATACCTCTTCATCGGGCATGACGAAGGTGTTGGTCTTGGTGTTGAGCGTGATGGCCTCGTCGTCACCATTTACCACGCGGATGGTGTACTCGCTGGTGCCGTCGATGACTTCCACCTTCACTTTCTCGCCGGCGTAGGCCCAATAGACCTCGTTGGTGTTGCTGGTGTTGTAGCAGCGGAAGATGCTGTTGTCGTAGTTGAAGCGGTGCTGCAATCGCCACTGCGCGTAGAGCGTCACGACGCCGCCGTCCTCAGCGGTCAGGTTCTGAACCAGAGCCTCGTCCTCGTAGTCGGTGCCCTTGCCGTCGGCCTCGGTGTTCCAGCGCAGCCACTGGCCAGTAGTGGTGCTGAACGCGTTCTTCGTGAGCGCCGTGGCCTCCTGGTCGTAGGTCAGGGTCATGTCGGCCATCGTGCCGTTAACGGGAATGCCCGCCACAAAGTGTACGGTGTAGGTGTTGGCCGTCCACTGGGCGTAGAGCGTCAGGGTGGCGTCCGGCTCGGCGGTGAGGTTCAGCACCTCCTGGCCGTCCGCGTAGGCCGTGCCGCTGCCGTCGGCCTCGGTGTTCCAGCCGGTGAAGTGGTAGCCCGTGCGGGTGTAGGCGCAGGCGGTCAGGGCCTTGGCCTCGTCGTAGGTGAAGAGTTCGTTGTCCATCGTGCCGCCCGTCTTGCCGTTGCCGACGAAGGAGATGGCGTAGCGGTTGGCCGTCCACTTGGCCCACAGCTCCACGTCGCCCGTCTGGCCGCTGCCGATGGTGGTCACGGCGTCGCCGCTGCAGTCAGCGCTGGCGTACCAGCCGCCGAACTGGTAGCCCGTCCTGGTGGCTGCGCCGAGGGCGATGGCTGCGCTCTCGACGGTGTAGGTCGTGGGGTTGTCGCCGTGGTTGGTGCCGCCGCCGAGGTTGTAGTTGATGGTGTACTGCGTGGGAGTCCACTTGGCCCACAACTCCACGTTGCCCGTCGAGCCGCTGGCGATGGTGGTCACCTGGTTGCCCGTCAGGCCGCTGTTGGCGTACCAGCCGCCGAAGGTGTAGCCCGTGCGGGTGGGTGCGGCCAGGGTGATGGCCGGGCTCTGGATGGTGTAGGTCGCGGGGTTGCCGCTGGCGTTGGTGCCGCCGCCCAGGTTGTAGGTGATGGTGTAGTCGATGGGCGTGCGCGTCACCGTCACGCTGGCGTCGGCGCTGATGTCGAACGTGTTGCCGCCGATGGCCGAGCCGTTCACGCTGTAGGCGTAGTTCCAGCCCGTGGGGGCGGCAGCGAGGGTGATGGTTCCGGCGTAGTAGCCCGTGCCGCCGTAGGTGAAGGCGGGCGCAGTGCTGGTGGTGATGCCGCTGGCGAGGGTCAGGGTGTAGGCGCGGGAGGTGTTCGATATGGTTCCCACAGTCGAACCGGTATCTACGGCATTATAATTCGTCGTCGTGTAGTAGTAGCAGTTGCGGACGGTGGCTCCAGCACTATTAAATCCTCCGCATATCGCTCCTTTGTTCTGAGCATTAAGCGTGGGGTTGATGACGTTGCAGTTCTCAACGGTGCCGTAGTGGTTGAGGCCGACGATGCCGCCGGCATATTTGGAACCAAAGCCGCTGAGAGAGCACTTGACGTTGGGATTGACCATCGTGACATTCCTGACAGTGCCCTCAAAATAGCCGAACAATCCAACCATTGGCGACGTGGTGTCCACGGTGAGGCCGGTGATGGCGTGGCCCTTGCCGTCGTAGGTGCCCCTGAACGGCGTGGGGTTGTAGTCATTGGCCTTGCTGCCAATCGGCGTGAAGTTTCCGGCGCTGCTCATGTCGATGTCCTGCGTCTGCTCGAAGTGCAGGGCGCTGGCGTTGTTGCCCGCGTTGACGTAGTCCGACAGCAGGGCCAGCGCCTCGGGGCTGCCGATGGCGTAGGGGTTCGCTTCGCTGCCGTCGCGCCCGTCGCTGCGGCCCCACGGGTCGGTCTTCGTGTCGCTGTAGGCCGTGCCGTTGAACGTCGCGCTGGCCGTGATGCTTCCGCCCGCAGCCGTCACCGTCGCCGTCACCGTGGCCGTCAGGCTCGCGTCCTCGGCGCAGGTGAACGTCGCCGTGCAGGCCGAGCGGTCAGCCGACCACGCCCACGTCGGCGCACTAGCCGACAGGCAGGTGACGGTGCAGACTTTCTTGAAAGTTGGTGGATAATTTGAACTCTGGGCTCCCGTCGCAAGGTTACCGAAATTTGTATATCCGTCGGAACTCTGCCCCGGCGTGAGACTTGTTATATGCGATGGTCTCCATTTATCAGATTCTGTAGCACTTGCATACAAATTATCTGTTCCAGAATTACCATTTATCATATACCTGATATCGTTATAGATACTAATAAATAGTTGAACAGATGATGTCTTGTCCGTGTTAATCCCCGACCAGTCCACTCTATAGAAATGGTCGCTGTAGGCGAACCTGGCCGTGGCCGTGCCCTGCGAGGACACCGTCACGAAGTCCGTGAGGTATCCTTCCTCCGCCCCCGCCGTCTGTGCGGTGAGCAGGGCGAGGAGCAGCACGGTAGCTGTCCTCGCGGTGTGTTGGATGATGTGAATGATGTTGTTCATTGTCGTAATTTTAATGATTTATTTGTTTATATTGATTTATTCAGAGAAAAATTTGCCACGTAGTGCCTGCCACAGGAGCACGAAGAACCATATCCACATCGCAGCGAAGACGGCGAAGAAGATGATGGTGAGCCACAGGGGCGTCTCGGCAATGAAACGGGTCAGTTCGTCCATAAGCGTTCTGTTTGTGAATGAATTTTGGGCGCGAAGGTACATCATTTGCCCGAAAAAGGGTGTGACAATTTTGCGATAGGTGTGACAATTTTTGAAGGTTTTGGCCATTTAGGTGTGACAATTTTCAAAATTGTCACACCTTTTTCGCCGTTATTTGCAAAATAATATGTAAATTTGCCGCCGGAAACCATAATAAGTTAGGACTATGACGAAATTAGCACAGAGAATCAATGAGACGCCGATGGCACCATATCTTGGACTACTTGACGGGATGACTCGCGAGCAGAAGATGATAGTGGTGACTACCTTAATGCTTTTGATATGACCTTCTTGCCGCCGATATGGTTACACTCCAGATGATGCAATTCACGGCCGTGGTGCTGATGCTGCTGCTCACGGCGAAGCTGCTCTTCCTGCGCGAGCGACGCATCAAGAGCCGCCAGGCCCGTCAGGCCCGCTGCCTGATGGCGGGCGGCACGATGCTGATGGCTGTCCACTTCGCCATACAGCTGAAGTCGGGACTGCGGCTGATGGGCGTCACGCAGTCGGTGATGCTCAATCTGGCCATGCTCATCCCCGCCTCCTACTGCTTCGCCCGTGCCGTGCTGCTGTTGCAACGGAGGGGTGAACTGAGTCTGGCCGACCGGTGGATGGGACCGGCGGTGTGGACGGTGACGATGGCACTGCTCGGCGTGACGGCACTGACCGACGGCCAGCCGCTGCTGAGCGACACGCCGGAACTGCGCCTGGCCGAGAAGGCCGGAGCCGTGCTCTACATGCTGATGCAGGGCTACTACACGTGGCGGCACACGGTGAGCCTCATGGCCATGAGCCAGACACTGCACGACTACTACGACCGCGACACCGACGGCATGTTGCGCTGGATGCAGTACAGCATCATCGGCCTGATGCTGCTGGCGCTGATGGTGCCCATAGCCATCTTCGGCACGGGAGCGTGGTTGCTCATAGTCGCCTTCGCCGTCTATTTCTTCCTGTTCTATCTGGTGGACTGTTTCTGCTTTTATCTCATCAGTCCCGCCCCGGAGCGCATAAAGGCCGCCGAGCAGAACGCCAATGATGCCGACGCTGCCATGCTCTCGCCAGAGGCGATGGGCGAGGTGGAGGCGGCCGTAGAGGCATGGAGGGCCCGTGGCGGCTACTGCCAGACGGGACTGCTGCAGCCCCTGGCCGCACAGGACATCGGCATCACCCGCTACCGTCTGACCGCCTGGCTGCACCAGCGCGGCCTGAAATACTCCGAGTGGATAGCGCAGTTGCGCGTAGAAGAGGCCAAGCGCATCATGGCCGAGCACCCCGAATGGAGTAACGACACCGTGGCCCAGCACTGCGGTTTTGCCGACCGCACCGTGCTGCAGCGCACGTTCAAGAAAATCGTGGGCATCACGCCCCAGAAGTATCTGGAGGACCTGAGAGAGTAAACAGAGGAAATATGGTGATGCCGCTGTCGGCGATGCAGATGGTATCTACTCAGCACCTCTATTGTTTGGTCGGCCTGTGGCCTCAAAATGGCTATGCATGCCCATTATTCTTATAATTTTGAAATAAATTTTCTTATAATTTTGAGCGAAGCGACCATATTATGAGGGGGTACTGAGTAGTTACTGCAGATGTCTATCCTGAATTATTCACGGCAATTAAACTGTATGCCGCCAAGGGAGCACGTCAGGACTGTCGGGGTTTCCGAATTATGCAGACACCAGCAATGGGGGTGTCTGAAAAAACATTACATTTGCAAAGGGGGGATAAAGCGGACTCAGAGATAAGTGCCACTTATCTCGGAGATAAGTGCCTTTTATCTCGGAGATAAGTGGCACTTATCTCTAAGGGGGGTATTTGGGGTGATTTCCGAAAACCTTACAGAAGTGTCAGGGTGAAGAGATAGACCACTGCGGCAGGCATGGCCAGCAGGGTGGAGTCGAAGCGGTCCATCATTCCGCCGTGGCCGGGCAGCACATTGCCGCTGTCCTTGATGCCCAGAGTGCGCTTGAGCAGACTCTCCACCAGGTCGCCCCAGGTGCCGAAGACCACTACGGTGAGCCCCAGGCCAGCCCACTGCCATAGCGTCAGGTTGGACTGTCCGGGGGCATAGACACCCAGCAGATACCAGACGAGGGCAGCACCGCCGACCACCAGCAGGCCCCCGCCGACGCTGCCCTCCCAGCTCTTGCCCGGCGAAATGCGCGGAAACAGCTTGTGGCGGCCCAGGAGCGAACCGATGCAATAGGCGCCGGCATCGTTGAGCCAGAGGAACAGGAAGACGCTGAGGGGCAGGACAAACGAAAATTCGCCCTCGGCGGGGAAAGCCAGCACATTGATCATCGAGAAGGGCAGGGCCACGTAGAGCTGTGGCAGCATGGTGTAGGCCCAGTTGTTGATGGGGTCCTTGGCTTTCAGGTAGAGTTCTGCCACCATCAGGTAGATGATGGTGATGAGATAGGGTATGAACACCGTGTCGCTGGTGACGCGGCCGCTGCAGTGGCCGGCCATTGCCAGGAAGAAATAGACACCGGCTACGGTCGAGATGAAGCGGTTCACCTGTACGTATGGCCGCTCGTTGACCAGTCCCACCAGCTCCCAGATGGTCATGCCGGTGACGATGGCAAAGAGAAATACCATGGCCAAAGGATTGAGAAAACTCACCACGATGGTGGCTACAAAGAACACGCTTGTGATGCTCCTGACTATAAAATTCTTCATTTTTTGATAATTGACAATTGATAATTGGTATTTTTTGTTCAGCGCTGGCGGTTGTGAGGCTTCACGCTGATTTTCTTCCCGTTGTGTATGTAGACGCCGGCCTTGCCCGGACGGTTGTCGAGCTTCAGTCCCTGCAGGGTCCACCATCCGTTGCCATTGTCGGTGGGAGCGGCTTCGACATCGGTGATGCCCACCTCGAAGGCGCTCACGTCGATGACGTAGGGTGCCCACGGCTGTCCGATGTTGGCGTCGCTGGTGTAACTCTGCGAGGTGTCTATCGTGACAATCTTGTTGTAGAAGCAGGTTTTCAGTTCCATGGTCTGCATGCCTCCCTCGCCCATGACGACGAGGTAGTAGAGACCGCCGTCGGCTCGTGCCTCGCCTCTGCACTCTCCGTCGATGAAGGCTGCCACCTGACAGGTGTCTACGATGCCGGAGCGGCTGCGCAGCTGGATGACCATGGTCATGTTGTCAGGATATTGGTGCCAGTCTACGGGGGTGAAGATGGCGGGTGCCCCCTCCGGCCTTCCTCCGAAGGTGAGGCTTTCGGCAGCCGATGCAGGGCGCTCAGACAGCTCACTCCTCGCGGAGAGGGTGGTGGGCGCTGCCGGATAGACAAACTGCTTGGTCTGTGGGTCGGTGCTGAAGTAGACATATCCCTTGCCGCTCTCCAGCGTCTTCAGATTGCCAGACCAGCTGCCATTGTTGTAGATGGCGATGGCGGTTTGCGACTTGATGCGGTCGCCCTGCTGTGGATTGAGTCCGGCCAGGGCCTCGCCCACCGACATGGTTGCCGTCGGGGTATAGGCAATCCAGTTCCAGTCTTTTGAAATCTGGATGGGCGTGTCTTTCAGTACCACGGGCGTACCAGTCACCGTGAGTTGTGCAGGCAGTTCGCCGCTGTCGTCGTTGCGGGTGATGTTCACCTTGTACATCGTGTTGGCATCTATCTGCTTCAGTTTGCCAAACCACTCCACGCCCATGTTCTGTGCCTGCATCTGCTGGCTCTTCACGATGAGCGACCAGTAGCGGTAGTCGTAGAACACCTTGTCGAAGAACTTGCTCTCAGGCTCGACACCCAACGACATCCAGTTCCACCCCTCGCCGAGCGGTATGGCCTGCTCCACCTTGCCGCTGGGCGTCCAGATGAAGGGATTGTCGAATCCGCCCCAGAGCAGGTCGTGGCAGAAGGTGGTGCTGACGGGCCGGCCGTTGGCGTCGAGCAGGCTTGCGTCGCTATAGATGATGCCTGTGGTGGCATCCCAAATGCGATAGGTGATGGGTTTGTCGTAGTCGAATGTGGGTTTGCCGTCGTTGCCGAAGACGGTCATCGTGATGAAGGAGGCGCCATTGACCGTTTCGGGCGAGGCCACGCCGCGACATTCACCGTCGATGAAGGCAGCCACGATGCTCTCCTCGTTCTCCATGAGGAATCCGTTCAGGCGCACCTGTCCGATGATGGTCATCTGGTGCTCAAACTGGCGCGTGTTCACGGCCCAGTCGGGGCGCTCTGCCTGCACTTTCATCACGACGCGCAGGGGCTCGAGTATCTGCAGGTTGCCCTGCAGGCCGATGGTGACGTCGAAGTTGCCCACGTGGACCATGGGGTCTACGCGGAATCGCAGCGTCTTCGCCGCCAGCGGCCCCACGGCATCGTTGGTCTCGCTGCTGACCAGCGAGAGCCATGCCGGCAGGTTCTCTATGCTGTAGTACTCGGTCTGTCCGCTCTTGTTCTCGATGTTCACGTCGAAGGTGTAGGCGTCGCCATACTTCTTGATGACGACCACCGAGTCGCGTGTCCACTTGAGCGTGTTCTGCTGCACATAGGCCGTCCAGCGTATGGGCAGCGACTCGTTGCCGTTCTTGTCGTAGATTTTGTCTACGGTGATGTTGAGCGTGGTGCCCTCGATGTCGCGTGGCTGCACGGTGGTGCCCTTCAGGTTGACCACAATCTTGCGCTCTGAGGCTATGGGGGCAGCGATGAGCCGCACCTCTTCGGGGGCGTTCTTGAGCGGTGGCGTGTTGGCGCTTTCGTTATATTGGGAATTGGCTATTGACAATTGATGATTGTCGGTGGCCGTGGGTGCCATGTTCTCCAGCGTGAACACCTTGGTCTTCTGGCCATTGACGGTGGCCGACTTCTCGAAAGGCAGATAGAGGGCCAGTCCGCGGGAGAAGACGTCGGTGGTGTCTATGCAGTTCCACTGGTTGGCCAGCAGGCGCGTCTCCGAGAGGCTGGCGCGCCAGTAGCGCAGCTCGTCGATGAAACCGGCAAATCCCTGTCCGATTTTCATCGCAGCACCCTGCACGTTGGGCAGGTCACGCTCGGCAATGACCGCCGTGCGCTTGCCGTCGAGGTAGAAGCTTGCCGACTGTCCGCGCACCACGTTCAGCGCCATGTGGTGCCATTCCAGCGGTTCGGTGATGACGTTCTCGGCCACCATCCTGGTCTGCTTGCCGTAGTCTAAGAACAAGTCGCTGCTCTTGTAGTAGAGTCGCAGGCGGTCGTTCTCGTTCCGTCCGGTCTCAAAGAGCACCGCCTCCTCCTTAGGCACTGTTTGCCCCCGCTTGCCGTACATAGAGGCCCACAGCTCTATGGCATAGCTATCGCCATTGCTTGTGTTGACGGTAGCGATGTCGGCCGTTGCGCCGTCGGTGCTGGTAAGGTTGAGCGAATAGTTGGTGTTGCTGAGCGTCCAGCTGCCCCGTGTCAGGAAGTTGTGGGTGTGGCGTGTGTCGGTGACCGTTCTGCCGTGGCCCTCGTTCATGGGCCAGTAGTTGGTCAGTCCGTAGACGTAGCTGTTCTTCGACTGATACTTGGTGGCAGCTGCCAGGTTTACGTCGCGGTAAATCTTGAAGAGGCTCAGGTCGTGCATGGCGCCATAGAGTGAGCTGTCGCAATCGATGTAGAAGTAGTTGTCTTCGGCATACTGCACGGCCGAGCTGCCCATCACCATCTTCTGCCGGTCGAAGAGGAACACGCTCTGGTTCTGCTCACCATACTGTGCGAGTGCCGACAGCTGCTGTAGCTCGGCGTTGAAACTCAACACCATGTATGTCCATTGGTCTTTTGCCACCACGCTGGAGCTGGTATAGGTCGAACCCATCGCCTTGATGACCAGGTGTCCGGCATTGTCGATGCTGATGACCGTGGCGTTGGGCCCCTTTCCGTGGCGCAGCAGGATGCCGCCCTCGTGCCAGATGAACCACATATCTAACGAGAAGTCGCCACTGAGGAAGATGGGATTCTCGGTGTGTGCCTCCAGTCCGTAGGCATTGAGGCTCAGGGCCACCTCGTGGTTGACGGGCTGGTCGTTGAGCTTGGCCGTGACGATGACATTCTTGTCGTCAACATATCCGGGCACGATGTCTTCGGTGAACTCGATGCCCATATCGTCGCCATAACGCAGTATGCCGTTGGTAGGCGTCGGCGTGGTGAGATTGCGTGGGCGGGTCATGTCCTTGACCACGGTCACCTCGTTGGAGTATGCCTTCGGGCTGGCGTTGTCGAACTGCGTGGCGGTGTAGGCCCGGAATGTGTACGTGCCTTCGGGATAACTCACGTCGCTGAGCAGGCTCTCTGTGAGCATGATGTCGCCCGTCAGTGGCAGCTTTTCAATGGCGCTGTTGCCCACTACCAGTTTTGTCGAGTCGGTCACCCAGCGGTGCATCACGTTCCAGTTGCGGTTGCCCTCGTAGCGGTATTCTATACCGACCTCTTCCAGCCCCTTGAAGGAGCGGTCCAGGTTTTCCAGCTTCATCTGCAGCAGGGCGGTGGTGTTGCTGCTGTTCACCACGGGTTCTTCAATGACCAGGTCGATGGGCGCCGATGCCGGCACGAAGTGGGCGTTGAGCGTCACCTCGTCGTAGATGATGGGAGCCTGATACTGCGATGTGAATCGAATCTTAATGCCCTTGTAGTCCAGTATGCTGGGGTCGGTCTGGCGGATGGTGATCACCTTTTGGGTGGTCTCGCCCTGTGCCAGCATGATGGAGCGTCCGTTGATGGGCACGCCGTCCATGAGTATCTGCAGACCCTTGTCGTTGCTCTGCTCTATGACGAGGAAGTTGTAGCTGAAGTTCAACCCCTGGTGGGCTGTTGCGTTGTTGGTGCAGTAGAGCGTGACGTTGGCTTCGCCTCCGGCTGGTATGTCGGTCAGTGTGGCCACCTTCGACGGCTGCTGGTTGCCCACGCCAATCTTCAGGTCGGGCTGCTCCATCTGCTGTGTGCTGTTGCCCAGGGGTGTGCCCGGATTGTAGTAATGTGTCACTTCTTGCGGCTGGTAGGGGTTGTAGGTCTGCCCGCCAAAGACGCTGAAGATGTCGCTATAGCCCGGCCTCGACGACTTGTAGATGTTGATGGAGAGGTCGGTGTCGCGGTTGCCGTCTACGAGTGAGTATTCCCAGGTGGTGGTATGCTCGTCTACGGTACCGCTGCCTTCTATCTCTCCGCCGCCCTCGTCCGACTTGACGGTAGTGATGAATCCGAGATGGGCAAAGAAGCTGGTCTGCCATCCGAATTGGGTTCCGAGCACTGCTCCCACCTTCCAGTTGGTCTTCTTGAGGTGGTTTTTCGATGTTTTCTCTGTGGTGGAATAGGTGAAGGATGAGCCGCCGTCGATTGAGATATTCTCGGGGTTGCTCCTCTTCATGGTCTCCACCTTGTCCTCTTCGTTGTCTCGGATGATGTTCTCCCAGTGCTGAATCTGCATGGTGCACCACTCCACGCTGTCAATCTCGCTGGTGATGGCATTCTTGGGCTCTATGAAGAGGTAGTCCTTGTCCAAGCCCTTTTCGTAGGTGTCCAGGTCGAGACCCTTCCACGTCACGTAGACGCAGTGGTCCAGATTGTTCACGTAGTTCTTGGCCTCTTCCGCCGAACTGACCTCGGTCAGATAGCCGCGGCGCATGTCCTTCCATTTTGGTATCATGACCGTCTCCAGCTCGTACTGCGTGTACTTGAAAGCAGTGCCGATGCTGTCGCCCACTGAGATGGCATCCTCTACGTCGAAGGCATATCGGTCGGATTGCGGGTCGTGCTTGATGTAGAGGTTGCGGCAGGTGCCTATGAGCAGATTGGTCGAGAGGCCCACGTAGACATCGCCCTTGCTGCCCACGTATGGTATGGTGGTGCCTGTGGACACGTTTTCCACCGTGGTGACGACGTGGGTAGAGTCTTTGTTGTGGGTGTACTCCCATTGCGAGTTGAACCCTACGTCAAACTGCCCCTTGTTTTCGTGGCCTGTTATCTCGATGAAGCCAAAGCCGGCACCGGATACATGTTTTGAACCTACAATGATGTTGTTGACGAGGCTGTGGGTCCCGTAGCGCTCGTAGGTTTCGTATTTGGTGTAGGTGTGGGAGCGCCCCTTGGTGAGTGATGTCTTCGACTTTGCCCCGTATGGGTCGCGCAGCACAAACTGCACATTGTCAGGACCTTTGGTCACGAAGTTGTTGCCGTTGGTCAGGTTGCCCAGCACCACGGCATCCATCTCCATCGGGATGTATGTGCGGCCGTTGCGCTGCAGGGTGAAGAGCAGATGGCGCGTGTAGGGGGCGGTGATGTTGGGTGCGCCGGCCCGCCAGCGGTAGGTCAGGTAGCCGTCGCCGCCCAGCTGCACCTCGTCGTCCACCATTTCGTACACCTGACCGGGGGTGAACTCGGTGTTGCCGGCCGGCACCTTGTAGATGATTTTCTGCAGGTCGCTCATCTCGTTGCTCACGGTGATGAGCTGGTCGTTCATCGGTATGATGTCCTTTACGGGCTTGCCGCCGTCGTAGTTCACGTACTCTTCATAGCCGAAGAGCTTGTACTCGTAGCTTTCGCCCATGTTGTAGATGGGGAACCCCAGCAGGTAGCTCACGGAACCGTCGGCTTCACGCTTCCACAGGTCGTTGACGGTCTCCTCGATACCGTCCTTGTCGGTGTGGCTGATTTCGCTGATGCCGTAGGCCCCCTCGCCGTTGGCGGTCTCAACAACGCTGATCTGTGGGTCGGCATAGTGGGTGAACAGCTGTTTGGTGTGATAGCTGTACGTGGGGTCTCCACCCTTCTGCGCCGTAATGCCAGCGTTGAGCGAGTCGGTCAGCACCTTCGACGGGTTGGTCAGGTCCAGTTCCGACATGCCGTCAAAGTTGATGTGCTCGTTGTGGTCCACCTTGACGCTCTTGACGATATACTTCAGCGGTGGCAGCAGTGCTGAGAACTCGCCGGTGAGCGAGTCGGTGCGGATGTTGATGAAGTGTGAGTCGCTGCCGGTTCCGGTCCACGCATGGCTGGCTATGGCCGTGGTGTCGCTGGGGAATATGCGGCGGCTGGTGGCATCGGTGATATGGTCGTCCAGAATGTTGAACGAGAGCGACTGGTTGTTCAGTGCGAGCTTGATGGTGGCTATGCCGATGTTGTTTTTCGACGCACCGAATCCCACGGCGAGGGTGTCGGCCGAGAGACCGCCGCCCACTCGGCCCACAAAGTTGACCAGCGTGGAGTCGGCAAAGTCGTAGGTCACGGCATGGCTGAAGTCGTAGGTGCCCTCGATGGGGAACCGTCCGCCGTTGACCATCTTGTGACCCTCCAGCTTGCACTCCACGTAGTGGTTGCCTATGGGCACCGACAGCTCGTAGTAGCCCTGGGCATCGGTGGTGATGCTCTTGCCGTCTTTCGACTGTGGCAGACCGTCCACGTAGAGCATGAGACCCTCGGCGGGGATGTTGGTGCCGGCATAGTAGGCATAGCCCGCCATGGGGAACGACGACACATCCTCGAAGTCGATGTTGTTGGCCGTCAGGCTGGTGGGGCTGACAAACATGGAGCGGGTGTTGGGGGCAAACTCGTGGATGCCCAGCTCCGGCACTATCTTGTAGTTGGTGCCGCCCTGCTGGAAGGGTATGCCGCGTATGATGTAGTCGCCCTCGTCATCGGTAATGCCGTAGAGCTTGAGCTGGTTGGGCACGATGGGCGATGGCTGCGTGTTGACGCCCACGGCGGGGTGGTTCTGCTGATAGATGCCGTCCTGGCAGGCCACGTCGAAGACATAGTCTCTGACGTTGAGGCCCTCGTCGAGCGGCCAGTAGAGTAGCAACCCCTGCTCAGTGCCGCCCAGTATGCGGGTGTGGTTGCTCAGTATCTCGCTCTGGGTGAGGGCGCGGTTCCACAGTCGCACATCGTCCACATAGCCAATGTAGGCGTCGGCCGCCGATTTGTTGCCGCCGCCGATGGTCAGGGTCGGTGCCTGGGTGTCGATGGCGTTCCATTTCGGGTTGTCGACGCTCATGGTCACGGTACGCAGGCTGTCGGAGACCAAGTGGAAAGTCCACTCGCCACTGCTGTAGGTGGCTGCGATATGGGTGAAGACGCCGGGCTCGAATGGCATATTGGCAAACTCCACAAGGTTCAGGCCGCCCTTCGACTTGTCGATGGCTGTCAGATGGTAGCCTGAACCCGAATTGATGACGCCCAGCTCCAGCACATTTCCGAAGTTGAGCAGCGTAGAGCGCTCAACGTTCAGCGCTGGCCGTGCCCACAGCTGGAGGGTGAGCGGGCGGCTGCCGCAGAGCACGCTGGCATACTTGGCCGAGTCGGCGGTCCAGGCCAGGCCCTGACCCTGGCCGTCGATGTAGCGCGAGAGGTACTGTGGCGCCGTCGTCGTCTCGTCGGCACCTGCCGACTTCACCAGGTTCACCCTGACACCGCCAACGGCAGTGCCCGAACCGTAGGAGATGTGGCCGGTGATGGTGCCCGTGCTCTGCGCAAAGCCCGGCGTCACCTTGGCGTCGGTCTGCACCAGCTGGTCGTCGCACTTGGCGCCATAGGCCAGCACGGTGTATTCATAGTACGAGCCGGCCATTGCGCGGTCGTCAATATAGGAATATTCCGAGGCGGTGCCGTGTATCTCGTCGTTGAGCAGCGTCCATTCGTCGCCGCCTATCGGACGGCGCAGCACGCGGTACCAGATGTCGTTCAACTGGTCGGCACGCTCCACCTTCCACTTCACCACCACATGGTTGGTCTCCGTGCCGGTCGATGCCTTGACCTGGCTGATGTAGCTGCCGGCGGGCAGATTGGCCGAGAGGATGTTCGACGCAAAGTCCTTGCCGTTGATGGTGGTGGTGATGCGGTAGTCGTTGAACAGGCAGACGGAGCCATCGGTGACATAGCTGGCCGACGACTGCTTGCTGTCCAGCGGCAGATTGTCAAGCCGCGTCCAGGTGGTCTCGCCGGCAGAGCGGCGCTCGATGTTCCAGTCCAGCCCCGTCAGCTGCACATTGTAGTCCCACACCAGCCGCACGTTGGCCAGGTCGGTCACGTCCTGCTGCAGGCGGATGGGCAGGTCGAAGGCGGTGCTCACCCCCTGATCCTCCCACAGGTCGAGCTGCGTGTGTTTGGCGCCCTGGGCGGGCAGGTTGGCCAGGTTGCCGGAATAATTAGCCTCAAGCAACTGGGGCAGGAAGACCACACGGTAGATGTAGTCCTTGTCGTAATCGATGTCGCTGTCGGTCACCTTCAGGTTCTTGCTGTTGCCGCCCAGGTTGTCCACCACCACATAGCTGCTGGCGGGCTGCCCCTTCTCGTAGCGCAGCACATACCAGGTGCCGTCGGTCTGGCATTGGATGGTCATGCTGTTTTGACCCACGTAATCTTGGACCGACTCCTTGCGGGTCCACTGTATCACATTCTTCTTGGCCCAGCGGTCGAACTCGGCAGTGACGGTCTGGGCACGGGTATAGGGCTTCAGCAGTATACCCTCGTAGTAGGCATCGTCCTTGCTCGTCTCCTGGATGTAGTCTATGGTGCCCTCTTGGCCGTTCACCATGTTGCGGGCGGTGGTCACGAAGTCGATGGCATAGAGCCTGGTGGGAATGGTATAGAAATTGACGGGCAGCTTGACGGCATAGCTGGTGTTGGTTCCGCTGCCGCCTACCTTGCTGTCGCTGTTCAGAGCGAAGGTCTTGGTCGACTTGGAATAGTCTCTCTGACAGAACCAAAAATAACGGTTGATAATGTTGTCCACTCTCTCAGCAGCACCGTCGGCCTTGAACACCACGTTGCCCTCACCGTCCAGCTCGGCACTGTAGCTCGGCACGAGCTTGCTCAACGACGAGATGTCCAAGTCGCGCTCGTACTGGAAGTTGCGCACTTTTTTGCCCCCATTCCATTCGGTGCGGCATTGTATGTAGATGCGGCGGACGCCATTATCCACGTCAGCTTCAGTGGGCTGATACTCCAAGGTGAACATATACCTGAACTCTTCCATATAACGGACACTACTGAAGTAGACGGGCCGCCTGACGTTGGTCACGGTGGGCGAGTTGTAGCCCACAAACTCAGCCTCGGCAATGTTTGCCCTGCTGCCGTCGGCAAACTCGATGGTCACGTAGACCTTGGTCTTGTTGCCGTTGTCAACGTTGCCGTAGTTCACCTTGATGTCCCAGTTCCACTTGAACATGCCCTTTGTGGCGTCAAACATGTAGTAGGTCTTGAAGCCCATGAAGTTGCCCTTAGTGTCCGACGAATTGTAGCGGAAAGTATAGTTGCCGCCGTCCGACTGCTGGCCCTCGTCCTTCGCCGTGGTGGTATATTCCCAGTCGGAGTTATATGCCCACGCTCCAATGGAACCAAAGAATAAATAACAAATAGCAGATAACAAATATACCAATTGACGTTTCATAGCCTTCAATTTTAATTATCAACTCTCTATAATTGTCAATTGTCAATCATCAATTGTCAATTGTCAATTTCAACCCTTTGGCCGCGACGTATTTACCCGCATTGAGCGTGGCCTTGGCGGTGCCCGTGTAGCTGCCCGTGCTGTTGGTCACGGTGAAGTGGAAAGTGCGTTGCCCGTCAGTGGGCAGTAGCGCTACGTAGACTTCGCTGGCCTCGCCACCGCACGTCACGGTCAGCGGCGTGGTGCTGCCCTCAACAGGGGCCAGTCTGCCATCACCCACCCGCACTGTGGCGCTTTGAGGATAGGCCCCGCTATCGCTGTTGTTGCTGCCGCCATAGCTTATCTGGAGCGTACGCACAGGAACGGCGTTGGTGCCCTCGGTGAAGGTGAACTTGCACACCGTGAGCAGGCTCTTCATCGTGACGGTGGCCTGTGCCGTAGGGCTGTCGCTACCCACATAAAACTCCGTTGACAAACCGTAGATGTGGTGGAATTGCTCCGCCAGCGTGGCCAGCGTGCCGTCCTGCCCCGCCAGCGATATGGTGTAGGCACCACTCTGGACGGAGGCCGTGGGGTAAATGATGGCCACCTTGTTCAGGGCGTCCGTCTGGCAAGCCACCATCCCCGAAAACTGCGCCATGGCCTTGTTGCCGGCATCGGGCGTCACGCCCAGCGTGCCGCTCTGGTTGGCATCCAGGTTGAAATACGTCACCCGGTCACTGGCCGCCCACTCTGCCATCAGCTTGTTGCCGCTCTCGCCAAGCACCGCCCTGGTGTCACCCTCGTCCACTTGCGTCAGTGTGAGGGCCACCTCGCGCACGCCGCCCTTGCCGTTATCGTCGCTGTCCGAGCAGCCACCTAATGCTGCCGCCACTACCACCCCCAGGAGGGTGATGAAAGTCCGAAGCCCGTTTTCCATATTTTTTCTTTTTTATTCAATTGTCCTGACTGAACCCTCCGGAGGTGTCCTCTTCATATCCCGAAATAGTTGCGCCGAGCTTGCTGTCAGCACTTTCACCGAGCAAGCCTCCTGTCAGTACGCTGACAGTCAGTACTATAGGTTGCTGATAAACCTTCTTCATAGTCAATCATTATTTAAGTTTACATTTAGTGCACAAAGTTAAGCATAAAAAAACATTTGCGCAAATGGATTTGCACAAATGTCACCTAATTTAGACAAAATATTCATTATATGGGCATCAGCCCTAATATACCTTCTAACTCCCTATGCTGGAACGGAAAAAGAATCAGCGATTACCCTCTACCCATTTCTGCAGCTCTGCCTTTGAAGCGCGGTTCAGGAGTTTCCCCTCTTTCCAGTTGAGCTTTGGATAAGCGGCTTTCAGGTCAGCACAAGCCTTCTTGATGCTGCTGCCTCCTGACGTAGCAAAGGGAATGATGGTCTTGCCCTGGAAGTCGTAAGCCTCCATGAACGTGTTGACAATCGTGGGGCAGGTGTACCACTTTAGCTATATTATCTGTTCTTACTTTCCTTCGGATATATCAACCTATTTTACGGAATCTTGCATAAAATTTGATGTCATCTCGCCTGCCATCAGGTCAAAGTGCAGGAGAACTGGCGGGGTGGGCTGCAGGTCGTAGTAGTCCATTTCGGCTATCGGCAGACAGAAATACGCCATCTGGTCATAACCGGTATAAAGCCGCCGTAAGATATCGTTGTGCTCGTAGATCCAGCGCTTTGTCTCTTCCTCTACGTTGAAGTTCACCATGCCCGAACAGCGCAAGGAGACGTTGCCCTCGTAGGCTATCAGCTCCACGTTGGGATTCTTGCGCAACTCTCGCCAGACGGCCTTCTGCTCCGAGGTGGCAAAGTAGAGCACATTGCCCTCCTGCTTCATCACTTGGAAGATGCGCAATTTAGGGATGTCACCCTCGCTCGTGGCCAGGGCAACATCCTTATGATTGCGAAGAAATTGCAATGCTCTTTCCATCGTCTCGTTTACCATTTCAGTTCTTCCTGAAGAATCACGCCGTCCGTCATGGGGCTGTCAGCCTCGCCGAAGGCATTGGCCTTGTACTGGATGCAGAGCATCGTCAGGTTCTCCTTTCCCGTATTCTTCAGCGCACGCTTGCCATCGGGAGCCACACGGACGATAGTGCCCTCGCTGACGGGGAAAATCTCACCATCCACCTGATACTCGCCCTCACCCTTCAGGATGATATACAACTCCTCATGCGTCTTATGCGTATGCAGGAAACCACTGTCCTGACCAGGTACCAGTGTCTGGAAACTCAGCTCGCTGCCTGTAGCACCCACGGCCTGTCCGGCAAACACCTTGCCCTGAATCGTCACATTCGGACCCATCGGCAGCACATGCTCGATAATCTCGTCCATCTTACCTACGCTCACTGCGCTGAAATTCTTACCTGTCTTAATTGTCTCAATCTGTTTCATTGTTCTTATACGTTTAAATTGTTAGTTGTTTCTTGTTTGCGACCAGTTCTTAACTGGGTGCAAAGGTACGGCAACTTTTTCACTCCCACAAGAAGGCACCAAAAGGTGACATAGTTACCAAAAGGTAGGAATTGTGATGTTATCGGACTTCTGCGAAAGTGACGTTAACTTAGATTAACTAAGTATTATGCCGCCACTTGGTAACTATTTGTTACCTTTGCTGCAAAATCAATAGTTATGGCAGATACTAAGGCAGAATATTTAGCCTGTCCTATCAGGCATGTTGTCAGCCGTTTTGGCGATAAGTGGTCGTTATTGGTGTTGTTTCTGTTGAACAGGAGCGAAAGGCTACGGGCAGGCGACGGAACGTAACGGATTGAAAATATGAAACACAGCATACTTTTCGTCTGCCACGGGAACATCTGTCGCAGTCCCATGGCAGAATTTGTGATGAAGCATCTGGTGAAGGAGGCAGGGATGGAAGCCGACTTACATATTGAGTCGGCTGCGACGTCAACCGAGGAGATTGGCAACAGTGTCTATCCGCCTGCACGCCGTAAACTGGCAGAGCACGGCATCGGTTGTCAAGGCAAGACGGCGAGGCAGATGACACGCAGCGACTATGACCGCTATGACCTGCTGGTGGGCATGGACTCATGGAACATCCGCAACATGAACCGCATCTGTGGTGGAGACCCTGACGGGAAAATCGTGATGCTCATGGACTATACCGACAGACCGGGGGATGTCGCAGACCCGTGGTATACTGGCGACTTCGAGGCCACGTGGCGTGATGTGCTGGAAGGATGTCGGGGACTGTTGGATTCGATTGCAAAATGATATGGGAAATAAAGCAATAGTGATAGGTGCCTCGTCGGGCATAGGGCTTGAGGTAGCAAAGATACTGACGAACCAGGGCTGGCGGGTTGGAGTCGCTGCCAGACGGGTAGAACTGCTACAGAGAATCGGAGCGGATGCCGTAGAAAAAATCGACGTAACGACAGACGATGCCACTGAAGCACTTCAACGGCTTATCAACAAGTTGGATGGCATGGATCTGTTTTTCTATGCTTCCGGTATAGGCAAGCAGAACCGAGAACTGACGGAGGATATAGAGTTAGCTACGGTACAGACAAACGGAATAGGTTTTACGAGGATGATAGGAGCAGCATACCGGTACTTTGTCAATCAAGGGAGTGGACACATCGCCGCCATCACTTCAATAGCCGGAACCAAGGGACTTGGCCCCGCACCAGCCTATTCTGCTACAAAAGCCATGCAGAACGTATATCTGCAGGCTCTTGAGCAACAAGCATATAGCCGTGGCCTGAACATCCGCTTTACCGACATCCGTCCAGGCTTTGTTGATACGGCTCTGCTGAGTGGAGATTTCCGCTATCCGATGATGTTGCGTCCTGAGAAGGTGGCACAAGAGATTGTCTATGCCATCAATCACTGCCATCATATTCGAGTCATAGACTGGAAATACCGTATTCTAACTGCCGTATGGCGACGTGTCCCCCGATGGATATGGAGAAGATTGACACTTACAATTGCGGTAGTCGCTATCCTGTCGTATATGTCTGTCACAGCCACCCCTTATAGCAGATTATTATGGTAATATAGTAACTGTAGCCAAACATCCCAATAAGAATATGGCCAATCACCACCACGAGAAAGAACAAATAACCTGTTATGAAAGAAATCAGAATCTATCACTCCCCATGGCGCATGTTGCTTCTGGTCTTGGCCAGCCTTGTTTTTGCAGTTGCGGGCTTCTTTATGACTATTCACTCCCCCAAAGGATTCCTTATCGTTGTGGGATGGATAAGTGTCGTGTTCTTCGGTCTGGGCGGTCTCTATATGCTCTATGGCACGCTGAAGGAACGGCTGACGGGCAAGCCGTTTCTGACGATTACCGACGAGGCCGTCATCATGGAGGGGATGAAGCAGGCGGTCATTCGCTTTTCCGACGTAGAATCGTTTGAAGTGGTGAAGATGGGAAGACAGGAATTTGTCGCTGTCCATTACAAGACTGGGGTGGAGCAACAGAAGCATAATCGTAATACTTATTAAAATTCTTACTCCGAAATCATTCTTCGACAAGCGAAGCGGCAAAGCCGAGCGGCCAGGAAGGTGCTGACTTATACTGATATAGGTAGACACATTTAATAACAATTAAAATGTGTAATAATTATGAGTAAAAGTCAAAAACATTACAGCGAATCAGAGAGACTA
>CADACW010000070.1 GCA_902786565.1 uncultured Prevotellaceae bacterium | reverse complement strand
CTAAGGGGAGGGTAAAGCAAACTCAGAGATAAGTGCCTTTTATCTCGGAGATAAGTGCCTTTTATCTCGGAGATAAGTGGCACTTATCTCTAAGGGGGGCATTTCGGCCGTTTGAAAAAAAACGACAAAGCAGCTCCTTTACCCCTCAACTCCTTAGCCTGAATTATTCACGGCAAGTTTGGACGGCCCTTCCTCAGAGAAAGTAACAGAGAAGTGCTTCTGTCACTCTGTCTAAAAAAGTTCTTTTGTCTATTTGACGATGGCCTTTAGTCCGTCCTTGGTGTAGTAGCCACCGTTCTCGAAGACAAGGTCGTCGGTCTGCGGCGAGCCGTTGTTGCTGAAGATGATCATGGCAGGCTGCTTGACCGAAGTCTTGTTCTGTCGGGTGCCGTCCCACGTCCATTTCCACACGTTGTGGCCATTGGCCGCCTGGCCCAGCTGCTTGCAGACCACGCCCGGCCAAGTGCCGCTGGCAGAAGTGAAGTTTTCGGCCGGCGTCGTGTTCCACGCCCAGCAGTAGATTTTCTGTGTCCAGGTTGAGGGTGCCTCGAAGAAGGCGCAGACCTCGTCCTTGCCGACGGTGCAGAACGCAGGCACCTCAACAGGCATATCGCTCTCCTTCGGCTTGACCACTAATGTGCGGCTGACGATGCCGCTCACCTTGCCCCCCACGAGCAGGCCAGCCTTCAGCGTGGTGGTGCCCACGGCGATGGCCAGTTGGAAACCGCTTGCCACACTGGGGCTGCTGGCCGTCGGCGTCGAGCCGTCGGTGGTGTAGACCAGTTGTGCGCCCTGTGCACTGCTCACGGCGCTCAGCGTTGCCGTCTGCTGGCCCTCGTATGTTCCCGACGGCAGGTCTACGTAGGCTGTCTCCAGCGATGTGGGCAAATAGTAGGCGTAATGATAGCCCGACACCACCTTTGCCCATTTCTGGGTGTCAATGCCCTCTGCCTTGCCAATGGCTACGAGCAGGGCTTCCTTGTTGTTGGCATTCACGATGTTCACATAACTGTCGCCGGCCGACTTGATGTTGCTGAAACTGCTCTGGTTGGTGATGCCGGCGGTCTTTCTGGCAGCCACCATGGCCTTTATCTCCGAGGGATAGGCCATCCAGTGCTTCAAGAACACACAGGGTGTTCCGGGCATTGCCAGCATATATGCGTTGGCGGCCAGGGTGTCGCGGCGCAGCGGGTCCTGGGCAGCATTCGAGCGTTTCTCCGTGTCGTGGTTCTCGACGAATGTCACAGCATAGCGGCGATACTTCCCTGCGTCCTGATTGGGGCTGATGAGAGGCCAGTTGTTGTCGTTGCGCTGGCCCAGCCAGTTGTACGCCCCATTGTTCATGGCATTGCGCACAGTGTAGCGGAACTGGAAGTCGAAGGCAGCACTCTGTATGACCCCGTTCATGCTGGTGCCCTCAATCCAGTTCTTGATGGTCGAGGTAGCGTCCCAACACTCGCCCACGGAGAACTCCGGCTTGGCCGAAGCATTGTACTGGCCGGTGTACGAGGCCGAGTAGCCCTTCACCATGTCGTAGCGGAAGCCGGCATAGCCCAGGTCGTTCTTCAGGAAGTCGAGGTAGGCCTTGACGATGGTCTGCACGTTCTGGCTCTTGTGGTCTATGTCGCGCATGCCGTCCCAGCCTTCGCCCGTGTCGTTGTTAGCCGAGAGGCTGAAGCCGTTGTTGGTGGCCCAAGTCTTGGTCTTGCCGCCATCGTCGTTGGCACAGATGTCGGTCGACACCATCTCGTAGGTCACGCCCTTGTACGTCTCCTTGGGGAAGTCCACCCAGTTGGAGAGGTTGCGGCGATGGTTGATGACCACGTCGGCAATGGTCTTGATGCCATTGGCCTTGAAGGTGTTGATGAGTGAGCGCAACTGCGCTTCGGTGCCAAACGAACTGTTGTAGTTGTTGAACCAATAGAGGTCGTCATAGCCCATAGACTGCCCTCCGCAATAGCCGCTCTGTGGCAGCCACACCAGGTCGAAGGTGCCGCTGAACTGGTCGGTCTGCTGCTCCAGCACCGCCCATTGCGTGTCGTCGTAGCTGTCCCAATAGAAGCCTTGCAGCATGACGCCGCCGTAGTTGGCAGGCCATCCGTCGGCAGGCACGTCGACCACGGGCTCCGTCTCGTCCGGCTTTGTCGAGGTGGTGTCTTTCTGCTCTTCGGGGGGTTCAGGTTTAACAGGTGTTTCCACGGGGTCGTCGGAACACGACACCAGTCCTGCAAAGGCGGCCACGCCCGCAACGAGCAGGAGCGCCAGTAGTTTCTTACTTGTCTTCATAGTGTTCAATGTTTATCATTATTGGTTATTGTTTGTCGTCATAAAGGGCGTGTCTCTCCCGAAGGAAACGGAGCAGCCGGGCAAAGGTGGCATTGCGCGAGAGCAGGTCGGGGTTTCCCACCAGCAGCAGATGTTCGCGGGCGCGGGTCATGGCCACGTTCAGTTTGCGGTCGATGGTGCTGCCGTTCTCCTCGAAGGTGTTGTCGGTCAGAAAGTCCAGTTGGTAGGGCTTCTGAATGGTGAATCCGTAGACGATGTAGTCGCGCTGGCTGCCCTGATAGCGCTCCACGGTGTCGATGGTGATGTCGGCCAGGGCGTCGATGCCGCTCTGTGCAATGCAGTTTCTCACCTCGGCTATCTGGTTGCGGTAGGGCACGATGACGCCCACCGTGCGTGGGGCTGAGAATTGCGGTCCCGCCAGGTGGTAGATGGTCTCCACGGCGGCGGCTATGGTCTTCGCCTCGGCGGTGTTCACCTTGTCTGATACCAGCGTGCCGTCGGTCTGCGGTGCCACGGCCATGAAGGCTATGCGCTCATTGCACAACGCCCTCTCCAGGCCGCACTTGCCGTCGGCGGCCGCATCGAGGGGCCGCAGCTGGTGGGGCAAGGGCACCTCCGTCAGCCGGCCTTGGTAGAACGCCTCGCTGGGGAAGAGGGCGATGTCGTGGTGCATGCGTCCCTGATGGGTGAGCATAAAGACCACGGCGGGATCGTCGCGATATTGGATGAGCAACCGCTGGAAGAGCGACTGGCGGCAACTGGTCAGATGGATGCGGCGCAGCGCCGCGTCGGTCACTCGTGCCTCGGCCTCGCCCTGCTGCACCACAGCGGGCAGTTGCTTGTGGTCGCCAATGAGCACCATCTTCCTGATGGAGCAGGTGCCGTCGGGGCCTGTGGCACTGAGCAGGCCCAGCAGATGAGGCTCCAGTATCTGCGAGGCCTCGTCGATGATGGCCAGGCCGAACTGCTTCAGCTGGAACAGGTGGATGCTGGCATTGAGGGCCGTGGTGGTGCCCACGAAGATGCGCGTGCTGCCGATGAGCTGGCGCAGCTCGTCGGTGTTGCGGCAGTTCTTCGCCCGCTCGTCCAGCAAGTATGTGCGGTAGGCATCGTCGGCACTATGTCGACCGCCTATGCGCAGGAAGTCGAGTCCACTCTCCACCAGCTTGCTGCAAATCTCTTCAACAGCACGGTTGGTGTAGGAGAGCAGCAGCACGGGGTCGTCCGTCGACAGCAGTTCCTCCTGCAGCGTGTTCATCAGCCCGTAAGACGTTTTCCCCGTTCCGGGCGGACCGATGATGATGAAGAGGTCGCGAGCCTGCTTGACGTGCAGTGCCAACTGGTTAAACGAACCATAGTCGCCCCGCAACGTGAGCGAACCGTCGACGGCAGGCCGCCGCTGGAGCAACAGCAGGTCGCGGCGCTCCTGGGGGGCCGAGAGGAAGGCGTGCACGCCCCTGTAGAGCGATGCAAACGACGCCTCCATAAAGTCGTGCTCGATGGCCCAGGGGCGCCGCCCGCCATGCCAGAACACGCGGGCGTCTACCTGTGTGGCACGCAGCCGCAGGGTGAGCGTGGTGGTGGTGATGGCGGCCAGCGTGGCGCGGAACACCATGGTGCGCCGTGCGTCGGGTTCGGAGCCGGGGTCGTAGGGATAGAGGATGACGATGTCGCCCTTCCTGAAATTAGAAATATCGTGGTCGGGGCGCTCGCTGAAGCGCAGCACCACCGTGTCGGTCTGCTGAGAGGCATGGGGCGACACCTGTGGGCTGACCAACTCCAGGCCGTCGTAGATATTGCCTGCCAGCCGCTTGTCGGCCAGACAGCTGTGCCACTTGTCGGCAAAGCCTGCATTCTCTTTTGTCTGGTTGCCCACCTTGGCCATCAGGTGCTCGGTCTCCAAGAAGGTGAGCATGCGCAGATAGTAGGCACGCTCCAGCGCCGAGGCGGCACCGATGGGGGCCAGCAGGGCCTGCAACTGCGGGCGCTGGAATTGCTGCCACAGGGTGCCGCGGGTGTGGCTGGTGTTCAGGTCGTCGGGTGTGAGCCGCAGCAGCACGTCCAGCCCGCCGCGGCTGTAGTGGTACTCGGCGGCGACTATGGCATTGCGCATCTGAATGGCCTGGAGCATCAGCGGGGGGGCAAAGCCCAGGGCCAGCAGCCCGTTGGCATAGCGCGAATAGTAGAGGAAGGTGTGCAGGCGGCGCTGGTTGCGCTCGTACTGCTCGCGGTAGTTGTAGCGCAGCAGCAGCATGTAGAGCAACAGCTGCACATAGTGTTTCAGTTGTTGTACGGGCGTGTCGGCATCGCGCTGTGGGAACCCGCCCTTGCCCGATTTCTGCTCGATGAGCACGCGCATGTCCAGTTGCAGGAAGTCCATGCGCCCTTGCAGGCCGAGCATCTCCGAGAAGAACGATGGCTCGACCATCACCTCAGAGGCGTTGAAGGCAATGCCGTCGCTCTGCAGGGCGGTGGGCAGCACGTGGCCTATCACGTTGCGGATGTGCTGCTTCTGCTGCATGGCCTGCCGGTGGAACTCTTCGTCGGGGGCACAGGCCAGCAGACTCAGGGCATTGTTCTGGAAAAACTCACGAGCACTCTCGGCGTAAGGCCGGTCGGCGGGATAGAGCCGCAGTTGCTCGTCCAGCAGCTGGCCCGCCATGTTTCCCAGCACGATGGGCTGCGTGTTCTGGGCGGGCTTCAGTTTGCCCACGAGGTGGTTCAGGTGGGTGGCGCCATAACTCTCGAAACAGGCGGCTACGGCCGAGATGTCTACCAAATAGTCGGGCTCGTAGATGATGAGTTCGGGATAGAGCACGCCGTCGCTCTCGCGGGGCCGCACCAGGTTGAGCTGGCATCCCTCGCTGAGTTGGCTGCCCAGAGGGCTCCAGTCCCAGTCGGAATAGGCGGCCTTGTCGGTCTGCCCGCCATAGTGCACCTTCACATCGTCGGCACCGGGGGTGTCGGCGTGACCATAAATAAAAGTGGAGTCCCAGCGGTCTACCACCATTCGCATACATTCCGTCAGCCTGCCGGTGGCCGTGGAGGTGCGGTCGGCGGGGAAATGCCGCACCAACTCGTCGGGCACAGGCATCTGCCACAACAGACTGACAAGCTGGGCCACGGCTTTCAAGTCGTAGGCCAGATTGAGGGCCAGCTCGTCGTCGGTCAGCATGTCCTGCTGGCGCAGCCTGACACGGGCGTCGTGTACGGTCTTGAAGAGTCGGCGGGGAGCGTGCCACTCCTTCAGCACATAGTCGGTCTTGGCAAAGGGTCCGCCAAAGCGGATGCCGGCAATGGCCGTCTTGCGGTCGAGAGCACGCAGAAAGGTGCGGTTCAGCAGCCGGTAGGCACGCCGCCAATCGGGCAGCACGCGGTGCACGTCCTGCAATTCGTCGAAAAGTATGGTGGCTTCTTCCTGACTGCTGTCCATCGGCTACGGATAATTCTTTGGTGCAAAGATACCACATTTCCACGAAATAGCAAAACTTCTCTACAAAAAGTTTCCCATTAACGGAAAAATGTTGTACCTTTGCACCATTCAAACCTAATTTGTATGGACTTTTTTCAACAAGGAATTCAATATTCTATATACTTAATGCTATACGGAGGGGTGACAATGACGGCTGCCGTTGCCTGCCTATACGTGCTGCTGCGCCGCAGCAATTCATTCGCGGCCGATGTCGAGCCGTCGCTCCGGCTGCGCCACTGGGCGGCAGCGTTTTTCGGAGTCTTGTTCGCATCCCATGTGTGGTGGGTGCTGCCCTATTTTTATCAGGGCGACAGGCTCTTCGCCACCTATCTTGTGGCCGATATGCTCGACGGCATGACCATCGTGCCCACGGCCATAGGCATACTGCTCGTCATGCTGCAAGACCGCAGACGACCGGTCTGGCCTGCTTTTGCGGCCATGCTGCCCATCGAGGCCATTTTGGCGGTAGGCATTGTTCGCCAATCGTTGCACTTCATACCGATGGTGTGTGCCTCTTTGCTATTGGTTATCTTCTGCTATCTTATATATATGGTATTTGCCGTACGCCAATACGGGCAGTGGTTGCGCGACAACTATGCCGACCTGGAGCACAAGGAAGTATGGCAGAGTTTTGTGGTGCTGGGCATCACTTTGATGACGTTGGCCTTCTACGGGAGCGGCTTGCTGAACATTTTCTACGAATTTGTGGTACAGCTGAATAATCTGGTGCTTATCGGACTCATACTCTGGCGCGTAGAGACCCTTCAGAAGCTTGACATCAATACGGAGCCTACGCCCATAGCCGAACCCACCTACATACCGTCGAACATCGGAAAACTGCTGGAGCAGCACTGCGAGGCTACCCAGCTCTATTTGCAGCACGACCTCTCACTTGCGCATCTTTCGGTGGCCATCGGCACCAACCGCACCTATCTTAGCTCGTACTTTGCACAGCAGGGCATCACCTACAACATCTACATCAACCGATTGCGCATACAGCATTTTGTCAGGCTCTTCCGCGAAAATGTAGACAAACCGCAAAAACTTACCGCACAACAACTGGCACAGAGCTGCGGATTCACGAGCTACAGCACCTTCAGCCTGGCCTTCAAAAAATTTATGAGGCAAACTGCAACGGCGTGGATGAAAGAGCAAAACCACCATATTTAATACGTCTCTCCCATCAAAAGTTTATCCAAAAAAAGATAAAAAGGTGGGCAATGATGAACGTGTTTTACAAATTATTCGTAATTTTGCAGGCAATAAAGACTATACGAAACAACAGAAAAAAATAAATTATGAACAAGAACGAGAAATTTGTCATTACAATCAACCGTGAACTGGGTTCTGGCGGACGCACCGTGGGCCGCAAACTGGCAGAGCAACTGCAAGTGAATTACTACGACAAGGCCCTCATCCAGGAACTGACTAAGGAGTTTGGCCTTACCGTGGAGGAGATAGAAAAAATCAAGGCCCAAAAGAAGTCGTGGTGGAACGAGTTCAACAACTACTACAAGAAGCGCAACTCCACCAATTTACCGATGGAGGCCGAGACCGTGCTGACCACCGAGTCGATGATGGCCACCGAAAAACGCATTCTGCAGGAACTGGCCGTCAAGGAGTCGTGCGTTGTGGCTGGAAGAAGCGGCTTTCTGGTGTTCCATGAGTGGCCCAACCACCTCAACATCTTCATACAGGCACCTATGGAGAGCCGCATAGAGCGCGTGATGCACAAGCAGATGCTGACACGCGAAGAGGCCATTGCCGCAATAGAGAAGGTGGACAAGGGCCGCGAGACCTACATCCAGAAATTTGCCGACACATCGCGCTACGACACCCGCAACTACGACCTGGTCATCAACATGGACAATCTGGACGAAGACGATGCCGTAGCCATCATCATGACCTACATCGAGCGGACATCAAAGTAACCGCTCACCTCTCACCACTCACCTCTCACCTCTCACCTCTCACCTCTCAACACTATGACCTACCAACTTGACTTACACAGCGAAATGCTGATGGAGCAGTACAGGGAGCGGCGTGCTGCCTACGAGCAACTGGCCCAACTGGCCGACGAGGCACTGCGAAAAGCTCTCGACGCACAGCATGTAAGGGTGACCACAATGGAGCACCGACTGAAGGCTGAAGACTCACTGGCAGGTAAACTGGAACTGAAGGGAGCTAAATACCACACACTCGACGATGTGACCGACATCTTAGGAATGCGCGTGGTGACCTTCTACAGCGCAGACGTGGACAAGGTGGCGGCCATTGTCAACGAGACATTTGAAGTGGACTGGAGCAAATCAGTGGACAAGCGCAAACTGCACCGTCTGGACAGCTTTGGCTACAACTCGCTGCACTACATCTGCCGACTGCCAAAGAACATCGTAGACCAGCCGGACATGCCGATACTCAACACGTTGCCCTTCGAGATACAGATGCGCACAGCCCTACAGCACGTGTGGAGCACGCTGGACCACGATACGGGCTACAAGAGCGACGTGAAGATTCCACACGAATACCAGCGCCAGTTCAACAGGCTGGCAGGCATGCTCGAACTCATCGACGAGGAGTTCAGCCGACTGCGCAACACGCTGACTGACTATCGCCGGCAGATGCTGGCACTCGAGGCATCGGGGCAACTGGACGATGTAGACCTGAATGCCGACACGTTCAGACACTATCTGGAGACCCGCCCCTTTGCCCGGCTGAACCAGCGCATCGCGGCCATCAACCAGGCCGAACTGTACCCCGTGCCCTTGATGCCATTCCTGAGAGCACTGCAGAAACTGGGCCTTGAGACCCTGGGCGACGTGAACCGTCTCATCGAGGAGCACAGCGACGATGCCTACCGGCTGGCTGTGGCACAACTCGGAACCACCGACCTCGACATCCTCTCAGAGAACATCGGACTACAGAACCTCTGCTACGTCTATGTGCTGAAGCATGGAGGCGGACTGACCGGGCTGATTAAGCTATTAGAATGGCTGAAAGGCCCCGACCCCGACAATATGAAACTGGCAAAGGAACTGATGAACCAGGCACAAACGCTGCCTTTTATAAAAGACCACTACTGAAATGAAAAAGCACATTGACACCTCATTGCTCGACCACGCCATCATCTTCGCTGTCAATGCCCATCAGGGTGTGGAGCGAAAGGGCAAAGGACTTCCCTACATCGTTCACCCGATGGAGGCCGTAAGCATCGTGGCCACGATGACCACTGACCAGGAACTGCTGGCCGCGGCAGCCCTGCACGACGTGATTGAAGACACCGACACCACCTACGACGACCTGCGCCGGGAGTTCGGTGAGCGCATAGCGCGGCTGGTGTCTGCCGAGAGCGACATCGAGGTGGAAGGGCCTCGGGCCGACTCGTGGTACCAACGCAAGCAGGTGGCGCTCGACAGACTGATGACGGCCAGCCACGATGTAAAGGTAGTGGCACTGGGCGACAAACTGTCGAACATGCGGGCCATTGCCCACGACTATGCCGCCGTGGGCGACGAGTTGTGGCAGCGCTTCGCTGTGAAAGAACGCAATGCCCACGCCTGGCGCTACCGCCAACTGGTGAAAGCACTGGCCGACCTGGCGGGACTGGATGCCTACGAGGAGTTCCGCATACTGGTGGAAAAAGTATTCAAGCCATAAATCCAACATAGTGTGAAAGACATATTGAAACGACTCATACCCGACTCACTGCGCTCAAAGAGCAGCCTGGCCATCATCGTGATGGCGGCGGCACTGGTAGAGCTGACCAGTGCTGTGCAACTCTTCTATGCCAAGAAGGGCATTCAGGACGAGGTGGAGCACAGGGCAGAAAGCGAACTGAGGGCCAAGAGCCTGGAAATCCAGAACGTGATGAACGTTGTGAAGGTGGCTGTAGAAAACATGGCCTGGGCCGTGGAGCAACGCCTCGCACAGCCCGACTCAATGGTGGCCATCACCCAGAAGCTTCTGGCCGACAACGAGTATATCGTGGGCAGCGCCGTGGCCTTCGAACCTTATTATTACAAAAGCAAGGGACGCCAGTTCTCGCCCTACACCTACAAGCACGAAGGCACCATGACGAGCAAGCAACTGGGCACAGACCAGTACGACTATCACAACATGGAGTGGTATACGGCCCCCATGCAGTCGGGACAGGGGCACTGGAGCGAGCCATACTTCGACGAAGGTGGCGGCGAGATGATGATGTCGACCTACAGCTTGCCCATCCACGACGCAACAGGGCGTAGCGTGGCCGTGTTTACCGCCGACGTGTCGCTCGACTGGCTGTCTCAGCTCATCAATGCCCGCCGCATCTATCCCTCGTCCTACAACATTCTCCTCTCGCGGACGGGTCAGATCATGGCTTGCCCCGTTGAGAGCCTCGTGATGCGCCAGACCATCGCACAGGTGACGGCCGACATGAAGGACACCACCGTCAGGCACATCAACCAACAGATGATGGCAGGCAAGAGCGGACAGGCCACCATACGCAACAGCAAGGGCGACAAGAACTACGTCTTCTATGCACAGATGGACGGCACCACAGGCTGGTCAATGGCCGTGGTGTGCTCACACCGCGAGATATTCCACGGACTGAGATGGATGGCCATCAACATTTTTGTGCTGATGCTCCTCGGACTGGTGCCAATGGGCTTCATCATCTGGCGCGCCGCACGCAACGCCAAGCGCCTACAGACCGTAAACGCCGAGAAGGAGCGCATTGCCAGCGAACTGCACATTGCCAGCGAGATTCAGAAGGCCATGCTGCCCAAGACCTTCCCACCCTACCCCGACTGCGACAAGATTGAAATCTTCGGAAAGCTGACCCCCGCAAAGGCTGTGGGCGGCGACCTGTACGACTTCTATATCCGCGACGAAAAACTGTTTTACTGCATTGGCGACGTCAGCGGGAAGGGCGTGCCCGCCTCGCTGGTGATGGCCGTCACAAGGGCGTTGTTCCGCACCATCACCACCCACGAGTCGCAACCAGAGCGCATTGTCAGCCGACTCAGCGACACCATTGCCGAGGACAACGAAATGAACATGTTTGTCACCCTGTTCGTCGGCGTCATCGACCTGAATACGGGCTGCATGAGCTATTGCAATGCCGGACACGACGCCCCTCTGCTCATATCGAAGGACGGTCAGCACATCGGCTTGCTGCCCGTAGATAGCAACATCCCTGCCGGCATCATGCAGGGCTGGGAGTTCAGCCGACAGGAGACTATCATCAACGACGGCTCCACCATCTTCCTCTACACCGACGGACTGACGGAGGCCGAGAATACTATTCACGCTCAGTTTGGCGACCAGCGCGTGCTGGACACGGCCCGGGCCGCCTTTGCCCACGAACAGCCCAGACCGCGGCTATTCGTCGAAAAGATGACCGACGCCGTACAGGCATTTGTGGGCCAGGCAGAGCAGAGCGACGACCTGACGATGATGGCCATTCTCTACGACAGGAAAAATCAGAAAGTGGAGGGGCAGGAGCCAAGCATACAACGTGCGCTCACCCTCCCCAACGACATTGCCACCATACCCCAACTCCACGATTTCATTGATACCGTCGCAGCGGAAGCCCATCTCGACGACTCTCTGGCCATGAGCCTCAACCTGGCCATAGAAGAGGCGGTGGTCAATGTGATGAACTACGCCTATCCGCAGGACACTATGGGCACGGTCAACGTGGTGGCGAGCGTGGTGGGCGACTGGCTACAGTTCGTCATCAGCGACACGGGCCAGCCCTTCGACCCTACGCAGCAGGCTGACGCCGATATCACCTCGTCGGCAGAGAAGCGACCCATTGGAGGACTGGGCATCTTCCTGGTGCGGCAAATCATGGACACCGTCAACTACAAGCGCTCTGACGGCAAGAACATCCTGACACTTAGGAAAAAAAAACAAAATAATACAGACTATGATTTTTGAAGTAAAAGAGAAAGACGGAGGCATCTTAGCCACAGTTAGTGGCCGCCTCGACACCCCGTCGGCAGTGATGGCACAAGAGGAAATAGTCCCGCTGCTGAAGAACGCAGACAAGGTCATCACCCTCGACTGCACCAACCTGGAATACATCAGCAGCTCCGGCCTGCGCCTGCTGCTGACCATTCGCAAAGAGGCATCGGCCAAGGGAGGCAAGGTGATTGTGGAGCACATCAACGATGAAATCAAGAAAGTGTTCATGATGACGGGCTTCTTCAATCTGTTTGAAATCAGGTAATCCAACTACAAGGGAAAGCCAGCATCTATTTGCATAATAACCTATACACTCTGTCAATGACCCTCAGTTGGCAAGTTTCAACATCGGCAGCGGCCAGCGGCTGCGAGGCGATGAGCCAGAGCGGATTGTCGGGGTGGTAGGCATTGAGTATGGCTGGATTTGTATAAACCGTAAAGCCGTTGCGGCGGTAAAAACCGATGCGGCGGCGCTGAATGTCGGTCTGCGCTGGCTCCACCTCGCCCACTACGGGCAGGGGCGATGCCTCCAGGAGCGACGCCATCACTGCGCTGCCCAGACCCTGACAGCGGCTGGCGGGCACCAAGGCGAAATACTCCAAATAGCGGAAAGTGCCCAAGTCCCACACCACGGCCATGCCACAGAATGTTCCCTCCTGGCAAACCACATGGAAGGCCATCTGAGGCAGCTCGTCAATCAGCGCCAATAGCCGATCTGAAGGGATGCGGGCCACGACGGGGAAGGATTGCTCGTAGAGTGCGGGCACACCGACGAGTCGCGAATCTTGGCTGCTGGTGACACGAATCAGTTCCATATTGCATACAGCTCTTCCCCTACTCTCCGAAGATGCTCTGCAAACGGTGTTGCAGGGCCTTGCCACGCAGGGCACGGTCTGCAATCTTGCCCTGTGGGTCTATCAGGATATTGTCGGGGATGGCATCAATCTTATAGACCGGCGCGGCGGCACACTGCCACCCTTTCAAGTCGGAAAGCTGTAGCCACGGCATCTGCAGTTGGGCAATGGCATTCACCCATGCCTCCCGCTTCTGGTCGAAAGAGATGCCAACCACCTCGAAGCCCTTTGCGTGGAACTTATTGTAGGCCTCCACCACATTGGGCATTTCGGCACGGCAGGGACCGCACCACGAAGCCCAGAAGTCTACCAGCACCCACTTGCCGGGCACCACGAGTTCGCTGATTTTGTGCATCTTGCCGTCGGGGTCGGCCATCTCCAAGTCGGTAAACTGCTGACCTATGAAGGCTGTCTTCGGACTGTTCTTGGGCTGCAACATGGCAGCCACCTCATCTCTGGCCTTCTTCAGGTAGGGATGGCTGGACAGAGGCAGTTGCTCCTCCACCAGTTTGTCGTAAGCTCCCACCCCATTGTCGAAGAAGTAGAGTTCGGCATAGTTCAGGGGAATCAGCGTCTGCCTCTCCTCCGCGAAGACTTTATTGGCAAGGGCTAGCTGTCCGTCGAGCAGTTTGTTATACTCGTCCATCAGTTCCTCCCTATGCTCTATCATTTCGGCCTCGCTCATCTTGGAGGTCTTCTCAAGGAAAGTCCTGGTGGGCCTGTCCAGCTCAATGTCGTACTTGGCCATCCGCTCATTCTGGGGCGAGCCCTTCAGCGTGCTGTCATTCATATTGACCGCCACCGGCGTGCCGTCGTTGAAGAAGGCATTCGACCATTTCTTCCTCTCCATCCTCACTGCCATCAGCGCATCCTTCTGGGCCGAGCCGCTGAACGCGAACTTGCCGTCGGTCACCACCGTGCTGTCCACGGCCTTGTCCGTCAGCCTGTCTATCAGATACACCTTCTTGTCATTGTCAGTACTGGTTCCGCTGACAGTATATCTCACCTGCTGTGCCAGTGAGGGCAGGGATGCCGCCAAGAGCGCAGTCATCAAAATCGTCTGTTTCATTTCATGTTGTTTTTTAGTGCACACTCATTTCTATAGCCTCATACCCAAACAGAAGCGGGCCCGCCACTTATTCTGGTTGATGACCACATCGTCATCGTCGTAGTAGGAGTTGTTCACCACCAGGGTGGCACCGGCAAAATAGCGCGGCGAGAAGTTATAGACAATGGCGGCGCGCTCGTTGAAAATCATGTTCAAGCCCACGCGGCCTGCCCTGATGCGCTCGCCGTCGACGGTGATATTGTTGCGGTTGAAGATAACGAAAGTGGGCATAACCGAGAGGTGAAACAGCCACTTGCGGCCCAACACCAAGTTGTAGCCATAGCCGCCGCCAATGCCAAAGTGGCCCACATAGTAACGCAACTCCGACGACTCCGGCATGCGGGCCGCCAGGTCGTCGGTGGTCTTCAGGCTGCCGGCCTGATAGCTGAAGCCGGCCAGCCACGACCCTGCCGAGCGCTTCTGTATATAACTCTGCGTGAAGGCGGCGGGGAAGGAGAAGTGGCGGTGGTTGAAGGTATAATAGCCGGCCAGGGTCAGCACCTTCAAGTCCACATCGTCAGCCTCAATCCGCAGCGTACCCTCGTCGCTGTCGATGTCGCCCTGCAGCGATTTCGACTGCTGGTAGCTGAAGTCCAAGCTGATGCGGCTGCTGAAGTAGTTCAGGTTCAGCTCGTAGTCCTTGTAGACACCCTTCCACTTGGCGGGGTTGACGGCCAGAGCGAGCGAAATGCCCCTGTACGAGGCTCCCACGCTCAACGTTGTCTTGTGGCTGGTGCTCAGGTCGGCCTTCTGGTAGATGCCGTCCACCGTTCCCTTGGCGGTGAAGTCGTTGCCCGTCTGGTTCAGCCTCAGTTTCAGCGTCAGCTTCCCTTCGGGCCTCACCACGTAGTTACTGTCGTAAGGCGACTTATAGTAGCGGGCGGTGAGCATGCTGTCCAGCCTTGCCCTGCGCTCCTGCCGTGTAAGTCGCTGGTGTTTCTTCTCGGCAGCCGGCGCGACCACCGTACTGTCCTGTTCTGCGCTTGCGGCCATACTTCCCGCCAGCACAGCAATGAGTATCATCAATATCTTCTTCATTCTGTCAAGTCCTTAATATCCACCAAAGTTACGAAAAGTCGAGAGCAAAACAAAAGAATTCATTCTTTTTTTTGCCGAGACGGAGTAACTTCGCGCTTGGAAAGCGCAAAGTTACGAAAAAACGAGAGAACTGCAAAAGGAAAGACAAGTTTTTCTTTTCATGCAGACTTAGTAGATGTGTCCGACATTGCTAAAGTCATAGCATTATGGCAGCAAAGGCCAGGGTGGCGGCAGTTGTCGACGAGGAGTGAAAATACGGGCTACAAATCAGCATTATGGCAGCAAAGGCCAGGGTGGCGGCAGTTGTCGACGAGGAGTGAAAATACGGGCTACAAGAAACTGTATAAGCAAGAAAATCTGGATGCCATTTGGAGGTATCCAGATTTTTTTCTTGAAATATTTGGTGCTTTCGGCAGAAAGTGCTAAATTTGCAGGCGAATAATGAATTTTTAAACGAGAACTGATATGACATTTGGTCTGAAATCAACCCGCATTATGCACTTTTGGTCTGATTGTTTAATGTGACAATCATGAGTTTAAAGTGTGGTATTCCAACGAGATTGGAATGGCCTTTTATTGAAAGCTTACACATGCCCACAGAGGGGATATTGTGCCCTGTCGGGTGTGAGAGTTTTACAAGAGGCAACCACATTGAAAGCTCATTAAAACAAAAGTGTAATATGAAAAAGACCAATTGCAATCTTTCCGGCATCGGAGCTGAGACATTCATCAGCCTCTTTGCCCAGAGCCATGAGGAGAGTCATGGCAACGTGACGGCGAAAGCCATTGAGACCTTGCTCGGAGAACAGTTCGGCTATCAGGTGGTGCCAGCCCTGAAGTTTCTGCTCGACAACACTACGCCTGCGGCGTTAGTGCGTTTCGTCTACGATTTTATGTCGCCCCGCTCGGTGGTAGCCCACTCTACCGCCAGCATTGTGGTGCGCCCCATCCCATGGCAGATGAATCGCACGGGCAACATCGGACGCTACGTGATGTACCTGCACCGCCAGGACGGCACTGAAAACCTGATTCGTTTCACCCATCAGGCTTCGACCATCTTCTTCCTTATGCACCTCATCGACCGCCACCAGAGGTCAGGCGAGCTCGATGCGCTGTCACTGCACCGCAACGAGAAGCCCTTCAAGCGACTTTACCGTATGGTGTACGACACGGTGAACGACGACATCGTGGCCAGCCGCTACAGGTCGCTGTTGCGCCGCGTGGTGGATCACCGGTTACGCGCCGGTCGCAAGAGCGCCATCATCCTCGACATCCGCAATCACCTGGGCCAGCTATTCTCCGCGTGTGGCGAGAGCTACCAGCCCTTCGCCATGACCGCGCACAGCCATCTCTCCATCACGCCCGACCACATCGTCTTTGAGGGTGAGGCTGAGTGCCTGTTGGAGTTTTACTTCAGATAGGTTGCGGACTATAACCTTTTTCTATCCGACGGTATGCAGTTAAACCTAAAGTCACTATAATGTACAACTCGCCCCTTGTGCCTATTGCCATTTGCCTCATTTTGGGCATTGTGGCTGGCCGATGGCTGATGCCGGCGGTGCCGATGGTTTATGTCTTGGTGGGCATGACAGGGGTGGCGATGGCCTGTGGCCGCTGGGCTTACGTGCAGAGTGTGGCCATTGGGGCCTGCGTGGTGGCGCTGGGCATGACACTGGCACAGATGGAATGGGCTGGCGACCAAACGCTGCACGCCCAGCGGATAGAGGGCGTGGTGATGGGCGAGCCGTCGGAGAAGCCGCACACCATTGGCATCGAGTTGCTGGTGCCCGACCGCGGCACCACGCTGAGATGCTATCTGTGGAAAGATGAGCGCAGCCGCCGCGTACTGCTGGGCGACGCCCTGACGGTACAGACTGAAGAGGACTTGCCGGCGGAGACATCGCTGCTGGTGCGCAGCTGGCAATGGGATTTTGGCGGCGGAGCGTTGAGCGAGATGTCGCGCTGGCAGGTGACGCGACTGCGGTTCCTGCTGTGGAGACACAGGCTGCTGGAACACCTGCGCAGCAGCGATGCCGACGAGAGCCTCTACGCCGTGCTGGCGGCCATGACCCTTGGCGACAAGTCGGCATTGACGAAAGACCTGCGCGACACCTACGCGGTGAGCGGTGCGTCGCACATCCTGGCCTTGAGCGGTCTGCACTTGGGCATTGTCTACGTGCTGCTGACGTGGCTCACCATGCGCCGCCGACGGTTCTGGCTGGCCCAGCTGGTCATCGTGGCCAGCATCTGGGCTTTTGCGCTGCTCACGGGCCTGTCGGCCAGCATCACCCGTGCCGCCATTATGTTCAGTCTCTACGCCGTGTTCTCCCTGCGCACGGGCCGGATGCCCACCCTCAACGTTCTGGCCTTTGCAGCCATCGCGATATTGGTGTTCGATGTTGGCACACTCTTCGACCTGGGCTTCCAGATGTCGTTCCTCGCCGTGACGGCCATCCTTGTGGGCATGCCACTGGCCGAAAGGCTGTGGCGGCCCGCCCATCCTGTGGTGCGCTGGGCGTGGGCGCTGGTGGGCATGTCGGTCTGTGCGCAGGTGGGCGTGGCCCCGCTGGTGGCCTACCATTTCGGCCGTCTGCCCGTCTATTTTCTGCTCACCAATTTCATTGTGGTTCCGGCTGCCACGGTCATCCTCTACGGCGCGCTGCTGACCCTCATCATCCCCATGGCCGCCACGCCGCTGCTGTGGGTGGTGGGATGGCTCAATGCCGCCCTCGGTACCATTGCCTCCCTACCCTATTCAAGCATTGACGGTCTGCACCCCTCAGTGGTGCAGACCGTCGCATGGTATGTGTTGATAGCTCTGATAGTCAGAGCGATGTATATCCTTTTTCCCCTCCGCCGTTAAGCTCTCAGGTCGAGGACAAAGCGGGTGCCCTTGGTGAACTGTGAGTCTATCTCCAAATCGCCGTTCATCTTCAGGGCCATCTGCCGGCAGATGGGCAGTCCCAGACCGTCGCCGGTGGTCAGGTCGCGCACTTCGAGGAATGGCTTGAATACATCCTCACGCTTCTCGTCGGGAATGCCCGAGCCCGTATCGGTGACCAGGAACTGGAAAGTGTGGGGGCCGCGCTTCTTGGCATCGAGACTGATGCTCCCGCCGGCAGGTGTGTACTCAGCGGCATTGTTGAGCAGATGGAGCAAGATGTGTGAGACATATTCCTTGTTGAAGCGGGCACTCATCTTCTGGGCGTTCACCGTCAGGTTGACGCCGGGCTTGACCTTGCTGCGAATCTGGTCCACCAGCGACTCACAGAACTGCGGCACCTGCACATCCTCGGTCTCCACAGCATCGGCAGCCGTGTTCTCCAGGTCGGAGAGTGTCTGTATGTGGCTGGCAAAGGCGAGCAGGGCTTTCACCTCAGGCTGCCGGTTGTCCAACTTGCGGAGTGTGGGCTCCAGCTGTGCCGAGATGTTGCTGATGAACTTGGCCTTCAGGGCATTGCTCTCGTTGGCCAGGCGGATGGTCTTCTTCTGCCGCCGGGTGAGCAAGATATAGCGCATCAGCACCACAGCTCCCACCACGAGGGCTGCAGCCAGTGCACCGGCCAGGATGCAGAGGCCGACGATGATGGCCTGGCGTGTTGACAGCGAACTGTCTTTCTCGGCAATGGAAGCCTCGTTGGCGGCAATCTGCTGCTGCAGGCTGTCCACCTCGGCAGCGGCCTTGACGGCGGCGGCAGAGTCTTTCCACGCCATATAGCTCTGATACGACTGGGCCAGGAAGCTCACGTTGTTGCTCTTTCGGCCATTGTCGATGAGGGTCTGGTAGACCTGGTCCACCTTGTCATAGTCGGCCACTGAGGTCAGCTTGCCGGTCATCTCGCGGAAGACGGCATTGCCCTGTGCCGTCTGCCCGAAAGTGTAGTAGCAGATGGCCTTGTTGTAGAGCAGATCGTTGCGCAGCTGCTCGTCGCCCGACTGTGCGGCCTGGCCCTCCATGATGGCAAGCTGCTCCTTGGCGCTCTCGCTGCGACGCAGCTTGACATACATCTGCATGCGCTCCTTGGTGGCCTGATAGTGCAGGGCAGCCTTGGCGCTGTTGGCCAGTCGGCTGTCGTCGTTGACGGTCTGGTCGGCCCTGCGCAGCAGGTCGAATGCCTCCTTGTAGAAATTTTCCTTGTAGTAGAGGGCAGCCGCCTTGACGGCGCAAGCCATGCCGGGTGCCGTCTGCCCTTTGTTGGCATAGTCGTTGAAGGCATGGATGTAGAGCGAGCGTGCCTGTGCGATGTTGGTCTTGGGGTCTACGGCCTCGGCGCGCTGCTGCAGGTCGCTCTTCTGCGCCTCCTGGGCAGCGGCACTGGCACCGCCGACGAGCAGGAGAAAGAATAGAATGATAGTCTTTCTGTTCATATTATGCTTGTTATGTGATGTTGTTTCTTTATAAAGGCGGCTGCAAAATTACGCAATTATATTGAAATCGGCAAAGAAATGTGACGGAAAATTTGGGGGTATGGGAAAAATGTAGTACTTTTGCAAAAATCAATTACCGCTATGCCTCGATACTATTTCGTGTTTTGCAAAGACGCGCTGCTGCTGTGGCCCCAGGAGGACGGCAGCTACACCATTCCCCTGCAGGAAGAGCCACCCACGGCCGTCAAGCCCTGGACCACTATTCTCAACGTCACTCCCCTTGACGGCATCGAGGTGAAGACCTACAGTGTGGACGCACCGCCGGCAGGACAGGAGACATGCCCCTTGCGACAGAGTTACTACAAGCTGCCCCTCCCACTCTACCTGAAGGCGGGGAAGTGCGCCGAGCTGCTCTACTGGGACCGCAACACGCGCTTCTGTGGCGTCTGCGGCGGCATGATGCACCTGCACACCGACATATCGAAGCGCTGCGAGATGTGCGGCAAGGAGGTTTGGCCACAGCTGGCCACCGCCGTCATCGTGCTCATACACCGCGGCCCCGACGAAGTGCTGCTGGCCCGCGGCCGCAACTTCAAGAGCAATTTCTACGGTCTCATTGCCGGCTTTGTGGAGACGGGCGAGACGCTGGAGCAGGCCGTGGAGCGCGAGGTGATGGAAGAGGTGGGCCTGCGCATCAAGAACATCCGATACTTCGACTCTCAGCCCTGGCCCTACCCCAGCGGCCTGATGGTGGGATTCAATGCCGACTATGACAGCGGCGAACTGCACGTGCAGCGCGACGAACTGCGCAAGGCGGCATGGTTTCACCGCGACCATCTGCCGCAACTGCCGGAGAAACTTTCCATTGCCCGCAAACTGATTGACAATTGGTTAATTGAAAATTGAAAATTGACGGAAGGAATTGAGAATTGTGAATTAATCATTGTGTATTGATAATGAGTGTGATTGTGACGGCGCAGTATGTGCGCATAGAGCAGGCTGTGGCCAGCGTTGGCGACCGCATCTTTGCACAGTTGATTGACTGGGGCGTGCTGCTGGCGTATATGTCTCTTTCGGCATGGGTCCTGCACGAGATGCAGGCCGAATGGTACTGGTTTGTGCTGCTCTCGGTAGTGCTGCCCATACTATTCTATTCGCTGGCGTGCGAACTGTTCAACAACGGGCAGAGCCTCGGCAAGATGGCCATGAAGCTGCGGGTGGTCAAGGCCGATGGCAGCACGCCTACGCTTGGAGCCTTTCTGCTGCGCTGGCTGCTCTACCTGATCGACGGCCCCACGTTCAGCTTTGTGGGGCTTGTCGCAATGATACTCACCCGCAACAACCAGCGCCTGGGCGACATGGCCGCCGGCACGGTGGTTATCAAGTTGCAGGACTACAGAAAAATCAGGGTATCGCTGGACGACTACGACTATCTGCAACAAGACTACACGCCACGCTATCCGCAGGCTGCCGACCTCTCGCTGGAGCAGATAGAGATTATTCGCCGCGCCATCAGTTCGGAGGGTGGCGAACTGGCCTCGCAAGTGGCCTTGCTCTCAAAGAAAGTGCAGCAAAAAATGGGCATCGGCAAGGCCGAGCCTACCGATGCCGCATTTTTGAGGAGAGTGGTGCGCGACTATTTGACGTTGAACGTTGAAGATTGAAAAATGAAGATTGAAGATTAGGCTGCTTCATCAATTTTCAATCTTCAATTTTCAATCTTCAATCTTTTTAATGCTTTATCAGATTGCCGAGAATGTCGCGGGTGAGCTCGCGGGTGATGGTGCGGGTGGCAGCCGAGGTGGCATTCTTCACCACGCGCCCGGTTGTCGATGTGCGGCTCTTGGTGGTCTTGCCCTGCACCTTGTCGCTCACCCAGGTGCCCAGTATGGTGGCCACGGTCGAGGTGACAGCCGTGAGCACCGCCTTCCACACTTTGCCCATTATGCCGGGCTTGGCCGATTTCTGAGATTTCGGCGAAGCCTTTTCCTCTTCGGCATCCTCAGTCTGAAGGGTCTCTTCAGCCTCACGCATCAGAATCTCGTAAGCACTCTCACGGTCCACCATCGTGTCGTACTTGCCATAGATGCCACTCTGGCGGATGATGTCGTCACGCTGACCGGCAGTGACCGCCCCAATCTGCGAGAGGGGGAAGAGCACCCTGGCCCGCTGCACCATGGTGGGTGCGCCTTTCTCGTCGAGGAAGGAGACCAGTGCCTCGCCAGTCTCCAACTGGGTGATGGCCTCGTCGGTCTTGAAGGCCGGATTGGCCCTGAAGGTATCGGCAGCCGTCTTCACCGCCTTCTGGTCTTTCGGGGTATAGGCCCGCAGGGCATGCTGCACGCGGTTGCCCAGCTGACCCAGTATGACCTCTGGTATGTCGGTGGGGTTCTGGGTGACGAAGTAGATGCCCACGCCCTTTGAGCGGATGAGGCGTATGACCTGCTCAATCTTGTCGAGCAGTGCCTTGCTGGTGCCGTCGAAGAGCATGTGAGCCTCGTCGAAGAAGAATACCAGCTTGGGCAGCGGCTGGTCGCCCACCTCGGGCAGAGTGCTGTAGAGCTCGCTGAGGAGCCACAGCAGGAAGGTGCTGTAGAGTTTGGGCTGTAGCATCAGCTTGTCGGCCGCGAGCACGCTCATCACGCCCTTGCCGCCCTGGGTCTGCATCAGGTCAAGGATGTCGAAGGCCGGTTCGCCGAAGAAGCGGTCGGCCCCCTGGTCTTCCAGTTGCAGCAGCGCACGCTGTATGGCCCCCACCGTCTGAGTGGAAATGTTGCCATACTTGGTGGTGTACTGGCGTGCGTTCTTGGCCACCCAGTCGAGCATTGAGCGGAGGTCTTTCAGGTCGAGTATGAGCAGGCCGCGCTCGTCGGCAATGCGGAACACGATGTTCAGCACGCCGTCCTGCGTGTCGTTCAGTCCCAGCAGACGGCTCAGCAGTTGGGGCCCCATCTGGCTCACCGTGGCCCGCATGGGGTGTCCCTGCTCGCCAAACACATCGTAGAATCGTACTGGGCAGGGCTGGAAGTCCTGGTTCAGTCCGTTGGGGAAGAATTCGGGCAGGCGTTTCTCGATGAATCCGCTCATCTTTCCCGCCTGCGAAATGCCACTCAGGTCGCCCTTCATGTCGGCCATGAAGCAGGGCACTCCTGCCTGGCAGAATGTTTCGGCCATCACTTGCAGCGTGACGGTCTTACCCGTACCTGTGGCTCCGGCAATCAGTCCGTGCCGGTTGGCCATCTTTCCTACAATCGATAATTCCCCGTCGGGGCAGTGGGCAATGTAGAGCCCGTGTTCTCTGTCGTACATATTTTGCTAATTCAAGTTTCGCTATCGCTCAACTTCTTTGAGTGCACTCCTGCAACTTGCGAAAGTGGAGCTTGTTTGGTTTTGACGCTGCAAAGATAGTGATTTTCCGTGAAAAGCGCAAGAAAAGACGGGACAAATGTAAAGAAAGGTTCGTCCAAACTTGGCAAGGCTGCCGACCCAAGCTGGAGATAAGTGGCACTTATCTCGCAAATTCTCTCGAGAATTTAAGAGTTTGGACGGTTCTTTCTCTACGTATGGCCGGAGGTGATGTCAAGTTTGGATGGTCCTCACTCAGCGAAAGCCCCGACGTGTCAATGCAAGAAGTCGGCTTGGCTAATATTCAATCTTCACTGTTTATCAGCTGGCGTGCAAACTCGATGAGCGTGTCGCGGCCCCGGTGGAAGTCGGCATCGGTCTGCTGCACGTAGTGGTCGGGGGCAATGCCAAACTCGCAGCTCTGCTTCTGGGCGTCGTACATAGGCACCGCCGAGAAGCGCACGCTCCAGCCGCAGGGCAGCGAACTGCTGAAGGGCATGCCCGCCCCGCCCCCGGTATGGTCGCCCACGATTGTGACTGTCGGCAAGGCTTTCATATACATCACAAACTCGTTGGCCGCCGAGAAGACGTGCCGGTTGGTCAGCACCACCACGGGTTTCTGCCAGCGCAGGTTGGCGGCAGGCTCCAGATAGCGGGCCTCCATCGGCGAGAAGTCGGCGTGGCCCGGCCCCGTCTTGTGCTGATAGTAGCCCACGAGGCGCCGCTCGTTGGTGAATCGTGCGGCCAGTTTCTCGGCATTGGTCAGCTCGCCGCCGCCATTGTTGCGCACGTCAATGATGAGGCCCCGGCAGAGCATCATATACATCAGCACCTCGTCCAGATTGCCGCTGCCAATGCCGTTGAGGAAACTCTCGTAGCGTATGTAGCCGATGTTGTCGTCGAGCACGCGGTAGGACAGCCCTGAGGCCATTTTGTAGTCGGTGCCCATATAGAGGCGGTTCAGCGAGTCGCTGTAGTTTGCAGGGTAAGCCTCGTACCAGGTCCAATAGCGGGCATAGTCGTGGGCGGCAGTCAGATTGACATGGCCGTCGCGCAGTTCCGACAGCATGTCGGCCAGCACCTCGAAGAGCTGCGCCTGCGACATCACATCGTCGAAGCGCACTTGGTATTTGGTGTGCACGCGGTCCCAGTCCAGCCCATAAGCCTGCTGCTTGTAGTCGAAGAAGCAGTAGTGCTCGTCAATGATTTTCCACAGTGCCTCGAAGTTGCCCTGCGGCGTATCGGAATACTCCTCCTCGTCTACACAGCCGGCGAAGCCAAAGAGGAGGACCGCCGCCAGCAAAAGGCCGATGAGTGATGAACGATGATTCATTAAGTTCGGAATTGAGTGTTAAGTAGGCCGCAAAGTTACACATTTTCGGCCGAACAGCCAAACGATTCGGCGGAAAATAGTGCCTGACACCTTTATCATAAGTCATATTTTCTTAACAATTCATAAGCGCAAGGACATTATCGCCATAAAATATATACCTTTGCACCAGATTTTTTCAAGACAACGAAACACAAGCAATGAAGCATCTACTGATTTTGCTCCTGACGCTGATGGTCGGCGCAATGCCCATAGCCGCAGATACAGAGGCTGCGAAAGTGACCCTGAAAGGGCGGGTGACCGACCAAAACGACGGCCAACCCGTGATGGGGGTGAGCATCTATCTGCCACTGCTGAAGCAGGGAACGGTGACCGACCGACAGGGGGCCTACGAACTGAAGGGCCTGCCACAGGTGAAGACCACCATACAGGTGAGCTATGTGGGCCACCTGACCATCATTGAGAACATTGACCTGCGCACCACCACCGAGCGCAACTTCACCCTGCAGGAGAACAATGCCCTGCTGAAGGAGGTGGTGGTGACGGGACTGACCGGCACCACCAGGGCCGACCGCTCGCCGGCACCAGTCAGCGTGGTGGCCCCGCATACGCTGCGCGAAAGCGCTTCGACCAACATCATCGACGCCATTGCCCATCAGCCAGGCGTCAGCCAGCTGACCACCGGCAGCGGCATAGCGAAACCCATCATACGCGGACTGGGCTACAACCGCATTGTCACCGTGAGCGACGGCATCAGGCAGGAGGGCCAGCAGTGGGGCGACGAGCACGGCATAGAGGTCGACGACCAGACGGTGCACTCGGTGGAGATTCTGAAGGGCCCGGCCTCGCTCATGTATGGCAGCGACGCCATGGCCGGCGTGCTGGTGCTGCACGAGCAGCCGGTGATGCCGCAAGGGCGGATGCGAATGAACCTCAGCACCGGCTACCAGACCAACAGCAACCTCTTCAACTACTCCGTCAATTTTGCTGGGAACAAGGGCGGCGTGGTATGGGACTGGCGCTGGAGCCAGAAAGACGCCGGCGAATATAAAAACAAGATGGATGGCCACGTGCCGGGCTCGCAGTTTCACGAGCGCGCCCTGAACGGCATGGTGGGCATCAAACGCGGCACCAACGGCTACTCGCACCTCAAGCTGTCGTACTACAACATCAAGCCGGGACTCATCGAGGGCGAAAGGGGCGCTGACGGCACCCTTGAGCCGTCGGAGGCTTTCCAGAAGATATACCACTACAAGGCCGTGCTGGACAACTCGTTTCTCATCGGCGACGGCTCGCTGAAGGCCGTGGTGGGCTATCAGCAGAACCGCCGAAAGGAGTTTGAGGCCGAAGAGGGAGAGAGCCCCGAACTGGGCCTGGACTTCAGGCTCCACACCGTCAACTACGACGCCCACTATCTGGCAACGGCCAACGACGAGTGGCAGTATGCCGCCGGCATCAGCGGTATGTGGCAGCGGTCGGAGAATATGGGCAGCGAGTTTCTCATTCCCGCCTACCGTCTGTTCGACATCGGGGCCTTCGCCTCGCTGACCAAGCAGTGGGAGCAGTTCACCCTGAGCGGCGGACTGCGCTACGACTGGCGACGACTGCACAGCTATGCGCTGGACGACGACGGCGAGGCGCGCTTCGGCGACTTCAGCCGCAACTTCAACGGGCTGACGGGCTCGATAGGTGCCATCTACAACATACGCAACGGCATGAGCGTCAGGCTCAACCTCTCACATGGATTCCGGGCACCGAACCTGAGCGAGTTGGGCAGCAACGGCGAGCACGAGGGCACCTTCCGCTACGAACTGGGCAACCAGGGGCTGCGCCCCGAACAGTCGTGGCAGGCCGACCTGGGCTTCGACTATTCGTCGGCCATCGTATCGGGCCAGCTGTCGCTCTTTGCCAACCAGGTGGACCATTTCATCTTCCTGCAGCGGCTGACAGGCGACGACAACCGCTTCCAGTACGCCGCCGGCACGGCGCGCCTCTGCGGCCTGGAGGCCATGCTCGACATCCACCCCGTGGAGCAGCTGCACTTCGAGAACACATTCTCCTACGTCAACGCCCGCCAGCTGCACCAGCCCGAAGAGAGCCGATGGCTGCCCTTCACGCCCGCACCGCGGTGGACGTCGGTGCTGCGCTACGACATCATCCGCGACGGCCAGACGCTCAACAACACCTTCGTCTCGCTGGGGTTGGAGTGCTATCTGCGCCAGGGCAATGCCCACACCGCCAACGACACCGAGACGGCCACACCGTCGTACACGCTGCTCAACCTCTCGGCCGGCACCGACATCCGCATGCACGGCCGGCGGCTGGCATCGCTTTTCCTGACCCTGCAGAATCTGACCGACAGGGCCTACCAGTCGCACCTGAGCCGACTGAAGTATGCCGACGGCCCCGGCATCTGCAACCCCGGCCGCTCATTGGGTCTGAAGCTGATAGTCCCGGTGGAACTCTAACCGTATAATAGTCAGAAGGCACATAAACTATATTAATAACAAAGCTATGACAAACGGACAACTGTTGTGGGTAGACGACGAGATGGAACTGCTGAAGGCCCACGTCATCTTCCTGGAGAAGAAAGGCTACGAAGTGACAACGTGCAGCAACGGCACCGATGCCATTGACCTCTGCCGTGAACGGTCATTCGACCTGGTGATGCTCGACGAGCAGATGCCGGGCCTCTCCGGCCTGGAGACACTTCAGCGCATCAAGCAGATATCGCCATCGACACCGGTGGTGATGGTCACCAAAAGCGAGGAGGAGAACATTATGGAGCAGGCCATCGGTCAGAAGATTGCCGACTATCTCATCAAGCCCGTCAACCCCAACCAAATCCTGCTGGTGCTCAAGAAGAACATACACCGGCGGGAGATAGAGACCGAGGTGATGCAGAGCCGATACCAGCAGCAGTTCCAGCAAATTGCCATGCAAATCATGGACTGCCGCACCTGGCAGGACTGGGTGCAGGTGTACCGCCAACTGGTGCACTGGGAACTGCAACTGTCGAGCACCGACTCGCAGATGACCGACATGCTGGCCATGCAGAAGGAGGAGGCCAACATGGGATTTGCCAAGTTCGTCAAGAAGAACTATCTGGACTGGGTGAAGCCCGGCAACACCGCGCCCAAAGTGAGCGAGGCCACTCCCCTACTCTCACACCGCATCTTCAAGGAGCGCGTGTTCCCCGCACTCGACAAGGGCGAGAAACTCTTCCTTGTGGTGCTCGACAACTTCCGATATGACCAGTGGCGCTTGCTCTCGCAGGAGATTGGCGACCAGTTCGACATCGACGAGGAACTCTACTACAGCATCCTCCCGACGGCCACCCAATATGCCCGCAATGCCATCTTCTCAGGACTGATGCCTAACAAGATTGCTGAAATGTTTCCCGAACTGTGGGTGGACGAAGACGAAGAGGAGGGAAAGAACCTGAACGAGAGGCCGCTCATCCAGACACAAATAGACCGCTACCGCCGACACGACACCTTCTCGTACCACAAAATCAACAACTCGGCCGAAGCTGAGAAGCTGATGCAGCAGCTCAACACACTGCAGCGCTACGACCTGAACGTGGTGGTGTTCAACTTCATCGACATGCTGTCGCACGCCCGCACAGAGAGTCGCATGGTGCGCGAACTGGCCAGCAACGAGTCAGCCTACCGCAGCATCACTCTCTCCTGGTTCCGCCATTCGGTCATTGCCGACTTCTTCAAGTGGCTGGCACAGACGGACTACCGCGTCATCGTCACCACCGACCACGGCTCGATACGCTGCACCAAGCCGGTGAAGATTGTGGGCGACCGCAACACCAACACCAATCTGCGCTACAAGTTGGGCAAAAACCTGAACTACGACTCGAAGGAGCTCTTCGTCATCAAGAACCCCGCCGAGGCGCAGCTGCCATCGCCCAACCTCTCCACCAGCTATGTCTTTGCCACGGGCGATGCCTTCTTCGCCTATCCCAACAACTACAACTACTACGTGTCGTACTATAAGGACACCTTCCAGCATGGCGGCATCTCGATGGAGGAGATGCTCATCCCCCTCATCACCATGACCGGCAAAAAGAGGTGAGATAGACAAAAAGACAACCCAGACAACTTCTTCTTAATTGTTGTCCAAGGTTGTCCGAGTTGTCTTCAGTAAATAAAGACAACCCGGACAACTTTAAACAACTTCTTCTTATTCTTAATTGTTGTCCAGGTTGTTCGAGTTGTCTTCAATCAGAAAAAAAGACAACCCGAACAACTTCGTTATTGTTGTCCGAGGTTGTCCGAGTTGACTTCAAGAGAGAGACCGCACTAACCGTTGGTTCCGTAGTCCACCAACTCGTTGTCGACGATGCGCTTGGGCTTGCCGCTCTTGTCCCAGATCATGCGCTGCTCGAAGGAGCAGGCCCTCTTCAGCTTGCGACTGGTGATGCCGCGCCCGTCATCGAGTCGCCCACCACGGGCACCATGAACTCCGGGTGGAGGCCCGCCAGCGCCCTCGGCACCAGCACGTCGCCCACCGTGTAGTCGCCCATGTCCTGCAGCTTGCCGCACCTCACGGGGTTGTCCACCAGTCCTATCGGCGTGTCGCACAGCCGCGCCTCCCTGCCCGAGGCCTTCAGCAGCTCAAGTATCTCTTTCAGTTCACTTTCTTCCATAGTATTCGTTTTCTATTGATATAGACTGATGACGGCTTCTGAATATTTTCTTTTATAACATATTCTGAATTATTTGACTTAAGATAGCCAACTTCCGATATTCCTGGCTCACCCCTGGTATCTTTTTAAAAAGATTCCCCTTTATCATTTTATGTTACCTCCCCAAGGTTCCATTCAAAGTTTCTCCGCTCCAATCGTGCCCTTATCGTCCTTCTTTTCCTTATTCTTATAACGTTGGATTTCCTCCTGCTCCAACTGACAGAAGCGCTCATAGTCAGCCGCCATCGCCTCTGTATCGTACTGCTTCGCCTCTGCCTCGTTGTACTTCAGATGTTGCAGGTTAAAGGCGGCAAGCATATCGCGCTGATGGGTGTCACCATTAGATAGCGTTACGTTACGTTCCTTCAGTTCATGCTTTGTGAAGCTGCCGTCCGTAAAGTCGTATTGGCTGGCGGCATTCTTTGTATCCACCTTCACCACCTCGCCACCCAGCGACTTCACCTTGTTCTCCAAGATACTGACAAACATAGAAGGCGCATGATTGGCCACCGACTTGCCGAAGCGTTTCTTCTTCTGTATCTTGCCTGTCTTCTCGTTCACCTTGGTCTCTTTGGCCCTTGTTGTCCAACCGCTAATCTGGTTGTTTTCGACAATAAACGTATCGCCCTCCTTCAGTAGAGCGTTGGCCCGTTCTATGTGTTGCTGCTTACGGATGGCTGCTTGTTTGCGACGCAGCTCTGCCAACTCGCGGCGCAGTTCCTTGTAGCGTTTGGAGTCGTTCCAAACCAGTTTGATGCCGCGCTTAATGGTGCCGTCTTCGTTGAAGTTCTGCGGATTGTTGGCTCTGCGACTGCGGTCTATCTTCCTGCTCAGTCGGGTTATCTCCTCCTGGATATTATCGCACTTCGAGGCCAGTTTGTCGATGCTCACCACATTCTCGCCACTCACGGCAACCGTAGTAGGTCCAAGATCGATACCCACATTACCCTTACCTAATATTCTGCCCTTCTGGGGTTTCTCGCCTTCGATGGTCAACTGAACATAGTACTTGTACTGGCCGCGCGCCAAACGACGCACCACCTTCACCACTTTCACGCTATCGACACCACCCTTCAGCGCCCACATCTCATAGTCTGCATGCTTGGGATTGTGCAGCATCTTCAGCGTAATGAACTTGGCTTCTTTTCCGACCTTACCATTCATCTTAATAGCCAGCTCCATCGTGTCGAGATGAAGTTCCATTCCTGAGAAGTAAACTACACCACGAACAACCTTCCTTCGGCTTGAAAAGGAATCAAGCTCACCGTACTTCTTAAATGAGATTCGCTTGGCTTTGAAGTCGTACAACTTCTTGTTCCAAGCAGCCCATACGCTTGCTCCTAAATGGTCTAAGATATAAGTGGTAAATCCCAAATCTGCATAGGTTGTGTTGGCTCCAACGGATTTCTGAGCAAGCTTTTCTATGAATCCTTTAATGCTATATTCATCAAAAGAGACCTTAAAAGGAGTCTTGTTGCCTTTCAGCGTTTCATTAATCTGAAACGGATGACTCCTGAAAAAATCTTTCTTTTCCTTAATCTTCTCGCAGACTTGATACTCTATCATCTGCTCAAAGTACCTGTATTGTCTGAGCAACTTGCCTTGCACGTAATTGTACAATTGGCGAAGCTGCTCGTAACGCTTGTTGAGGATATCTGCCTGATACTTCTCAACCTGCAAAGGCAATTCCAATACAAATACTTCATTCATTTTACTTCAAATAGCCTACATTTCTGGGTGATTAACACCGGGAATAATGACCTTGCGGCAAAACCGCACCTGTCAATAGCCTACATTTCTGGGTGATTAACACCCATCTATGAGCGCATGAGCGAGCTTTCGCTCCTGTCAATAGCCTACATTTCTGGGTGATTAACACCCTATGGTGTGTAATCACCTGGGAATGAAATAAAAAGGCCATGATTAGCATACTCGGAGACTTGCTCTATACTACCATTCCGCAAGCGGAACTGACTGTTATTTTTGCATTCCACCATTCTGCATAATCGTTTGTCGCACCAGCCGCCCACTGGCATTAGCTTAACGTGCGCAAGGTCTGACAACACCTTTATGTCTATAACTAAAAGCTTTCTGCCCGATTCACAGAAGCCAGTATAGTCTCTGCTTAGACGCTGCAAAGATACAAATACTTTCCGAAACATGAAAACTTTTAGGGAAAATTTTCCTGAGGAGGGGTGAAAGTTTCCTGCTTAGAATTTGGCGGTCTCAGCTAAAAGATTTCGATAATAGAAAGAAATAAACTTATTTTAACCCTGCTTTATTGCCGTCCCTTACCAAAAAGGGGCTCAAAATCTTCAAAAAAAGGCTCAAAAAGGGGCGGATATAGAGAAAAACTGATAAAATCTTGGCGTTTTTCTTGGAACTTTCAGAAATAATGTCTATCTTTGCAGCGTCAGAATGAGAGTTGCATATAGGCGCGATGACATCAAGCTCCGCAACCGTTCTAAATCGAGTAGGAGGTAAACACTAATCGTAGGTGTTTATCTCCTACTTTCGTGTTTACCGACCTCTCACACCACCGTACGTGCCGTTCGGCATACGGCG
>CADACW010000069.1 GCA_902786565.1 uncultured Prevotellaceae bacterium | reverse complement strand
ATGCTCTTCTATGCCACCAACAGAGCATTGGCGGACATTGGAAATGGACTGCGTATCAATTATGTAAAACATGCTGCTTAATTTTGATTATCTACTTACCTGTTAAACTTACCTATTATTTTCGCTTTCTCACTTCATGGCTGTGTAGAGCGTGCAGATGCCGAAGGTGAGCCGTCGGAACGAGGTCTTGCTGAAGCCTGCCCGTCTGAGAATCTCCATCATGCGCTCGCCCTGGGGGAAGGCCTCTATGGTCTTTGTCAGATAGCTGTAGGCACTCTGGTCCTTCGATATGAGCCTCCCGTAGATGGGCAGCACCGTGTGGCTGTAGACGCGGAACAGCTGCTTCATCGGGAAGGCCACGGGTGTGGTCAGTTCTACCACGCTCAGGTGTCCGCCCGGCCGCAGCACGCGGCACATCTCTCGCAGGCCGCAGTCCAGGTCGGCAAAGTTGCGGATGCCGAAAGCCGCCGTCACCGCGTCGAAAGAGCCGTCGGCGTAGGAGAGGTTCAGACAGTCCTCACGCTCGAAGCTGATGACGTGTTGCAGACCGAGCCGCTGCACCTTTTCGCGGCCCACGGCCATCATCCCCTCGCTGATGTCGGCACCCACCAGCCTTGTGGGCTTCAGCATCTGTGCCGCCAGTATGGCGAAGTCGCCCGTGCCCGTGGCGATGTCGAGCATCTGCTGCGGCTTGTAGGGTGCCAGCCATTCTATGGCCTTGCGCCGCCAGCCCCGGTCTATGTCCCACGACAGGCGGTGGTTCAGCGTGTCGTAGGTAGGGGCGATGTTGTCGAACATTGCCTCCACCTGTTGCGCCTTGTCGCCAGTGTGGTAAGGGGTTATGGTCTCTTGGTTATAGGGCATCGTTTCCGCTATGATGAGTATTTCGTCTGCAAAGTTACGAAAAAGCTGTGTAACCAACAAATTAAAGCCCAAAAAAATAAATCTGGTAGCCAAAAGGCGGTTTCTTATTTCATCTTTTCCAAAATTCCAGCCACGGCCTCTATGTCCAATGGGAAGTCGAGGACTATGTGCAACTTGCCGTCGCGGTCGAAGACGATGTTGGTGGGGAAAGCCTGGACGCCAAGGTATTCTTCGACGGCTTTTTGCTGGTGTTCGGGCAGGTTGTAGTGCACCACGTTCTTGCCCGCCACCTGATACTCCTTGATGACGTTCTTCCAACCTTGGTCGCTACTGCGGTTGGCAAGATAGAGATAGACGACATCGTAGTCCTTCAGCCGCTCGTATTCTTCCTGGCAGTGTGAGAGCTGGGCCTTGCAGGGGCCGCACCACGTGCCCCACACGTCGACGAGGATGATTTTGCCCTTGTACGGCTCGATGATCTTCTGGAATATCTCTTCGCCGTCGCTCATGCCCTTCACGATGTCGTTAGACTTGAAGCAGTCCTCGTTGCCCTGTATAAAATGGGTCAGTTGCTCGTATTTGTCGTTCATGGTTTTAACGGCACTTATCGCGCCTGGCGCATGGATGTGTTCTTCGGCAAAGGCGAGAAGCGACTTGTCGAGTGGCTTGCAATCGCCCCTCAGTGAGTGACAGAAATAGCGGCAGAGGAAAATGTCCTGTGTGGTCTGGCTCCATCCCCAGGCATTCATCTCGGGCAGCAGATACGCCAGGTCGCGCTGCGTGAACTTGGTGTTGGCGTAATCCTGATAGCCCTCTCGGCTGATTATCTCGTTGATGACAGCCACGAAGTCGTTCTGCTCGAACTCATCGTCAATGGCTTTCCTCAGACTGTCGGGGGCACTCTTCAACTTTTCATAATAGGCAGGGAAAGCGGCGTCATACTGCGCAACGGCCTCCCGCTCCTTGGCCGAGAGGCTGACGATGCCGTCCTTCTCTGCTTGGTCTATGATCCATTTCAGCGTATAGTCTATCTTGTTCCGGGCCTTCTGTTGCAGTTGCTCGCTGTAGTCGTTGAAGAAATAGGTGAACGTGTAGGCTTCCAGCGTGTACGGTTCGGCGAGTTCCTGCCAGTACTCCTTTTCGGCTGCCTTCAAGTAATCCTCTGGAAAGACATAGTTTGGCGCCATGAACTTTGCCCGCATCAAGTTGGACATACCGTTGGTCAATATACTGTTGCGATAGTACGTGCGATACCTTTCTGACAGCGTGGGATGCTCTTGGCACACAGCGTCCAGCTCCTTCAATTCCGCTTTAGTCTGTGTCCTGACGCTGTCGAGAATGGACGTGAAGTCGCCTATGGCTTCCAGCTGGTCTGACCCGTATCCGTTCATTCGGATATGGTGTGCCCTGACCTCGTTCTGCAGTCGGGCATTCTTGCCCATAAAGAGCACCTTGCCCTGCGTCTCGTCGATGGTGAGGAAATACGTCTCGCCAGGTTCTGCCACAATGCTCACGCCCTTTCTGCCGCAATCCAGATAGAAAGACGTCGTGTTCACTATCGGCAAGCGCAGGGTGAAATGGCCGAGGTAGTCTATCGGTGCCGTAAACTCCTGCTCCTCATCGGTCAGGATGTTGGCCATCATGTGCACGGTCACCTCCTTGCCGTTGTTCGCTGCCTTGCCGAATATCTTTTCTATCCTGCCGACAATGCCAGGCAGACGATTCACCACCCATCCCTCGATGGTCACGCTGTCGCCTGTGGCATAGTGGTTGTCGGCAATGGTGTCGCAGGTGTCCTTCTCCGGATAGTCGGGCAGGCACCAGCCATCAATGCGACTGCAGTCATGCTGCTTGCCACCGATGGTGACGGTCCGCTTGCCGTCCTGCTCCGTGCCGAAGCTGATGTCGAGTTGGTCCAAGCCATAGTTGGCCTGTAGGGTGTACGCCCCGTCGCTTTCTGTCTTCGAAGCGACTCCCCACACCTTGCAATCATAAAACAGCTTGTCCTCCGTCAGGCCAATCAGCCACTCGCCCGTCTTGTCATCGCGCCAGTAGGTGTCCGTGATGCCGTCGCTGCTACAGGCGCAGATGACAAAGGTCAACGCCGCTAAAAAGAAACTGAAAGAAGACCGTATCATTTTCAATCTTACTTGCGGTCGGCCAGCCATTGGGCTACGTTGCGCTCGATGCGGGCGGCAATGTCGCCAGTCTCGGCGGCGCGGTCGAAAGGCTCGCCCACGATGTGCTCGTAGAGCTCGATGTAGCGGTCGGAGACACTGGCGGCATAGTCGTCGGTGATTTCGGGCATCACCTGTCCGGGCTCGTTCATGAAGTTGTGCTCAATGAGCCACTGGCGCACAAACTCCTTCGAGAGCTGGCGCTGGGGCTCGCCCTTGCGGAGCTTCTCCTCATAGCCGTCGGCGTAGAAGTAGCGGCTGGAGTCGGGTGTGTGTATCTCGTCGATGAGGTAGACCTTGCCGTCGCGCTTGCCAAACTCGTACTTGGTGTCCACGAGGATGAGTCCGCGCTTGGCGGCAATCTCCTGTCCGCGGGCGAAGATGCGCCGGGTGTAGTCCTCCATCACGGCGTAGTCTTCGGCTGAGACGAGTCCCTGTGCGATGATTTCCTCACGGGAGATGTTCATGTCGTGACCCTCGTCGGCCTTGGTGGTGGGTGTGATGATGGGCTCCGGGAACCGCTCGTTCTCCTTCATGCCGTCGGGCAGGCGTACGCCGCACAGTTCGCGGCAGCCGTTCTTGTATTCGCGCCAGGCCGAGCCTGTGAGTATGCTGCGTATGATCATCTCCACGCGGAAGCCCTCGCACTTCAGGCCCACGGTGACCATGGGGTCGGGTGTGGCCAGCTTCCAGTTGGGGCAGATGTCGGCGGTAGCGTCCAGAAACTTGGCTGCTATCTGGTTGAGCACCTGTCCCTTGAAGGGTATGCCCTTGGGCAGCACCACGTCGAAGGCCGATATGCGGTCGGTGGCCACCATGACGAGCAGGTCGTCGTTAATGTCGTAAACGTCGCGCACCTTCCCGTGGTACACGCTCTTCTGCCCTTCGAAGCAGAAATTGGTCTTTGTCAATGCTTTACAATTCATAATTCACTATTCATTATTGACGATTCATAATTCACAATTCATGGTTGACGATTCACAATTCACGATTCACGATTCACGATTCATAATTACTTCCGTCTGCTGTCAATTGTGAATTGTGAATTGAAAAATTGTGAATTGTCACTTCTTCCTGACGGGGTCGCAGGTCAGTCCGCAGCCCAGTTTCTTGAATATTTTGCGGTCCACCTCGCTCAGCATCACTGTGCTGTGCACCTGGCAGTCTCTGAGTTGCGGCAGCTGCTCCAGTGCGCGGCGGCAGTTGTCGTCGTGTGGCGATAGCACGCTCAGTGCCACGAGCACCTCGTCGGTGTGCAGTCGGGGGTTGCGCCCGCCCAGATATTCTATCTTCGTCTTCTGCACCGGCTCAATCAGGCTTTGCGGTATGAGCCTGAGTTCGTGGTCTATGCCCGCCAGATGCTTGGTGACGTTGAGCAGCAGGGCAGCGCTGCACCCCAGTAGTGGGCTCGACTTCGACGTGATGATTGTGCCGTCTGAGAGTTCGATGGCGGCAGCCGTGTGTCCGCTCAGTTCCTGCTTGGCGGCGGCAGCCACGGTGACGCGCCGGTAGGCCGTCGATATTTTGGCCTGGTTGAAGAGCATCTGTATCTTGTGCACCTCGCGCTCGTTGTCGGCGCCTTCGGCCAGTTTGTTGGTGGCGTCGTAGTAGCGGCGTATGATTTCGTCGCGGCTGGCCTGGCAGCACACCTCGTCGTCGCTGATGCAGAATCCCACCATGTTCACGCCCATGTCTGTGGGGCTCTTGTAGGGGTTCTCGCCGTAGATGCCCTCAAACAGGGCATTCAGCACGGGGAATATCTCTATGTCGCGGTTGTAGTTGACGGCTGTGTTGCCGTAAGCCTCCAGGTGGAACGGGTCAATCATGTTCACGTCGTTCAGGTCGGCCGTAGCGGCCTCGTAGGCAATGTTGACGGGATGCTTCAGGGGCAGGTTCCACACGGGGAATGTCTCAAACTTGGCATAGCCGGCGCGCACGCCCCGCTTGTTCTCGTTGTAGAGCTGCGACAGGCAGGTGGCCATCTTGCCGCTGCCCGGTCCGGGAGCGGTCACGATGACCAGTTCTCTCGATGTCTCCACATAGTCGTTCTTGCCGAATCCCTCGTCGCTGGCTATCAGCTCCACATTGTGGGGGTAGCCGTCGATGAGGTAGTGTATGTACGAGCGTATGCCCAGGCGCTCCAGGCGGTGGCGGAACTGGTCGGCGGTGCGCTGTCCGTCGTAGTGGGTGATGACCACGCTGCCCACCATGAAGCCGCGCTGCATGAACTCCTCGCGCAGGCGCAGCACGTCTTCGTCATAGGTGATGCCCAGGTCCGAGCGCACTTTGTTCTTCTCGATGTCGTCGGCGCTCACCACGATGACTATCTCGATGCTGTCGCGCAGTTGTGCCAGCATGCGCAGCTTCGAGTCGGGGCGGAAGCCCGGCAGCACCCTTGAGGCGTGGTGGTCGTCGAAGAGCTTGCCGCCCAGCTCCAGATAGAGCTTGCCGTCGAACTGTGCTATGCGCTCACGTATGTGCTCCGATTGTATGCGAAGGTATTTTTCGTTGTCGAATCCTATTTTCATCTTGTGTTTGTGGTGTTAGTTCAGCGTCCTCTCTGTTGCTGCTGTTTCTGAAGTTCGGCGGCGCGTCGCTGCATCTCCTCAAGGCGTGCGGCCAGTCCGCTCTGTTTCTTCGGGTTGTTCTGGTTCTCCTTGTAGCGGGCCTCCAGTATGGCCAGCAGCTTGGCGTCGTCGGTGGTCTTGCGGAGTGTCCACATGATGGCGGCCGAGAAGAAGAGCGAAATGAAGTAGTAGAAGTTCAGGCCCGAGCCGTAGTCGTTGAAGATGAAGAAGAACATGATGGGCATGAGGTACATCATCCACTGCATCATCTTCATCTGTTCGGCCTGCTGGCCCACCATCTGGTCGCGTTGCTGGCGCATGGTCATATAGCTGTAGAGCACGTTGCTGACGCAGAAAAGAATGCAGGTGAGCGAGAGGTGGTCGCCGATGAAGGGCAGTTGTGCCGACCACTGTCCGATGACGGGTATGGGGTCGTAGGTCGACAGGTCGTCCATCCAGAGGAAACTCTCGCGTCGCAGCTGTATGGCGTTAGGCACAAAGTTGAACATGGCAATCCAGATGGGCATCTGTATGAGCATGGGCAGACAGCCTCCCAGGGGCGATACGCCGTACTTGGAGTAGAGCTGCATCATGGCCTGCTGCTTGAGCATCTGGTCTTCGGGTTTGTCATACTGCTTGGTGGCCTCGTCGAGTTTTGGTTTCAGCACGCGCATCTTGGCGCTCGACATATAGCTCTTCTTCACCATGGGGTAGGTGATTGCCTTGAGCAGCAGGGTGATGAGTATGAGCACCACACCCATGGGCAGGCCCAGGCGCGTCAGCCAGTCGAAGGCATAGAGTGTGAACCAGCGGTTGATGTATCGGAACAGGGGCCATCCCAGGTAGACCAGCTGCTCCAGGTCCAGGTCGCGGCCAAACTGGCTCTGCTCCTCCACGTCCTGCAGCAGGCGGAAGTTGTTGGGGCCGATGTACATTTCAAACTCCGACGGCTTCTCGCCCGTGGGGTCGAAGGCGGTGGTCAGCTGTGCCTGGTAGTGCTTCAGTATGTGGGTGCTCTGGTCTTGCGGGGTGCTGCTCAGGGTGGCACCCGGGGCGAAGCCGTCGCGGCTGATGAGCACGACCGAGAAATATTGGTTCTTGAAGGCCACCCAGTCCAGGGCCTCCTCGGTGGTCTCCTGCTTGTCGCTGGTCTCGTTCAGGTAGTCGGTGCCGCCGTCGCTCTTCTTGTAGGTCAGGGCCGAGCGTTGGTTCTCAAAGGTGAAGCCCTTCTCCTGCTGGCGGCAGCTGTCCTGCCACTCTATGGCCATGCTGCGCCGGGTGGGGCTGAACAGCTTGCCCATGCCCTTGGCCTGCAGCTGGAAGTGCAGCATATAGTCGGGCCCCAGCTGGTAGCGCAGCTGCAGCTGTCCGCCGTTGCTGGCCTGTGCCGTCAGGGTGAGGGTGCTGTCGGTGTGCTCCGTCGGTGTGAAGTAGAGGTCGCCGGTGACGATGTTGTCCTCTTTGGCCTCCATGATGAAGTTCATCTGCTGCCCCTCGCGGGTGAAGAGCATCACGTCGTCGCTGTTGTCGCGGTTCTGGAATCCTGGCAGGCGTGCGCTGCCTATGGTGCCGCCCTTGGTGTTGACGGTCAGCTCCACTTTGCCGTTCTTCAGCGTCAGAGCCTGGTCTTGGCCGTTCAGGGCACTGTAGAACAGGCTGGTGGTATCGCCCAGGGCGGCGGCAGCGGCCTGCTGTTCGTGCTGCTGTTCTGCTTCTTTCTTCTGTTTCTCTGCGTTGGCCAGTGCGGCGGCAATGCTGTCCTGCTGGCGGTTGTAGGCGTCAATCTCCTCCTGCGAGGGCTGGCTCCACCAACTGAAAAGGATGAGCACCAGCGCTATCAGAATGAAGCCTGTAAGCGTGTTTCTGTTCATTATTTCACTTTGTTATTACTGATATGTATTTGGGTCAATGTTCAATGTTCATTGAAAACAAAGTGCAAAGGTACGAAAAAAAGTTGATTCCGTCACCCCTCATCGTTGGAAAAAAAGAAAAATAAACAAAAATTAAAGAATACACAAGGCGGACGACGGTTTTCCCGCCGCCGCCTCTTAGCGTTAGAATCACTTTCCCCCTCTCTCTTGAAGGGGGTAAAGGTGGGCTTATTTCTTCTTGACCGGCCGCACAGGTATGCCTAAATACCGATAATTAGCCCCGTATGGATTAAAGCCTCCTGAACTTACACTTGCGACAATTGCTTCTGTTGTCCTCAATATTGAGTTCACTTCTGCTGTCCAACAGTAAGAATAACTGGCGTCTTTCGTTTCCGTATTTTCCTTGTATCCTCCACCAGGGAAAATGATAGAATTTCCATTGGGCCCCGTGAACTCTGTGCACTGCACGCCTGCGATTTCCACCTTTGCGCGTGTGCAATTGTCATACAGTTCCTGATATTGCTGTTTGGTAGGCATCACCCACTCCTCGCCCCACGTCTGGGTGGCCACATCGTATTTGGTGCCGGCAATGCTGCCAGTTACTTGCAGTATTGTCGAACCGGAGTTTTCCGTCCGTAGTATGCCGTCGGCTTTAAGCGGGTCTGAGGAGTATGCACATTGAGACGAGCTGCACATGTAGCTGTCCCACGAATAGGTGGCTTTCTCCTCTGTCTCGCCAAAGGCGTAATAGCCGCCGGTGGCTCTTGGTGACGAGGCCCCTATGTTGAGGTCGGCCCACAGGGTGCCGCTGGGCAGGCCCAAGTCTATGGCTTTCGGCTCTGCCGGAACATCTTCGCCTGTCGTTTCTTCACTGAGGGCGAGGCGCAGACCGAAACTTGTTGATCTGTTAGTAGTTGAACTAAGAGACCGGTATGTGGCACGGCAGTTATCAGCAGCAGCTATCCAGCAGCCACCACGGAGTATGCGCGAGTTACCTGTAGAGGGACCTATGGGGTCAATCTGTTTGTTTGTATTGTAACTCCCATACCTGTCATAGCACCACTCTTGGACATTGCCGCTCATGTCGTAGATGCCAAGCTCGTTGGCACCCATTGTAGCCACTTCGTGACTGCCGTAATCAGGATCGCCGTAAAGATTGTCATAGCTGTTGACTGAGTACCACGCCACGTTGTCAATGTTGTTGCTGCCGGCATACTTATACCCCTTGCTCTTTGTGCCGCCACGCGCCGCAAACTCCCACTCGGCCTCGGTGGGCAGGCGGAACTGCTTGCCAGTGAGCATGTTCAGCTTGGTGATGAACTCCTGGCAGTCATCCCAGCTTACACCATAGGCCGGGTAGCTGTTGCCCAAACCGTTGGTGGCGCTCCACTGGGTCCACTGTTCGCCATCGGCTGTGGGCTTCTGTCCCATCACGGCATACCACAGGGCCTGTGTCACCTCCGTCTGCCCGATGCTGAACGAGGAGAGCGTCACTTCGTGGACGGGCTGCTCAGAGGAGCCGGCATCGCTGTCGTCGCAGCCCATCTGGAACGTGCCGCCTTCCACTTGAACCATGTTGAAACTGACGCCGGCAACGTTGAACGTCAGCGTGTTGCCCTCACCCGGCTGTGGCTCCTCGCCATAACCGTAGGTGACGATGCTCACCACTTCGTCGGCCGGAAAGACCTCAAACGTACCGTCGGTCTTGTTGATAATGATGCCCTGTGCCTGCATCCCTATTGCAACCGCGACCATAGCGGCGGCAACAAAAATCTTTTTTCTCATATTTTTCTTTGTTATTAATGTTCAGTGTATAATGTTCAAAATCTTCAGAATATCACCAATATTCACCGCCCCGTCTTCATTGGCATCGGCATTGTCCACACTGAATGTCTCACAAGGGCTGCCCTTCAAGTAGTTCAAGATTTCCCTGATGTCCGCAACATTGACGATGCCGTCGCAATTGGCGTCACCCCGTGAGTTGATGGCAGTGCCTATTTCAGCAAGTGTGAAACGGAGGATATCATTGGCGGCATAACTCATCGTAGCAGTCCTGGAGTTCACGGTAAACATCTTGCCTCGAATGGTGACAACTGGCTTCTCCGAAAAACCGTACGCCTCGCTCTCGCCATTCTTCAACCATACCACTAAGGCATATTCTGTCGGTGCTACCGTGACGTGGCAACTGGCCGACAGGCCATTGCTGCTCTTTACGGTAACGACCGCCTCGCCTACGCTGCGGGCAGTCACCAGACCGGTGGACGAGACCTGCGCCACCTTGGCGTCCGAACTGCTCCACGTCAACGAGGCTGTGGCATTCGAAGGATAGACAGTACAGGTCAGTTGCATGGTCTTCCGCAGACCAATCGTGACATTTGACGGAAGGCTCAGGCGCTCTGGAAGCGGCGGAACGGTCACCGTGCACTGGTCGCTACACCCGTTGTCGGTAGTGGCCGTGATGTGCGCCGTACCGGGCGAAACGGCTGTCACCCTGCCAGTGCTGCTCACCCTGGCCACGCTCGAAGCATCCGACGACCAAGTGACTGTGGCCGAGTAGGCGGCATTCGCAGGCGTCAGGCTGTAGGTCAGCTCCTGGTTGGTGCCTACAGGCAGGCGAAGCGTGTGTTGCGACAGCCAGATGCTGCTCACCACAGGCTTGTAGACCGTCACCTCGCAGTCGGCCGACAGTCCCTTGTCGGTAGTGGCCGTGATGCGGGCGCTACCCTCGCTGACGCCTGTCACCACACCCGACGACGACACCCTGGCCACCGACGTCGCGCTGCTGCTCCAAGTGACATCGGCGGTAGCGTCCGAAGGGGTGAACACGCAGTTCAGCTGCTTCGTATCTCCGATGGCTACCGACGCCGTTGTGGGGGAGAGCGAGAGGGCCGTGGGGTCCGACGCCTTGACGGTCACATAGACGGTGGCACCATAACCCATGTTCTGCTCAATGTCGATGGTCGCCGAGCCAGGGCTCTTTCCCGTCACCAAACCGGAACTGCTCACCGTCGCAACGCTGTAGTCACTCGTCCTAAAAGTCACTTTGGCACCCTTCGATGGTGAGAGATAATAGCTGATCTGCTCCGTCTGGCCCACCTTCAAGGTGATGTTCGAATTGCTCACATCGAGGTTCACCGCCAGGCAATTGATGGAGTAAGACTTGCGTTCAGTGCTCGTCAGCGTCCTGTCCCCGGACTTCCATTCGTAAGTCACCTCACAGGAGATAGTTTTCGACCCCTCAAAGTAAGAGGTAATCCGCACGTGCAGGCCCGAAGAGGTTTCATAGCAGGACAGGCCCGAAGCATACTGACCCGACCACGTCACACTCTTGATCTTCGTCGCATAGTAGGGCACACTGGGCCGATTCAGGTCAAACTCGTCACCCACATATCCGCTTTCAGCAAAGGTGCTCAAAGGGAACAGCAGGCTCCCAATGCACCACAATAGTAATAGACAGAATTTTCTCATCATCATAATACCTTTATTTTAGCGCCCAAATATAGCAAAAAAAAATCTAACTACCAAACAATTCCCCAACAATATGCACCTCCCCTTCCCAAAAAGACCAATCTACAACTCATTTTGATAAAAAATATATTAAAAAGCCTCCAATACGAAAAAAAAACACTAACTTTGCACGCAGTTATGAGAAAAGCAGCATTATTCTTTGCAGCAGCCTTTGCACTCAGTGCCGGCGCTGCCCAGCCCGTTGGCAACATCAACGGCAAGTATTACAAGTTGTTTGCCCCGCTGACATTCTTCCACTCGGTGGCAGGCAACCAGTTGTCCATCGCCTCCGACGACCCCGACGAGGTGGCCGACGCCATCGACGAGGCACTCATGCACGTCTACCTGACGCGCCCCGACCTGGTTCAGATCACCGAGACAGAGCAGAAGGCGGCTGGCACACTGCGCAACGACGTCATCAAGAAAAAACTGAAGCAAGACGTGGACATGGAGGCACTGGCGGCTCCCATGCCCGACATGCCCGACGCAGCACCCGTGGAGGTGGCCGTAGAGAAGCCGCACTTCTGGAAATACAAGGGCGATGGCTACCTGCAGTTCATGCAGAACTACGTCAGCGGCAACTGGTACAAGGGCGGTGAGAGCAACTATTCGGCGGTGGGAAGCCTGACCTTGGAGGCCAACTACGACAACAAGTCAAAGTGGAAGTGGGACAACAAGCTGGAGATGAAGCTGGGCTTCCAGACCTCGCGCACCGACTCGCTCCACAAGCTCAAGGCCAACGAAGACCTGCTGCGATACACCGGAAAGGTGGGTCTGCAGGCAGCCCACAAGTGGTACTACACGCTGCAGCTGCTGGCCTATACCCAGTTCACCAGGGGCTACAAGTCAAACGACGTGAAGATCTACTCCGACTTTATGTCGCCCTTCAACCTCAGTGTCGGTCTCGGTATGGAATACAAGGTCGAGGCCCTGAACAAGAAGCTGACCGGCTCTCTCAACATCTCGCCCCTGGCCTTCAACTATCGTTATGTGGGCCGTAGCTGGTTCGACGACAAGACCTGGTTCCCCACACGTTACGGCATTAAGGAGGGCAAGCACCATCTGAACGACTTCGGTTCGCAGCTGACGGCTTCGCTCGAGTGGAAGCTCAACGAGGTGGTCACCTGGAAGTCGCGCTTCTACGCCTTCACCAGCTACCACCGTGCCGAGCTGGAGTGGGAGAACACTTTCGCCCTGCGCGTGTCGCGCTATATCTCGGCCAACATCTTCCTCTTCCCCCGATTCGACGACTCGAACAAGTGGGATTCCGACCTGGGCTACTGGCAGTTTAAGGAGTACTCGTCGCTGGGATTCTCCTATAATTTCTGATAGGCTGAGGCTGTGCCAAGATAACTTTCGTCCAGTCGAGGAAATATCATCGCTGGGAGTAATTGGGAGTTATAAGGTATATAACTATGAGTTATAAGGTATATAACTGGGAGTTAGAAGGTATATAAGTCCACTTAAAGCTGTTTTTGGCTAAGACTCCTATGGCTTGGACGGATGGTGCTGCGCGTCCCCTCCGTCCAAGTTTTCGTTTTGCTCCGTCCTTATTGGTTGGATGGCCCGTTTCGTTTTACCCCCTAAAACAAAATCATCCGCCCACTTAATAAATCGTTGATAATTACGTTATTCATATATAATACTGACCAAGACAATGATGAGACACATACTATTGACTATAGCCGCCCTTCTGTGGCTCTGCCACGGCGTGAGCGGCAAGGAGAAAACCCCCGCCCTGGAAGTGACGGGACTGAAAGTGGAAAACCTGACCAGCCCCCTTGGACTGGGCACCGCCAGCCCGCGCTTCTCGTGGCAGACGCTGGCCAAAACCCCGATGAACGACGTGCGCCAGACGGCCTACCGCCTGCTCGTGGCCTCCACCCAAGAGGCGCTGGCCCGCGACGAGGGCGACCTCTGGGACACGGGCCTCGTGGCCAGCAACCGCCAGCTGTGGATAGCCTACGGCGGCAAGCCTCTGAAGAGCAACCAGCGCGTGTGGTGGAAGGTGCGCGTCAGCACCACCCGGGGCGACAGCCCCTGGAGCCAGCCCTCGCGCTTCGGCATCGGACTGCTGGAGGAAGGGCAGTGGGGAGGCCGCTGGATTGGCCTTGAGCAGACCCAGCCCGGCGAACAGGCGGGCCAGCTGGTGCCCCGGCTCGCCGCCCGCTATCTGCGCCGCAGCTTCGCCGTAGAGGCCAAGCGTGTGCGCCACGCCACGGCCTACGTGGCCGGACTGGGCCTCTACCGCCTCTTCCTGAACGGGCAGGAGGTGGGTGCCGCCGACGTGCTCAAGCCAGCCCCGTCAGACTATAGGAAGACCATCTACTACAACACCTACGACGTGACGCCGCTCTTGGCCGACAGCCTGCACGTGATGGTGGTGCTGGGCAACGGCAAGTACTTCCCGCCCCGTCAGGACAAACCCTACAAGAACACCCAGTTCGGTCTGCCCAAGTGCAGGCTGAACATCATCGTCGAGTATGCCGACGGCAGTACATCCCGCTTCGTCACCGACGAGAAGTGGGAGGTGGCTGCCGACGGCCCTGTCGTCAACAACAACGAGTACGACGGCGAGGAGTATGACGCCCGCCGCCGGCCCACGCAGTGGCAGCCCGCCCAGCGCACTGCCATCCCGCAGGGCACGCTGCGCTCGCAGCCCCTGCCCCCGATGACCGTAGGCGGGCCCCATCGCGCCGTTGTCCCTGCCAAGTCGGTGGGCGGCGCCGTGGTCTACGACTTCGGCCAGAACATGGCCGGATGGGTGTCGTTTCTGCCCCAGGGCAAGGCCGGCGACACCATCCGCGTGCGCTATGCCGAGCGTCTCAATGCCGACGGCACCCTCTATGTGGCCAATCTGCGCAATGCCCGCTCGCAGGACATCTACGTCTGCAACGGCCACGACGCCGCCTGGCATCCCTCGTTCACCTATCACGGCTTTCGCTATGCCGAGGTGAGCGGAAAGGCCACCCAGGTGGAGGCCTGGACCGTGGGCGACCCGATGACCTCGACAGGCAGCTTCGAGTGCTCTGACACCGTGCTCAACCGCGTGGTGCGCAATGCCTGGTGGGGCATCGCCTCGAACTATAAGGGAATGCCCGTAGACTGTCCGCAGCGCAACGAGCGGCAGCCCTGGCTGGGCGACCGCACCGTGGGAGCGCTGGGCGAGAGCTTCCTCTTCGACAACGAGCGCCTCTACACCAAATGGATGCGCGACATCTGCGAGGCACAGCGCGAGGACGGCTGCATCTCCGACGTGGCCCCGGCCTTCTGGAACTACTATACCGACGATGTGACGTGGCCCGCCGCCCTGCCCTTCATCTGCCACATGCTCTGGCGACAGTACGGCAACGACGAGGCCATGCGCCTGTGGTACCCGTCGGTGAGCCGCTGGCTGAAACACATTATGGACAGCTATACCTCCAGCGAGGGGCTCATCACCAAAGACAAATACGGCGACTGGTGTGTGCCCCCCGAAAAGCCGGAGCTGATACACAGCCAGGACCCCGACCGCCAGACCGACGGCACGCTCATAGCCACGGCCTACACCATCGGCTGCCTGCAGCTGGCCCGGCAGTTTGCCCTCCACCTGGGCCTGCAGGCCGACGCCGACTTCTGGCAGCAGCGTGAACGCCAGTTGGCCGATGCCTTCAACCGCCGCTTCCTCACCCTCCGTCCAGGCAGCAGTCCGCGGCCCGGCCACGTGCTCTATCCCGACAGTACCTACTACGCCAACAACACCGCCACGGCCAATCTGCTGCCGCTGGCCTTCGGCATCGTGCCCGACAGTCTCCGGCAGACCATCGCCCGCCAGGTGGTGGACAACGTGGTCATCCGCAACAACGGCCACGTCTCTTGTGGCGTCATCGGCATTTCGTGGCTGCTGCGCGTGCTCTCCGATGCGGGCTTTGCCGATGTGGCCTGGCAAATAGCCACGCAGAAGACCTACCCCTCGTGGGGGTACATGGCACAGCAGGGGGCCACCACCATCTGGGAACTGTGGAACGGCGACACCGCCAATCCTGCCATGAACAGCGGCAACCACGTCATGCTGCTCGGCGACTTGCTCACTTGGTGCTTCCAGTATCTGGGAGGCATCAAGGGCTCCGACGGCTCAGGGGCCGACTTTGTGCTGGCACCCGACCTCAGCATTGAGGGCTGCGACTGGGTGCGCTGTTCCTACGACACGCCCTTCGGCACCGTCAGCAGCCACTGGCGCAAGTCGTTGAAGCGGCTGCAGTGGCAGGTCGACGTGCCCTGCAACACCACCGCCCGGCTTCGCTTGCCCGACGGCACGGTGCGCACCGTGGGCTCCGGCCATTATGACATCGACACCGCCATCCCCGCTGCCGACGCCCACATCGTCGACGATGCCTTCCTCTATACCGAGGCGCCCTTCGCCTCGCCCCACGCTTCAACCATCGTGGAGACCCGAAAGGGCACGCTCGTGGCGGCCTACTTCGGCGGCACCTACGAGCGCAATCCCGACTGCTGCATCTGGGTGAACATCAAGAAGCCCGGCGGCGAATGGAGTGTGCCCATCCTGGCTGCCGACGGCATGGTAGACGGGGTGAAGACGGCCTGCTGGAACCCCGTGCTGACCGAGATGCCCGGCGGCGAGCTGTGGCTCTTCTACAAGGTGGGAAAGACTGTGGGCGAATGGACGGGATGGCTGGTCAAATCGAAAGACGGCGGCCGACATTGGGGCAAGGCCGAGCGGCTGCCCGACGGCTTCCTCGGACCCATCAAGAACAAGCCCCTGCTGCTGGGCGACCGCCTGCTGTGCGGCTCGTCGACCGAGGGCAAAGGCTGGCGATTCCACGTGGAAATCTACGACCTGAAGACCCGCCAGTGGCGCTACGTGGGCCCCGTGGAGTCGAAGCTGGCCCCGCCCACCATCCAGCCCGACACGCTCACACCAATCGACTGCATCCAGCCCTCGTTCCTGCAACTCAACGACGGCAGGCTGCAGGTGCTCATGCGGACGCGCAATGGATTCCTGGCCACCAGCTTCAGCAGCGACCAGGGCGAGACCTGGACGCCTGTCACGCTGACCTCGCTGCCCAACAACCAGAGCGGCACCGATGCCGTGACCCTGCGCGACGGTCGCCACGCCCTCATCTACAACGACTTTCAGACGCTGTCCGGCACCAAGAAAGGCCCCCGCACGCCACTGAGCATTGCCATCAGCAGCGACGACGGCCACACATGGCGCCACCTCTGCACGCTGGAGACCAGCCCCGTGGGGCAATATTCCTATCCCGCCATCATCGAGGGCTCAGACGGCACCCTGCACTGCACCTACACGTGGCAGCGCAAGCGCATCGTTTACAAGCGGGTGAAGCTGGAATAAAAATGAGAGAAGACCTTCGTTCAGCCTAATTCTGCTTGTAGCTCTCAATGGTGCGGCGGTCTTCGCTGACGTTCAGGCCTACGGCCCAGACGGGGCGCGGGTCGGCGGCGAAGCGCACGGCGTAGTCCTTGGTTAGTATTTGCTCGGTGGCCTCGTGGGCGGTCTTGCCAAACTTGAACTCAAGAATGTAGATGGCGTCCTGCATCTTCAGGGCGATGTCGAAGCGTCCGTCGCTGGTCTGCCCCTCTGCCTCCACGTCTGCCCCGACGCCCACCATGAGCGAGTAGAACAGTGCCTCGTAGAACTGCTCGTTTTGGTTTTTGTCCGTAATGCTGTAGGGTATGCCGGCGTACCACTTGCGGGTGCTCTCAAGGAAATCATCGAAGGTGGTCCGCTTACGTCGCAGGCTGTTAAAGGCTATGAGCATCTGGTCGCGGCTGCCG
>CADACW010000068.1 GCA_902786565.1 uncultured Prevotellaceae bacterium | reverse complement strand
CCGCCGTATGCCGAACGGCACGTACGGTGGTGTGAGAGGTCGGTAAACATGAAAGTAGGAGATAAACACCTACGATTAGTGTTTACCTCCTACTCGATTACCTTTGCCTGCAACTAACAGGAAACCTATGGTTACTGACGAACTGAGGCGGAGTTTTACATAACATAACACGATATTATATCCTTAAATATACTTAAAAACGGGGATGACGGGGGATACATTCATTGCTTTTCCCAATAAAAAGCTATATCTTTGCACAGAAAAAGATGATTAAATTCGTGACCGTACTCCCGATTTTTACATAAAATTTAGGAGTTCACTCTCAAATTTCATGGCATTATGTATAGGAGAATATTTGATATTGAGAGCAAGTTGGATGAGGGAATGTTCCTGTTTGGTGCACGCCAGACGGGCAAATCCACTCTTCTGAAAGAACGATTCAAAGGAGCAATTTACTACGATTTACTTAATCCAAGATTGAGAAAGGCCCTCAAGCTGAACCCTAATTCCCTTTGGGAGGCCCTTCAGGACAAGCCTTCTGGTACGCTTGTCATCGTTGATGAAATACAGAAAGTGCCGGAACTGTTGGACGTGGTACATTCCTTGATGGTGGACAGGGGATTGTTTTTCATTCTCAGCGGTTCCAGTGCCAGGAAACTCAAGCGTTCAGGAGCCAACACACTTGGAGGTCGTGCGATACCCGAAACGCTTTATCCTCTGGTATGGCCTGAAGTAACGGACTTCCAAATTGACCGTGCCGTTCAGAATGGTATGATTCCACGTCACTATATGATAGAGGATGCCACCAAGCGTTTGTCTGGTTACGTGAAAGTGTATCTGGACGAAGAAATCAGGGAAGAGGGCGAAGTCAGGGAACTCGATTCATTCGAGCGGTTTATGGAGGTAGCCGCCATTTCTGACGGAGAAATGCTGAACTATTCCAACATTGCTACAGACTGTGGCGTCTCTGCCAAGACCGTCAAGTCGTATTTCCAGATTCTGTATGATACGCTTATCGGGTATGAGATTCCTGCCTTTCGGAAAGAAATCAAGAGGAAGATTATTCAGGCTCCTCGGTTTTACTATTTTGATGTCGGTCTTGCCAACTACTTGATGGGGCGCACTTCCTTGAAACGTGGTACCGATGATTACGGCCACGCCTTTGAGCACCTTGTGATGCAGGAAATCATAGCATATAAAGGATACAACGACAAGCGAGACACGGTATCCTATTGGCACACTTATGACCAGAAAGAAGTGGATGCTGTTATTGGAGATGCAAAAGTTGCCATTGAAATCAAATCATCAGAGCATATAGAGACGAAACACAAGAAAGGACTCAAAGCCTTCAAGGAGGAACACCCTGATTGCCGGCTGATTCTCGTGTCACTTGACCCTATTACCCGCAAATCAGGAGACGAAGAATTGATTTACGTTCTGGACTTCCTGAAGATGCTTTGGAATGGTGACATTTTCTAAGGTTATAAAATATTGGGTTTATAAAAGTGCCTACATTGCCTACACTTGAGCGTAACCAATTAATCGACAATAGTTTATTTGGCGTAGGCAAATTCTTTTAATGTAGGCAACTATACAAACACCAAATATAAACAAATGGAAACGGGTAGTTCTTTTGCCTGCAAACAAACAGAAGATTTATGGTTGCTGACGAACTGAGGAGGAGGATTGAGGAGGGGATGGGGTTTGCACCCACCCGTGAGCAGGGGGAGGCCATTGCGACGTTCTGCCGCTTTGCGTCCGACTGGCGGCCGCAGGAGAGCGTGGCGATGGTGCTGCGCGGCTATGCCGGAACGGGCAAGACCACGCTGGCCGCCGCCATCGTGAAGGCGCTGCGCAGCCTGCGGCAAAAGGTGGTGCTGCTCGCGCCCACGGGGCGGGCGGCAAAGGTGTTCTCGCTCTATGCCGGCATGAACGCCTACACCATCCACCGCCGCATCTACCGGCAGAAGACGGCGGCCGACCTCTCGGCCTTCAACTTGAACGACAACCTGCACACCGACACACTCTTCATCATAGACGAGGCCTCGATGATTGCATCGTGGAGCAGCAGTACGGCGGCCGAATTTGGCAGCGGCAACCTGCTGGACGACCTGGTGAAGTATGTCTACCAGGGCCACGGCTGCCGCATGATGCTGGTGGGCGACCGCGCCCAGCTGCCGCCGGTGGGACAGGACGAGTCGCCCGCACTGGCCAGCGACGTGCTGCGCGGCTACGGCCTGACGCTCTACGAGGCCGACCTGCACGAGGTGCTGCGCCAGAGCCAGGCGAGCGGCATACTGTGCAACGCCACCCGCGTGCGCCAGATGCTGATGGCCGGCGAGATGGCCCTGCCCCGGATGCGCTTTGCAGGGTTTGCCGACATACAGATGGTGCCCGGCGACGAGCTGATTGAGGCCCTGGCGGGCAGCTACAGCCGTGTGGGACAGGACGAGACGATGGTGGTGACGCGCTCGAACAAGCGGGCCATCGTCTACAACCAGGGCATACGCCGCACCGTGCTGGACCGCGAAGACCTGCTCTGCCGGGGCGACCAGCTGATGGTGGTGAAGAACAACTACTTCTGGTGCAAGGACGCGAAAGAGGTGGGTTTTCTGGCCAACGGCGACCGCTGTGTGGTGCAGCGGGTGCGCAACGTGCACCAGCTCTACGGCTTCAACTTTGCCGAAGCCACGCTTCAATTTCCCGACTACGACGACCTGGAGCTGACGGTCACCGTCATACTCGACACGCTGACAGCCGAGGCGCCGGCACTGACGCAGGAGCAGCAGGAGCAGCTCTACCAAAAGGTGATGGAGGACTATGCCGACATTCCGCTGAAGAGCGAGCGCCACCAGCGGCTGAAGAGCGACGCCTACTACAACGCGGTGCAGATAAAGTATGGCTATGCCGTGACCTGCCACAAGGCGCAGGGCGGACAGTGGGCCCATGTCTACATAGACCAGGGCTATATGACCGACGACATGCTGACGCCCGACTATCTGCACTGGCTCTATACAGCGCTGACGCGGGCCACGGAGAAGGTGATGCTGGTGAACTGGCCGAAGACGCAGACGGACGACGGGCCGGCGTAATACTGCTTTTTATTTCAACTTGTACTTGACGGTCTTCAGCAGGCAGCGCAGATAGCGCCGCAGCGAAATGCCGTGGCGCCGGCGGTGCCACAGCCAGAACCAGCTGCGGCGCAGGAGGTCTTTGCGGATGTCGAACTCCACCATGTCGTCTATGTCCTGCCGGCCGCGGGCCTCGGCGTCGCGCTGTATGAGGGCTGCCAGCCGCCGGTCGTCGGCCGTGGCGGGATGGCTGTCGGCCACAAACTGCAGGCGCCACCCTACGGCAAAGCGCACGGCCTCGATTTTGTCTTCGACGCTCTTCATGTCGTGGCTGATGGAGAGTCCGTTGCCCCGATACTGGAACCCCGGCTCCCGCGTGTTGGCCACGCCGTGGGTGGCGGCGGCAATGAAGGCGGTCAGGTCGTCGCTCTGCCAGCCGAAGGGCAGCTTGTAGAAGCCGCCGTTGCGCCGCAGCGTCTCCGTCTTGAAGAGCCAGTCGCCCAGGTGGGTGTTGCGCGGGTTGTAGATGAGCGAGTAGACCGACTCCCACTCGGGCCGCTCCTCCAGCACGCATACCAGCCGCGAGTCGTCGTCGATAATCTCGCTGCGGGCGTGGTAGAGGTCCAGCTGCGGGTATTTCTGAATCAGCAGGGCGAAGTCGGCCAGACAGCGGGGCGTCAGGTTGTCGTCGTCGCCCATGCAGATGAGGTATTCGCCCGTGGCGTGGCCCAGGCAGATGTTCCAGTTGTCCACCACGTGGCGGGCACCGCAGTTCTTCTCGTTCTTGAAATAGCGTATGCGTGGGTCGTCATACTGTGCCACGATGCTGTCCAGGTCGTAGGGCGAGGCATCGTTGACAATGACCACCTCGAAGTTGCTGTAGGTCTGTGCCAGCACGCTGTCGATGGTCTCGCCGAGGTACTTGTCCTTGTAGGCCGGAATGGTGACGCTGAATTTTACTGTCTCCTCCATGGTCTTATTTCCTGGTCTGCCCTTCGCCCTCGATGAGCCATTTGTAGGTGGTAATCTCTTCCAGCCCCATAGGCCCACGCGGGCCCAGTTTCTGGGTGCTGATGCCAATCTCGGCACCCAGTCCGAACTGCGCCCCGTCGGTGAATGAGGTGGGCGCGTTCCAATAGACGCAGGCCGCATCGACCTGTGCCTGGAATGTGCGGGCGGTCTCGGCGTTGGTGGTGACGATGGCTTCGCTGTGGCCAGAGCCGTAGCGGTCGATGTGCTGCAGGGCCTCGTCGAGCGAAGCCACGGTCTTCACGGCCATCTTGTAGTCCATAAACTCGGTGCCGAAGGAGTCGGCGGTGGCGGGCTGGATGAGCGTAGGGTGAAGCTTGAGGAGCGATGAATTTGCCAGCGCCTCATAGGCCTGCTCGTCCAGGTAGAGCGTCACGGGCGGCTGGTGCTCCAGCAGCGGCTCCGCCAGCAGGGGCAGGTCCTTCAGCCGGCTCTGGTGCACGATGAGGCAGTCGAGGGCATTGCAGACGGAGACGCGGCGCGTCTTGGCGTTGAGCACGATGCGTCGGCCTATCTCCAAGTCGGCGTCGCGGTCGAAGTAGGTGTTCACCACGCCGGCGCCGGTCTCTACCACTGGCACGCGGGCATTGTCGCGCACAAAGTCGATGAGGCGTCGGCCCCCACGTGGTATGCACAGGTCTATATAGCCCACGGCGCCCAGCATCTCGGCCGTGGCCTCGTGGGTGGCGGGCAGCAACTCCACGGCGTGCTCGCTGACGCCCTGCTGGCGCAGCACTTCGTGGATGAGTGCCACGGCCTCGCGGTTGGAGCGGTCGGCATCCTGTCCACCCTTGAGCACGCAGGCATTGCCGCTCTTGAAGCAGAGCGAGAACACGTCGAAGGTGACGTTGGGCCGCGCCTCGTAGACGATGCCAATCACGCCGTAGGGCACGCTGACGCGGCACAGCCGCAGGCCGTTGGGCAGGGTGGTCTGCTTGCTGACATGGCCCAGCGGCGAGGGCAGCCCGGCCACGTTGCGCATGTCGGCGGCAATGGCATCCAGTCGGGCGGGCGTCAGTTGCAGCCGGTCGTAGAGGGGGTTGGCCCGGTCCATGCGCTCCAGGTCGAGGGCGTTGGCGGCCAGCAGCCTTTCCTTATTATTTATAATGGTGTCGGCGACGGCCGTCAGCACTTGGTTGCGGTGCGCGTCGGTGAGTTGGGCCAGCAGCTTGCCGGCCTGGCGGGCTTGCAGAAATTGTGGGTTCATATCAGTCATGTGTCAGTGTTTGTTATTTTTCTCGAAGATTCACGAAGCAGGCTGCAAACTTACACAAAATTTTTGAATTATGCCCCGTTTTCATAAAAAAACTTGCATTTGCTGACGAAAAAAGAGTGAAGCCCGGTCTTTTGTAAAGCCCCCCGCACCCCCATTTGCGCATGAGGGCGGAGAAAAACATGGGGGAGGGTGGGGCAAAACATGGGGGAGGCCGGACATAAAACTTAAATTACGTCGTAATTTATTTATATTACGTCGTAATTTATATAAATTTCGTCGTAATTTATGTAAATTACGTCGAGTCGTTAAGTTTAGGTGCGGGGGGCCGATGTTTTAGGTGCGGGGGGCCGATGTTTTTCCGCGGGGGAGTCACCATTTTGGTCAAATTGTGGGCGGGAGAAAGAAAAAAGATAGAGTTTCGCTTGGCGGTACGAATCTTTTTGCCTAATTTTGCACTTGAAAAAGAGAGCAAAGCAATTATGAAAGCAACCGAACAAACACTTCAGCAACTGGAGCGCGCCGTGCGCAAAGTGGCCGACAAGTTTCCGGCAGACCGTGAGGCATCGCTGCTGACCGACCTGCACATGCGGGTGACACAGGAGACGGGCGAACTGCTCATCCTGGACGACGATGACAACGAATTGACACGCTGCGTGGTGGAACAGTGGATTGACAACAAGGACGACGACTTCTACGAGGCCATCGCCCCCATCATACGGCGTTGCCTGGAAAAGCTGCGCAAGACGGTGGAGAACCTGTCGATACTGAAGCCCTACGCCTTTGTGCTGGAGAACGACGAGCACGAGTCGGTGGCCGAACTCTTCGTGGCCGACGACGACACCGTCATCATCGACTCTGAGCTGATGGAGGGGCTGGACAAGGACTTGGACGACTTCTTCGACAAACTGCTGAAATCGTGACGGTGGCAGCGGCATCCGTTAGGCGGCTCGCAGGGTGGCTGAGGCGGCTGAACAGCTGGCGCCAGGAGCACGTGAGCGACCGTATGTTTGTGCTCATGCTGGCATTCTGCGTGGGCCTGCTCTCGGCGGTGGCAGCCTTTGTGCTGCACTGGCTCATCAACCAGATTGTGGCCCTGCTGACCAGCCAGTTCGACGCGTCGTCGTCAAACTGGCTCTACTTGGTCTACCCCGTGGTGGGCATCTACCTCACGTCGCTCTTCATCCGCTATGTGGTGAAGGACGACATCTCGCACGGCATCACGCGCATACTCTACGCCATCAGCCAGAACCGCTCGCGGCTGAAGGCCCACAACACGTGGACCAGTGTGGTGGCCTCGGCCATCACCATCGGCTTTGGCGGCAGTGTGGGTGCCGAGGCACCCATTGTGCTGACGGGCTCGGCCATAGGGTCGTGCCTGGGCAAGGTGTTCCGCATGGACAGCCGCACGCTGATGCTGCTGGTGGGATGCGGTGCCGCCGGCGCCATTGCCGGCATCTTCAAGGCACCCATTGCCGGCCTGGTGTTCACTATCGAGGTGCTGATGATCGACCTGACCATGGCATCGCTCATGCCCATCCTCATATCGTGCGTCACGGCCACCTGCTTCACCTACATCTTCAGCGGCGACGCAGCCCTGTTCACCTTCCATTTGGACAACCAGTGGACCGTGGAGCGCATACCCGCCTGCATCCTGCTGGGCGGTTTCTGCGGTCTGGTGAGCCTCTACTTCATCCGCGCCATGGGGTGGTGCGAAGACATGTTCGCCCGCTTCAAGGATAAGTCGCACGTGCGCCTGGTCATCGGCGGCTCCATGCTGAGCCTGCTCATCTACCTCTTCCCGTCGCTATATGGCGAGGGCTACGGCCCCATCAACCTGCTGCTGAACGGCAGCAACGAGGCCGACTGGGAGCCGCTGCTGAACAATTCGCTCTTCTCCGGCGAGGTGGGCATGCTCGTGCCCTACGTTGCGCTGGTGCTCATCACCAAGGTGTTTGCCACCAGTGCCACCAACGGCGGCGGCGGTTGCGGCGGTACGTTTGCGCCCTCGCTGTTCATAGGCTGCTTCAGCGGATTCCTCTTTGCCCGCCTGTGGAACATGCACGACGTAGGCGTCTTTGTGCCCGAGAAGAACTTCGCCCTGATGGGTATGGCCGGTGTGATGTCGGGCGTGATGCACGCCCCTCTGACGGGCATTTTCCTCATTGCCGAGCTGACCGGCGGCTACAGTCTGTTCCTGCCGCTGATGATAGTGAGCACCTGCGCCTACCTGACCATCACGCTCTTCGAGCCCCACAGCATCTACAGCTCGCGGCTGGCCAGACAGGGCAAGCTGATAACCCACAACACCGACCACGCCGTGCTGACGCTGATGCAGCTGGAGAGCGTGGTGGAGCGCGACTACATGGGCGTGGAGCCCGACACGGAACTGGGCCACATCGTGAGGAGAATCAGCCGCTCGCGCTACAGCGTCATCCCCGTGCTCGACGCCGCCGGGACGCTGTTGGGCGAGATAGACATCACCAAAATCCGGAACATCGTGTTCCGCATAGAGCTGTACCACCACTTCACCGCCAAGCAGCTGATGCAGCCGCCGCTGGCCACGCTGAACGACGACATGCCCATGACCCGGGTGATGACCACCTTCGAGACCACCCGTGCCAACTGGCTGCCGGTGCTCAACAGGGACGGCCATCTGCATGGCTACGTCTCACGCGAGCGGCTCTACACGCAGTACCGCAAAATGGTGGCCGACATGAGTGAGGATTAAGAGTAGCCCCCCCCGATTTATTGAATGATTTTCTCTTGGATGACCTGCCGGACGAGGTTGACGGAGTTTTTGACGCCGAACTTGGCCAGCAGGCGCTTGCGATACCATTTCACCGTCTCGGCACTAAGGTGCAGACGGTCGGCAATCTCCGGATTTGAGCAGCCTTGGCAGACATAACGGAGAATGTCCTGCTCCGGCTTGGTGAGTCGGACGGCCTTGCTGTCCGACTGCCTGATGATGGCTTCCACCGCAGGGCTGACGTAGCGCTGCCCTTTCCACACATGCTCTATGGCAGTGATGAGCTCGCCGACGGGGGCGCTTTTCAGCACATAGCCGTGCACGCCGCTGTCCAGCATCCGCCGGATGACGCCATACTCGTCGTGGATGGTGACGGCAACAATCCTGACCTTCGGATATTCCTCGATGAGCCATCGGCAGAAGGCAGTGCCGTCGCCATCGGGCATAGAGATGTCGAGCAGCAGCACGTCCGGGCAGCGTTCAGCCAATGCCGCCCTACAATCGTCGAGTGTTGTGAAACAGCGGCTGACGTGAACGGTCTCGCTGCGGTTGACGGCATCCGTCAGTCCTTCGTTGAACATCGTGTGGTCGTCGACAATGTAGACGTCTATCTTGTACTTCTTCATAATGGCAATGACACGTTGATTTCTGTTCCTTCGTTTTCGCCCGTTACGATACGCAGCGTCCCGTGGTAGGGCTCTATGCGCTCGCGGATGTTCTGCAGGCCCATTCCCCTTTCCAATTGACAATTGGCAATTGGCAATTGACCATTTTCTGCCGCCATGCCTTTCCCGTTGTCGCTGACGGTGAGCGTCACTTCGTGCTTGTCCAGCATCAACTGTATGTCGATGTGGGTGGCGTGGGCGTGCTTCAGGGCATTGTTCACCAGCTCGTAGGCACAGCGGTAGAGCGTCAGTTCCCGTTCTTTGTCAAGATGGATGTCGCCGTATGTCTGGAATTCTGCTCCAGGGACGGAGCGCGCAAAGTCGTGGAGGGCTGACACCAGTCCCCCTTGCAGCAACTCCTCGGGCATGAGATGGTGCGAGACGCGGCGCAGTTCGGTATGCGTCGTGTCAAGCAGCCGCAAGGTCTCGTCTTTGCACGTGTTTCCCTCTATTTTCAGCCGCAGCAACGACAGCATCCCACCGAGTCCGTCGTGCAAATCGCGGGCGAGTATTCTCCGCTCCTTCGTCTCGGTCTCCAACGCCACCTTTGCCGCCAGCAGCGCCTTTTGCCTGCGATGTGCCAGATGACGGTAGACGAACAGCACGACGAGCAATGCTATCAGTCCGATGGCGGCAGCCAAGAGCCAGAGATAGAGTCCGCGCTCCTTGTCGAGAGCCGCTATCTGTGCCTCCTTCTTTTCGGTCTCGTAGAGCACCTCCATCTGCGACAGTCCGCTCTGGTAGTGGTCGGTGGCGTAGCCGTTCATCAGGTCTACGGTTTTGTTCATATACTCACGCGCCTTCTCCTTCTGCCCCAGTTCGGTGTATATCTGGGCCAGCAGCATATAGCCGCCCTTGTCGGCGATGGTTGCCGCAGAGTCGGGATGGACACTTTTCAGTGCGTAGTCGAGCGCCTCCTGCCATCGTTTCCCGGCCATGGCCACCTCGCAGGCAGCCATGTATATCTCGCAGGCATCGTCGAACATCAATCCGTGGTTTTCTGTGTAGGGCAATGCCTCTTCGACACACGCCCTGGCAGCTGCCACGTCTTCGCAGCCCTTCATCATGAGGATGCGGGCTTTGCGGGCCAACATAAAGGCAAAGTCGTGAGGCTCCTCTTCGTGGTGGGGGCGGTAGTAGGCCAGTGCCTCGTTGGCCGTCTGCAGGGCCTTGTCGTGCTGGCCTAAGTTGAAATAGACGCCGGCCAGTCCCTTCTTGGGGAGCGCCACCATCATCGAGTCGCCCGCCGCCTCGCCCTTCTCTATGGCTTTCAGGTAGTTGCGCTCCGCCTCTTCATGGTTCTCCATCTGTCCGTAAAGTTCACCAATATTATAATAGAGTACGACCTGGCTCTCCCGCCAGTCGTACTTCTCGAAAATGGGCAGCGCCAGCTGGTAGTAGTGTATGGCCAGATGGGCCTTGTCCTGCATGTTGTAGACATTGGCAATGGAGCCGTAGAGCGCAGAGCGTGCATCGTCCACGTTTCCTTGTGTGTAGCGTTTCTCTGTGGCCATCGTATCTACAACGGCCAGTGCCTGCAGAAAGTAAGTGATGGCCTCGTCGTACTTCTCGCAGCCATAGCGCAGCAGGCCCAGGTGGCGTAAAGCGTTCTGGCGGACGTTAAGGCCATTCAGCCGATAGCTCAACGACAGAGCCCGGCGTGCATAGTGCTCACATTTGGCAGAGTCGTAGGGCAGGTAGCCCCGCATCAGCTCGGCGTAGGCCCAGAGCAGGTCGTCGCCTTTCGGCGGGTTGTTGCTCTTCAGTGCCGCCTCCAAAGAGTCCACACGGGCATTGCGGTGGTCGTTGTATGCCTGCGCTGTCAAGCAGGTCAGCAGGCAGAGTGCAAGGTACAGATACTTCATAACAGTTGCAAAGATACAACATCTTTTCCATATTCTCCACCCAAATGGGTGGAATATTGCTTTGCAGGGTGCAAAGCTCCACCCCGAAGGGTGGTAAATGGCCCGTTTCGTCGCAATTCGTCCGCTTTTGGCGATAGGAAATGCGGCGGATTGCTTAATTTTGCACAAACATTCATTTAAACGTTTTAGATTATGAGTAGAATTATACTTTCATTGGCAGCCTTCGTGCTCACGCTGACAAGTGCACAGGCCAGTGTGGTGATTAACGAGACGAACTTCCCCGACCCGAACCTGAGAGAGAGAGTCGCGGAATATGACTTCGACAGCGACGGCGTGCTCAGCGACGAGGAGATTGAGAATTGTAGGGAAATGCAAGCCTGGGGAGCCAAGAACCTGAAGGGCCTGGAAATCTTCTCTAACTTGGAAACCATTATTCTCACGGGCGATGAGGAGTCGTACAGCAGCATCACCTCGTTCGATGCCAAGCCCTTCAAGAACTTGGGGCGATTTGATATCAACAATTATGCGATTACCTCGTTGGACTTGACCTATTCAAACAACTTGTGGAATGTTGAGGTTAACAATTGCCGTGATTTTAGTGCCATCAAGACAACCTCTAATAATGATTATGTGGTATATATGATCAATCTGCCCAAACTGACAGATATGTCGGCCTGCGATTTTAAGAACGCCAGAGGTCTCGAATTCAAGAGGACGGGCATTCAGGACATTGATGTCAGCAACCATCCAACGCTTCAATGGCTCAGCGTTGCTGGAGATTACAATGCAGACGGTGAAATGATAGATTATGAGCTGAACTCTGTCAATGTGGCCGGCTGTAACGCACTGTGGGAATTAGGAATGGGGAATGTGAAGCTACAGAGCGTCCGACTCAGTGGACTGCCTATATTCTACGCCCTTCAACTGTTTCAGTGTAATACACAGAACCTGTCGGTGGAGAATATGGCAAATCTGGGTGGGATAGAGTGCAGTGGCTGTTCCATCCAGAACCTGACCATCAAGAATTGCCCAGTACTGACCGGTGTTGGCTGTGCTGACAACAACCTCCATAACCTGATTATTGACGACAGTCCACACCTGTATAGCGTCAATGCTGAGAACAACAAGCTGATGTGGCTGGATATGAGTCATGTGGAGAACTATGACGTTAGTGACGTAAGCTGGTTCAAGGTCGACAACCAGACGCCCAGCGCCACCGCCTGGAAGCTCTCGCCCACGGAGGTCGGACTGCGCGTGCACGAGCGTATGGATCCTGCCCGTATGCTGAACCTGAAGACCAACGGCAAGAGCGTAACCGCCTCTGAGACCTTCATTGACGGCATCCGCTACATCGTCTTCAGCAACGAGGGAGCCAATGCCGAGACCCTGAGGGGCAAGACCAGCACCTACGAATACGAGACGAAATGGCCCTACGCCTGGGTGGAGGAGAACTCGAAGGACAACAATCTGCCCGTCAGTCTCTACATTTCCAACGTTGAGAAGCCTGCCTCGTGGATTCGCCTCTCCACCAACAGTGAAGGTCAATGCCGAGACCGGCGAGCTTACCCCCGTAGGCCCAGGCCGTGCCACCATCACCGTCACCGGTGCCGCAACCGACTACCGCCAGGCCCCGTCGTCGGTCAGCTACACCGTCTACATCAACGTGCGCGAGGGCGACGTGAACAGGGATGGCATGGTCGATGTGGCCGACATCTCCACCATCCTCAGCGTGATGGCCGGTAGTGGTCTGCCAGAGGGTCAGACGTCTCCCGCCGACGTGAACAACGACAAGACGGTCGACGTGGCCGACATCTCCTCCGTGCTCTCCATTATGGCAGCCAGCGCAAGAATGATGATGAATGAAGACTGACACAAGAAATCCCCGAACCGCCCATGACGATTCGGGGATTTCTTTCCCTTTTGATGGAGGCTCACTCCATAAGCCGCTTCACTTCGTCTGTCTCCATGCCGAGATTGGAGGCGATGGTCTCGACTGAGAGGTTGGCGGCAAGGAGCAGCTGGATGGATTTCCGCAACGATGCGTCTTTAAAGGCTAACTGCGTCTTCTGTTCGTCCAGCTGCGTCTTCTGTTCGTCCAGCTGCGTCTTCTGTTCGTCGATGAGAACCTTCTGCTTGGCCAATTCGTAGTCACGGTGAAGTATTTCCGTGTCACGCCGCTCAATGGCAGAAATAAATTCCTCCTCAATGTTCATCTCTTGGCGCATTTTGGTGTCGCCGGCAGCCATCGCCAACCGCTGCAGGATATGCTCCATATCGGCATCACCGTCGTAGAGGCTGTCATCGATGTTCAGTACCTTGCGGTTCTTGCCTTCCTTGTTGCTCTGGTCAAATATACTGAGCACCTTATCCAAGCGGCTTTTGCTTTGCCGCTGTCCGTCTGTCTGACAAGTCAGGCGACCACGCAGAAGGGGTATCTGAACAATGATACTGTCGTGTGTGAGGCTGTCGACAAATGGGTTGGGCAGGCCCTTGGTCACCAGCTGCCCATTGCTGTCGTATGACTGGTGCCTGACGTATAGTACCGGCTCTTCGATGTCGCCTACGCGATGGCCAAGCAGATAGACGGCCACCATGGGCAGTGCGTTCTCGCCACCGTCTATCATATTGTCGGGATTGTCATACTGCACGCCCAGGTACTGGCGGAAGCGCAGCGTCTCCGTCTCAAGCCATGTTTTCTGGAGTTCAATCAATATCAGTTGCTCCGAACCATCAGGGCGTAGCACTCGCGCTCCGAAGTCGATACGAAGTACAGACACTGAGTCGCGCTTGTCGTTCACGTACTCGTGAGGACGCATATTCACCTCCAGAATATCCTCTTTCAACAAGGCAGACAGAATGGTGCGTGCAATGCGCTGATCCTCCATCAGATATTTGAACACCACGTCGTAGATAGGGTTGGCAACGGTTATCATAAGCAAATGGCTTTTTTTCTGAATGACAAAGCTAAACAGATTATTCGCTTTCCAGCTCCACTTTCAGGTTCAGTTCCTCCAGCTGCTTGGGGTCCAGCAGGCCCGGGGCATCAAGCATGACGTCGCGGCCGCTGTTGTTCTTCGGGAAGGCGATGCAGTCGCGGATGCTGTCGAGCCCGGCCATCAGGCTGACAAAGCGGTCGAGACCGAAGGCGAGTCCGGCATGGGGCGGTGCACCATACTTGAAGGCGTTGATGAGAAATCCGAACTGGGCCATGGCACGCTCGGGGGTAAAGCCCAGAATCTGGAACATCTTCTCCTGCAGCTTGCCGTCGTGGATACGCAGCGAGCCGCCGCCAACCTCGACACCGTTGCACACGAAGTCGTAGGCCACGGCACGCACCTTCTCAGGAGCGGTGTCGAGCAGGGGAATGTCGTCGGGATTGGGCATGGTGAAGGGGTGGTGCGTAGCCATAAGGCGCTGCTCCTCGTCGCTCCACTCGAAGAGGGGGAAGTCTACAATCCAGAGGCACGTGAACTTGTTCTTGTCGCGCAGACCCAGGCGGTCGCCCATCTCCAGACGGAGCGTGCACAGCTGGATGCGCGTCTTGTTGGCATTGTCGCCGCTGAAGATGAGCACCAGGTCGCCGTCGTTGGCACCCATGGCCTCCTTCACTTTCTGCCACACTTCGGGCTCGTAGAACTTGTCAATGCTGGACTTCACGGTGCCGTCGGCATTGAACTTGACGTAGACCAGACCCTTGGCACCCACCTGCGGACGCTTCACAAAGTCGGTCAGCTGGTCCAATTGCTTGCGGGTGTAGTCGGCACAGCCGGGCACGCAGATGCCGCCGATGTACTCTGCCTCGTTGAAGACGGGGAAGGTGCCCGTGCCTTTCAGCACGTCCATCAGCTCGACAAACTCCATGCCGAAGCGCAGGTCGGGCTTGTCGGAACCGAAGCGGCGCATGGCCTCATGCCACGTCATGCGCTGCAGCGGGGGCAGCTCTACGCCGCGCACCTCGCGGAACAGATGGCGGGCCAGGTCTTCGAAGACCTGCAGCACGTCTTCCTGCTCGACGAATGACATCTCGCAGTCTATTTGGGTGAACTCCGGCTGGCGGTCGGCGCGCAGGTCCTCATCGCGGAAGCACTTGGCAATCTGGAAGTAGCGGTCAAACCCTGAGACCATGAGCAGCTGCTTCAGCGTCTGTGGCGACTGGGGCAGGGCGTAGAACTGTCCGGGATTCATGCGCGAGGGCACCACAAAGTCGCGGGCACCCTCTGGCGTCGAGCCGATGAGGATGGGTGTCTCTACCTCGATGAAGTTCAGGTTGTCCAGGAAGTTGCGGATGAGGATGGTCATACGGTGGCGCAGCTCCAGATTCTTGCGCACTGCTGTGCGGCGCAGGTCCAGATAGCGGTACTTCATGCGGATGTCGTCGCCGCCGTCGGTCTGGTCTTCGATGGTGAAGGGTGGGGTGAGGCTCTCGCTGAGGATGTTCAGCTCGTGGGCCAGAATCTCAATGTCGCCAGTAGGCATCTTGGGGTTCTTCGACTCGCGCTCGCTGACGGTGCCCTTGACCTGTATGCAGAACTCGCGACCCAGCTTGTTGGCCCGCTCGCAGAGGGCAGCGTCCTTCGACTCGTCGAACACCAATTGTGTAATACCATAGCGGTCGCGCAGGTCGACAAATGTCATGCCGCCCATCTTGCGTGTGCGCTGTACCCATCCGGCCAGTGTCACTTCCTGTCCGGCGTCGGTGAGCCGCAGCTCACCACATGTTTTGCTTCTATACATATCGGTTAATTTAAGGTTTGCAATGTCTTTTTTTGATTTTCAGCCTGCAAAGTTACTGATTTTATACGAAATGGCAAAATTATTTTCGATTTAAGGATTTCCGTTGGCCGTTTCCTATGACAATTGCGCTGTGGGCGTGGCGGCCGAGGGGCTGGCCTGACAGGTTGTAGGGGTGGGAGCGGAGCGGCTGGAGGGCGGCTTCGACATCGGTCAGCGCGGTCTCGATGCTGACCCGGCAGGAGTCGATGATGTGTCTGTTCTTGTCGCAGAGAAACAGGTAGGCGTTGCCCTGTGCCGTGGGAGTGAAGCTGAAGTCGAGGCTCGCGGTCTGGCCGGGGGCCACGTCGGTGAGGTGGTCGATGGCCGAAGGCTGGAGGGGCAGGGCGGGCTCCGTATTTACAAAAAGGTGGAAGCCTGAATAGGTCAGGGTGCCCTGATTGGTCACCGTGGCGGTGACGGTGGTGGCGGTCTTCTCGTAGAGCGGCGTGGGGGCAAGGTGTCCCTTCAGGTTCTGCATACGCGGGGTGATGTCGCACACCAGTGCCTGTGCCGAGCTGTAGCCGTCGATGCCCGTCTCGTCGTCGACGGTGTACCAGCCGTCGCCTTGGCCTCCCCATCCGAAATTGAAATGGTAGAGGCCGGTGCTGGCCTGATAGCCGTCGAGCACCACGGTATGGCCGCTGCCCTTTGGCGAGAGACCGGAGCAGAGCATGGGCCGACCCGAAGAGAGATTGGCATAGATCAGTTCCTCCCATGCCCGCTGTGTTAGCGTGGCTTTCTGGCGGTAGGAGCAGAGCAGACGCAGTTGGCGGCTCAAGGCATAGGCCATACGCTCGTCGTAGCCGCTGGTCGACTCGTTGCTGAAGGCCAGGCCTGCTGTGGTGGCCAGGGCGTAGACCAGCGTAGCCACGGCCTGGTCTTGGGCTGCCGTGCCGCTGCCCTGTAGCGGCATCAGCTGCCACTCCAAGGGGGTGCCGGCGGGCAGCGACATGCTGACCGCCGTGTTGCCTTGGCCATAGACGGGCGTGGCGTGGAGCAGGGCGTCTGGATTGTCGCGATGGAAATAGTAGGCCACCTGTGCCCCTGCCGTGGCCACACACCCTGCGGGACAGTGCTGCCCGTCGACGAGCGGGGTCAGCAGGTTGTAGGGTTCGCCTTGGTGCCAGTGGGTAGCTGTCAGAGGGGCCACGTCGGTCCATCCGCTTTTGTAGCTGGACAGCCGATGCCGATTGCTTCGGGGCGGGCGCTCTTTCCAGAAAGCAATCAGGGCCTTCAGTTGTGGGGGCAGCAAGGCCTCGTCGTAGTCGCCCTGTGTGGTGTAGCCCAGGGTGTCGCCATTGGCAATGAACACGAACCCCTGGCCGTGGCCTCTGGAGAGAATACGAAAAGTGCTCTGTGCCGGGGCCGACAGGGCGGTGGCACAGAGCAGCAGGATGGTGGCGGTGGCTCTCAGTAGCACAGGCATGCGGGGGTGGGGTAGGGGGGCGTCAGGCCTTCTGGTGGCGGGTGACCACCACCGAGAGCAGCATCGAGAGCGCCAGCACGCCGAAGATAATCATCAGCGAGACTGGGGTGGGCACCTCGATGTGGGGTATGTTGAGGTGCAGGCCCACCAACTCGCCCAGGCGGTTGATGTATTCGTTCATGGCAAGCAGCATCTTCACACCCACAAAGATGAGGATGACACCCAGGCCGTAGTTCAGATACTTGAAGAACTTGGCCACAGCGGCCAGGGCGAAGTAGAGCGCCCGCAGGCCCAGGATGGCGAAGATGTTGGATGTGAGGACGATGAAGGGGTCGCGGCTCACGGAGAAGACGGCGGGGATGGAGTCTACGGCAAAGGCCACGTCGGTGGTCTCGATGGTGAGTAGGGCGATGAACAGCGGCGTGGCCAGTCTGGCACCGCCCTCCTTGATGAAGAACTTGTCGCCGTGCATCTGGTCGGTGACGGGGAAGAAGCGCTTGAACAGCCGCACGATGATGTTCTGCGACGGGTCGGACTCCTCATCGTTCCGATGGCCGAAGAGCTTGGCGCCCGTATAGAGCAGGAACAGGCCGAAGAGGCCCAGCACCCACTCGAACTGCGTCACGATGGCGGCGCCGGCGAAAATGAAGACGCTGCGCAGCACCAGCGCGCCGAAGATGCCCCAAAAGAGCACCTCGTGCTGGTATTGCCGCTTGATGCCGAAGAAGGAGAAGAGCATGAGGAAGACAAACAGATTGTCCATCGACAGCGACTTCTCTATCACATAGCCGGCCAGAAACTCCATCGCCTTCTCATGCGAATCGACGGGATAGAACAGATAGATGAGGGCGCAGAAGAGCAGCGACACGCCTATCCAGACACCCGTCATCTTCAGGGCTTCCTTGACACTCACTTCGTGCTCACCATTCTTGCCGAACATCTTCAAGTCGGCGATGAGCATTATAAACACAAGGGCGTAGAACAACAGCCACGTCCATAAAGGTAATATTTCCATTGGCTGCAAAAATTATAAACTTTCAAGCATACGTTTCAACACTACCGAGCAACTGATTTCGCGGTTGGCGGCTTCGGGGATGACGAGCGAGTTGGGGCTCTCAATCACATCGTCGGTGACGATGAGGTTGCGGCGCACGGGCAGACAGTGCATGAACTTGCCGTCGTTGGTCCACGCCATGTGCTCGGTGTCTACCGTCCACGAGCGGTCATCGCACGTTATCTTGCCGTAGTCGGCGGGATTGGTCACGCCGGGGTTCGACCAGTTCTTGGCGTAGATGAAGTCGGCACCCTCGAAAGCCTTGCGCTGGTCGTACTCCACACGGGCACCTCTGACGAACTGCTGGTCCAGCTCGTAGCCCTCGGGATGAGTGACAATCAGGTCAACGTCCTTGTCGGCCAGCATCCACTGGGCAAAGCTGTTGGGCACAGCCTGGGGCAGGGCACGGCAGTGTGGTGCCCAGGTGAGGACCACCTTGGGGCGCGCCTGCCTTGAGTGCTCCTTGATGGTAATCAGGTCGGCAAAGGCCTGCAGGGGGTGCACTGTGGCAGTCTCCATGGCGAAGACGGGGCGGCCGGAGTACTTGATGAACTGGTTGAGCACGGTCTCGGCGTAGTCGTAGTCGCGGTCGGTCAGCCCGGCAAAGGAGCGCACCCCGATAAGGTCGCAATAGCAGCCCATCACGGGAATAGCCTCCAGCAGATGCTCGCTCTTGTCGCCATCCATGATGACGCCACGCTCGGTTTCCAGTTTCCACGCCCCGGCATTGACATCGAGCACAATGACGTTCATGCCCAGGTTCATGGCTGCCTTCTGCGTGGAGAGACGGGTGCGCAGCGAGTTGTTGAAGAAGATCATCATCAGGGTCTTGTTCTTGCCCAGATGTTGGAACTTGTAGCGGTCGCGCTTTATTTCAAAGGCATCGGCCAGCGCTTGTTCCAGCGGGCCGATGTCTTCAACGTTTATAAAACTTTTCATTACTTGTTTTGTGCTTGAGTGAATGATAATTTCTGTTTGTGGTTGCAAAATTACGCATTATTTTCCAAACGGCAAGCATTTTGTCCGTAAAATATGTAAAAGTGTTGAAAAAAGTCCGGTCGCCATGCTCCTTTCAGGAACTATGACAACCGGGCTTGTATGTGCGTTTCAATGAGTTGCATCTGCTAATGCTTACTTCATTCGCTGCATTACCTTCTTGAAATACCTGTTGGTGGCTTTCACGCTGTAGTTAGGCCCTCCGTTCCAGGAGCGAATCGCTTTCTCAATGTCGTTCGCTTTGTTGTAATGCGACTGAATCAGAAGGAACATCTCTTTCGACTTGGCAAGATTGAATCTGTCTTGCAGAGTGTAGCGCAGTTTGCTCTTCCGTTGGCTCAGAATCTGGTTACATTCCTTCACCAGAATGGGAGTAATCTGCATCGCGCCTGCCGAGTTCCCACTCACGGCGCGTGGATTTCCTTCGCTCTCTACCAGAATGATGGCTTCCATCACGGGCGACCAGTCAAACTGGACTGAGCTTTCGCTTCTTTTGGCAGCCCCTGCACTGAGGGGCATCAGGGTAAGAATCGATAAGCTCAGACATACTTTCTTCACTAATCTTTTCATATACTCTATGTTGACGGGGCTTTGCCGGGGCCCCAGGTTTCTATGCTTTCTTCACGTCAGCCTCTCGTCACGAGGAGGCAATGATTTTCTCAAATCGGGTGCAAAGGTACGCACTTTTGACCGTACTGCCAAATATTTTTAACTTTTTTAGCCTTTCTGTGTGCGCACACCAAATAAAAGTGGCGGCACTTTTGGCCGTTTCGCATAATTGTTGTACCTTTGCACCGTCCAAGGATTTAACGAATAAAACGATATGAAAGAACTGGCATTGAAGTACGGATGTAATCCGAATCAGAAGCCATCGCGCATCTATATGGCCGACGGCTCAGAGTTACCCATCGAAGTGCTGAACGGCCGTCCCGGCTACATCAATCTGCTCGACGCCCTCAACTCGTGGCAGTTGGTCAGCGAGTTGAGGCGGGCCACGGGGCTGCCCTCTGCCGCCTCGTTCAAGCACGTCAGCCCGGCAGGTGCCGCCGTGGGCTTGCCCCTGAGCGACACGCTGAAGCACATCTGCTTCGTGGCCGACATCCAGGGGCTTGACCAGAGTCCGGTGGCCTGTGCTTATGCCCGTGCACGCGGAGCCGACCGCATGTCGAGCTATGGCGACTTCATCGCCCTGAGCGACACGTGCGACCGCACCACCGCCCTTATCATCAAGCGCGAGGTGAGCGACGGCATCATTGCCCCCGACTACACCCCCGAGGCGCTTGAGATATTGCGGGAGAAGCGCAAGGGCACCTACTGCGTCATCAAGATTGACCCTGCCTACCGCCCCGCCCCGCTGGAGACCAAGCAGGTGTTCGGCATCAGCTTCGAGCAGGGGCGCAACGAGATTGCCCTTGACGACCCCGCACTTTTTGAGAATGTGCCCACGCAGAACAAGACGTTCACCCCCGAGGCACGCCGCGACCTGATGATTGCCCTCATCACGCTGAAGTACACCCAGTCCAATTCGGTGTGCTACGTGAAGGACGGCCAGGCCATCGGCATCGGTGCCGGGCAGCAGAGCCGCATCCACTGTACACGCCTGGCCGGACAGAAGGCCGACACATGGTGGCTCCGCCAGCACCCCAAGGTGATGGCCTTGCCCTTCCTGCCGGGCATCCGCCGTGCCGACCGCGACAACACCATCGACGTCTACCTCTCGGAAGAGGAGCACGACGACGTGCTGCGCGACGGCGCTTGGCAGCAGTTCTTCACCGAGCAGCCGCAGGTGCTCACCCTTCAGGAGAAGCATGATTGGATAGCCCAGAACACGGGCGTGAGCCTGGGCAGCGATGCCTTCTTCCCCTTTGGCGACAACATCGAGCGTGCCCACAAGAGCGGCGTGCAGTTCATAGCCCAGGCGGGCGGCTCCGTGCGCGACGACCATGTCATCATGACCTGCGACAAGTATGGCATCGCCATGGCTTTCACCGGTGTCCGACTGTTTCACCATTAATATATTATACACTATGGATGACGATTTTCAGCATATATTGGAGAATGGCATCTCCTTCGGCCGTGGTGGCGAGCGGGTGGACCCCAATGCCGGCAAGGTGAAGACCAAAGCCAAGAAGAAACAGTACATCACCGGTGCCCACGGCAGCGGCTCGGCCCGCCAGAAGGCTAAGTACCGCGAGCAGAGGGCCAACAGAAAACATAAATGACAATCACAAACACTATGGAATCAAAACTCGTCATATACAACACACTGACGCGCCGGAAAGAGCGCTTTGAGCCAATCAACGCCCCCCACGTGGGCATGTATGTCTGCGGACCTACCGTCTATGGCGACCCGCACTTGGGCCATGCAAGACCTGCCATCACCTTCGACCTCCTCTTCCGCTATCTGCGCCATCTGGGCTACAAGGTGCGCTATGTGCGCAACATCACCGATGTGGGGCATCTGGAGCACGATGCCGACGAGGGCGAAGACAAGATTGCCAAGAAGGCAAGGCTGGAGCAACTGGAACCGATGGAGATAGCCCAGTACTACACCAACCGCTACCATCAGGCCATGGAGGCACTGGGTGTGCTGCCGCCATCCATCGAGCCCCACGCCACAGGCCACATCATCGAGCAGCAGCAGCTGGTCAGACAGATTCTGGACAACGGCTTTGCCTACGAGAGCAACGGCTCCGTCTACTTCGACATCGACGCCTACAACAAGCAGTACCACTACGGCATACTCAGCGGTCGCTCCTTGGAGAACGTGAAGGATGCCAGCCGCGAGCTGGACGGTGTTGGCGAGAAGAAAAACCAGGCCGACTTTGCCCTGTGGAAGAAGGCACAGCCCGAACACATCATGCGCTGGCCGTCGCCCTGGAGCGACGGATTTCCCGGCTGGCACTGTGAGTGTACGGCCATGGGGCGCAAGTATCTGGGCGAGCAGTTCGACATACACGGTGGCGGCATGGACCTCATCTTCCCCCACCACGAGTGCGAGATTGCGCAGGCGGTGGCCTCGATGGGACATCCGGCAGTGAAATACTGGATGCACAACAACATGATTACCATCAACGGCCAGAAGATGGGCAAGAGCCTGGGCAACTTCATCACCCTGGAGCAGTTTTTCACCGGCCAGCACGAGTTGCTCTCCAAGCCTTATTCGCCCATGACCATCCGCTTCTTCATCCTCTCGGCCCACTACCGCGGCACCGTAGACTTCAGCGACGAAGCCCTGCAGGCCGCCGAGAAGGGACTGGAGAAACTCTCCGACGCGCTGGCCACGCTGGCCAGGATCATGCCGTCGGAAAAGTGCGATGCCGAGACGGAGAGGGTGGTCAAGGCGCTCCGGCAGAAGTGCTACGACGCCATGAACGACGACCTGGCCACACCGCAGGTGTTGAGCCATCTGTTCGAGGCCTGCACCGTGGTCAACCGCCTGTCCGACCATAAGGCCGAGATTTGCCCCGACTGTCTGAAGGAACTGTCGGACACCATGCACCTCTTCGCCGAGGACATCCTTGGCCTCTCGGTTTGCGGCACGCAGACCACAGGCCAGCAGAAGTCACGCGAGGAAGCCTTCGGAAAGGTGGTCGACATGGTGCTGGAGCTGCGCGCCAAGGCAAAGGCTGCCAAGGACTGGGCCACCAGCGACAAGATTCGCGACGAGTTGGCCGCACTCGGATTTGAAGTGAAAGACACCAAAGACGGTGCCACGTGGAAGCTGCCTTAATGCAGCCTTCCACGTGGCACACTTTCTCTATAATAAGTAGTTTTAGTGATGGTGGCGGAACTCGCTGGGCGACACGCCCAGGTGCTTGCGCACATAGGAACCGAAATGCGACATATTCGAGAAGCCCAGCTTGGCCGAAATCTCCTTGATGGTCAGGTTGGAGCTTTTCAGATAGAAGCGTATCTCCTCAGTGGTGTACTGGATAATCCAGTCTGAAGCCGTCTTGTCGCTATATTTCACGCAGAGCATGGTGAGATACTTGGGCGTGATGGCCAGTTGGCTGGCATAGAATGACACAGGCTGGCGCTTGATGTCGCTGCTCGACAGCAGTGAGAGGAAGCGGTTGAAGAGCACCTTGCCCTGCGACAGCTTGGGCTGCTCCTCGTCGTTGTCGATGCCCTCTAAGTGAAAGCACAGCTCCAGCAGGAAAGCACGCACCAGCGCCAAGAGTATCTCCGTGGGCTCGCCCTTCGCCTGGTTGCGCGTCTTCAGCCTGATGAGCGAATAATAGTATGAAAACTCGTCGCGGCAAGCATTCGACAAGTTGATGACATTCATTTGGTTCACGTAGACGGCATGGTGCCAAATGTGAATCTTGTCGTGGAGCAGCCCCTGGATGATATGGTCGGAAATACTGATGACACGGCACTCAAAATCGTCGTTGCTGCTCACGCTCCAAGTCTTTACCGAAGGTGGGCAGATCAGAATTTCGCCCTCGGCGGCATCGATGGTGCGCTCGTTTGCCTTGATGCGGGCGTGGCCTCCTGATCAAAGCATAATAAGATTGATCATGGCTTTTGGGGGGAACAACTTTGAAAAGTCTTTCACCTTTTCGTATGCCATGATGTCGCCTTCGGAGTAGTCCACCAAAAGGTTTCCGAAGTCTATGTATCCGCTTGGGTCTAATTTAGTTGAATTGGACATAAGCTTGTAATTTAACTGGGTGCAAATTTCACACTTTTTTTTCAGATAACGATGTACAAATAAAGATAAATGGTGTCTACATTCACCAATGGTTCCTTTTTTCGACAATGATTTTGAACTTTTGAACATATTTCCATCTTGCTTTTTGCTGTCAATGATGCTTCCAAATTGGCTGAATCAATGATTTTGTGGCATTTTTCCGTGCGATTTCTTTGCTGTTTGCTCATTTTTTTGTACATTTGCACTCCCAACGACTAATCCTGAAAATATGAAAAAGACACTTATCCCCCTGATTGCTTTGCTGCCACTCACCATGACGGCACGCGAGGCTACTGTGGCATCGCCCGACGGCAAACTCGTAGTTAGTATCACCGACGACGGCGGACAACCCAACTATTCTGTGAAGTACGACAACCAGCTGGTGCTGCACCCCTCACGCCTGGGCTTGGTAGCCGACTATGGCGACTTCACGCAGGGCCTGGCCATCACTCTTTCAGAACCCAGCAAGACTTTTTATGAATATCAGATGCGGCAGACCAAGGAGTCGCACACCCGCGTCGAAGCCAATTGCATCACCCTGACGTTCCAGAATGCCAAAGGGCAGGAAATGGCTGTCGACTTCCAAGTGAGCAACAATGACATTGCTTACCGGTACTTGCTGTGCCGCCCCAAGAAGGACAACCCCAAGTGTGCTGTGGTCAGTCGCGAGGTGTCGTCGTTCCGTCTGCCTGCCGGCACCACCACCTTCCTCTGTCCGCAGATTACGCCGATGACCGGATGGGAACGCACGAAGCCCAGCTATGAGGAGGAGTACGAGGCCGACGCCCCGATGGACGCGAAGTCGAAGTTCGGTCAGGGCTATACCTTCCCCTGTCTGTTCAAGACACCCTCAGCATGGGTGCTTATCAGCGAGACCGGCGTCGACGGCAGCTACGTGGGCAGCCACTTGAGCGACTACGATGCGCAGCAGGGATACACCATCGCCTTCCCGCAGCAGGGCGAGAACAACGGCATCGGCTCGGCCACGGCCGGCATCCCCCTGCCTTACCGCACGCCTTGGCGCACCATCACCGTAGGCGCCACGCTGAAGCCCATCGTCGAGACCACCGTCAGCTACGACGTGGTGAAGCCCAAGTATGAGCCCACCGAGGCGTACAAGCCCGGTCGCTACACCTGGTCGTGGCTCATCTGGCAGGACCAGAGCATCAACTACGACGACCAAGTGCAGTTCATTGATCTCGCCGCGAAGATGGGCTACGAATACTGCCTTGTAGACAACTGGTGGGACAAGAACATCGGTCGCGAGCGCATGGCACAGCTCTCAAAGTACGCTCAGGAGAAGGGTGTCGCCCTGATGCTGTGGTACAACTCCAACGGCTTCGAGAACGACGCTCCGCAGACACCCCGCGACTGTATGTTGACGGCGCTGGCCCGCGACCGCGAGATGGCGTGGCTGAAGAGCATCGGCGTGAAGGGCATCAAAGTCGACTTCTTCGGCGGCGACAAGCAGCCGACGATGCAGCTCTACGAGGACATACTCTTCGACGCCAATCGCTACGGCCTGCAGTGCATCTTCCACGGTTGCACGCTGCCCCGCGGGTGGGAGCGCATGTATCCCAACTTTGTGGCCAGCGAGGCCGTGCTGGCTTCCGAGAATGTGTTCTTCTCCGACCACCACGCCCGTCAGGAGCCTTTCGAACTGACCATGCATCCTTTCTGCCGCAACGCCGTGGCCACGATGGACTGGGGTGGCGTGATTATGAACAAGTATCTTTCGAAGGACAACCGCAGCCGCCACCAGCGTCAGACCACCGACGTCTTCGAGATAGCCTCCGCCTTCACCAACCAGACTGCCATACAATGTGTGGCCATGCAGCCCAACAACCTGGACGAGCTGCCGCAGGTGGAGCTTGACTTTCTGAAGGCCATCCCCACCACATGGGACGAGACGCGCTTCCTCGACGGCTATCCCGGCCGCTATGTGGTGCTGGCCCGCCGTCACGGTCAGCAGTGGTATGTGGCTGGGCTGAATGCCCTGAAGGAGCCGCTCTCGCTTGATGTGGAGTTGCCGATGTTTGCTCCCGGCACCGCTGTCAGCCAGCTCTTCGACTGGGCCGACAAGAAGGGCAATGTGGCCGGCCCAGCCGTCAAGCCGCTGAAGATTGACAAGCGGGGGAGAGCCAAACTCACCATCCAGCCCAACGGTGGCATCGTAGTGTTCAACTGACATTGTCAGTACACAAAGACGCAGAGACGCAGAGGAAGTAAAAAAACGCTGCGCCTCTGCGTCTCTGTGTACTGACCTTCTGCTGTTGTATTATCGCATCTCTATGTTCTTGCTCTTCATCTTTAGTCAAATCCTGATGACCTGGCTGCAATAGTCGACAACGGCAGGGCGGTGGGTGACAAAGATGACCGTGCGGCTGCGGTCGCACAGGATGTTTTTCAGCACTTGCCGCTCGGTGTCGGCATCGAGGGCGCTGGTGGCCTCGTCGAGCAGGAGTATGCTGCCGCGGCGTAACAGACTGCGGGCAATGCTGATGCGCTGGGCCTGGCCCTCGCTCAGTCCGCCGCCCAACTCGGAGAAACGGGTGTCCAGACCGTCGGGCAGCGCCAGCGCAAAGTCGGCACAGGCCGTGCGCAGCGCCGCCTGCATCTCCGCGTCGGTGGCGTCGGCCCGCCCCAGCAGCAGGTTGTCGCGCAGCGTGCCACTGAGCAGGGTGTTGCCCTGTGGCACGTAGACGAAGTTGCAGCGGTGCAGCGGCGACAGTCTTTGCGTCTCACCATTATTATTATATATGAGGATGTCGCCCTGCTGAGGCTTCACCAGGGCCAGGAGCAGCCGGATGAGTGTGGTCTTGCCGGCTCCCGTCTCGCCCATGATGGCCGTGCACGTGCCGGGGGCAAACTCGTGGCAGGCATCGCTCAGGGTGGGCTGCTGGCCGGGAGCGCCGTAGTTGAACGTGACGTGGTCGAAACGGATGCCGCAGGGACCTTTCAGCCAGACGACGTCGCCCTGCTGCTCCTCAGGCGTCTCCTCCAGCTCCATCAGTCGCTCGGTGGCGGTGAAGACGCTCACAAACGACGGCACCAGCCGCGTCAGCTCGCGGGCAGGCCCCTGTATGCGGTAGACCAGCTGGAGAAAAGCGGTCATGCCGCCAAACGAGAGCGTGCCATTGCTCAAGCGCAGGGCGCCCCAGAGGAAGGCGATGAGATAGCCCAGCGAGAAGCCCATGTTGAGGAAGAAGTTGCTGGCCACACTGAAGAACGTGCGCCGGCGCACCCACATGCGCAGCGTGGACTGCAGTTGCTCCAGGCGTGACAGCATCTGCCCGTTGGCCTCCATCGTCTTGATGAGCATGCGGTGCTGCATGGTCTCGGTCAGCAGGCTCTGCACCTGACTGTCGCAGTCGCGCACCCGGCGGGTGAAGCGGCGCATATAGAGCACGTAGAAGCGGCTCACCAGCACGAACACGGGCAGTATGCCCACGGTGATGATGGCCAGCCACGTGTCCATCTGCAGCAGATAGAAGAAGGCGCCGCAAAACATGGCCAGCGTGCTCAACACGGAGGGCAGCGTCTCGGTGAGGAAGGTCACCACCTGCTTCACGTCCTGCTCCAGGCGGTTGATGATGTCGCCGCTGAGCATGGCCTCGCGCCCGCGCCACTCCGAGCGCAGCAGGCGGGCCAGCAGCTGTTGCTGCATGCGGTTCTGGGCCTTGACGCCAAGGATGTTCTTAATCCACACACGCGATATGCCCAGGGCAAACTCGCCCAGGATGAGGGCCGCCATCAGGCCCACTGCCCAGTAGATGCTGCCCTGACGGGTGCCCGAAGCGGTGTCGATGGCCAGCTGCATGGCCCATACCGAGGCTAGACTCAGCACCACGCCCAGCAGTCCGATGCCCGCATTGAGCACGGCCTGCAGGCGGTTGCCCTTCAGCGCCTGCCACAGCCAGCGGAATATTTCGGCTGCTGTATAGTGGTTGTCGGGCAATTGCAGAAACTCCTTCAGATTCATAGTCGGTCTTCTGGTTCTTTTACCTTACGTCGGCGCCCCACATCAGTTTTTCGCGCAGGGTGCTGAAGTAGCTGGCCGAGCGGCGCGTCACCACTTTTTGTGTGTAGGGAGCGCGGGTCAGCCGCAGGGTGGCCCCTTCGGGCAATTTCTCGCTGCGGCCGTCGATGGCCACAAGGAAGGTATGGCTGCGGCTGCTCACGGTGAGCTGGACCACCGCCGAGTCGGGTATCACGATGGGGCGGATGTTCAGCGAGTGGGGTGCCACGGCCGTCAGCAGCATCACGCCCGTGCGGGGCACGATGATGGGGCCGCCGTTTGACAGCGAGTAGGCCGTGCTGCCAGTTGGGGTGGAGACGATGAGTCCGTCGGCCTGATAGACGGCCAGGTGCTCGCCGTTGATGCTGGCCTGGATGCTGATCATCGAGGCCGTGTCGCGCTTCAGGATGGCCACGTCGTTCAGCGCGCAGTCGTAGCCGCTCAGTGTGCCGCCGTTGGTCTCCACACGTATCAGCGACCGCTCCTCCACGGCGTAGTCGCCGCTGTAGAGCGAGCCGATGCAGTCGTCCACGTCGGCGGCGCTGGCGTTGGCCAGAAATCCCAGCCGCCCCATGTTGATGCCAACGATGGGTATCTGCTTGTCGCGCACACGGCTGGCCGTCTTCAGCAGTGTGCCGTCGCCGCCCATGGAGATGGCGAAGTCGGCCTCGAAGTGGCTCCCCGTGAAGGTGGCCGTCTCTGCCACGCTGGCCAGGCCGTTGGCTTGCAGGAAGTCGCAGTACTCCCTGTCGATGGCTATCCCGGCGCCGTGGCTGCGCAGTGCACTGAGCACCTGGCGGATGGCGGCCGACTTCTCGTGCTGGTAGGTGTTGCCGAAGAGCGCAAAGCGCAACGTGTTATCTGCTCCCATAATGATTGGTTTTGACGCTGCAAAGTTAATGCTTTTCCGCGAAACGCGCAAGAAAAGCGGGGACAAATGCAAAGAAAGGGCCGTCCAAACCCGGCAAGGCTGCCAACCCAAGCTGGAGATAAGTGCCACTTATCTCGCAAATTCTCTAGCCTGAATTATTCACGGCAATTAAACTGAATGACGCTAAGGAAACCACGCGCAGCCAATGCCCCGCAGGGGCCTGACAGCGGTAGCCAGCCGTTTCAACGGCTGGGAA
>CADACW010000067.1 GCA_902786565.1 uncultured Prevotellaceae bacterium | reverse complement strand
GCTCGGTCTACTACTCGTCGTTCCCCATCCGCTCGCAGGGAGCGAAGGGGCGCTGGCGCTTTGGACTGAAAGCCGTGTACACCATTGGCATTCTCGACTTTGTCTTCGACGAGGACAAGGACGACAAGGAGTACTACCACCACGTGGTGAAGCTGATGGACATCAACAAGAAGGAAGTGTTCTACGACAAGCTGACCTACATCTACCTGGAGATGCCAAAGTTCCAGAAGACCGAGGCCCAGCTGGAGACTATGGCCGACAAGTGGCTCTACGCCTTGAAGAATCTGCCCCGCCTGCTGGAGCGTCCTGCCGCCCTGCAGGAGCGCATCTTCAAGAAGTTCTTCAACGTGGCCGAGATTGGCAACCTGTCGAAGGATGAGTATGCCAAATATTTCGAAAGCGAAAAGATTTACTACGACAACGACGGTGCCATCCGAACAGCCGAGGCAAAAGGAAGGGCTGAAGGACGAGCAGAAGGCGAAAGGAAGAAAGCCCTGGATGTTGCCAAGCGCTTGAAGGATAGAGGTATGTCCGCGACGGAAATCGCAGAATTGACACGCCTCAGTGAGGAAGACATCAATTCACTTTAGGTGACTATCATTTACAAGTAAGCGCCACGCTAAAAACCGTCAGCTGGCCAGCAAACAGTCTTGCAGAGAACCCTATGAAACGGCCCGGTCTTTCGAAGGGAAAGGCCGGGCCATTATGGTGAAAAGAACGGTTCAGAGTAACGTCAAGCCCACTTGCTGAGATCCTGCTCGGCAATGAACTTGAGATTGTTCAGAATGATGGCCTCGCGTGCCTTCTCCCTGTTGTCGGTGCGGAAGACCAGTATGCCCTTGCCCCGATAGAGGAAGGTGTACATATAGGCAATGCTGATGCCGGCATCGCTGAACAGCTTGACGGCATCGGCGGCACGGCCAGGCTCATCGTCCAGCTCCAGGGCGAGCACATCGCTCAGTGCCACGGCCACTCCTGCCTTCTTCAACTCTTCGTAGGCCCGCAAGGGCTCACTGCAAATGAGGCGGTAGATGCCATACTCTGCCGTATCGGCAATGGTAGAGGCGATAATCTGGATTTTTGCCTCTTTCAGAACGTTGAGCACCTTGATGAGCGTTCCGCTCCGGTTCTCAATGAAAATGGATAGCTGATGGATTGTCATAGTCTTATGTTTAGTTAAAAGAGTTTTCGCAAGTCTTTCACACGCACGGCCTTCTTCTCATCGCTGACCACGAGAGTGCCCTTTGGCACAAGCCTCACCTTGGGTGTGATGAGTATTTCGTCCTTCAAGAGATGGGTGATGGTCTTCTCCAGCTGCTGCAGACGGCTGTAGTCATCGGTGAACATCTGGGTGAGCTCCACTTCGATGGTCATCACATCGTTGCCGTCCTTGGTCTCGATGGTGATGAGATAGTCAGTGCTGAGTTCTTTGAACTTGAGCAGTATCTTCTCAATCTGAATGGGGAAGATGTTGACGCCCTTCAGGATAATCATATCGTCGCTTCGTCCTTGCAGACGTGCCAGCCGTTTGTGGTGACGGCCGCAAGGGCACTCGCCTGGCAGTATGCGGGTCAGGTCGCGTGTGCGGTAGCGCAACAGGGGCATGGCTTCGCGGTTGATGGTGGTCAGCACCAGTTCGCCCAGCTGTCCGTCGGGCACGGGCTCCAGCGTCACGGGGTCGATAATCTCCACGATGAAGTAGTCTTCCCAGATGTGCAGTCCGTTCTGCTCCTGGCACTCAAATGCCACGCCCGGCCCCATCATCTCGCTGATGCCGTAGCTGTTGTATGCTTTCACGCCCAGGTTTTCCTCAATGCGCTTGCGCTGCTCCTCGCTGTGAGGCTCGGCACCGATACAGAGCACGCGCAGCTTTGTGTCGCGGCGCGGGTCTACGCCCTGCTCCTTCATCACCTCGAAGATACGGCTGGCGTAGCTGGGTATGGCGTGGAGAACGTTGGTGCCAAAGTCGGTGATAAACTTGATTTGGCGGAGGGTGTTGCCGGCGGCTGCCGGCACGGTGAGCATGCCCACGCGCTCGGCACCATACTGGAACCCCAGCCCGGCGGTGAACATGCCGTAGCCTGCCGAGTTCTGGAACACGTCTTCGGGTCTGGAGCCCACCATCCACAGGCAGCGGGCCACGGCATTGGCCCACTCGTCGATGTCTCTCTGCGTGTGCAGCACCACGGTGGGGTTGCCTGTAGTACCGCTGCTGGAGTGCAGTCGGGTGCACTCTCTCAGGGGCACGCAGGCCAGTCCGAAGGGATAGTTCTCGCGCAAATCCTCCTTTGTGGTAAAGGGCAGACGCTTCACGTCGTCGAGTGTCTTAATGTCGTCGGGGGTGATGCCCAACTCGGCGAAGCGCTTTCTGTAGAACTCGGCATTCATGCAGTGGTTCACGGTCTTTTTCAGCCTTTCCAACTGCAGTTTCTCCAACTCTGGCCGACTCATGGTCTCCAGTTCCGGATTGAAGTAGGGTGAATATTGCTGGTCCATTGTTCAAATTGATGAATTATTGGTTAGTCATTAGCTTTTGTGCTGTCTGGTAGTCTTCGGGGGTGTCTATCTCGTAAGAGAAATAGGCGGTGGTGTCGACCACACGGAAGGTGTGGCCACGGGGGATGAGGCGCTCGAAGGCACGCTCGTAGAAGATGTCGATGAGCTTCTCGCCGACAATCATCTGGTCGAGCTCGTCGTAGAGTGCATCGCTGTACTGGGCAGATATGCGCTCAATGCCTACGGACTCGCCGAGGGCGTCTTCCGGCCGGCAGGTCTTGCTGATCTCGGTGATGCGCCTATCGGCATCGACCACCACCTTCATCTCTTCCTCGCCCAGTTCATGACGGTTCACAGCCAGGGCGGAGCCACTCTCCGATGCAATGCGGCCCACCAGTGCCGGGTCGCACAGGATGTCGCTGTCCATCAGCAGGAAATCGTGGTGACGCACCACCTGCCCCGCCATCCAGAGTGAGTAGATGTTGTTGTTGTGCTCATAGTCGGCGTTGTGCAGGAAGTGGAAGACGGCTACCGACGAGCTGTAGGTCTCGTCGATAAAGTTGCGAATCATATCGGCCCGATAGCCCGTAACGACCACAAACTCACTGATGCCTGCCTGCATCATAGCGTCGATGGTGCGCTGCAGCAGCGTCTTGCCGCCCACAGTGAGCAGGCACTTGGGCTTGGTGTCGGTGAGGGGTCGCAGCCGCTTGGCCATACCCGCAGAGAGAATCACGCCAATCATCTTCGTCATGAATTATGCTTTCCTACAACCTTCAGGATGATGTTGCAGACGGTCTGCGTCTGCTCACGCCGGCCAAGAGTGATGCGTATGCACGACTCCAGGCCCTTGTCGGCCATGAACTTGATTTTGTAGCACTCGTCGGCCAATGCCTGCTGCAGTTGTTCCTTGATGGCCTCTGGATACTTGATGAGGATGAAGTTGGCCACCGACTTGTAGACCTTGAAGCCGGGCAGCGAGCCCAGTTCGCGTGCGAAGAGTTTGCGGCCCCAGTCCATATCGTCGGCCACGCGGCGGTAGTGCTCGTCGCTCTCCAGCGCAGCCAGTGCCACGGCCTCGGAGAAGCGGTTGTAGCCCAGATACTTGTTGACGTAGCTCTGGAACTGGTCGTGGCCCTTGCCAATGAAGCCGAAGCCGCAACGCAGGCCGGGCAGTCCGTAGAACTTTGACAGCGTGCGCGAGATGATCAGGTTGTTGTATTTGTTCACCAGCGGGGCGATATAGTCGGTGTCGCTGGTGATGAAGCTTGCGTATGCCTCGTCGATGAGCACCATCGTGTCGGCAGGGATGCTCTCCATAATACGGCCAATCTCCTCCGGCGAGAGGCAGTTGCCCGTAGGGTTGTTGGGCGAAGCCAGCAGCAGCATGCGGGGGTGTATGCGGTTGGTGTATTCTATCACCTCGTCGATATCGTAGGCAAAGGTGTCGTCCTGCTCGTGCAGGGGGTACATCTGGAAAGTGCCGCCACACTCGCTGGCCACGCGGTTGTAGTACCACCACGAGAATTCGGGTATGAGAATGGTGGTATTGGGTGTCGAGGTCTGCGAGTTGGCCGAAAGGAAATAGTGTATGGCATTTTTCAGCATATCCTCACCGCCGTAAGTGAGCAGCACCTGCTCTTCAGGCACCTTGTAGATTTCGCTGAGCCTGACGGAGATGACGCTCTTCTTACCCTGGTCGTAGATGCGGGTGTAGAAACAAAGGTCCTTGGGGTCGAAGTTTTTGATGGCCTTGACCACCTTCTCGCTCGGCTCGAAATTAAACTCATTACGGTCTAAGAAATTCATTTTCTCGTTCATTACGCTATGTATTTTCGTTATGTTTTTGATTAAACAGGCCACAAAGGTACAAAAAACCAAATTAACGGCCAAAAGTTTTCCTGTAAAACCTTTGGCCGTTAAACTATTTTCACCCGCCTTTCGCTTGTCGGCTATTGTTTTGTCATGTGCAGGAAGCGCGTCACCTTGCCAGCCAGCGTGCGGTCCATATTGTCAATAAAAGCGTCGAGCAGCCGGGTGCTCCCGTTCAGGGGGATGACATCGTAGTCGGCAATGGCGGCGGGAATCAGGGTGCTGTTGCCTGCTTTCAGAACGATGTCGTCGCCGGTGCCACGCACGTGCAGCCTGCAGTCGCCCTCGATGCACATTGAGATGATGAAGCTGTCGTACTTCAGCAGGTTGCGGTGGAAGGGGGCGCTGATTTCCATCACACGCACGTCGAAGTACTGGGAGTCAATGATCTGTACGGCCCTGTTCTCCGTCTCGGCATACTCCGTGCGGTAGTTTTTCTCCACGTGATAGTCCAGGGCCTTGGCTGCCAGCTCGGTGTGCAGTTCACGCGGCTTGCCGTCCATGCCGGGCCGGTTGTAGTCAAAGATGCGATAGGTGACATCGCTCGACTGCTGCACCTCGGCCAGCATGATGCCGCCGCAGATGGCGTGGACGCGCCCTGCCGGGAGATAGAACACGTCGCCAGCCTTGACGGGGTGATTGGCCAGCACGTCTACGATGGTGCCGTCGGCCACCCTGTGCTGATATTCGTATGGGGTGATTCGCTGGTTGAACCCCGCGTAGAGGTGGCTGCCCGCATCGGCCTTGATGATATACCACATCTCGCTCTTGCCCATCTTGCCGTGCTCCCGCATGGCCATCTCGTCGTTGGGGTGCACCTGTATGCTCAGGTCGTGCCTGGCGTCGATAAACTTCACCAGCAGCGGCAGTTTGCCGCCATATTTCTCGTTGACAGTCGCGCCGAGGATGTCCTTAGGATGTTCATTGATGACAGAGACCAGGTCTCTCCCACTCCACTCGCCATTGGCAATAATGCTGACGCTGCCCTCGACGGCGCTCACCTCCCAACTCTCGCCGACAGGCTCATCGGATGCTGCCAGCCCCTTATACGGTCTGAGCTGGTTGCCTCCCCACACCACCGTGTGCAGATTGGGTTCAAACAGAAGCGGATAATATTTCATATTTCAGATTGGGAATATTCTAAGGCGCAAAGTTACGAATATTTTTCCAATCCTCCAAATTTACTATGCCCATTGGGTGCAAAAACCTTCAAACCATCACCTTTTCAGATACCCGGCCATCACAATTGTCCGCCGAACGCCATTCCGCGCCGCCCTGCTCACCTCTACCGAAAAGTCGGATAAATATTTAGTTGTTGAATATTCTACCTAACAATGTATCCTTATAATAATACCTTGTCAGCGACACCATTTCATAATCTGGCAGACTCTCCAAGTATTCTAACTCAAACACCATACGAGGTTCCTCGTCGTTAGACTCAGGGTGAATCTCAGCTTTGGTGCCAATGCGGGCCACACGTATCAGATAGAGATCGCGCACTCCCTTCCCTTTAATATAAGGCATGAAATAGTAGAGTTTGTTGATTGCAACCGTCGATGGGAATGTTTTTGTTTGGCCAGTATAGTAGACCTTCGTTGGCTCTTCTGTCAAGAAGTATTTTTCATTGTCTTTCTTTACCAAACCTATCAACAGGTGTTTGGTTTTGTCAAGCGTGTACTGCTTTTTCGGTCTATTCACCACTAATGGCTTCCCCTCGTCAGCAAACAATCCTAAATCAAGCATCGGCTTCACATCACGGTTAGTGAAAATGGGGCGTGACGATACGGGGGCTTCGTCGTAGATAAACTGATAAAGACTTTTCCCAATCTGTTCCACGATGCCACAAACCAACGCATTTCCCATTAGGAAAGCACGTCTGCCATCTGACACTTCTGGATGTAGCGTATGGTTGTCCGGGAACATATTCAGTCGCTCCAATTCAATAGGGAGCAAACGCCGATAACGGCCAGATTTTGTCTTGACTACGTGTTTGAAACGAGAGGGTGCAGTACCACCTTCGCCAGTGATAATGGTTCGCGAAGGCTGCTCAAGAGAATCCGGGAAGGCCATACCACCTTCTGAGAACAAGTATTTATACCCTTCCTTTGAAACTCGCTCAATCTTCTTTGCCCCTTTTTCGTATTCCCATTTAGATAATTCGTCTTTAGGAATAAAAAAGTCTTCCGGCACCAAGTTTTCATCCACGAGATTACCGCCTAATGTCTGGCGTGGCCCATCGTAAACGGCTTCAGCATCTACGGAATACACATGGCGGTCTGACATCATGCCGGCATTGCCGAATGGAGAGTCTTTCTTGCCTTTGTTAAAACCGTCAGAAACCATTTCCAAGGTTCCTTTTATGTCAAACTCAGACACGCTCCCTGCTTTCGGCCTGAACTCAAAAGCCCTTGCCATCACTCCGTCATATTCCACCCAGTCCTCTATCCGTTCCATCTTTTGGCCGACAATGGAATCTCTCAAATAGCCCAAAATATAAGTCCTGCGTCGGCGCTGAGGCATACCATAATCAGCAGCGTTGATGATGCGCCATTCAACTGCATATCCAAGGTCTGAAAGCGAAGCCAGGATAATTGCGAAATCACGGCCTCGCTGGGTGGCAGGCGAGTTGGTCAAGCGGTCTACATTCTCAAAGAAAACATACTGGGGACGCTTGTCGCCTTTCTCCTTGAGTATGCGATAGATCTGCCACCAAAGCACGCCTTTCTTTCCCTCGATGCCACCTGAACGGCTCAAAGTTGCTGCCACAGAGTAGTCCTGACAGGGGAAACCTCCTACCAGCAAATCATGGTCTGGTATATCCTCTGTCTTTACTAGGTTAATATCCTTATTTGAATGGCCCTTGGAGCCGAAACGAGCCTGATATACCAACGAAGCGTCCTGATGCTGTGTCGAGGGTTCCCACTGGTTGTTCCATATAGTCTCATAGGCATCAGAAGCTCCTTCAAGCCCGATGCGGAAACCGCCTACTCCGGCAAACAACTCTACAACACGAATATGACATCGTTTCTTAGCCATTATCTGCTTTTTTTCTTTACGGCATTAAGTATATAGTCATTATTCAACCAAAAGCACTTAGGCTGTACCTTCATTCCCTGAGGGGTTTCCACTGTTTGCCCTTTTGTACCATGAGGGCGTACATGACAGATGGGGTGTGACTTTGTAGTAATAAAGGAATCATACTCACCCTTAATGACTTTCTCTTTCGTATCGTTCCACAACCTTTCTGCAATAACCAAATCTTTAGAAGGCATATTCCAGAAGAGCACCTTCTCCAATGTCATGTTCTGCCTGATGCCGTCGAATGATTTGCGGAAGACCACAAAAAAGAATTTCGATGTCAACGAATGATACCAGTCTGAATCTTCCCACTCTTGGTTCACTATGTCAACAAATCTGATATAAGGAAACGACATTGACTCTACAATATAGTCACGATTAGCTTCAAGAGCAATCGTCTTTAGCAAAATACCTGCATTATCAAACTCTTGTATTCTCTTTGAAGTCACTCCCAATATAGCCCTACAGACATGATAGGCAAAATCCTTGGAAGATGGGTTAAGTTGCACTTGGAGCTTCTTTATGATATCATCAACCGTCTTCCCATAATACGGTTTTATCTTTCTCTCTATGAGTTGTTCGAATGTCTCGCCAGGTTGGTATGCCTTAACACTTTTAACGACCCTTTCAGCTGAATACTTCTTTTGAAGACTTTCAATTCTCTTGGGGGATAGTTTTAGCTGTTGGCATATACTTGCGTCAAGATAAGATTCGAGTATTATTTTGTTGATGTAACCAGATTTCAGCGAATACGCCCTCTGCTGGGCAAGTCTCTCCGAAAAGGGTTGTTTCCTCATTTCCTCGCCGGCTTTGCTGCCTTTCATGCAGGCTGAGAGATAGAAAGTGACCCCCTCAGTCAGCTCGTCAGCTTTTCCTGCCAAAATCATTGAATGTATCTTGTTCCAGTCGTCCTTGATGATTTTAAGGTCTTCATCGGGAAACTTCCATGTTCTTATCAGTTTGAAAAGCATGTCCACGGGATTGGCACCGGACTCATGCAAATAAAACATTAGAAGGAGAAACTTGTTTTTAATCCAAAAGCTACTCAACTCAAAAGTCTTCTCTGCCTCTTCAATATAATTGATAATGTTTAGGACAAGACGTTCTTTTGAAGACATACTACCTTCTTTAAGTTGTTTCAAAGGCGTGCATTTCAGCTCTAAACCTGCTTCAGGGAAGTCGGGCCCAGAATCAGAATTGGGTAAATAATCATAATGATAAAACTCCACGGAGGTACCCAACCCGCCTTTACCATTGAACAATTTGGCTTCAGGATGCAATTCTCTGAGCGAATGGCCAAGCAATCTCATTCCGAAATCCAAAATTGATTCAGCGGATGTTATGTCATATTCTCTTTGCTTCATAAAACATAATTTGGCGCAAAATTACAAAAAGTTTGGGAAAACAATGTGATAAGCCATCTAAAATACACAAATTTTAAGATTGTGTAGTCACCAATCTGTCAGGCTAACGAAATATTCCCACCGTGGGAATGATTTATTCCAACGGTGGGAATTTTTGGGGAGCACGGGGGTCATATCTTCATCAGGAGGATGCCGATGGCAATCCAGATGATTTCACGGACGCGGCAAATGATGCTCACGAAGATGCCGAGGGCAGCGGAAAGGCCGAGAGCGGCAATGGAGATGACGAAGCCACCCTCCTGCACGCCCAGCTGCATGGGGAGGAAGCCCAGCAGATTGGCCAGAAGCGTGGTGAGCGAGAGGATGAGGATGGAATGGAGGAAGGTGAGCATGATGCCACCAAAGCCTCCACCACAGTCAACGCCGAAGAGGAGGAGCATGAACAGGATTTCGAGGGCCTGGACGATGCGGGCCAGGTATTCGAGGGCCAGACTGCTGTAGAAGGCCCGTTTGTCCTGCTTATAAAGGGCGGCAATCTGCTCGTCGACGTGCCGCAATTGCTCGGCATGGGTGGCCTGGAAACGGGTGGCCCAGCCCTTCAGGCCTGGCACCTTGGCCAGCCAGCTGAAGATTCTCACAGCCACGCCGCCCTGATAGCCTTTGGCCAGGACCCGGAAGGCCACCAGACAGAAGACGACAATGGCGGCAAAGGCCACCCCTATGGCGGGGGTGAGCGGCAGGTCGCCGATGGCTGCAAGGGCCAGATAGAGGAAAATGGTGGAGAACCACAGCAGGAAGTGGGCCAGGAAATGCATCATGGCATAAAGGATGACGGACGAGGTGGCGCGCTGGGTGCCAATGTCCTTCGACAGTTCCAGTATGCGGTAGGGCTCGCCGCCCAGTCCGCCCACTGGTGTGGCGTAGTTGAGGGCATAGCCGGTGATGGTCAGCCGGTAGATGCGCCAGAGGAACCTGCTGCCGTGAGGCGTTTCTGCCCCGCAATTGCCTCGGATGATGCAGAGCCACGCCCAGGCATTGATGGCATAGATGACTATCCAGATGCCGATGATGGGCACCAACCAATAGCCGGCGTGGGTGATGTGCTGCCAGAGTTCGACAAAGCTGATGTCGAAGGTGAAGAGCATGACCACCACCGCCACCACGCCGATGACGAAAAACAGATTGTTAAGCCGTTGCTTGGTCCACTTCATTTTTAGAGGAGAGAGGTGAGAGGTGAGAGATTAGAGGTGAGAGATTAGAGGTGAGAGGTGAGAGATTAGAGGTGAGAGATTAGAGGTGAGAGGTTAGAGACTGTCGGCCACCTTTTTGCAGAAGTTCTCGTGACGGTGGTTGATGTACATGGCGAGGATGCCCATGCCGACGATTTCCCAGACAAAGTTGAGCGTGGGCACATCGAGCAGGCAGAACAGGAACAGGCCAGCCGTGCGGAAATTGAAGGTCAGCAAACCGTTCCACGTCATCAGCGGCAGCGAGTAGCCGCGCAGCCGCTCTCTCACCTCGGTGGGAATATGCTCTGGGGTGCCGTAACGCTCGCGGAGCACGGCCAGCAGGCGCTGGAACTGGGGCGTCTTGTGCTCCTGCTTCTTGGTATAGTCGATATACGATTTCTGGAAGGCACGCTCCAAGCTGCTAGTCTCAGGCCCCATCTTGTCGTAGATGGCCTGCTGCTGGCGCGAGTTGTCCAGTTCGCTGCCCTTCTCGCCCTTCAGGAAGAAAAGATGTGCCTGGATGTAATAGTCGGCCATCCGCTGCTGTGCGGCCAGCCCGTAGAACCCTGAGAAGAGGGCCAGCGCAATGACGAAGATTGTGGCGATGAGGGCGTTCTGCGGGGTGTCGCTGATGCCCAGGAACTGAAACTCCAGGTCGTGGTGCTGGTAGAAGCGCCACGCCAGGGCGAAGTAGATGGGAATGAACCACACGAAGCCTGCGGCACCGTCGAGTATGCGCCCCAGCCGGCTCTTCTTGCCCGTCATTCGGGCCAGTTGTCCGTCGGTGCAGTCGAGCAGGTCGGCCACCATCAGCATGAAGAAGGCAATGAGGTTGCAGACCAGCCCCGTGGTTCCCTCGTAGTAGAAGCATCCGTGGGCGAAGAAGATGCAGCTGGCCGCCCCGATAATCATTGACCAGATGGTCACCGTGTTGGGATGGGTGCCCAGGCGGGCGAATCCCACCGAGAGGTAATAGCAGATGGGACGTATGACGTGATAGTCGAGCCAGTCTTCGGTCTCGGCAGATTTGAGTGTCTGATAGATTTTCTCATTCATGATTATAGTGTGTGTCGTTAGAAAGTTAGTCGGAAGATGTAACGGATGCCCCACTTCTCGCTGGTGGGCAGCTCAAGGTAGTTGAGACGGCGCACGTACTCCACGTGGAGAATCTTGAAGATGTTATGCACGCCGACGACGGCCTCGATATAGGGCTTGCGGTGGTGCATGATGTAGCAGCCCTCGGGGAAATACATCAGCGTGGGGTTGCCTGCGTTTTCGGGCAGATAGGGATTGTTCTTGTCAGTGAGCTGGCCCCACAGCATGTTGACGGCCAGATATTCGCGCCACTTCAGCTTCTTGAGCAGCGGCACGCGGTTGAAGAACTTTCCGTTCATGTCCCACGAAAGCATCATCGAGGCATAGCGGTCGTTGAGAAACTCCATGTTGTTGATAAGGTTGAACATTTCCTCCTCGATGACAAACGACTGGTTGGCCACGGGGTGGATGAGCAGCATATAGGGCACCTGGTTCCACTGTATGCCGGCCTTGAGGTGCAGGTCCACCTTGCCCCAGCTGTTCAGCCAGAAGCGCTGGTAGAGCTTGGCCTCGGTGAAGTTTGACCTGTACTGTCCGCCCAGCACGTTCTTCAGTCCTATGGTGTGGCTGATCGACATCGACGGGGCGTCGTGGTTGATGGTGACGCGGCGCTGCTTGCTGTTGATATAGGTTTCGCTGGGGGCATAGCGCAGTTCGGCAAAGATCTCGGTGGTTCGCATAAACTCGTGGTTGGGCTTCAGCCCGTCGTACTTCACCTCCGGCTGGTCGAGCGTCCTAAACGACATGTTACCGCATGCCTCATACTCCTCGGCCTTCAGGCTCAGCGAGGTGCGCAGTCCGCCATACATCTCATATTCAAACGAGAGTTTCTGGCGGTTGTTGATGGTCATCTTGTTGATGCCGGCCCACTTGAAGGCCACCAGGAAGTTGTCTTTGTCGGTGGGCAGATAGCGGTCGCTGGGCGAGCTCATGTCGTAGGTGCTCTCCAGTTTGAGTGTGCGCTTGGGGTACTCCCAGGGCATGTAGACCTTGTCTATGAACGAGTAGGTCAGGCCCGTGCTGTAGTAGTTTTTGTGGCTGCCCCACCCGTGGGCGTAGTAGCCGTCCCAGAAGAACCGTTTGTTCAGGTTGGCGGTGGTCTTCATGCTCAGTCGTGAGCGCCAGCCGTCAATCTGGTTGCGCGAGATGATGGTGTTCACCGGCGATATGTCGAACTTGTTGGGGTCGCCGGTCTCTATGGAGTTTTCAATCAGTGCGTTCAGGCCGTACATGATGTACTTGAAGCCCTTGATGCGCTGAATGTTGGTCACGAAGTCGCCCATCTGGTTCTCGCTCTTGGTCAGTTCCACCTGCCTGTAGCGGTTCCAGAAGTTCTTGCCCTGCATGCCGGCGTCGGGTTCGCGAATTTCGGTGCGCGCCCCCTTGAAGAGCTTCTTGGGCAGTTCATTGAAGGAGTATTCGCCCAGTCGGGTGTTGCGTATGACGATGGCCTGCTGCAGGAACTTGGCAAACTGCAACTCGGTGACCATGTCGTCCTGGGTGAGCACCCACTCGCCGTTTTCCAGCTTCTCAAACTCCTGCTCGATGCGCATGTTCTTGACAAAGTTGACCGATGTCTGCTTGGGCAGTGTCAGCTCGCAGCGCCTCACGTGGTAGGTCGAGTCTTTCAGTATGTAGATGTCGCCGCGGAATCCGAAGTCCATCTGGTTGTTGGGCAGGAAGTGCAGGCGTATGCAGCTGTCGGCCTCGACCTTCAGCGTGTCTACTATATAGAAGCGGTAGAAGCTGATGGCATCCTTGCCTATGGGCGAGGTGAAGGGGTATTGCAGCAGGCGTATCTGGTCGTCGTAGAGGTCCACGTCGGTGAAGACGTCCTTCATCACAATGTTGAGAATGTCGCCCGTCTGGAAGAGGTCGTTGATGCCCGACGACTGCTGGCCCTTGATATAGGTCTTCTTCGACTGGGGATTCTTCCTGTAGACTATCTCCGAGACGGTCTCATCGACACTCAGGGGCAGAATCATCTTCAGGTTGTACTTGCACACCTCCACCTGGTCCATCAGCCAGGGGGTGCTGGAGAAGGGTTTCTCCTGCAGCATCTGCGGCGACAGGTCGTTGGCGGCCAGGGTCAACTTCTCGTACTTGTTGTACTTATAGTAGTCGTGATTGGCCAGATTGCTCTCCTTCTTGGCTGCAATCACCTTCTTCATCAACTCCACGGCGGGGTTGTCTTTGCGGCTGTAGCGGTTGCGCTTGGCCTTGACGGTGACCTCGGCCAATTGCTGCTTGTCAGGGGTAAGCACGATGTTCAGCGGGCTCTTGGTCTGCGAGTTGATGGGCACCACGGTGGCTTTGTAGCCCACGGCGCTGAACGACAGCTTCCAGCCGTTGCGGCGGATGATGGAGTAGTGGCCGGCGGTGTCGCTGACTGCCGCCATACTGTGCCCCTTGTAGACAACGCTGACAAAGGGGATGCTGTCGCCCGTCTCCGCATCGGTGATGTATCCCGTTATCTGCTGTGCCGACGATGGCAGGCAGAAGGCCAGGAGCATGAGCGTGATGATGAGTGCATAACGTACCATTTTAATCTTTTCTGTCATAATTATCAGTGAAAACAATCTTTTTTAGTTACGATGTACTTGCTGGCGATATTCCTGCGGGGTCATGCCCGACTTCTCGCGGAAGAACTTGCCGAAGAACGAGGTGTTGGGAAACCCCGTCTGCATGGCTATCTCCTTCAGGCTCTTGTCGGTCATACGCAGTTGGGTGTAGATGTCCTCCATCGTGTACTCCATAATCCACTTGACTGGCGACTTGCCGCTGACGCGGGTGCTCAGTCCGGCCAGATACTTGGGTGTGACGCAGAGCTTGGCGGCATAGAACGACACGGGGTGGCGCTTCACGCTCTGGCTGGAGAGGAGTTCGAGAAAGCGGCTGAAGAGCATATCCTGGCGCAAGATGCCAGGCTTGTTGGCTTCGGCAGGCTCACCCTCCTCCTCGTCGGCGAGGCCGAACTGCTCACAGATGAACAGGAGGAAGGTGCGCAGGAACGAGAGTGCTATCTCCTTGAACAGGGGCGAGCGCTTCTCTTTGAAAACGGTGAAGATATAGTCTTTCAGCGTGTGGCACCATGAGGCATCGATGACGTGGGTCTTCTGCAGATAGAGGGCCTTGTTCCAAATGCTTATCTGCGCTCCGAGTATGCTCTTGAGCGCCTTGTCGGAGACGCACAGCAGCGACACGTTCACGCCGGGGCTCACCAGGGTCTTGCTCATCATCTTGTTCGACGGCAGGATGCACATCTGCCCAGCGCTGAAGGTGATGGTGCTATTCACCATCTCCAACTGCACACGGCCACTGTTGCACAGCAAGAACAGATTGTAGCCTGACTTTGCCGGCGAGAGGGCGCTGGAGAGGTCAATCACGTTGTCGACAACGAACACTTCGCCGTCGAACTCCTCGTATAACCTCATCTTGGGGTAGATATTTGTGTCGTTCTGTTCCATTGGTCAAATCTTCTTGGTGTAGCAGCGGCGACGCTTCACGGTCTGCGGGTTGAGCGCTTTCCACTGGCTCAGCTCGCGGGTGTTGTCTTCCAACTGGGGCCCTGTCTCAGCCCACTTCATGCCATACTTATTATAAATAGGTATAAGGTCATCGAAGAAGAGGGCATTCACGCCCTTGCCCTGATAGTCGGGGCGCACACCGATGAGCAGCATCTCGACGGTGTGGGAGCGGTGCCACGTCAGCCCCCTCATCAGATGCCACCAGCCGGTGGGCCACAGCCGCCCGCCTGAACGGCGCATGGCATCGGAGAGGCTGGCCATGGTGATGGCCACGCCCACCAGCTCGCCCTGGGCATTCTCTACGAGGGGCATCATCTGCTTGTCGACCAGAGGTATATACTGGTTCTGAAATTCGTCCATCTGCCTGTCGGTCAGCTCGGTGTAGCCAAAGAGGGGGCTGTAGGCCTGATTCAGCAGGGTGAAGATGCGGCGGCCGTAGCCCCCGCGAATCTCGCTGTTGGTGACTTTACGCACGCGCAGCCCCAGCCGCTCGCGGGCAAAACGGGCCACGCGGGCGAAGACGGCGGGCACCTCGGCGGGCACCGCGACGCGCACCTGCAGCCAGTCGGCCTCCTTGACGAAACCCAGAGCCTCCAGGTGGCGGGGATAGTAGTCGTAGTTGTAGATCGTAGACAGCGAGCTGGGCAGGTCGAAGTCTTCAACGAGCATGCCCTCCTTGTCGAAGTCGGTGATGCCCATCGGGCCCTGTATGCAGTCCATGCCGCGCTGCCGACCCCACTCGCCGACGGCTTCGAGCAGCGCACGCGACACCTCGGGGTCGTCTGTGAACTCGATATGGCTGAACCTGACGTAGCGCTTGTGCCACTTCTCGTTGGCGCGGCGGTTGACGATGCCCACGATGCGCCCCACCACCTGCTGACCGCGACAGGCCAGGAAGGCCTGGACATCGGAAAACTCCAGACCGCTGTTCTTCCGCGGGTCGAACATGGCACGCACGTCGCGCTCCAGGTCGGGCACATAGAGGGGGCACCCTGCATAGTGACGGGCAGGGAAGCGCACAAAACTGGACAGCTGGCTGCCTGTAGTCACCGCCTTTACTGATACTCTCTCCATTGGGTCTACTGCAACCTGTCGAGCTGACGTTTCAGAGCCTGCAGCTCGTCGCGCACATCCGTCAACTTGGCCAGCACCTCGGCCTTGCGGTCGGCGCCGTCGCGGTTCTGATTGATGATTTTCTTGGCGGCGGCCAGCTTGAACCCACGCACCTTCACCAGGCTGTGAATGAGCCGCACTTGCTCGATATCCTTCTCAGTGTACTGGCGCACCTTGCTGGGACCGGCGGTCTTGGGCTTCAGGAAGGGGAACTCTGTCTCCCAAAAACGCAAGGTGCTCTCGTTCAGGCCAAACATCTCGGCCACCTCCTTGATGGAGTAGTAGAGCTTCAGATTCTTGTTCAGATTAAGAGCCATAATTATTCACATGTTTCCGACTGTCAACCGATGTTGGTGCGGCGGTAGAAGTCGATGTTCTCCTTGGTCAGCAGTTCGATGGGCATATAGTTGACGGGCGTGACCTCCTTGCGCAGCACAATGGCCTCGAAGAGGGTCTCCACGCAGGCATAGCCCTGCATGTAGGCATGCTGGGCGATGAGGAACGAGATGCTGCCCTGGCGCACGCACTCGGCATTCTTGGGCACCATGTCGTAGCCCATGATCTGGATGTTGCGGCGATTGGTGCGCAGCAGATACTCGCCCACCAGATAGGCCTTCGAGTTGAACGTGATGCAATGGTGCACGTGGGGATGGGTGGCAAAGAAGTCGTCGAGGATGGCATCGATCTTCTCGGCCGACGAGCCCATGGGCAGGTTCAGCTCGGTGATGGCAATCTTGGGGAAATGGTCTTTCATATAATGGCGGAAGCCAGTCTCGCGGTTGGACTGCTGCTTCGAGCCCACATGGCCCTTGTTGAGCTGTTTCATCAGCATGATTTCGCTCTCGCCACTGCCAATGAGCATCAGCATGCGGGCGGCAAAGTAGCCGCTCTGGAAGGAGTCCTGGCCGTAGAACGACAGGGGCTTCAGGTCGGGCAGATAGGAGTCGAGCAGGATGAAGGGCACATTGCGCTCGCACAGCGCATCGGTGAAGTGGCGGACCAGGTCCAGCTTGGCGGGCACCATGATGACGCCGTCGGGACTGCCGGCAAGGCACTCCTCGGTGGCCTTGACAAAGGCGGGGCCGTTGAAGCGCTCGTAGTAGAGCATCTTCAGCCTGACGTGGAAGTCGCGACGGCGGGCGGTGGCGGCGGCCACGCCCTCCTCAATCTCTTCCCAGTAGGCCTCGCTCTCGTGCAGAGGGATGATGCAGTAGAAGGTATAGTCCTTGTTGTAGGCCAGGGCAGAGGCATACACGTTGGGCTCGTAGTCCATCTCGGCCAGTGCCTGCTCCACCTTCTCGCGGGCCGACTTCGACACGTTGGGCCGCTCGTGCAGCACACGGTCGACGGTTCCCACGCTGACGCCTGCCCGCAGGGCTATGTCTTTTATTCTAATCTTGTCTGATGGCATAAGTACTTATCGTCATTATCGCTGCAAAGGTACGGAAAAAAAACGAAACACCAAAAAAGGAGGGTGAAATATGTGGTTCTTCATAGAAAAAAGGCCATAAAAGTCAATTATTTATGGTGAATATGGCCACTTTTGAGGGCTGAGATTGCAAAAAGCAGAAGCCACGGTGGCGGCTTTCTTGTCAGCTGATTCAGCTTTCTCAAGTTTTGCGCAGCCGATGCCATAGACATCTGACAGGGGGCGCCTGCCATTCGAATGGCTGGTACGGGGATGACCGCAACGGCGGGCGTGCCT